>CAJULA010000029.1 GCA_910587155.1 uncultured Lachnospiraceae bacterium
TTTCACGACAGCAGGTGAGGTTGAATCTGTGACAGCTCATGAAGTTATTAACAGCACTGATCTGGAGAATTTACAGGCAGACTATGAAGAAGCTGTTTTTTACCTGCGGGAAACTACCGCTGCCGTGGAAAGCGAGACGGATACCTACTGGTATCTGAAAAATGAGGAGGCAAGAGAGCTGGCAGAGACGGTTGTGGATCATGAGGAGGCACAGATGGAAGAGCTGGAGGAACAGATCAGGGAAAAGGAGTGGGAGCTCATATCTTTGCAGGCTGCCTGTCATGAAGCATTGCTTGCTTATCAAAATGGCGAGGCCGACGCGGGGACTGCTTATGATAAAAGAATGTATCATCTGCAACATGCGTCGGAAATCTATGCCATTGCCACGGATCAGGCAGAATATGAACTCAAAAGCGCCCGGGAAGATTATGAGGAGGCCAGCGAAAAGCTGCAGGAATTTGACAGTTATATTGTTGACGGTGTGGTATCCTCGCTGTATGGCGGTGTGGTCACAGAAGTGGGCGTGACGGCGGGGGATACGGTGCGGAAAGGCACGACGCTCATTACGCTGAATCATTATGAAGATGTTGTGACAGAGACAGAGGCAGACGATGAAATGATGCGTTCCATCGCAGTGGGGGATCGCGTGCAGGTTTCTTTTTCCGCGTATCCTGACGGGCAGTTTTCCGGTGTGATTTCTGATATCGGCGAAGGCGTGAGCGGTTCCGACTCTCAGGCTTCCTGGCCGGTGGAAATTTCGGTGGAGGGAGATGTATCCGGCCTGTACGGCGGCATGACGGCGGAAGTTACCTTTATGACTGAGGAGAGCAGAGAGGTGCTCCATGTGCCGGTCAGGGCCGTAATCAGCGAGGGCGGGGTATCCTATGTCAATGTGCGGGACGAACAGGGCAACGTGGTGAAAAAAGAGGTGAAGACCGGAATTACCGACGGGCGCAGCGTGGAAATCACGGAAGGCGTGGGAGAAGGGGAGAAGGTATTGATCGAAAGCAGAGGGAAGAGTGAATGAGACTGACGGAAATCCTGAGACTTGTCTGGCTGAATCTGTCCCAGAATAAAGGGAAAGTTCTTTTAACATCCATCGGTATTGTAGCCGGCAGCGCGACCATTATGCTCGTTCTGGCCATCGGGAAGGGCGGGCAGATGGAAGTGGCGCAGCAGTTCAAAAATCTGAGTGTGGGAGCCATTGATATTACTTATGAAGGCAGGACGGTATCCGGGGACGATACCGTCGGCATGGGCGGCCCGGGCGGCGGTATGCTGTCTGGTATGGGCGGCGGGAACGGGAGGATGGCAGGGAGAGCGGCAGGCGGCCCGGGCGGTGCACCGCCCGGATTTGGAACAAGCAGCGGGAAGCGTGAGGAAGCGGTCTCTCTCTCGGAAGCGGATCTGGAAGAAATTCTGGCATATGTGCCGGAACTTGAGGACGGCACCATCTCTTTTTCGGTGACGGCCGATGTGGAAGGAGGAAACCTGGAAGAGAGTACAGCCTATACCATTGCCGGTGTGAAAGAAAATTATGCCCTGGTGGGCAATCTGAATCTGGAAATAGGAGATTTCATTACGGAAGAAGAGGAAGAAAACAAGGAGAAAGTCTGTATACTGGGCGCAAAGGTGGCCCGGGAAATATTTGGCAGCAGTTACAACGCCTATAACAATACGGTTTATATCGACAGCAGACCCTATGTGGTGGCCGGTGTGGCGGAGGATATGGGGGCCGTAGCTTCCGGGATCAGCCCTGATGAGGCGATCTTTATTCCTTATGCCACCGGAATCAAATATCTGACAGGGAATCAGGCAAATCCCACGATCACGGTGCTGGCAGAGGATGTGGAACGCGTGGACGCGGTGACGGGTTATCTGGAGGAAGTGCTGGCAGAGCGATGGCCGGATACGAAATTTACCCTGTCCGATGCGGGTACAAAGATGGAAGCGGCTTCCGGAACCAATCAGACACTGCAGCTACTTCTGGCAGCCATGGCGGTGATCGTATTTCTGATCGGCGGCATCGGCATTATGAATGTGCTGTTTGTATCAGTAAAGGAACGAACCAATGAGATCGGTATTCTGAAGGCGATCGGATGCAGAAGAAGGGATATTCTGACAGAGTTTTTGCTGGAGGCTGTCTTTATCTCCCTGACGGGGGCCGTGATGGGAGTCGGTCTGGGTTTTGCCATCACACCGTTGATCGAACGTTTTTCCGTCAGAGTGGAACTGTCTCTGTCAGGCGCAGTCTGTTCCCTTGGCTTTGGCGTGCTGACGGGCAGCCTTTTCGGGTTCTATCCGGCGCTGCGGGCGTCCGCACTGCTTCCCATCAGGGCACTGAACCATGAATGAACAGATAATTGCGAAACTCATATTTTTTGTGATGAGCCTGGGCAAAACATACAAAACGGAGCTCAAATACGTTTTAAATTCGCTCCTTATTTGTATGTTTTGCGCAAACTCAGAGTTCAGGATTGCTGTTTCGCAATTACCTGATGAGTGAACAAAGAAAGGAGAGGATGATGGAGGAAGAACTGATCAGGATTGTGAATCTGAATAAAGGATATCTGTTGGGAGAGGAGAAGGTTCCTGTTTTGAAACAGATCTGCTTTTCCATCAGACGGGGAGAATATGTGGCGGTTCTGGGGCCCTCCGGCTCCGGCAAAACCACACTGATGAATATACTCGGCTGTATGGATGTGATGGATGAGGGGGAATATTATCTGGACGGCTTACCGATTCATGATACACCTCCGGGAAAACTGACCCGGGTCAGAAACCGTAAGATCGGATTTGTTTTTCAGAATTATCAGCTGATCCCCACCTACAATGTGCTGCAGAATATCATCATGCCGCTGGTGATCCGGGGTATGGGGCATAAAGAGGCGGAAGAAAGATGCATGGATATCATAAAACTTCTGGGAATCGGCGGCCGTCTGCAGCACCGCCCGGCAGAACTTTCGGGCGGGCAGAGGCAGAGAGTGTCCATTGCCAGGGCACTGGCCGGAGGGCCTGCCATGCTGCTGGCAGACGAACCGACCGGCGCCCTCGATCAGTCCAGCGGGAAAGAAGTTTTAAAACTCTTCTCCCGCCTTCATGAACAGGGCAATACGATCGTGATGATCACCCACGACCTCAACGTAGCCGCTGCGGCGCAGAGAATGGTTACGATCACGGACGGGATGCTGACAGAGACACCGTCATAACAGGATGCGGGGAGCCATGCGGCGCTTTGTATGGAATTTTACACAATCTTTTTTAAGATTGTATCTTGTATACATAACCGGTATTGCGATATAATTTACTGGAATACAGGAAATGCCAGGAAAAGAGAAGGGCCTGCATCTTTTGTATATCGTAAGAAGGAAAAGGAGATTGGGTGGATGAGTTACATTGATTTAATGAAGGAAAAGGCAAGACAGGATCTGAAAACGATTGTGCTCCCGGAGACGAATGACAAGAGGACGCTGATCGCGGCAGCGCATATTCTGGAAGAGCGGATTGCGAAGATCATCATGGTGGGAAATGAGGAGAAGATTCTGGACGGCGCCGGGTGGCTGGAAGTGGATCTGACCGGTGTGACAATCGTCAATCCGGCAACCAGTGACAAGCTTGATTCTTATGTAAATCTTCTGTATGAGACAAGAAAAAATAAAGGCATGACACCGGAAAAGGCGAGGGAGCTGCTGCTGACGGATTACCTTACCTTTGGCATCATGATGGTGAAGGCCAATGATGCGGACGGTATGGTGGCAGGCGCATGCCATGCCACGGCAGATACGCTGCGCCCCGCGCTGCAGATCCTCAAGACGGCGGAGGGGACGAAGCTGGTTTCCGCGTTTTTTATCGTTGATGTGCCGGACTGTGAGTACGGCTATCACGGCACCTTTCTCTTCGCGGACTGTGGCCTCAACCAGGATCCCACGGCGGAAGAGCTGGCGGCCATCGCGGATACCAGTGCCAGGAGCTTCCGGAACCTGGTGGGTGCGAAACCGGTGATTGCCATGCTGTCCCATTCGACAAAGGGCAGTGCGAAACATCCGCTGGTCGATAAAGTGGTGGAGGCGGTGTCGATTGCGCATGAGCAGTATCCGCACCTGACCGTGGACGGCGAACTGCAGACCGATGCGGCCCTTGTGCCCCATATTGCAAAATCCAAGGCGCCGGGCAGCGAAGTGGCAGGCAAGGCCAATGTCCTTGTATTTCCCAATTTGGACTGCGGTAACATCGGTTATAAACTGGTACAGAGACTGGGCAAAGCAGAGGCCTATGGCCCTATGCTGCAGGGGATTGCCAAACCGGTCAATGACCTGTCCAGAGGCTGCTCGTGGGAAGATATCGTGGGTGTGGTGGCGCTGACTGCCGTGCAGGCTCAGTTATCATAGGCAGGGGGACGGAGCATGAATATATTGGTCATTAACTGCGGGAGCTCTTCCCTGAAATTTCAGCTGATTGACTCGGAAAGCGAACAGGTCAGCGCAAAGGGACTCTGCGAACGGATCGGTATTACAGGCAGCCGGCTGGTATATCAGAAGGCAGGCGGGGAGAAACAGATCACCGAATCACCGATGCCGGATCATAAAAAGGCCATACAGATGGTCATTGATGCCTTGACAGATCAGGAGTCGGGTGTGGTGAGCAGCCTTTCCCTGATCGGTTGCGTCGGACACCGTATCGTGCACGGCGGAGAGCGGTTTGCCTCCAGTGTGGTTCTGGATGATCAGGTGATTGCCGCCATCGAGACATGCAGTACGCTTGCACCGCTACATAATCCGGCGAATCTGACAGGGATCAGAGCCTGCAGGGAACTGATGCCGGATACGCCTATGGTTGCGGTATTTGACACAGCCTTTCATCAGACCATGCCGGAAGAAGCCTGGCTGTATGGGATTCCTTATGAATATTATGAAAAATATGGCATCAGGCGCTATGGATTCCATGGCACCAGCCATTCTTATGTATCCAAACGGGCGGCAGAGGTGATGGGAAAAAAGAGCAGTGAATTGAAGCTGATCGTCTGTCATCTGGGTAACGGAGCCAGTGTATCGGCTGTCAAATACGGACAGTCGGTGGACACTTCCATGGGCCTGACACCGCTGGAGGGCCTGATTATGGGGACCAGATCCGGAGATCTGGATGCGGCCATTATTGAATTGATAGCCCATAGAGAGGGAAGGACACTGGAAGAAGTGATGGAAATCCTGAACAAAGAATCCGGCGTGCTGGGACTCTCCGGCGGCCTTTCCTCCGATTTCAGAGATCTGGAAGATGCCTATTGTGAGAATGTGCCGCAGGGCGTCCGGGCCGTTCGGGCATTTGTTTATCGGGTGGCAAAATATATCGGCGCCTATACCGCAGCCATGAACGGTGTGGACGGCATCTGCTTCACTGCCGGTCTGGGGGAAAACAGCGCCCTTATCCGCAGTCTCATCTGTGACTACCTTGGGTATCTGGGCGTGCAGCTCGATCAGGAACAGAATAAAAAGCGCGGACAGGATACGATAATCTCCACCCCTGATTCGAAAACAGCGGTACTGGTGATTCCCACCAACGAAGAGCTGGCTATTGCCAGGGAAGCGGCAGCGCTTTTGCAAAAGTAAGACGGGCGATAAGACAGGCGAAAATACCGATTGACAAAAAAAGGTATCTTATGTATAATAATTCACGTATGAGCAGGAGTCTACGATGATTTTGAATATCACGGAGTTATTGATGACGGAGGGAAAAACAGAGCAGAGAGAAGTTTTGTTTTCGCCGGATGCAATACAATACGGAGCGCACAGCTACAGTGTCACCGGTAAATCCCCGGTCAGCCTTACGATTACCAATATCGGCAAGGGCAGGGCGCGGGTTACGGGCAGGATGGAGCTGACCGTCCGGCTTTGCTGTGACCGTTGTCTGAAGGATGTGCCATATACTTTTCTGCCGGAATTTTCGGAAACGGTGACAGCGCCGGAGTCCGCAGCGGCTGTTTCGGAGGAAGAGGAAGGCATTACGGGATATGAGATTGATGTGGACGGGCTTGTGTACAATGAAATTTGGGTCAACTGGCCAATGAAAATCTTATGCAGGCCGGACTGCAGGGGGCTTTGCAGTGTGTGCGGCAGAGATTTGAATGAGGGAGCATGTGAATGTGATACTTTCGTTCCTGACCCGAGGTTGGCAGCTATAAAAGATATTTTTAATGCGGGTAAGGAGGTGTAACGATGTCTATCTGTCCAAAAAATAAATCTTCCAAAGCGAGAAGAGACAAGCGCAGAGCGAACTGGAAAATGAGCGCACCCACGCTGGTAAAGTGCAGTAAATGCGGCGCACTGATGATTCCTCACAGAGTATGCAAAAAATGCGGCTCTTATAATAAGAGAGAGATTATCAGCGTTGACTGATCTGCGGTGGAGCAGGAGCAGAAGTTACGATCTGACGATAACAAGGCATAAGGAAAGCGGGCTTTAGGACATTTCTGATCAGGAAGTGTCCTAATTTTTTCTTCCCTTGCTTTTTACCAGTCTGTCTGGTAAATTTATATAAGGTAACAGCGGGATAGGGAGGCAAATGGGTATGAGTGAATATATCAATGTGGCAGTGGATGCCATGGGCGGCGACAATGCGCCGGCGGAAGTGGTGAAGGGCGCGGTGGAAGCCGTAACGGAGAGCAATAAGGTAAAAGTATTTCTCGTGGGCAGAGAGGCCGACGTGAAGGCGCAGCTGGGCCGTTACGATGTGCCGGCCGGGCAGATCGAGATCGTGGATGCGCCGGAGGTGATCGAGACGGCGGAACCGCCGGTGGAGGCGATCCGCTCCAAAAAGGATTCTTCCATTGTCAAAGGGATGAAGCTGGTGAAGGAAGGGACTTGTGATGCCTTTGTCTCCGCAGGAAGCACGGGGGCCGTACTGGTTGGCGGTCAGATACTGGTGGGACGCATCAAAGGAATACAGCGGGCGCCGCTGGCGCCGGTGATCCCCACCACCTCCGGGGTGGCGCTGCTGATTGACTGCGGCGCCAATGTGGATGCCCGCCCATCCCATCTGGTACAGTTTGCCAGGATGGGTTCTATTTATATGGAACATATCATGGGTGTGAAAAATCCCCGTGTGGGAATTGTCAATATCGGAGCGGAAGAAGAAAAAGGCAATGCCCTTGTGAAGGAGACCTTTCCCCTTCTCAAAGCCTGTGACGATATCAACTTTATCGGCAGTGTGGAAGCCAGAGACATCCCTTCCGGCGGGGCGGATGTCGTTGTCTGTGAGGCTTTTGTGGGCAATGTGATTCTGAAGATGTACGAAGGAGTGGGCGGTGCGCTGATCCAGGAAGTGAAAAAGGGCATGCTGTCGACGCTGCGCAGCAAGATCGGCGCTCTTCTGGTCAAACCGGCGCTGAAAGAGACACTGAAGGCCTTTGATCTGGAACAGTACGGCGGGGCGCCGCTGCTTGGTCTGAACGGGCTTGTTGTCAAGACCCATGGCAGTTCCAAAGCAGTGGAGGTGAAGAATTCCATCCTGCAGTGTATCGCATTCAAGGAACAGAAGATTAATGACAGGATCAGGGAGCAGATCGTGTAAACAGAGCAGATGGCCTGTGGGGCCGTCAGATGTAACCGGCCGGTTTGCCGGAACGGTGACATCCGCATTGTACGAAAAGAGGAAGGGCTGATTGATGATGGAATTCGATAAGCTGAAAGAGGTTATTGCAGGTGTGCTGAGTGTGGACCCCAACGAGATTGCGGAAGAGACTACCTTTATGGAAGATCTGGGAGCGGATTCTCTGGATCTGTTTCAGATCGTTATGGGGATCGAAGAGACATTTGAGATTAAGATACCGCCCGGGGAGTCCGAAAAGGTCACTACGGCGGGGGAGGCTCTGAGACTGATCAGAAGTATGATAAACGAGAAAGAACAGGCGGCGGAAGATGGCAATGTATGACAGACTGGGGATGGAACTGCTGGAGGAGCGGATCGGCTATACCTTCCGGGATAAAAAGCTGCTGAAACAGGCGCTGACCCACAGTTCTTTTGCAAACGAACAGAAAATAAACAAATGGGACGATTATGAGCGGATTGAATTTCTGGGGGACGCGGTGCTGGAACTGATTTCCAGCGATTATCTCTACCGGGAAAATCCCAGACTGTCAGAGGGCGAACTGACAAAGAAGCGTTCCTCCATGGTCTGTGAGCCTGCGCTGGCGTTTTGTGCCCGTGACCTGGAACTGGGCCGGTTTATCTTTCTGGGAAAAGGGGAAGAGGCCACCGGAGGGAGAAAGCGGGAATCCATCACGTCAGACGTACTGGAGGCGCTGATCGGCGCCATCTATCTGGACGGCGGTATTTCCTGTGCAAAGACATTTATCGACAGATTTGTACTGTCTGATCTGGAAAACAAGCAGCTTTTCTATGACAGTAAGACGATCCTGCAGGAGCAGGTACAGAAAGAAGGCGGAGGGCATCTGCACTATGTACTTGTGGAAGAGTCCGGGCCCGAGCATGACAAACAGTTTCATGTAAAAGCCATGATAGACGAAAAGAAGATCGGGGAAGGCACCGGCAGGACAAAGAAGCATGCGGAACAGCAGGCGGCTTACCAGGCGCTTCTTTCCCGGAAAAAACAGGACGGGTAACGGCATCTATGTATTTAAAAAGCATCGAAGTACAGGGGTTTAAATCCTTTGCCAATAAGATAAAATTTCAGTTTCACAACGGGATTACCGCGATTGTAGGGCCAAACGGGAGCGGCAAGAGCAATGTGGCCGACGCAGTCCGCTGGGTGCTGGGGGAGCAGCGGATCAAGCAGCTGCGCGGGGCATCCATGCAGGATGTGATTTTTTCCGGGACGGAAGCCAGAAAGCCGCTCAGCTACGCTTATGTGGCTATCACACTGGACAATGCGGACCATCAGCTGGCCATTGACTACGAAGAAGTAACGGTAGCCAGGCGGATCTACCGCTCCGGAGAGAGTGAGTATTCCATCAACGGAAGCATCTGCCGCCTGAAAGATGTCAATGAACTGTTTTACGATACGGGTATCGGCAAGGAAGGGTATTCCATCATCGGGCAGGGACAGATTGATAAGATCCTCAGCGGCAAGCCGGAAGAGAAACGGGAACTTTTTGATGAGGCGGCCGGGATCGTGAAGTTCAAGCGCAGGAAGAATACGGCCCAGAAGAAGCTGGAGGAAGAAAAACAGAATCTGCTTCGTGTCAGGGATATTCTCGCAGAGCTGGAAAAGCAGATCGAACCGCTGGAGAGGCAGTCTGAGACAGCAAAGGTGTATCTGCGGAAAAAAGAAGAGTTAAAAAGTCTCGATGTGAATCTGTTCCTTGTGGAGAACCTTCATATCAGGGAGCAGCTGGAAGAAGCCGCGGAAAAGTACCGGATCGCGGACGGCGAACTGAAAGAGACGACGAAAGCCTACGAAAAGACGAAGGAAGAGTATGAGCGGATACAGGGAGAACTGGAACGGCTGGAAGAGACAATCGAGCACGCACGCCAGACCCTGACAGACACCAGTGTGCTTAAGGGAAAGCTGGAAGGTGAGATCAATGTCCTCAAAGAGCAGATCCGCTCCGGGGAGAGCAGCAGAGCGCATCTTACAAACCGCAGAGAAACGGTGGCAGATCATATCCGCAGCGGGGAAAGAGACAGAGATGCCGTCTCCGAGGACAAACGACAGACAGACGAAAAAGCGGCACAGGCTGAGGCGGCAAGGGCACAGGCCGCCGGGCTGCTGGAAGAGATCCAGAACAGAATCGAAGAATATAATACAAAGATTGAAGCCGGAAAAAATGATATCATGGGAGCGCTCAATGAACGGGCGGCGATCCGTTCACGGATGGAGCGCCTTGCAACCATGCTGGAACAGGCGCAGATCCGCAAGGCGGAGCTTAATTCCAGACTGCTGCGGGCCAGATCGGATGAGGCAGAGCAGAAGGAGACGATCCGGCAGCTGAAAGAGCAGTTTGAGGCAGTGTGTGTCAGTCTGCGGCAGCTAAGCGATAAGCAGGCGGCGCAGGAGGCGCGGATCAGCCAGATCAAGCCGGAACTGACAAAGAAGGACGGCGAGCTGCGCCAGGCACAGGTGCTCTGTCAGCAGGCAACATCCAGACTGGAAGCGCTGATGGGACTGACCGAGCGTTATGAAGGCTATGGCAACAGTGTCATGCGGGTGATGGAGCAGAAGGAGAAGCCGGAAGGCGCCGGTATCATAGGCGTGGCGGCGGACATCATCAAAGTGGATAAAAAGTATGAGACTGCCATTGAGACAGCGCTTGGCGGCAATATCAGAAATATCGTCACCGAGGATGAAGAGACGGCCAAGCGCATGATTACGTTTCTGAAAAAGACAAAAAGCGGCCGCGCCACGTTCCTGCCGCTGACAGGGATCAGAAATGTTCAGGAGTTTAAACAGACGGCGGTTCTTTCCGAGCCGGGGGTTATCGGTCTGGCGGATGCTCTGGTGCGCACGGAAAAGAAATACGAAGGTGTGGCCAGGTCGCTGCTGGGGCGTATCGTCGTGGTGGATCATATGGATCATGCGGTTAAGATTGCCCGCAAATATGATTACAGCCTGCGCATGGTGACAATCGAAGGGGAACAGCTTATGCCGGGCGGTTCCATCAGCGGCGGCGCCTTCAAAAACACGTCGAACCTTCTGGGCAGGCGCAGGGAAATCGAAGAACTGCAGGCCAGAGAAAAAGAATACCGGGAGGATGTGGGCAGGATACAGGCGCAGATTGAAGCGATCAAGGAAGAGAGAAACGGGCTGCGCAGGGACCTGGAGATCATCCGCCAGACGCTGCAGGAGAAATTCATCGAACAGAATACTGCCCGGCTCAATGTGATGGCGGCAGAAGAGAAATGGAACGAGACAGAAGCCGGTTTCGGCTCTCTGGAAGAGGAACAGGAGGAAATCAGAGGGCAGATTCTGCAGATCGGAAAAGACAGAGAAGAGACGGCTGCTCAGCTTGCCGATTCCGAAGAACTCGAACAGACCGTGCAGGCCAGGATAGGAGAATACCAGAAAATATTGGAAGAGCAGAGGGGAGAGGAATCACGGCAGAGCGCGAAGGTGTCCGAGTGGGATGTGGAGGCGGAAAAATTCCGCCAGCAGCAGAAATTCAAACAACAGAATGTGGACCGTATCAATGCGCAGCTGGAGGAACTGTCCCGGGAACTGGCGGAAATCGTGGAAGAACTCGCTGCCAACGAAGAGGAGATGCGCAGAAAGCAGAGTAATATCGCGGAGATTGAAAAGACGATCGTAAACTCCCGCAGTGCGGGCGATACGGCACAGGAGACCATGCGGGCCGATATGGCCAGAAAGGAAGAGCTGTCAACGCGGCAGAAAAATTTCTTTACCGTGCGGGAAGAGCTGGCAGAGAAAAAAAGCGGCCTGGATAAAGAGGTTTACCGTCTGAATACCCAGAAAGAAAAGCTGGAGGCATCCATGGAAGCCCAGATCAACTATATGTGGGATGAATATGAGATTACCCTCACTGATGCGGCGGCGCTGCGCAAGGAAGAACTGGGCGATCTGCCCGCCATGAAAAAGGAGATCGCCTCCCTGAAGGATCAGATCAGGAAGCTGGGCGATGTCAATGTCAATGCCATTGAAGATTATAAGAATCTGATGGAGCGCTACGGATTCTTAAAAGAGCAGCATGACGATCTGGTGGAAGCCGAGCAGACATTGCTGGGGATCATAGAAGAGCTGGACGGCGCCATGCGCAGGCAGTTTCAGGAAAAATTCGGTCAGATCGGCCGGGAGTTTGATAACGTGTTCAAAGAGCTGTTCGGAGGCGGAAAAGGGACACTGGAACTGCAGGAAGAGGAGGATATCCTGGAGGCCGGGATCCGCATCATCGCCCAGCCCCCGGGGAAGAAGCTCCAGAATATGATGCAGCTTTCCGGCGGGGAAAAAGCGCTGACCGCCATCGCCCTTTTATTTGCCATCCAGAACTTAAAGCCGTCGCCGTTCTGTCTTCTGGATGAGATAGAGGCGGCGCTGGATGAAAACAATGTGGGCCGGTTTGTAAAATATCTGCATAAACTGACGAAGAGTACGCAGTTTATCGTTATCACCCATCGACGGGGCACGATGGAGGAAGCGGACAGGCTGTATGGGATCACCATGCAGGAGAAGGGGATTTCCACCCTTGTGAGTGTAAATCTGATCGACGGGCAGCTGGATGCGTGAGATATGTCATAACAGAAGGGAGCCGCAGATGATATGAGCGGAGAGAAAAAGGGATTTTTCAGCCGTCTGAAAGAAGGGCTGACGAAAACAAGAAATAATATCGTACAGGGAATTG
The DNA here is from genome assembly GCA_910587155.1 of uncultured Lachnospiraceae bacterium. GTDB lineage: Bacteria > Bacillota > Clostridia > Lachnospirales > Lachnospiraceae > VSOB01. The sequence goes on from CAJULA010000029.1 coordinate 12,306, forward strand.
ACGATCTGTTCAACGGCTATTCCATGATTGATGAAGAGTTTTACGAGGAACTGGAAGAGATTCTGATCATGGGCGATATCGGTGTAGGCGCCACAGGCTCCATATTGGAAAGACTGCGGCAGCAGGTGCGGGAGAGGCGGCTGCGGGAACCGGCTGCCTGCAAGCAGCTCCTGATCGACAGCATCCGGGAGCAGATGCAGGTGGGAGAGACAGCCTATGACTTTGAAAAAGAACAGTCCGTGGTGCTGGTGATCGGTGTCAACGGCGTAGGCAAGACAACCTCGGTGGGCAAGCTGGCAGGGAAGCTGAAAGAGCAGGGCCGAAAGGTTATCCTGGCGGCGGCGGATACGTTCCGGGCGGCGGCGGGAGAACAGCTGACAGAATGGGCGCACCGGGCCGGCGTGGAGATTATCGGCGGTATGGAAGGCTCCGATCCGGCTTCTGTCATCTATGATGCCGTGCATGCGGCGAAGGCCAGGGAGGCGGATGTGCTCTTGTGCGATACGGCGGGCAGGCTTCACAATAAAAGAAATCTGATGGAAGAACTGAAAAAGATCGACCGCATCATCGAAAAGGAATTTCCGCAGGCACATCGGGAGAATCTGGTCGTGCTGGACGGCACCACCGGGCAGAATGCGCTGCAGCAGGCACGGGATTTTGGAGAAGTCACCAATCTGACCGGTATTATCCTGACAAAAATGGACGGGACGGCCAAAGGAGGCATCGCCGTAGCCATCCAGTCGGAGCTGCATGTGCCGGTGAAATATATCGGGATCGGCGAGACGATCGACGATCTGCAGAAGTTTGATCCGGACGAATTTGTGAATGCCCTGTTTGACAGTAAAGGAGTGGGAGTCAATGAGTAAAGAGATGCTGACACTGGAAGCTTTTGAAGAGGCTTCCGAAATCGTAAAAAAAGTAACGTCAGAGACAAAGCTTGTTTACAGCGACTATCTGAGCCGCCAGACCGGGAACAAGGTATATCTGAAACCGGAGAATATGCAGTTTACAGGCGCCTATAAAGTGCGCGGCGCTTACTACAAGATGAGTACCCTTACCGAGGAGGAGCGAAGCCGGGGACTGATTACCGCCTCTGCCGGGAACCATGCCCAGGGTGTGGCCTATGCCGCCGGATGCTATGGCGCGAAAGCGACGATTGTCATGCCCACGACCACGCCTCTGATGAAGGTGACCAGGACAAGAGGCTATGGGGCGGATGTGGTGCTTCATGGCGACGTCTACGACGAAGCCTGCGCCCATGCGCTGGAACTGGCCCAGGAACACGGCTATACCTTCATCCATCCCTTTGACGATGAGGCAGTGGCTACAGGGCAGGGCACCATTGCCATGGAGATTTTCAAGGAACTGCCGCTGGTGGACTATATCCTTGTCCCCATCGGGGGCGGCGGACTGGCGACAGGCGTATCCACGCTGGCCAAGCTGCTCAATCCCAAGATTAAGGTGATCGGTGTGGAGCCTGCCGGAGCCAACTGTATGCAGGAATCCTTAAAGCGGGGAGAGGTGACGACACTGCCCGGTGTCAATACCATTGCGGACGGTACGGCAGTCAAAACGCCCGGCACAAAAATTTTCCCGTATATTCAGAAGAATCTGGACGATATTATAACAGTAGAGGACCGTGAACTGGTCGTATCATTTCTGGATATGGTGGAAAATCACAAGATGGTGGTGGAAAATTCCGGGCTTCTGACCGTGGCGGCACTGAAACAGGTAAAACCGGAAAATAAAAAAGTAGTCTCCATCCTGAGCGGCGGCAATATGGACATTATTACCATGTCATCGGTCGTGCAGCAGGGGCTGATCTTCCGTGACAGAATCTTCTCGGTGTCTGTGCTTCTGCCGGACAAGCCGGGCGAATTGTGCCGGGTGGCTTCCGTGATTGCCGGCGAAAACGGCAATGTGATCAAGCTGGAGCATAATCAGTTCGTATCTACCAACCGCAACGCGGCGGTGGAGCTGCGCATCACCATGGAGGCCTTTGGAACGGAGCATAAAGAGCAGATCATCACGGCGCTGGAGCGGGAAGGCTATCAGCCCAGAGTGATAGCGGCCAGTATCTGAGAGAGCGGAGGAAATGGATGAGCAAAAGAGGCATAAAGAAAAAGCTGAAAAATTACAGTATGATCACACTGGCGGCGATCGTCTATGCGGCGGGAGTCAGTCTCTTTCTGGATCCTAACAATCTGGCACCGGGCGGTGTGACCGGGATTGCCATTCTGATCGGTCGTCTGAGCGGACTGGGGACAGGTATCCTGATTTTGCTGCTGAATGTGCCGCTTTTGCTTCTGGGAATCTGGAAGTTTGGCTGGAAATTCATCTTTTCCACCTTTTATGCCATCTTTGTCATTTCCGCTGCCACGGATATGCTGGCGCCGGTCGGCGCGGTGACGAAGGAGCCGATTCTGGCGGCGGCGGCCGGCGGTGCGCTGACGGCCGCCGGTCTGGGGATCGTATTCCGCGCCGGAGCGACCACCGGCGGTATGGATATCGTGATTAAGGTATTGCGGATTAAGTATCCGCATATCCGTACCGGTTCGCTGTTTCTGATCACGGATGTGATGATTGCGTCGATGTCAGGGCTGGTGTTTGGCAATGTGGATGTGGTATTGTATGCCCTGATCGCCATTTTTATCATGAGTTATGTACTGGATCTGGTATTGTATGGCGGGGATGAGGCGAAGCTTTTCTATATCGTCAGCGACAGACCGGAAAAGATCGCGGAGCGGATTCTGGGTGAGATTGACCTGGGCGTTACCTATCTGGAAGGAAAAGGCGCCTACAGCAGCCAGAACAAAAAGGTGATTATGTGTGTGACGAGAAAACAGCAGGCTCCCGGTATCGAGGGGATCGTCAGGGAGGAAGATCCGGGCGCGTTTATGATTATCTCAGGCGCCTCGGAGATTTACGGCGAAGGGTATAAGAATATATTTGCGGAGAAAATGTAACCGTGCATGCCGACTGTTATGACAGCAAACGCTCTCAGGCCGGAAAATAATAGACTGTGCCGAATGCCGCAATATCCGGATCGGTCTGCTGCCGCTCTTCCTGCTCCGAACTATAGTATCCCTGGTCTTTCAGATAGGTTTTAAATATTCTGTCCGCATCCGGATCCGGGGAGACTTCCATACCGTCCGCGGTCAGTACCATCATGCTCATATGCTGGCCGTCCATGATCGGGCCTACCAGTATGTTTTCGCAGTTCTGGATAAAATTGCGGTGGGAGATGGACTTGCACAGGTCGCTGGTAAACTGTACCTGATTGTGCGACGGATCATAGATCAGATAATTCCTCTCCGTATGACGTTCTGATTTGTGGTATTTTTTAAAGATTATTTCCATACCTGCCACCTCCTTGCTGTCTCTACTATATCAGGCATTTTCCCATAGTGAAATAAGAAATCCTGCCATTCTCCTTGCAAAAAATGCGCATCTGTGAAATACTGATGGAAAAAGAGAGGCAGCTTCCATAAAGCAGGAGATGCGGGGGTGGGAGAAGATGATGGACAATTATGAAAAGACAGGGTATCTGCGGGAGCCGTTCAGGCTGTTTCATCTGGAGGACTGTCCGGCCGGAGAGATGAATCTGCATTACCATGATTTTTATAAGATCATAGCCTTTTATGGCGGGTGTGTGACTTATATGATCGAAGGCAAGTCTTATGTGCTGGAACCGGGGGATATCGTACTGGTGAACCGTTATGATATCCATAAACCGACGATTGATACGTCGATGCCTTATAAACGTACCGTGCTCTATATTTCCGGGGAATGTCTGGAAAGCTGTGCCCAGGACGACTATGATGCATGTTACTGCTTTTCCCGGGCAGCGGCGGAGAAGTCATATGTATTGAGAATCCGGGAAATCTTTCAGACGGAGGCAGGGCTTTTGCTGCGCCGTCTGGAGACAGGCGGGCAGCGCTATGGATATCAGCGCGAAGAGAGGCTTTTATTTGAGCTGTTTCTGCTGGCGCTGAACCGTTTTTGTATGGAGGCAGGCGGCCGGCAGGAGCTGCGTCCGGCTGCCGTTTATAACCAGAAGGTGATTGACCTGATGACTTATGTACAGGAGCATCTGTTTGAGGAAATATCCATTGATCAACTGGCGGAAACTTTTTATATCAGCAAATATCATCTGATGCGTCTGTTTAAAAAGGAAACCGGATATACGATACACCGCTATATCTCGGAAAAACGGATGGCCGCGGCCAAGGAAAAGCTCCTTTGCGGCGTGCCCGCGGCCAAGGTGAGCGAGGAATGTGGATTCCAGGACTATTCCACATTCCTGCGCGCGTTTAAAAGCTGCGTGCATATGACGCCTACGGCGTTTGCAGACGGCCGGAAAGACCGGAACTTGGGTGGAGCGTATAATCTTCCGTGATAAAGACCGCTTCGATGCCGGGCAGGGATTCGACATATTCCATGCCTGCCTCCGGCCCCATCAGAAAACAGACGGTGCTGAGCATATCGCCGTCCGTGGAGCTTTCTGATAAAATGGTGACACCAAGCAGGCCGTTTTCCATGGGCATACCATTGCGGGGATCGAGCAGATGGTGATAGCGCACACCGTCCAGCTCAAAGCAGCGCTCATAGACACCGGAGGAGACAAGGGAGACGTCGGAGGCATCGAGCACTGCGATGGGGACGTTTTCCGGTGAAAAGGGGCGGCGGATACCGAGGCGAAACGGGGTGCCGTCAGGACGGCCGCCCAGCGTGAGTACGTTGCCGCCCAGATTGATGATGGCGCTGCGAACGCCCCGGGAGATCAGATATTCCTTTAACCGGTCAGCGATATATCCCTTGGCGATGCAGCCCAGATCCAGGGCGGCCCGGGGATCTGTGAGCGTGACGGTATTGCCGTCGATATGGACAGCACGGTAATCCACATGGGCAAGCGCTTCCCGGATCTGTCGGGCATCCGGCACGGTATGTGCCTGCCGGGCGGCAGCGGAAGAAAATCCCCACAGAGCGGACAGCGGTGCGATGGTGATGTCGGCCGCGCCGCCGCTTTCCCGGCAGTAATACAGCGCCTTTTCCAGCAGGGCGGCAGTCTCCGGATCTACCTCTGTCGGGGCGCCGCCTGCATGATTGATCTTCCAGATATCGCTGCCTTCTGCCGTGCGGCTGAGCATGGCCTCGTAAGTCCCGCACAGAGCAAAGCAGCCCTCCAGGATATCCCCGGCGGTGGAAGGAGGGGAGGCGCCCATATCATACAAGGTGATGGTGACGGCGGTATCAAAATAAAAACCCGTTTCCGATACGGGTGTCCTGTCTCTTCCGCAGCCGGTTATCAAAAGCGCTGACAGCAGAAAAAACAGGAAAAGAGAGTAAGCTTTCATAACATGCCGGATCCTTTCTTTATTTGGACTTTTGTGACAGACGGCAGCGGCTCTGGCCGGCCGGACTGTTACGATTTTACTATATTATAAGGCGGGCTGCAAGAAGGTGTTTCAGTGAGAGACGGCTGGCCGGAAGCGCTGATATTTTAACATTGTGCCATGATGGATTCCGTGTTATGATTAAAATCTGTATAAGGATAACGGATTGATCTGGCGAAGCTGCCATAAATAAGGATAACAATATGAAACTTTCAGATGATTTTGACGACAGAAACGCAGGGGTGCCATTACTATATATGACAGTGGGTGTGCTGCTGTTTGCCGTGACGGTGATAGGGATTGTGGTACTGTCCAATAAAAAGCCTTCCGGGGGCAGGGCGGGCGTTACGGAGGAGACGATGGCGGCCGGGGCAGAGACGGAAGACACCCACGTGCAGGAGCAGGAGAGCGAGGGAAAGGACCCCTATATTTCCGGCAGTAAGCTGACCAGCGACGATCTGGATTTCTGGCATATGTATGATGAGACTGAGAGCCCTGAGGAAGAAGAAAAAAAGAAAAAAGAGCAGGAAGAGGAAAAGGAGCAGGATCCCTCCACTGACGGCAAACATACGAGACTGGTGGCGGAGGACGGGACGGAAGAGTGGGTCAGTATCAATCCTTACCTGACGAAGAATACCTATGATTTTTCCGGGCTGGTTTACCAGTATCCCATTATGAAATATTATGAGGACAGTGAGAGAGTGAGCCGTGTGGGAGTCAGCGTATCGGCGGAGGACGGTGAGATCAATTTTGGCAGGCTCAAGAAAGCCGGTGTGGACTTTGCCATGATCCGTATCGGCTCCAGAGGCTATGGGAGCGGCAATCTGATGGCGGACGATATGTTTTATGAGAATATCAACAAAGCCACAGAGGCGGGGATGGATGTCGGTGTCACCTTTTATTCACAGGCGGTTACGACGGAGGAAGCGCTGGAGGAGGCCTACAGAGTGATTGAGGGCCTGCAGGGATTTACGATAGTCTATCCGGTGGCTTTTGACATGGAATATGTAAAAAATGATACGGCCAGAGTGCAGGGGCTTTCCAGAGATCAGAAGACAGAGATTGCCAGGACTTTTATGGATGCCGTACAGCAGGCAGGGTATAAGGTGATTCTTTACGGGGACAAGGAGTGGCTGATCCGCAGAGTGGATCTTTCCAAGCTGATCAGCTATGATGTCTGGTTCTCTCAGGATGAGGATACGCCTGACTATCCGTACAAATTTACCATGTGGGAATATACGAAAAACGCCAAGCTGGACGGCATGAGCGAACCGGCCAGGCTGAGTGTATGCTTTATAGATTATGCATCCAAGTAGAGGAGGATGAGAGGATGGAATCAAGGACGGCGGCTTTCACACGCAGGACAAAGGAAACGGACATCAGTCTGACACTGAACCTTGACGGCAGCGGTATGTGCAGGGCGGAGACGGGGATCGGTTTTTTTGATCATATGCTGGACGGATTTGCGCGGCACGGCCTGTTTGATCTGGAGGTGACATGCCGGGGAGATCTGGATGTGGATTCTCACCATACCATAGAGGATGTGGGGATTGTCCTGGGGGAGGCACTCAAAGCGGCGCTGGGGGACAAGAAAGGCATCCGGCGTTATGGCAGTATCCTGCTGCCCATGGATGAAGCGCTGGTACTTTGTGCCATTGACCTGTCCGGGCGGCCTTATCTCGGATTTGAAGAAACCTATACGTCGGAGCGGATCGGAGCGCTGGACACAGAGATGATTCATGACTTTTTCTATGCCATATCCTACAGCGCCGGCATGAACCTGCATATCAGACAGCTTGCGGGGACGAACAATCACCATATCGCGGAAGCCAGCTTTAAGGCATTTGCCAGGGCGCTCGATGAAGCGGTGTCCTATGAGCCGCGGATCAGCGGTGTGTGGTCTACCAAGGGGACGCTGTAAAGCCCATGCAGGCCATGAGATCCGCAGGAAGAGAATGCGGGTCATAAGATGACAGGAGGATGTCCATGCGTCTGCCCGGTGTTTACAGTGCAAAGAAAAAAAATGGGAGCATCTACTACCGCGCTTCCCTTACCTATCGGAACAAACATATCAGTCTGGGCAGCTTTGCGCTGGAGGAGACCGCTCACCGGGCATATCGGGAGGCCGGGGCGATCCTGCAAAACAGCGTGCTCACTCTGCAGTCTTACCGGGAAGATATGGCGCTGCCCTTTGAAAAATGGGTGTGTCTGATGAACTTCCGCGATAATGGACTCTATATTGCCAATCCGATCTATATCCGTATCCGTTATTTCGAATATTATCTGACCCACGACATGGTTCTGAAATTTGATCTGGACGATCTGTTTTATTATTCTTCCCATAAGATTATGAGACGGGGGAACCGTCTGTTTGTCGCTGATTATGGAATGCAGGTGGGCATAGCGGCGCGCTACGGCATTAAGAACTATGCCGTGGAGGGGCGGGATTACCGTTTTGTAAACGGTGACAGGCTGGACTACCGATATGAGAATATTGAGATCATCAATCAGTATCATGGTGTCAGCAGGGTCTTACGGGGAGGAAAGGTCTGTTATAAGGCCAGAATCCATGTCAACGGCGATTTGCTTATCGGTTACTATGAGACGGATACAGAGGCCGCCATCGCCTATAACAAAGCCATTGACCTGCTGAAAAAGGCCGGTATTGCCAAAGAATATGTGCCCAATTATATGGAACGGATTTCACCGTCTCTTTATGCGGACATCTATGAAAGACTGCCTGTTTCCGCAGGGATTCTCAGATTTCGGCCATGAGGAAGCGATGATGCGCTCATTGCTTCCCCGGATCGCTGTGCGCAAAATGGTACAAAAGAATTGTTGAATTTCCGGTGGCAGTCAGTTATACTTTTTTTAGTTCTATATGTCGGCCGTGTGCCCTGGCATGCGCTGCGGCCGGATCAGGCAGTGACGAGTGCCGGAAGGGAGAATTTTGGTCGTTTATGGATTTGTTTGATTATATGCGGGCCAATACGATGGAAAAAGAAGCACCGCTGGCGGCAAGGCTCCGCCCCACCACACTGGAAGAGGTTGTGGGACAGAAGCATATCATCGGCAGAGATAAGCTGCTCTACCGGGCCATCAGGGCGGATCAGATCAGCTCAGTGATATTTTACGGGCCGCCGGGAACGGGTAAGACTACGCTGGCAAAGGTCATAGCCCATACGACCAGTGCGGAATTCACCCAGATCAATGCCACATCCGCAGGGAAAAAGGATATGGAGGAAGTGATCGGCAGGGCGAAGGATCTTCTGGGCATGTACGGGAAAAAGACGATCCTTTTTATTGACGAGATTCATCGTTTCAACAAGGGACAGCAGGATTATCTGCTGCCGTTTGTGGAGGACGGGACAGTGGTGCTGATCGGGGCCACAACGGAAAATCCTTATTTTGAGGTCAACGGCGCGCTGATCTCCCGCTCCATTATATTTGAATTAAAGCCGCTGATGCCGGAAGAGGTAAAGGAGCTGCTAAAGCGTGCCGTCTATGATAAAGAAAAGGGAATGGGCAGTTATGATGCGGTCATTGATGAGGAAGCCCTGGATTTTCTGGCGGATGCCTCGGGCGGGGATGCCAGGCTGGCGCTGAATGCGGTGGAGCTGGGTGTGATGACCACGGAGCGTTCCGGGGACGGGCGTATCCACATAGATCTGGAGACGGCGTCGGAATGTATCCAGAAGCGGGTGATCCGTTATGATAAGGGCGGCGATAACCATTACGATACGATTTCCGCTTTTATCAAAAGTATGAGAGGTTCCGATCCCGATGCGGCAGTCTATTATCTGGCCAGGATGCTGTACGCGGGGGAGAGTGTCACCTTTATTGCCAGACGCATGATGATCTGTGCGGCAGAGGATGTGGGCAATGCAGACCCACAGGCATTGACAGTGGCGGTCAGCGCTTCTCTGGCCTGCGAACGGGTGGGGATGCCGGAGGCGCAGATCATTCTGGCGCAGGCAGCGGCTTATATTGCCACGGCCCCCAAAAGCAATGCGGCAGTCAATGCCATCGGCGAGGCTATGGAGGCGGTAAAGAGCGCAGGGAATGTACCGGTGCCGCCGCATCTGCAGGATGCCCATTACCGGGGATCCGCCAGGCTGGGCCGGGGGATTGGCTATCTGTATGCCCATGATTTCCCCAATCATTATGTGGAGCAGCAGTATCTGCCTTATGAGCTGAGCGGCAGGGAATTTTACCGGCCTTCCGGCAACGGTTATGAGGTAAGGATCAGGGAGCATATGAGCAGGATACGCAGAGAAGCGGCCGGCGGGAAAGGGGAGCGGCAGTCGCCGGCAGGGACGGCTGAGGGCAGAGGAAGGGGATGAAAGTGTGAACGATCCGTTTACGACAGATACGGATTTGATCGAGTACATATTATCCATTCAGAATATGGGAGAAGGGGACGGAAAGAGCAGAGAAACGGGATCTGTTTCCGGCCAGTTCCTTCATTTTGTAGATGAGATGCCAGGGGGATTTTTTATTTACCATGCGTATGGCGGTGAGGAGCTGATCTATGCCAATAAGTCCATGCTGCGGATTTTTGACTGCGATACCATGGCCCAGTTCCGGGAACTGACAGGCAATTCTTTCCGGGGAATCGTCCATCCGGAGGATCTGGAGGCAGTGGAGGAGAGCATCTGGCGGCAGATCAGGGACAGCCAGTATGATCTGGATTATGTGGAATACCGGATCATTACCCGGAGGGGAGAGATACGCTGGGTAGATGATTATGGGCATTTTATTCACAGTGAGACGGCCGGCGATGTGTTTTATGTATTTGCGGGAGACTCCACAGAGCGGAAACGGTTGCAGCGGGAAGCCGAGAGCCAGGCCGCTGAGGAGCGGCGGCAGTATATGGATCTGCTCGAGGGGCTGAGTATCGGATATGAATCTATCCTCTATGTGGATCTGGAGCAGGACCGGGTGCAGGCCTATCGCCTCAACGACCGCACGAGAAAGCAGTTTGCGAAGGAACTGGAGGTTCGCAGATACAGCGAGTTTGCGCCGGATTATGTCAGTACCTGGGTGCATCCGGAGGACAGGGAATATGTTGCCAGATCCACGGCGTCGGACGATATCCGCAGGCAACTGGCCGCTGACAGGACCTTTTATGTGAATTTCCGTGTGGTCAAGGACGGCAGCACGCGCTATGTTCAGCTGCGCATTGTCAATGTGGGAGAGAGTGGCAGCGTCAGCAAGATCGTTATGGGATATCAGAATATGGATGCGGAGATCGTCCGGGAGATCGAACGCCAGCAGCTTCTGAAAAATGCGCTGGAATCCGCCAATACGGCGATTGTGGCAAAGAATGCGTTTCTTGCCAATATGTCTCATGATGTGCGGACACCGATGAATGCCATCATGGGCTTTACGGATCTGGCCAGAAAGCACTGTCAGGACGGCGGAAAATTGAAATACTATCTGGACAGGATAGAGGCAGCCGGCGATCAGCTTCTGTCACTGCTCAACGGCGTACTGGAAATATCAAAGATAGAATCAGGGAATCTCCATATAGAGAATGCGAGATGCAGCCTGACTGAGACTCTTCAGGAAGTCAGAACCCGCGCCATGTCGCGCGCCGGGGCAAAAAATATTACGCTCACGCTGGATCTGTCCGGCATGGAGCATGATATTGTATACAGCGACGGGGCGAAGATCGGTCATATTCTGTCACGGATCGTCAGCAATGGAGTGAAATATACAAAGGAAAACGGACAGGTGTCTGTTTTTGTCCGTGAAGAGAGGGCTGACTGCGCGGATTGTGCCATGTATCATTTTATCGTGCAGGACAATGGCATCGGTATCGCTGAAGATATGCTTGCGCGGATTTTTCAGCCTTTTGAGCGGGAAAAGAATACGACCCAGAGCGGTGTCCATGGCACCGGACTGGGACTGACTATTGCAAAAAGCATTGCGGAAGCGATGGGCGGCACTGTGGAAGTGGTCAGTGAAGTGGGAAAGGGCAGCACGTTTACCGTTACCCTTCGCCTGTGCCTTCGCGATACACAGAAAGGCATAAGCAGTGCGAAAAAGAAAAAGCCGGCGCCGACGGAAGGAAAAAAACGGGTGCTGATTGTGGAAGACACGGAAATCAATCTGGAGATTGAGACAGAGCTGCTCAGAGACGCGGGCTATCTTGTGGATGTGGCGGCAGACGGCAGTGTGGCGGTGGAGAAGGTGAGAAATTCCCAGCCGGGCTATTATGATCTGATCCTTATGGATATCCAGATGCCGATTATGGACGGCTACCGTGCCACCGAGGAGATACGCAGTCTGGGCGATCCGGTGCTCTCCAATATTCCTATCGTGGCGCTATCTGCCAACGCTTTCGACGAGGACAAGAAAAAATCCCGGGAGAGCGGTATGAATGCCCACATGGAAAAACCTATCGACACACCCCGGCTGATGAATGTGATCAGCAGTATGCTGGAAGAAGGAAACACGGAACTGGAAACCGAAACCTGCAGCACGCCGGACAGATCCGGAGGAACACTGCAGAGCTGAAGCAGAGGAAGCTTGCTATGGAAGAAAACAGAGTATTGTCTAAAAAGTATTGGTTGGAGTATGAAGAGTATGAAGAGCAGGGACTGGAACCGGATCATGTGATCGAGAAGATCCTGGCAGATCCGGAGTTTCCCGGTTTACATGAGCTGATTATCGGAGACTGGGGCGCATGGGAGGGAAGCTGTCAGCCGATTATAGACGGTATCGTGGAACGTGCGGATACCTTTGCCCATATCGAAAAGCTGTTTATCGGGGATATGGACTATGAAGAGTGTGAAGTGTCCTGGATCAACCAGGGGAATTACAGCAGTCTCTGGGCGGCGCTGCCCGGTCTGCGGGAACTGACGATCAAAGGCAGCCAGGATCTGGAACTGGGAGAGATCTCTCATGAAAATCTGGAAGCGCTGACGATCATCTGCGGCGGTCTCGGATCGGATGTGATCGCTTCCATCCAAAAGGCGAAGCTGCCGTCCCTGAAAAAACTGCTCCTTTACATCGGCGTGGACAATTATGGTTTTGACGGCGATGCCGATACGATAAAGGATCTGCTGGAAGGGGCGGATTTCCCCAGCCTTACCTATCTGGGGATTGTGGACAGTGAGATACAGGATGAGCTCGCGGAGGTCGTGCTGGAGAGTAAATTCATGGGTCAGATCGAGACGTTGGATCTGTCGCTGGGAACACTGACAGACCGGGGCGGTGCGCTTCTTCTGGAGAAGCTTCCGGCCTATCCGGGCGTGAAAAAGCTGGATGTACATTATCACTATCTGTCGGATGAGATGATGGGGAAGCTGAAGGCACTTCCGATGGAAGTGGATGTATCAGAGCAGGAAAAAGCAAGTGTCTACAGAGGGGAGACCTATTATAACGCCATGCTGACCGAATGAAGCGGGTATGTTTGCTGGGAAGTCCCGGTACGAAGAGAACCCTGTACCTGCAGCGTGCGGCGGCAGAGGCGGGCGTGCCGCTTGCTTTGGCGGACTGGGGTAAGGTCGGGGCGGGATGGCCGTGGCAGAAGACGGACGCGGCGCTGTTTGTTAAGGCGGATCCGCCCGTCTGGGAGAGCTGCCGTCTGGAAGAACTGGGAACGCTTACCTTAACTTATCGCCGACGGCTGATGGCGATGGAAGCTTCTGCCGGGAGCGGACATGTGACTTTTCTCAATGCGCCCGGGGCGATAGCGGCGCTCCTTGATAAGCGGGTGTGCAAGCAGACACTGACGGCTGCGGGCCTGCCGGTGACAGAGATGCTGGACGGCAGGATAGACGATACGGAAACGCTGCTGGCGGCGATGGAGGAGACAGGGTGGCGTCAGGTTTTTGTCAAGCCCTGTTATGGCTCCGGTGCTGCCGGCGTGTCCGCGCTGCGGCTCCATCCGCGAACCGGCCGGATGGCCTTGTATACCTGTGCCGCCGCAGATCCCATGCTTGGCATTGTCAATACGAAGCGTCTGCGGCGTTATGACCGGTCGGAGGAGGTTTTGCTGCTTTTGGAACGGATTCTGCGTCTGGACTGTATTGTGGAGCGCTGGTATCCCAAGGCGGTCTTTCAGGGCCTTGGCTATGATCTGCGGGCGGTGATGCAGGACGGTCATATGGATTTCCTGCTGGCCCGCATGTCCGGAGGGCCCATTACCAACCTGCATCTGAATAACCGTCCTCTGGACGCGGCCCGTCTGGGGCTTGATGAGGCGGCGCAGGAGAGCCTGGCCAGGCTCTGCAGGAAGGCCATGGCATGTTTTCCCGGACTGCGGAGCGCGGGGATCGACCTGCTGCTGGAAAAGGGGAGTCTGCGTCCGCGGATCATAGAGATGAACGGACAGGGGGATCTGATCTATGAGGATATCTTCCATGAAAACAGAATTTATCGCCATCAGGCGGCAATGATGAAACAGTGGGCGGAAACAGAAGGGAGCGAGCAGGATGAGTGATAACACGGAAAAGAGTGCGGCGGCGGAGGTTCCGCTGCGGATGATCGCGGCTTCCGCCGCAAAGAGAAAGCCCTCCGTAGATATGCGCAAGATCGTGGGCAGCAGAGATATTCTCTTTGTGTGTCTGGATACGCTGCGCTATGATGTGGCGGCAGAGGAAGAAGCGGCGGGGAATACCCCGGTGCTGAATGCATACGGGCCATGGAAAAAATGTCAGGCGCCGGGCAACTTTACCTGTCCCTCTCACCATGCCATGTTTGCCGGTTTCCTGCCGGCTCCGTCTGATGCGAAAAATGTGGGTGACAGGGAGCTTTTGTTTTTTCCCAAATCCATCGGTCTGGGCGGTCAGGTGCCGGAAGGGGCTTTTGGGTTTTCGGGAAGTACGATTATGGAAGGTCTGGAAAGGGAGGGATATGCTACCTGGTGTGTGGGCGGTGTGGCCTTCTTTGACAAACGCTCTGATCTGGGCAGCGTATTTCCGGGATACTTTCAGAGAAGTGACTGGAAGCCGGCATTTGCCTGTCCGGTGAAGGAAAGTACGAAAAACCAGGTGGATTTTATTCTGCAGAGGCTGGAATCCGTGGGCAGCGGGAAACCTCTTTTTCTTTATCTCAATGTGGACGCCATCCATTATCCCAATTATTTTTATCTGGAAGGCGCCGAGGGGGACAGCACTGCCAGCCATGCGGCGGCTCTCAGATATGTGGACGGGCAGCTTGGCAGGCTTTTTGACGGATGGATCAGGCTGCGCGGCGGCGCATTTGTCATCTGTTGTTCCGATCATGGCACCTGCTATGGGGAGGACGGATGTCAGTTTCATGGTATCAACCATCCGGTTGTGAATACGGTTCCCTATAAGCATTTTCTGATTGGAAAAGGAAGCCTGTGATGAACCGTTACGTGCAATATATGTATAGTTATCCTCATAAAACGGCGTATCGCTCCCTGAACGGTATTACGCTTTCCCTGTATGCGCAGTATCTGGCGGGCGGGGGACATGGTCTGTATGTGCACATTCCTTTTTGCCAGTCAAAATGCGGCTACTGCAATCTGTTTTCCGTCACCGGACAGGACAGGAAGGCAGTGGACGCTTATCTGGATGCGGTGGAGCGGCAGTGCGGGCAATACAGAGAAGTGCTCCGGGACGTCTCACCTTCTTTTTCCCAGGTGGTGATCGGCGGCGGGACACCGCTTTATCTGAGCGAAGAGCAGCTGGTTCGTGTGTTTTCCCTGCTGCAGTCCTTCTTTTGCCTGGAAGAGGGGCGTGAGGTGGTGATCGAGACAGCGCCCAATCAGACGACGGCGGAAAAACTGAACATACTGAAGGGGGCAGGTGTGACCAGGGTCAGTATGGGTATCCAGAGTTTTTCCGACAGAGAATTATCCGCTCTGGGACGGCGGCATAACGCATGGCAGGCCCGGATGGCACTGGAGCTATTGCGGTCATTTGATTTTTCCTGTGTCAATGTGGATTTTATCTATGGGATACCAGGGCAGGGGCCGGCGGATCTTCTTGCTTCTTTAGAGGAGGCAGTATCTTTTGTGCCGGATGAAATCTTTCTGTATCCTTTATATGTAAAGCATGGCGCCGGTCTGGAGCTGGCGGGTGTGGTCCCTGATGCGCAGGGCGCTTTTGCCTGCTATCAGGCGGGCCGGGATTTTCTGCTGGAGGCGGGATACCGGCAGGATTCCATGCGGCGGTTTGTGCGGAGCGGCAGTGGCAGCAGTGAGCGCACTTTTGTGGAATGTGGGTTTGGTTCTTCTCTGGCGCTTGGCTGCGGCGGCCGGAGCTATCTGGGAAATCTCCATTTCTGCAGTCCTTATGCCTTGCCGGGGCGGGAATGTCTGGCGCGGCTGGCAGAATATGAGGCGGTGTCGGATCATACCAGAATCACCCATGGCTTTTTGCTTTCCGACGGGGAGCAGAAGCGGCGCTATCTGATCCGGCATCTGCTGATCCGGCCGGGGCTGGATCGGCAGCGGTACAGGGCGGTTTTCGGTACAGATGTGACGGCGGATTTTTCTCTGCTCGAAGATTGGGAAGAGCGGGGCTATGTGGAACAAAAGGGCGGCTATCTGACTCTGAGCGGGGAAGGGCTGGCGCTGTCCGATTATCTGGGGCCGCAGCTGATTTCTCCGGATGTGGAGAGAGCGATGCAGGAATGGGAGGTGAGCCATGGCAGGGCGGACGGTTTTATACAGGGGAGTTCTCAAAAGCTGTAATTACCACTGTTCTTATTGTCCTTTTTCCAGGCATCCCGCTTCCGGGCGGGAGCTGTTAAAGGATAAGGAGCAGTGGTTTTCTTTTCTCCGTTTTCTGACGGAAAAAACGTCGTGGAATATTCGTGCGCTGATGGTGGTTCCTTATGGCGAAGCGTTGATTCATCCATGGTACTGGCAGGGGCTGGCAGAACTGAGCACGCTGCCGCAGACGGATATGGTGGGGGCACAGACGAATCTGAGCTTCCCGGAGAGGATATTCAAAGACTGTTTTGCGGGGATGGGAGGAGATAAGGAAAAGCTGCGTCTTTGGGCCACCTTTCATCCGGAGATGACAAATGTGTCAGAATTTGCCGGACGCTGTCAGCGGATGCATGATCTGGGTGTGAAGATGTGTGCGGGAGCCGTGAGTGTGCCGGAGAATCTGCCGGTGCTTTTGGAGCTGCGCCGGGCGCTGCCGGAGGATATCTACCTCTGGATCAATAAAATGGATGGTAGAAAGCGTCCGTATACCAGGGAGGAGCAGGAGGCATTTCTGGATATCGATCCTTATTTTATGCGGGAGGTACTACCGGTAGCGGCCGACAGGGCCAGATGTGCTGACAGGCTTTTTGCGGAGGGAAACGGAAGACTGCGCACCTGTAATATCAGTCCGCCGCTTGCGCAAAGATGGGATCAGCCAGAGACGCAGCCGGAAAAGGCTGCCGGGCCGGCGCCTTCCCGGGAGGAGGATTTCCCGGCGCCGTTTTGCAGACGCAGCATTTGTTCCTGTTATCTCGCCTATGGCGGAAGGGACGATCCGGGGAACCGGAAATTGTTCGGAGAGTATCCCGTATTCCGTATCCCACGGCATGCCCGGCTGACCCGTGCCGATGTGGAAAGGATATTGGCGCAGGAAGATCAGAACAACAGATCGGTCAGGCAGCGATAGACTTCCCGGTGTTTTTCCTGCCAGTTGTCGCAGACAGCGGCAGCCATCTCTTCGACAGGTACTGTGAGGGAAAGGGACACCAGCGGGGCATGCTCTTCCATGACTGCCAGCTCGGCCACATAAGCGCCGGAGGCGGATTTGTGGTAAGTCGCCCGCACGGATACCTCATCGCGCAGTCTGATTTTGTGTTCCTTCAGATAGTGGTCGACATCATCTCTGATGCCGTGATGGATGCGGTTGCCGAAAAAAGCAAGGGTTTTGCGGCCCTCCTCCGTGATTTCCAGATAGGTTCTGTTGCGCAGCGTCCCGGAAGAGATCAGATCTGCCTCCTGCAGTTCGGCAAACGCCTGCTGCAGTGTGAGGAAGCCGGTATATTCTTTTTCCAGCACGAAATCGCTCACCTGTGCTTTGGTCAGAGGGAAAGATACTTTGCTCAGCATGTAGAGAACGATCAGTTTATACAGCGTGAAGTTTTCATTTTCCGGTGTCATGGCTTTCCTTTCCACATCGTTTGCCCTGCCAGATATTGTCATCGCGCATGGTCTGATGAATCCGGTTCAGGACGTTCTTTTTATCAAGACTCCATAAAGGAGCGAGCAGGAGTCGGCGCGGACCGTCTCCGGTCAGGCGGTGGATCACGATCTTGGGGGAGAGACGTTCCAGTGCGCCGGTGACGATACTGATATATTCTTCCCTTTCCAGTACGTGTACCTCTCCGCGCATATAAGCATCGGCCAGATCTGTTCCACGCAGGATATGAAGAAGCTGCAGCTTTACGCCAAAGACGGGCAGGGTGTTGAGAAAAGAGACGGTTTCATACATGTCATCCCTGCTCTCACCCGGCAGGCCGAGGATGAGATGGACAATGACCGGTATCCCGTGCTCTGTCAGAGCGGCCACAGCATCCGTGAAACAGGGGAGCGCATAGCCTCTGCGGATATAATCCGCTGTTTTCTGATGGATCGTCTGTAGCCCCAGTTCGATCCAGATAAATTTATCCGGGTATGCGCATCTGAGTTCTGAGAGCAGGGCAAGCACATCTTCCGGCAGGCAGTCGGGACGGGTGGCAATGGAGATGCCTGCGATCTGCGGCGCACATAGTGCCTGCAAATAGAGACGGCGCAGATGTGATACCGGTGCGTAGGTATTGGTATAGGCCTGAAAGTAGGCGATAAAGCGTGATCCCGTCCGCTTATTCCCCAGAAGGGAAATCCCCTGCCTGATTTGTTCTTCTATGGAGAGGCCGGAGACGGGGACCGCAAAATCTCCGCTGCCGCCGCCGCTGCAGAAGATACAGCCGCGGGTGCCCGCGCTTCCGTCCCTGCCCGGACAGGTCATGCCGGCGTTCAGGGCGATTTTATAAAGTTTTTCGTGATATACGTGCAGGCAGTGGGCATGAAACGAGTAATAGGGCTTATCCAGCCAGAACCCGGGCCAGGGTTTTTCGGGGCAGGATAAGTCCTTTTTTGGGCGGTGCTGTTTCTGGTTCATACCGGTATCAGATGTTGGATTTGACCGCCTGGGCAACAACCTCTGCCACCTGGGGCAGAAAGGCTTCCGGCAGGATGTTGGTATCGCTCAGTTCTTCCGGCGGAACAAGTCCTGCTATGGCATGGGCGGCCGCCAGCTTCATTTTTTCCGTGATCTGTTTTGCCCGGCCTTCCAGTGCGCCCCTGAAGATACCCGGGAATGCCACCACATTGTTGACCTGATTGGGAAAGTCGGAGCGGCCGGTGCCGACGATCCGCACACCTGCGGCTCTGGCCAGATCCGGCATAATCTCCGGCACCGGATTGGCCATGGCAAAGAGGATGGCATCCGGATTCATGGAGGCGGCCATTTCCTGTGTGACGATACCGGGGGCCGATACACCGATCAAGATGTCTGCCTGTTCCATGGCATCTGCCAGCGTGCCTTTCAGTTTATGGGGATTGGTCCGCTCCAGCATTTTTTTCTGCATGTCGTTGATCTCTTTGCTGTCCGCGGACAGGATGCCGTACCTGTCACAGAGTATGATGTTGGAGAACCCATAGGTAAGGAGCAGGTTTGTAATGGCAATCCCGGCGCTTCCGGCTCCGTTTATCACCACTTTACATTGTTCCTTTTTCTTATTTACCACTTTCAGGGCATTGATGATGCCGGCCAGTACGACAATGGCCGTACCGTGCTGGTCATCGTGAAATACAGGAATGTCCAACAGCTCTTTTAACCTTTCTTCTATTTCAAAGCAGCGCGGCGCGCTGATGTCTTCCAGATTGATGCCGCCGAAAGCAGGCGCGATATTGACGATGGTGCGGATGATCTCTTCTGTGTCCTGGGTATCCAGACAGATAGGCACCGCATTGACATTGCCGAACTCTTTAAACAGGACAGCCTTGCCCTCCATGACCGGCATGGCCGCATAAGGGCCGATATTGCCAAGACCCAGCACGGCACTGCCGTCAGAGACAACGGCGATCGTATTGGCTTTGATCGTATACTGCCAGGCAGCTTCCTTATCCCGGGCAATCACTTTGCATGGCTCTGCCACACCTGGCGTATAGGCAAGGGAGAGTGCTTCCCGTGAGCTGACAGGTATTTTGGAAACAGTCTCCAGTTTGCCGTTTAATTCTCTGTGAAGCTGCAGCGCTTTTTCGTTTGTTGTCATTTTTTTACTCCTATTCCAGTTCCGCATCTCCCCTGCACGGACTCTTTCCGGGGAATAATTTCCGTCCGCTCACGCGTCCGTATTTGACTCCTGAGTCCGCTTCGGTCCGATGCTGTTTTGCTTCCAGTTCCTTATGAATTTTCAGACAATGGTATTATACTCCTGCCGGCAGAAATCGGCAAGGAGAAGATGGGCCGCAGGATTTTTGGGCGGCTTGCTTTGTGAGTCTGTGTATGGACGTGTCAGTGGTGCGGACGGTCGATTCATTTCGATTTACGGTCGATTCATGCAGAAACGTCGGTTTTTGATGGTTCTCCCTATAAAATAGGAATTAAGTACTACAAGAACAGTTGATTTTGCAGAGAGTTTGATAGGGAAACAGGAGGGCTTTGATTGCTGCGATCACTGACGAAACGACAGGGGAGACGCCGGCCTTTGCTGTCTCGGAAGTGAATGACACGACACTGCGGCTTGCCATGGGCGATGATCTGGGGACCGTGACGGTCACGGCTGTGACAAAAGACGATGTATTGAAAATGGTCAGGGCATCCATAGACAATTACAGGCATCTTGCATAAGGGCGGGAAAGCTCTGACGAAATGACAGGAAGGCTGCACCGACAGCAGTACAGGATGGAAGGCAGGGACTGGATCTTGTTTCATGTCCCTGCCTTTTGAACTTTGTCGATTCAATGTAATTTTGGGTCATTTCATGACAGGATATCCCTTTCTCAAAGCAGTTACGATACACTGTTAGCATAGCAGCGCGTTGCAGAAATGGGAGAGGGCAGACTGTTTTGAATGATATGTGGAGAAGAAAAGTAAAAAAACTATGCTCTTTTCCCGGTCTGGCTTTTGAACACGACATGGAATGGGAAAAATTACCTCTTTGCCATGAATGGCCAGAGCGGAAAGCTGGTAGGCGACCTGCCGCTGGACAAAGCGGCATACAAAAGATGGCTGTTTGGCCTGACGGGTGTGATAGGTACGGTACTGTTTGCCGCTTCTTATCTGATCTGGCTGCTGTAAGGGGGACATATCATGAAGAAGAAATTATTTACCGTATATTTTGCACTGCTGCTGTCTGTTATGATAATATGTCCCGTATTTGCGGCAGGCGATCTGCCAAGGCTTGTGGATGTTGCCGATCTGCTTTCGGACTATGAGGAGACGGCTTTGCTGGAGGAACTGGATGAGATCAGTGAGCGGCAGCAGACAGATATCGTAGTGGTAACCGTCGATTCCCTGGAAGGGGAATCCGTGATGGATTATGCCGATGACTTCTACGATTATTACGGGTACGGTTTTGGAGACGAAAGAGACGGGATACTCCTTCTGATCAGCATGGAAGAAAGAGACTGGTACATATCAACGTCGGGATTTGGCATAACGGCGCTTACGGAGGCAGGACTTACCTATCTGTCCCAAGCATTCCAGAGTGATCTGCAGGAAGGTGATTATGCGGCGGCGTTTACAACCTTTGCAGTAGGATGCAATGATCTTGTAGCACAGGCCAGAACGGGAGAACCCTATGGCGCAGAGGTTTTTTCACGGGGCCGTTTCCCTTCGGCGCAAGTCTTGCGATTGCACTGGGTATGGGCTTTGTTATTTCACTGATCGTAACGGCAATTATGAAAAGCGGGCTTAAAACAGTGCGCAGCCAGTCGGCGGCGAACTCTTATGTCAAAAGCGGCAGTATGCAACTGACAAAAAAGAGAGATCTGTTCCTTTATAAAAGTGTTGAGCGCAGGGAACACACCGCATCTGCTTTTTTACCGCTTCTGGATTGGAAAAAATTACCGGTTTTATGCATATATCTGGGACAGCCTGTATAGAATAGTATGGGTGAAGATAGTATGTATAAAAAATATATTCTTTCGCTTTTCTTATGTAATATGATAGTTCTTACCTCATTTTGTTGTCTGAAGATAGCGGAGCGCAGCAGATATGCGGCCACGCCGGCGTTTCAGCTCAGTCTGCAGCAGGGGCTTGAGGAGGAAGAAGCCAGCAGCATGATCGGCAATATCGACCGTGCGGATTCCGGACAGCGGGTCATTGATTATCAGGTACTGGAGCGGACAGGCATGACCCTGTCTGAGCATGATTATCAGATCTTATGCCGGATTGTGGAAGCGGAAGCCGGGGGCGAAGATATCAACGGCAGGATACTGGTGGCAAATGTCATTCTGAACCGGATGGAAAGCCCCATTTTCCCGGGAACGGTCGAGGGCGTGGTTTTTCAGAAAAGCGGCGGGACGTTTCAGTTTTCACCGATCCGGGACGGACGTTATTATCGCGTAAAAGTTTCGGACGAGACAATAGAGGCTGTGGAAAGGGCGCTTCTGGGTGAAGACTATTCAGAGGGGGCTCTCTATTTTGTATCCAGAAAAGGGGCGGCCCCGGATAAAATGCGGTGGTTTGACAATCACCTCACCCGCCTGTTCCAATACGGGGGACATGAATTCTTTTCCTGAACGACCGCACCGCATTCATTTTGACGCAGAGGAACTTGCCTGTTGCGGGATACGTCTCTATATGCTATAATCCCGGAAGATGGCTGGTTTTTATGTCTGTATAGGAAAGGAAACGAAAGAGATGGACATTTTGTATAAGAGTACCAGGGGTGGTGGAAAGCCGGTTACGGCCTCAGAGGCGATTCTGAAAGGGCTGGCGGATGACGGCGGTCTGTTTGTTCCGGAGCGTATTCCGGCTTTTGACAGAAAACCGGAGGAATTTGCGGGGCTTACATATGCGGAGACGGCTTATGAGGTGATGAAGCTTTATCTGACGGATTATACAGAGGAGGAACTGAAGGACTGCATTGCCAGGGCGTATGACGATAAGTTTGACACAGAGAAAATTGCGCCGATGGCGGAAGCGGCCGGCGCTTTTTATCTGGAACTGTTCCACGGTGCAACCATTGCCTTCAAGGATATGGCACTTTCCATCCTGCCTCATCTTATGACTACGGCGGCAAAGAAAAATCATATTTCCAATGAGATCGTGATTCTGACTGCCACATCCGGCGACACAGGAAAAGCAGCACTGGCGGGATTTGCCGGCGTGGAGGGCACGCGGATTATCGTCTTTTATCCCAAGAGCGGCGTCAGTCCCATCCAGGAGCGGCAGATGGTGACCCAAAAAGGGGACAATACCTTTGTGGTCGGTATCCGGGGGAATTTCGACGATGCCCAGAGCGGCGTGAAACGGATTTTTTCCGATCATGAACTGAGAGAGCGGCTGGCGACCAGAGGATTTCAGTTTTCGTCTGCCAATTCCATCAATATCGGCAGATTGGTGCCACAGATCGTGTATTATGTGTATGCCTATGCGTCTCTGCTGGGGGAAGGCAGGATTAAGAGCGGAGAAGAGATCAATTTCGTGGTGCCTACCGGCAATTTCGGCAATATTCTGGCTGCCTATTATGCCCGGGCGATGGGACTGCCCATCCGCCGGCTGATCTGTGCCTCCAACGAAAATAAAGTGCTGTTTGACTTTTTTAGCAGCGGTATCTATGACAGAAACAGGGAATTTGTCCTGACAAGCTCACCTTCCATGGATATCCTTATCTCCAGCAATCTGGAGCGGCTTATCTACAGGATCGCGGGAGAGGACGGAGCGAAGAACCGGGCCTTTATGGAATCCCTGGCCGCGGAAGGCACATATACCATTGATGATACCATGAGAAAAGAACTGGAAATTTTTTACGGCGGCTATGCGGATGGCAGAGAGACGGCAGAGCGGATCAGAGAGGTCTGTGAAAAGACCGGTTATGTCATGGATACCCATACGGCAGTGGCCTCGGCAGTATATGAAAAATACCGCCGGGAAACGAATGACACGACCAAAACCGTAATCGTTTCCACAGCCAGTCCCTTTAAATTTACGAAAAGCGTTATGGAGGCAGTGGATCCTTCCTGCAAGGAAACGGATGATTTTGCGTTGGCAGATGCCCTCGCAGGACTTTCCGGCCTGCGTGTGCCCAGGGCAGTGGAAGAGATACGAAATGCACCCATTGTCCATGACCATGTATGCGGGATCCCGGAGATGGCGGATATGGTGTGCGGCTTCCTGGGAATGTAAGCGGGCCTTTTTATGGAGTTGCGGGACTGTAATTAGGAGAAGAAAAATGGACTTGATGTTAGATATGTTTATGGCTTTTTTCGGCGGATATCTGCTCTATGCCGCCGTAAAGATGAAGCGGACCGGAGAAGTGGTAAAAGGGGTTATGGTCAGCAAGGAGGTTGACTTGTCCAGAGCCAGAGACCTGCCGGGGTATATTCAGTATATGTATGGTAAGACTGTCATTATGGCAGGATCCGCGCTGGCCTGTGGTGTGGTGGGTGTGGTGAACGACCTGTACGGCGGCCTGACGATGGTACAGCTTGTGATGTCCGCTGTCTTTTTTATCGTGGTTGTCGTGTTCGGCGTGATCACGGTAAAGGCGCAGAAAAAATATCTGGGCTCCTGATCCCATGATGCCTTGCGGACAGACAAAATATTCGGCACTGTCAGTAAGGTTACTGGCAGGCGGTGGGTATTTAGGGAAGCGCTGATTTTTGTGCCTTGAGTGAAGTGAAAGGAATGACAGAAAATTATGCTTGATAAAATACCGGATAGAGAGGAAATGACAACGTTAGTTGGAAAATCTTTATATGAAATATGGAATAAATTATGTGTATTAATTGAAGAAAAATATGATATGGACTGTTTGTGGAATAAAGGTGGTAAAGCATGGACATATGAATATAAATACCGTCGTGGCGGTAAAACATTGTGTGCATTGTACGCAAGAGAAGGGTGTGTAGGCTTTATGGTTATTCTGGGAAAAGAGGAGCGTTTTACATTTGAAAATAATAGAGAAAATTATTCTCCGGAGGTTCAAAGAATATATGATGAAGCTAAAACTTACCATGATGGAAAATGGAT
>CAJULA010000030.1 GCA_910587155.1 uncultured Lachnospiraceae bacterium
GGGATTTCCACCCATGAAACACTATACCCTTTGCTGGGCGCACACTGACCGCCTACCCGTTATGGCAGTACCCCATGCGAATATATTATCAGAAAATGTCGGACGCTACAAGATAGTTTCCGGCTTTTTTATTTTCCGCTTGCTATCCCGCCAAAACAGAGGTAAGCTACGACACCACTAGGATTGGATTGGAAAAAGATTCTGCATTATACCAGCTCATGGACACCCGCATGAACAGTGTCATGAATGACATCACAAACGGTGACGGAGAATACCGGGCGATTCTCCGAAAGTCGGACGAATATTCCGGCAAACTTGAAAGAATAGGGCTACTGGTGGACGTCCGACAGTTAATCGACCAATACGTCAGCGAACAAAACGCACTCGGCTCACGGTATGGGATGCTCGCCTATCTGTTAGGATTTTCCGACTGCAAGACCATGTTTTTGGGGAAATGCCTGCCGACAGACACAAAAGAAATGATTACAGAGTAAGACCACAGAATGCCTAATCACGAAAAAAGGGCTTGAAATACAGGCTCTTTTTTCGTTACCTCACTCGTAGTAAAACCGTAGTAACCCACTTTCCCAAATGCCGCGATTTGCCCCGTTATGCCCCACAAGTGCCGTCAATTCCTAGCTATCCGACGTTTCCATGCCATTACAACAAATTCACTTGTTTCAAATTATCATTCAAGGCACTGTTAGCATTTATTTTATTAGAGATGACGGATCGGTGTATTCCCTTGCAAATGGCAGAAAAAATGATTTGCTCGGTGAAATGGAAATTTTCCCACACCAGCCAAGCAATGTTTATGCTGAAGCAAATGATGATGTAATCTGCCTTGCCCTGTCTATTGAATCAAGCAAAAGTGCGCTACTGGAAAACTGTCGGTTTTTGCAACTGGTATGTGAATCTTTCATACAAAAAATGGAATCCATCACAACACTTGGCGCTGCTCCGGCAAGTTTAAAGCAACGTGTTCTGATTTACATGAAATATAAATGCAAGGGAAAACTAAAAGGTCTGCAGCAGGCTGCATTCCACTTGAATTGCAGTGCCCGCCAACTACAGCGAATCCTTAACCGGCATGAAGCTGACGGAATCGTAACCAAAACAGGAAAAGGAACTTACAAACTCGCAATGTCCTCTTTGTGCAAAGCAGATATACTATCCATAAAGTTCCTTCACCCACACGCACATCTCACCTCTGCCCCGATTATTCCAGTAAGCATAGGGAACGGCCCGCAGGGAAACATCAGTCAGGCTGACCTTATGCTCCGCGTACAGCTCGCCCGCCTCCCACTGGTCCTCTTCCATCCGTTTGCCGTCAAATGTCAGCACTTTGCACCCGCCGAACAGGGGAGAGTCCTCTTCCGTGATCCCGGCCGCGCCGCTTACATACAGCGCGGCAAGATTCTTTCCGTTGTCAATCTCCTCCAGGCAGTATACAAGAGGCCCTTTCATCAGCGCCACCCTGCCGCAGTCCGCATGTACCGCCGGATTGGCCCGCACGAAACGGGGCGGCGCCGCAAACCTTACACACACTTCCCCATCCCCCGCCAGATGCAGACAGGCATAGCCCTTCTTCTTTTCAAAGGAAGCTTTTTCTCCATTCACCCCGACGCTGTATTCACTGCTGTAATCAGGTATGCGCAGCGCCAGGGAAATCCCCTCTTCCGGCACCTGGGAAAGGGTGAGGACAAAGGCATTTTCATAGGGGAATTTCGTCTCCATCTCTGCCTTCACCCGGGCGCCGCACAGCTCCGCCGTCACCTCCCCGGAAATAAACAGATTCACATACAGCGTATCCTCGCTGACCGCGTAGGCATACTGTCCCAGAGAGGCCAGTGTCCTGGCAATATTGGGCGGACAGCAGGCCACGCCGAACCACTTCTGCCGGACGGGCTTTACATGTTCTTTGGAAGTGCGCGGCAGGCAGTTGTCCGGCCATACTTCCAGAGGATTCACGTAAAAGAAAGAACGCCCATCCAGTGCAATTCCGGCCAGCACGGTATTATACAGAGCGCGTTCCACCACATCCACATAGGAAGCGTCCTCTGTAATATTTGCCATACGCATACCAAACATGGCCAGACCGATGGAGGCACAGGACTCCGAATAATTGCAGTCATTGGGCAGGTCATAATCCGCCGTAAACCGCTCCAGCAAACCGGAAGAGCCGATGCCGCCGGTTAGATACATCCGCTTTGTCACGATATTATCCCACAGCCTTTTACATGCTGCCAGCAGCTTATCATCCTCATACTCACCCGCCAGATCGGCCATGGCGCTGTACATATACACGGCCCGCACCGCATGGCCTTCCGCCGTCTCCTGCTCCCTTACCGGCAGATGGGACTGGGAATACGCCGGCGTATATCCCGCAAATTCGGGAAAAATACGTTTATAATCCGGCCGGCTCATTTCCCGCATAAAGTAGTTTTCACCCACGCCCCTGGCATCAATAAAGTATTTCGCCTGCTCCAGATATTTGCGTTCTCCCGTGATGCGGTAAAGCTTGATCAGACCAATCTCCACCTCCTGATGTCCCGGATAGCCGTGTATCTTACCTTCTTGAGAGCCAAACGTATCGCAGATCAGATCCGCCAGCCGCAGCACCACATCCAGGAACTTCCGTTTCCCCGTCCCCTGGTAATATGCCACCGCCGCTTCCATCATATGGCCCGCCGTGTACAGCTCATGTCCTTCGCAGAGATTTTTCCATCTCTGCGAAGGATCTTTTATAATAAAATACGTATCCAGATACCCGTCCGCCTGCTGGGCATCGGCGATCAGGTCAATCACCTCATCCGCCTGTGCCTCCAGCTTCTCATCAGGGTATGCCGCCAGAGAAAATCCCACCGCTTCCAGCCATTTCGCGATGTCCGTATCCTGAAAGACAGCCCCGTAAAATTCCCCTTCCCTGCGCCCTGCCGCAATCTCAAAATTGGCCAGGCAGTGGCTGGGCTCCGCGCCCTCTATTCTGTCATTCATCGCGTCCCACTGATACGGGATGATTTCCCTGCGCACCAGATCCACATGCTTGGACCAGAAGGGATCGTCGATTCTGATATTGTTCAGATTGATTGTTTTAAGCATAGTTATCTCCTATTCCAGTTCCGCAGCCGCACTTGTATTTTTTATGCTTTGACAGCGCCGTTTGTCAGGCCGCTGACGATGTAGCGCTGCATGAAGATAAAGATCAGCACCACGGGCATGATGGCCACGATTCCAAATGCCATGGTAGAGTTCCAGAGTGTCTGGTACTGTTGTACATAATTATAGATACTGGATGTGATAGGCCGCATGGTGGGGTCGGTAATAAAGGTGATACCGTAGATCAGGTCGCCCCATGCATAGACAAAGGAAAACACCGCCGCCACAATGATGCCGGGACTGGCGATAGGCAGCATGACCTTCACAAAGGACTGCAGGCTGCTGCAGCCGTCGATTTTTGCCGCTTCATCCAGCTCCTTGGGAATGGAGATAAAATAGGTCCGCAGGATGATGATGCTGAAAGGGATCCCCAGGGTCGCGTCAGCGAGGATGGGTGCCAGGTATGTATTGAGCAGATGCAGTCTGGAAAACATAATATACAGACTGGTCAGCACGAGTGTGGAGGGCAGCATCTGGGTAATCAGGAAAAACAGGATCAGCGGTTTCTTCGCCCTGAAGCGGAAACGTGCCAGGCCGTAGGAAGCCGGAATCGACAGGATCGTGGAGATCACGGTAGCGCCGATGGCAATGATCATACTGTTTTTAAATCCCCGCAGGGTATCACCGGAGGCGCTGAGCTGCTCCGCAAAAGGCTCCAGCGTCAGATCTCTGGGCCAGAGGGGCGTGGGTATCTCAAAGATTTCCACCTGTGTCTTCAGCGCCGTGACAATCATCCAGTAGAGAGGAAACATAAAGATGACAAAAATCACCAGGCCCACAAAAAACAGCGCCTTACTGTTCTTTTTACTTTTCATCACATTACCTCCTCTTCATCATTGATCAGTTTGATGTAGAAGCAGCCCACTACCAGCAGGATCAGAAACAGGATATTGGCCGCCGCCGCACCCTTACTGAACTGAAACTCCTCAAAGGACAGACGGTACGCATAGGTCGACACCAGCTCGGTGGCATTGACCGGGCCCCCTTTGGTCATCACCCATACAAGGTCGAATACTTTAAAGGTATACACAAAACCCAGCGTCAGCACCGACATAATGGCAGGCTTTATCATGGGAATGGTAATCAGGAACAGCTTCTGATACCAGTTCGCCCCGTCCAGACTACAGCTTTCATAGATTTCCTCAGGAATCGTCGTCAGGCCTGTCGTCAGCAGCATCATGTTAAACGGAATACCGATCCAGATATTGGCCACAATGATGGCGATCATCGCCGGCCCTGACTCGAGCAGCCAGTCCACATTTTTTCCCACGAGGTGGAGCTGCGTCAGGAACTGATTGACAATACCGCCCGTACTGGCAAACATAAATTTGAATAAAAGCCCCGCCACCGTAACCGGCAACAGCCAGGAGATCATCGCCGCGCCCCGGAAAAAGGACGCGCCCTTAAACTTTTTGTTAAATAAAAGCGCCAGGGCAAATCCGATGATAAACTGAAAAAAGATGGAACCTACCGTGAAAATCAGTGTATTGACAATGGATCTGCTCAAAATGGAATTTTGTCCGGTGAACAGCTCGATATAATTGTGCAGCCCGATAAACTGCTGCTGATCCGGTTTGGAAAACGTATAGACATCTACATTTTTAAAAGCAAGGAGCACATTCTGAACCATCGGATAGCCGATAAAGATTACCATATAGATCACTGCCGGCAGTGCAAAGGCAATCCCCAGATACGTCCCGCTCTTTCTCTTACTGCTTCGCTTCATTCCCTTTCCCTTTCTGTTTTTATCAATACCAGACAATTACGAAACCGGCTCTGCACAACCAGAGTTTGACCGAACTCGTCGCAACAAGCCAAAGTTCTATAATTTCCTGTTTTATAAAAAAATGCCCCAAAACCATGTTTGAGGCATTTTCCACACTCTTTACTGAATCGCGTCCACTGCCGCCTGGGTATCTTTGGCCGCCTGCTCCGGTGTCTTGGTAGAAGTCATAACCTCCTGGAAACCGGTCTGGATAGCGGAAGAATATGTCGGCCATGCCGGTGAGGGCCCTCTGGGGATGGAAGTCTCGAGCTGTTTGATAAATGCCGCCTGAATCGGATCATCCGTCCAGTAGGAATCCTGCGCCGCTTCTGTCTTAGGCGGGAAGGAACCATACGTCTTCATCGCTTCTACCATTACTTCCGTCTGGTCATAATATTCCAGAAAAGCCTTGGCGCCGGACATATCATCTTTCTTTACCGCGCCCATATTTTCGCCGCCCAGAATGGACGTCGCCTGTCCCGCATTCGCATCGCGCTTTGGCAGTACGGTCACGCCATAATTCAGATCCGGCGCATCTGCTTCGATGCTGGGTATCTGCCAGGGACCGTTTTGCTGCATCGCCAGATTTCCTGCCTTGAAGTTATTGTTTACATCAGACTGCGTCCAGTTGACCACATCCTTGGCCCAGGAGCCTTCGTTGATCATTTCCTGCATCAGCTTATAGGCATCCACACCCGGTTCGATGTCCGTATAGGAACCGCCCGCCGTATACAGCCACTGCAGACACTGGAATGTCCCTTCGTCCGTATTGGTCCCGGCATTCCCGAAGCCATACACGCCGTCCTTTGTCAGCGCCTTCGCCATCTCCCGGAAGTCATCCCATGTGGTATTTTCATCGGGATAGGCGATACCTGCCGCGTCAAACATATCTTTGTTGTAATACAATGCGGTACAGTTGGTGGCAAACGGTATTCCGTAATGCTTGCCGTCCATCATCGTCGATTCCATCGGGCCTGCAAGATACTCATCCCATTTGATATTCGCATCGGAAATATCACCGAACAGATCCATGGAGATAAAGGAAGCCATCCCACAGCCATCCATGATGACGATATCCGGCAGCTCTCCCGACGCCACACCCAGCGTAAGCTGCTTCTCATAATCCGAGAAGGGAACATAGACGTGACTTGCCGTAAAAGAATCCTGCGACGCGTTGAATCCGTCGATCAGCGTCTGCATCATCTCCCTCTGGGCATCCGTCTCAAAGTAATCCCAGATGACAACTTCCTTCCCGGAACCGCCGGAAGCACTCTCTCCGCCCCCGTCTGCCGCCTGCGCCGGTGTATCTTTGCCTGTCGCACCGCTGCCCGCCGTATCACTGCTGCTGCCGCTGCCGCCGCAGCCGGTCAGTGCCAGTGCACTTGTCATGACCGCTGCCAGACATGCCGCGATCAGTCTCTTTTTCTTCATAAAAAAATACCTCCTTTTCCGATCATGAGCTAGGTCTTGCCTGCTGTTGTTCTCATTATAAAGGAGGTATCTTTCTTCGATAATTCTAAATTTTTAAGAAAGGTGGACTTATTTGTTATCAGATACCAGCCGGGCCGCCGCCTCCTGCGCCGTCATGCCCTCTGCCATCATCTCATAAAGCCCCTGCGGCAATTGATCACGCAGTGTATTCCAGTGTTCGTTTTCCGTCCGCAGCACGGCGCTCTCCATCTGTCCGGCAAATACATCCATTCGCTCGTCCCTGCCGTCTCCCAGTGCTTTCTTTGCCGGCAGGACACCGGTTGCATCACAAAAAGCCTTCATCACCTCATCCCGGGCACAGTAGCGCAGAAATTCTGTGGCACCCTCCGTATTCTTTCCCCGCAGTATGCCGATATTCTCCCCGCCTACCACACTGCAGCGCCTGACATCCATGGGCAGAGACACGATCCCATAGTCAAGGCCCGCTTTTTCCAGCATAGGCAGCACCCAGGGGCCGTTTTCCATCATTGCGGCTTCTCCCGAGATAAACTTTCTCGCCACGTCGATCTGGGAATAGTTGATACAGTTTGCATCCATACCGCCCGATTCGATCAGGCCATAGAGAAAGTCATACGCCCTCACAGTCCCGCCCGCCCCGATCTGCCCGACCTCCTCTCCCGTCGAGAGAATCCATGGCAATATCTGAAAAGCTCCCTGCTCTCCCGCCACGGCAGACATAAGGAATCCATACCGCCCATCTCCCTTCAGAGCGTCCACCGCTGCCGCAAATTCTTCCCAGTCAGACGGCGGCTCCACACCTGCTTCCCGGAGCATATCCGTATGATAAATGAGAGCCGTATTGTTACAGTTCCACGGCAGACCATAGAGCCTGCCTCTGTCATAGACCGTATCCAACAGCACCGGGTAGCACATCTGCTTAATTTCCAACTCTTCTTCCAGAATCGAAATATCAGCCAGCAGTCCCGTATTA
This sequence comes from uncultured Lachnospiraceae bacterium, assembly GCA_910587155.1. GTDB lineage: Bacteria > Bacillota > Clostridia > Lachnospirales > Lachnospiraceae > VSOB01. Next base: position 7,347 of record CAJULA010000030.1, read on the forward strand.
ATATAATATGGCATATCCGGATTATCCATGATCACCAGATCCGGCAATGCATTTTCCGTATAGCCGATGGACAGACGCTTGGAAAATTCCGTCATGGGCACATATTCCCATCTGATCTCATATTCCTCTGAATAAACGTAAAAGCCTTCCGTCAGCTCATCCAATGCTTTTTGCTGGGCTTCTGTCTCATAATAACTCCAGAGCACAAGCTGCTGTCTTGTCTTTTCCTGCGTATTCTCCCCGGATTTTCTAACGTGTCCGGCAAGTATGCCAATGCCGCAAAGAAGAAGTATCGCCTGCACCACCCGACCGCTCCATCTCTTCCTTCCCATCGCCGCCCCTCTTCCTGCTCTGCCGACGCCGTATCCTCTTACGGCCCGTCCCACGTTTGCGCCCTGTTGCCCCGCCCGCTACATCTGCCGGAATTCCCGCGGGGATACTCCCACCTTTTCCTTGAATACCCGGTTGAAATATTTGGAATCCGCATACCCCACTTCACGGGCGATCTCATACACCTTGCGGTCTGTCCCCTTCAGGAGCCGTTTGGCGTGACTGATCCGGAAATCCCGCAGAAATACGGTAAAGTTCATCCCCACTTCACGGTTAAACAGGGTACTTAAATATTCCGGTGTAATATCCAGGCGCTCCGCAATCTCCTCCAGAGAAATATTTTCCGCATAATGGATTCGGATATAAGAGATGGCTTTTTTAATGGCATAGTTGGAAATATCTTCCCGATGTCCGGCCGCGCTGACCAGCTCCTGCAGGATTTCATCCAGAATACGGTTCATTTCCTCACGGGTGTAAGCCTGCTGCATCCGATTCGCATAGCGCAGCGGCTCCGGCCTCGTGTGCGCCAGTTTTTCCGTGTCCTCCAGCCATCCGAGCAGCCGATGTGTCAGCTTCCGGTATCCCTCTTTGATCTGCTGGGGCGGAAAGTCTCTTCCCTCCATATAAGAACGGAATTCCATAAAACAGCGCCGGATCTGCTTTGCGTCTTCCCGATAGACAGCGCTGCGCAGCTTTCCTTCCAGCTCTTCCGGCCAGATAAACTCTTCTCCCGTAAAAGACTCCATATCTGCCCGCACCACGATCTGCCCCGGCTTTTTTCCATACAGATAGAGCCTGCGCAGCATGGTCATTGTCTCATGGGCCAGCTCCGGACTTTCCATCGCCTCCATGGCCCACACCCATTTACTGCCGCTGCGTCCAAGCTGCCACTCCAGTTCCTGGCGCAGAGGCCGGACCGCCTCCCCGGGCAGGATGCAGACCAACTCCCTTGTCTCCTCAAACAGACAGCAGTGCAGATCCGGATAACTCTGCGCCGCCCTGCTCTCCTGCACCCGTTCCAGCCACTGCCTGCGCTCGCCCGGCAGGGTGTCCCAGCCATAGCCGGAAAGCAGCCAGTAGCGCCTCCTGCTCTCCATATGCAGCTCCGCCATATCCGACTCTCTGTCACCCTGATCCATGTTGCCGCAAATCCAGTTCCACAGGATCCGCTGGGTATTGCCGCTCCTGCGCCGCAGTTCCCGCTCCCTTTTCTCCCTGATCTTTTCCAGCAGTCCGATGATGTCCTCCGGCGCCAGCGGCTTGAGCAGATAATCATCCACGCCATAGCTGATGGCCTTTCTGGCATAGGCAAATTCAGAATAGCCGCTGAGTATCACACAATGCACGTCAAGATTTTGCTCCTTCATCGCCTGCAGCATTTCCAGCCCGTCCATTTCAGGCATCTTCACATCCGTGATAACCAGATCCGGATTGGTGCGCAGGATCAGTTCCAGTCCTTCCCGACCGTTTCTGGCTTCTCCCACGATCTCATCCCCTGTGGTTTTGGCGATCAGTCCGGCCAGCCCTCTTCTTATTTTGATCTCATCCTCTACGATCAGTATCCGCACCGCTTACCCTCCGATCGGCAGGAATACGAAGCATGACTACCGTTCCCATCCCTTCCATGCCTGTCACCTTCCACGCCGCCCTTTCCCCGTAATACATATGCATCCGCGAAAAAGCATTATGTAAACCAATACTGTTGCCGCTCTCTCCTACCGCCCATGCTCTGTCATTAAACTTGTGCGCCAGGTCTCTGGGCATACCCGCGCCGTTATCTTCTATCGTGATATGCAGAAAAGCCGCTCCCGCCTGCGTTGATTCCGATGTGGCAAAAGAAACCCGCAGCATACCGCCGCCTTCCAGCTCTTTTAATCCATGTATAATGGCATTTTCCACAAAAGGCTGCAAAAGCAGTTTATGGATGACACATTGTCTGGCTTCTTCCTGGACGGTTATCGAATAGCGGAACACATCGTCAAAGCGCATCTTTTGCAGGCCGATATACTTTTCCAGCCAGTCCGCCGCTTCCCATACCTCCACGACAGCATTGCTCCTGCCGATACTGTAACGCAAAATGATTCCCAGATCACGCAACATCTTGCTGATCTCATATTCTCCCTTTTCAATGGCCATCCAATTAATGGAATCAAGGGTATTATAGAGAAAATGCGGATTGATCTGTGCCTCCAGCGCCTGTATCTCCGCATTCTTCTGCTGCGCAGTGGCATGCCTTACTTCCTCGATCAGTGCATTGACCCTGTCAGTCATCTGATTGAAATTATCGGCGATCAGACCGAATTCATCGTGAGAATGAATGGGCAGCACCACCTGCAGATTGCCGCCCTGTATTTCCCGCATCCCTTCCACAACCTCATTCACGGCATTGCTGATCCCTCTGGCAAAATAGAGGATGGAAATAAGCGCCACCACCAGTGTCAGTCCTCCCACCAGCAAAAAGATCATGCCTACCCGGTGTACATCCGCAAGCATAGCCTCCCTGTCATACACATTATAAAATGTCCAGCCTGTACGGCTGTCCGCATAGGCGTTGATCTCAGGCCGCCGCTGCCCCAGTATGCCGGTCTGCGCCACAAAATCCGAAACACTCTGTCCCGGTTTGATCCGCCTGCCCGCGTACTGCTCGTCCGGATAACTGATGACGGTGCCGTCAGCCGCCACGATAAAATTAAAGCCGGACTCCTCCATCTCTCCCACCGGATTGCAGATCTCATCCATACTGCTCTCCGCGATGCTGATAATCACCGTAGCGATGCTGCCCCTGTCCAGGTTGCCAAGGTCAAAAAGGCGTTTGGAAATATGCAGATAGTGCGTATACCCCTCGCCCTCCCGGAAAATCACCGTCGGCGTGAGAATCATCCCCGGCTCTCCCTCTGCGTCCCGATAAGGAGGGATCATCCGCAGATTGCCATAATTGCGCCACAGATTGTCTATGGCGGAATCCGTTCCGGCATCATACACCACACTTGCGCCGTTGGCACAGATCACGCTGATACACCGGATATCACCCTCCACATCATTGTACTGCTTCAGCCGCCTGCTGATCCGGTAATAGGCAACCGCCCCTTCTTCCCCGCCACAGGCCAGATCGTTCACCGCATCTGTCATCTGTTCATCCTGACTGATCTGATAGAGCAGATTGGTATAAATCTCCAGATTCATATTCGTCCGTTCCGCTATCTGCGTCAGATTTTCCGTCATCATCTGATTGACCTTTTCCGTAAGGGCGTTTTCATTTACCTTTGTGGAAATTCCCCAAAACATCAGGATCGGCAGCAGGGAACTGAAACCGAATATGATAAACAGCTTTGTTTTCAGCCTGCTGTCTTTGTAAAAGCCGATCCCTCTGCGCAGCAGCCCACTCACAGCCCACTCTTCTCCATCGTTTGCCTCCCTGCCGGTTTAATCCTTCGTCACCATCGCCACATGCACTTCATAAGACACACTTTCCCCCGGCTCCAGCACGGTCAGATCTCCCGCTTCCCGCACCCTGTCACGTCCGTCCGGTGTGCAGTTACCCGGTTCCAGCCCAAGTACATAATCCCGCTGCCCCATCATCTTCCACTCAGTGAAAAACGCAAGACGATCCGCATCAAATGTGATCTCCAGACCCTGCCCGATCTCCGGGTTGAATATGGATGCCTGCCCTTTCTTATCAAAGCTGTGATAATAACACTGCTCCTCAAACTGCGCCTGCGGCGCCAGCATCTCACTCCAGGAGTCCAGCCCCTGCGCCGCCCGGTCATTCCGCGGCTTTACACTGACAGACGGAATTTTCACCACCGCTTTCTCGCTGAGCAGAGGATACCCCATGTTCATATGGTACAAGATCATCACCGGGCTCTTTGTATCTCCCCGATTGACAATGGTATCTTTGATGGCAATCGTGTTTTCCTCCAGCGAACAGACGATCGTGCGGTTTAACACAAGCTTATGAGAGAAAATCCGCTCGTCACTTACCCTGGCATGGATACGGATCTCGCTGTCATCCGCTTCCCAGTAAATATGCTCCGCCGGAATATGGGAAACCGTGCCATGGAGCGGCAGCACCTCCCCCGCGTCCTCGCAGGGTGTCCCTACCGCCGTCAGACCACAGGTGGTCAGGAAGCCACTGTAAAAAGATTTTAAAAAGCCGTCTCCCTTATCATCATAATAAGCCGGCGCCACATAGCCACAGGGCGAAAAATACCCCATGTTCACACCCCGGAAACTCAGTCTGGAAATATCCGCACAGCGATCCGCCGTCACCGTAAATTCCAGCCCCTTTCCATTCCTTACCTGTAAAAGACGCATCCCGTCGCCCTTGCCTCCCACAAGCCGGTGCTCTTCCACCCCATAAAGCTGACTCTCATGCCCGATATATGGATTCATACCTTCTCCTTCCCTGCGGATACTGCCTGCATCCGCATCCCCTTTTCTTTTATTCTCTCACAACACCGCTCTGCCGGTCAAGGTAAAGTACAGATCACGTTACCGCTCCACACCGACTCTTGCACAAATCCCCTGTGCAAACGGATGTCTGATATTTTCAATTTCCGAAATATAATCACTGATCTCCACAAGCCGCGGCGGCGGACGTCTGCCTGTCAGCACAATTTCTCTCTCTGTTCCCTTTCCCAGATCAAGCACCTGCTCCAGCAGCCGCATATCAACCATTTCCAGCCGACAGGCATGGGTGATCTCATCCAGCACTGCAAAATCCGCTTCTTTCTCTGACAGTGCCCTGCCGATCTCTTCCAGCATCCGGTCATGACGCCGCCTCAGTTCTTTTTTCTGTCCTTTTGTCATATCGCGGTAAAAAGGAAACACGCAGTCGCTGCGCAGCACCCGGATCTGATCCAGATTTCGCAATAGGAAAAGTTCACCGCTCTCCTGCCCTTTCATAAACTGGGCAAACAAAACAAAGCGGCCTCTGCCTGCCGCTCTTACCGCCGCTCCCACAGCCGCCGTCGTTTTTCCTTTGCCATCTCCGCAATAGAGTTGAATCATGCTTTGTTCTCCGTTTCCGGCAAACGCCTGTTCTTACACGTGCTCCGGCTGCACATAGCGCAGCAAAAGCAGATACCATGATCCTGCCTTTTCTCCCCCAGTTCTGCCATAAATACCACACTTTTTTTCGGTGTCAGCATGCAGGCCGGATTGCAGGATATGGGTAATTTTTCCAATTGTCCTGTCAGATTTTGCAAGATTTCCTGCATTTTTGTCATCGGCAGCTCCGAACCGGGGAATGCAAAGTACTGCAAATAAAGCCCGGTTTCCTCGAAAAGCCGTATATGAAGCTGCTCATATGCTTTTTCCAGCAGGGAAGCGCCGATACAATCCAGAATATACACATCCAACAGCTCATCTGCCAGGCTGCAGCTTTCCTGCATCCGGTCAATCCCCTCTCCCAAAGTCACAGCACAGAATACTTCCCGCTCCTTTATGGTATAACAGGCCTGCGGGCACAGCAGGGGCAGGATGGCCTCATGTAAGATACGTATCCGGGCCAGTCCTGCCTGATCAAAATGATATCTCCCTGCCAGCTCACAGAACTCTTTTTCTGTCAGAGACAGAGAAAGGAGTTCTTTTCTCATCCTTCCTGCCCTTTCACATTCAGTGCACGCATGGCATTTAAAATAGCGATCACTGCCACTCCCACATCGCCAAACACCGCCGCCCACATAGACGCCATGCCGCAGGCCGCCAGGATCAGAATCAGTATTTTGACGCCGATGGCAAATATGGTATTCTGTTTTACAATCGACAGTGTACGACGGGATATCGCAATCGCTTTTGCAATCTTTGACGGCTCATCGGTCATGATAACCACATCAGCCGCCTCTATGGCCGCATCGCTTCCCAGACCGCCCATGGCAATCCCGATATCAGACCGGGCCAGCACCGGTGCATCATTCATACCGTCCCCCACAAATATCAGCCTGCCGGCGGCCGATTTTTTCTGCATCAGCGCTTCCATATGGTCTACCTTATCCCCCGGCAGAAGCTGCGCATACACATGACTGATTCCCAGTTCCCGTGCCACCGCCTGCGCAGTCTCTTCCCGATCTCCGGTCAGCATCACCACATCGCGGACACCTGCGGCATACAGCTTTCTTACTGCCTCTGCGGCATCCGCCCTGATCTCATCCGCAATGACAAGATATCCCAGATAGCTGCCGTCACAGGCCGCGTATACGACAGTCCCGACTTCCTGCGCCGGCTCACAGCAAATACCGTTTTGCTGCATATGCCGGAAATTTCCCGCGATCACCTGCTGCCCGTCGATTACGGCGCTGACACCAAATCCGGCCATATCCTCCATCTGTGTGATCCTGCTTTTGTCTATCTTTTTTCCGCTCCGCTCCTCATAGGCCTGCCGCAAAGACAGGGAAATCGGATGATTGGAGCCGCTTTCCGCGTAAGCCGTCAGTTCCAGAAGCCGCTCCTTCGAAGTAACCGCCGCGATCCGGCCCACGGCAAAATTTCCCTTTGTCAGCGTCCCGGTCTTATCCATTACTACAATCTCCGCTTTGGATAATGATTCCAGATAATTACTCCCTTTGATCAGAATACCACTCTTGCTGGCACCGCCCAGCCCGCCAAAAAAGCTGAGCGGAATGGAAATCACAAGCGCACAGGGACAGGACACCACCAGAAAAGACAAGGCTCTGTATATCCATGTACTCCAGTTTCCCCCGACAAGCAGCGGCGGAAGGACAGCAAGCAATGCTGCCAGCACCACAACGGTCGGCGTATACACACGGGCAAAGCGCGAAATAAAATGCTCGCTCTCCGATTTGCGGCTTCCGGCATTTTCCACCAGCTCGAGTATTTTGGAAACCGTGGATTCCCCAAATTCCTTTGTCACTCTTATCTCTATCACGCCGGAAACATTCACGCTTCCACTGATCACATCATCGCCTTCCCCGACTTCCCGCGGCAGGCTTTCCCCTGTCAGCGCCATCATATCCAGTGCTGTTGTGCCCTTTTCGATCACACCGTCCAGCGGTATGCGCTCTCCCGGCTTTACCACAATCCTTTCGCCAGGTCTCACCTCTTCCGGCGTCACACGCACCGGCCCTGCGTCCCGCAGCACGATCGCGCTGTCAGGACGGATATCCATCAGCTCCCGGATCGACTTGCGGGACTGATTGACCGCATACGCCTGAAACCATTCCCCTACCTGGTAAAACAGCATAACCGCGGCGCCCTCCGGATACTCCCCCACCAGAAACGCCCCGACTGTGGCGATTGTCATCAGAAAATTTTCATCAAACACCTGGCCTCTTATTATATTCATAGCTGCTTTTTTCAGCACGTCACCGCCGCTGACAAAGAATGCTGCCAGAAACGCAAGCAGTACCCCATTGGGATATCGCTCCCCCACAGTCCCTTCCAGAACAAGCGCGGCAGCAAACAGCACAAGGCCGCACAGAATCCGGCGAAGTCTTTTCTTTAATTTCTTTGTCATGATGCCTTACCTCTATTTTTCGATCACTGTCACATCCGGCTCATATTTTTTAACGATCTTCTTCACCGCCTTTGTCAGTGCCCCTGCCTTTCCGTCCTCAATATCCACCACCAGCTTCTGCGTCAGCAATGTCACCACACTGCGCGTCACACCTTCCAGCTTTGCCACATCCGCTTCAATCTTGCCCGCACAATGTGCACAATCCAAATCTTCCAGTATATATGTCTTTGTCATTTTTGTTCTCCTGTTCCAGTTCCGCATCTCCCCGGGGTATTTGGCTCCTGGGCCTTCTCCGGTCCGATGCTGTCTTGCTTCCCTGCATTTATTTATTCTTCTATATGCTCCATCCCCTGGCTGAGTATGGAGGAAATGTGTCCGCCGGACAGAGAATAGAATACGGTCTTTCCTTCCCGACGGTTTTTCACCAGTGCCATCTGCTTCAAAAGGCGGAGCTGATGGGATATGGCTGACTGCGTCATATCCAGTACCTGCGCCAGATCGCATACACACATCTCCGAACAGAGCAGCGCATATAAGATACGGACGCGGGTCACATCCCCGAATACTTTGAAAAACGCCGCCAGGTCATTCAGTTTTCCCTCTTCCGGTATCCTGCCCATAATCCGGTCCTTTAACTCCTGATGCACGTGGATACACGCACACTGTTCCACCACAGTTTCTTCTTCCTTCAATCAGTCATCCCCCTTTTCATCCAAACATATGAGCAATTGTTCATATGTTCAGTATAACACAATTTTCTGACATGTCAACAGAAAATTATGATATACAGGAGTATCATGATACTGGGAATGTCACTGTCATAACAGTTCCTTCTCCCACCCTGCTTTTCATTTCTATTTTGGCATCATGGATCTGAGCGGCATGTTTTACAATGGAAAGGCCAAGACCGGTTCCGCCTGCCGCTTTGGAACGGCTTTTATCTGCCCGGTAAAAACGTTCAAAAATACGTTCCTGATGTTCAGGGGCAATCCCCATGCCGTTATCCGCAACCGTCAGAATAACCCCGGAATCTTTCTTTTGTATATCCACGGAAATCCTGCCGTTTTCCTGATTATACTTGACTGCATTGTCGCAGAGGTTATAAATCAGGCTGTACAAAAGCCTGGGTATCCCATTTATTATGGCGCAGTGCCCGGTCAGTTTTACTGCGACGCCGGCCGCAGCCGCCTGGGTCTCCAGGCTCTGCAATGCCATTTCCGCCAGTCTGTAAAGATCAGTTGGTTCACACTGCATATCCCTTATGCCCTCATCAAGACGGGAAAGGCTGATGATATCCTCCACAAGCCGGATCATACGCTGTGCTTCGTCATAAATCTTTCCGGCAAACGGCGCGCGGTCGGTTTCTCTCACCATATCGTTTTTGAGAAGTTCCGCATAGCCGGAGATGGAATGAAGGGGCGTTTTCAGTTCATGAGAAACGTTGGCCGTAAATTCACGACGCATCTGCTCCGCCTTCTGTCTCTCAGTCACATGAAAAAAGAACAGCGCTGCTCCTCTGAGCACATGACCGGAAGTGATCGGACTGGCAGCAACCTGATAGCATTCGCCCTGCAGACTGATCATCTGTTCTTCCGCTCTGCCCTGCAGGGCGTCTGAAACAATTTTCTGCAGGGCAGGTTCACCACATACAGATAGTATATCAGCGCCGACACCGGCTGCCCCTGCATCCAACAGTCTTTCCGCTGCAGCATTGATACTGATGATTTTCCCTTTTTGATTGAAAAGAATCATCCCTTCGTTCATACTGCCAATAATGGTATGAAGTTCATTTTCTCTCTGAAGCAGCTCGGCCTTTTGCTCCCGCAGCTGTTTCTGCTGGCTGTCAATGCGTATGAGGAAGGGCAGCAGCTCCTCATATCCCTTGTTCGACAGCGGATGATCCAGATTGATCTCGTTCAGCGGTTTCACAATCTTCCGGGCGACTGAAACAGCCAGAGAGATGGAAAGAATCAGGGTGAGAATAAACAGGATGCAGACAGGCCGTATCATACCCAAAAGGAGAGGCAGAACAGATTTCTGAGACATGGAAAGGCGCAGGATACTGCCGTCCGCAAGCTTCCTGGCACAATAAAAAGAACGTTCCATCAAAGTGTCTGAATACCTTCTGCTTTCCCCATAACCTTCTGCAAGGGCCTTCTGTACCTCTTCTCTCTCCAGATGATTTTCCATTGCGCCACGGTCAGATTCGCTGTCATATAGAATATTGCCGTCCGGATCAATCCACGTAATGCGATACCCTATTACTTCAAGGTTATGAAAATACACAATCCCCTCATTCGTAACCCCTTGCGCGGCGAGGCCGGTCTGAATTCTGAGCTGTGCCTGCCCTGCATCGGAAAAATAATGATACAATACGCCCATAATCAGCATCATGGAAGAAAGAAACACTACCAGAGAGACAAAGCAGATAGAACGAAAAATGCGTTTTGTCATATGCCACTCCCCATGCGATAGCCAATTCCCCGCACTGTTTCGAGATAAGCCGCACATTCCCCCAGCTTCATCCGCAGCGTTCTGATATGCACATCCACCGTCCTGGTTTCTCCCATAAATTCCACGCCCCATATCATCGAAAGAAGCTGGTCACGTGTAAATACCCGCCCGGGATTCTCCATAAAAACAGCAAGCAGTTTATATTCCTTCAACGTCAGCTGCACACGTCCCTGATTTACAGATACGGTACAGGTTTCCGGATTCAGTTCCAGCTTACCCATTTTCAGAAGCTTCCCGCTTCTCCGGGGATTGGCACGACGCAGTACCGCCCGAATACGGGAAATCATCTCCATCATGCCAAACGGCTTTGCAAGATAATCGTCAGCCCCCAGATCAAGTCCTGTCACTTTATCATACTCCGTCCCTTTGGCGGTCGCCATAATGACAGGGATTTCTTTTGTGGCCGGCTGCAGCCGCAGCTTTTTGAGTATGGAAATCCCGTCTTCACCGGGAAGCATAATATCAAGCAGGATCAGACAGGGCTTTTCCGCCTGCAATGCAGCAAAAAGGCCATTGCCATCCGTAAACCCCTTCGCCTCCCATCCGGCAACATGCAGTGTATAAATCATCAAATCGCGGATTTCCCCATCATCCTCGACACAAAATATCATATCCCTGTTTTCCTCCCTCATAAGCATCCACACAATGGAACATACAATCATATTTCCATTCCACCGCAGTACAATCAAAAAAACGCCTGCTCCGGACTCCATCCGGAAAGCAGACGTTATGGTATCAGTATCTTTACATCCTGCATTTCACCGACAAGCTCTTTCGCCTGTTCAATCACTGTGTCATGGATACAGATAATAAATATAATCTTCTCTTTTGTCTCGGAATCAAACATCCGTTTAAAAAATGTCTGCTCCTGCCATTTGACATAATAAGAGATCCGATGCTTCAGGAGTATTTTTTCCACTTCTTCCTTCGCCTTCAGATTATAAACCTTGCAGAATTCCACCTCATTATCCACTCTTACCCGGGACAATTCATTGGATTCCGGACCTCTCACACTGTCTGAAAACTGATTGGCATTGCGGTTTCCCCGTGTTCCCAGATGCTTCACCGTTATCATGCCCCCAACATTGCCATACCCATGATGCCCTGTTCACCGCTTTGGGCCTGCTGCAGTCCCTGCACATCCTGCGTCATCGCCTGTGTACTCTGGCGGTTCTGATCATCATTTTGTATCTTCTGCTCATCCGCGTTCCCGGAAACAGGCTGCTGCCTCATAATCCGGGCCGCACGCATCCTGCTCATCGCCATCTGGGATGCCACGATACCCGCAAAGTCCTTACTGGTCCCCGGACGCAGCGGATTGGTATTCTCTCCGGAACTGGTATATCCGGTCTTACCGCTCAGCGCATCATTCGGTATCGCTTCCACCCTTCCCAGGCTCTTCGCGCTGACACGGTTTGTATTATAAACATAGGTTGGATAAATGCCGTTAATCCTCATATTTCGTTCTCCTTTGGTTCCCTTTCCGTGTGCGAACGCAAATCCGTCTGCAAGCAGCCGGTTTGCTTTCGCGCACGGGCGCACTGCTCATTGCTTATGAACATCATACCACTTTATTTTGGAGACTGCAATCATAAAAATAATTCCTGTTGCCGCGCCCAGGCAGTTGAGGAGGATGTCGTCTACGTCGAACTGGCCAAAAGCGCTGAAGAGTTGGAAAAGTTCGATTCCCAGTACAAATAAAAATGTCGCGGGAAGGAAAAGCCAGCGGTTTCTCCTGCCGGGAAATGCCAGCGGATACAGCATGCCGTAAGGGACAAAAATCAGTATATTGCCGAACAGGTTTTCGAAGCTGTTCAGGCGGTCGTAATAGCGAATGTACATGCGGATCGTTTTAAACAGTGTGAAATTGGCAGTGTCCAGTCCTTCCCATACCACATCTTTCTGCCAGGTATCCATAATATCACGCAGTACATCATAGGGATATTTAAATATAATCAGTCTTATGATAATCAATACGTACAGAAAAAATACCCATTTCCATTTACCACTTTCCTTTATTTTCATAGAAGCTCCTATCATTGTACCCGACTTCCACAAGTGTAAGTCCTTTTGCGGGAACGAGCGCTCCTGCGTGCTCCCGCCTTCCTCTGTCCATGATAGTCTGCATATCTTCCGGCCTTCTCTCCCCCGTGCCTGTCTCCAAAAGCGTGCCGGTTATAATCCTGACCATATGATACAGAAACCCGTCACCCTCATAAATAAACCGTATTTCCTCCCCTGTTTTTTCTATATCTATCCTCTTAATCGTGCGCACTGTCGATTTCCTTGATTTCCTGGCGGATGTAAAAGCCCGGAAATCATGGGTACCGATCAGGTGTGCTGCCGCCTGTCTCATCGCCTGCACATCCAGCGGCTGCGGAAACACATACACATATCTTCTGTCAAATATATGCGGAATATCCGTATTTAAAACGCGGTACAGATAGGTTTTGCCCACTGCATTGAGTCTGCTGTGGAAACGCGCCGGCACTTCCTCCACGGAAATCACGGCGATGTCCTCCGGCAGGTATCGGTTCATATATTCCAGTATTGCCCCACACGAGCAGTCCGTATCCAGGTGAAAACTGGCACACTGTCCCAGCGCGTGGACACCGGCATCCGTCCTGCCTGAACCATTGACCTGCACTTTTGTGCCCGTCATTTTGGCCAGCAGTCTTTCCAGTCTTCCCTGTATGGTATTATCGGTGCTTTCCTGCTTCTGCCAGCCCTGATAACGCATCCCTTCGTATTGCAGTATGATTTTAAAATTGCGCTCCGCCACTTATCCTCTTTCCTCTTCCTTCAGTACCTCTTTGTCTTCTTCATCAAATCTGCGGAAACGATTCAGCCCTGCAGCCAGTATCCGGATACTCATCTTTACCGTATCAAAAATTCCGGCCTGATTCATATTGATGAGAATGATCCCGATGGGAATAGCCAGTATCATCCCCACCACACTGGCACATTTATAACCGATATAGAGCAGGATCAATGTCGGCAGCGGCTCAATCCCCACGGAATCACCCACGATCTTTGGCTGGATGATCTGTCTGACAAGCTGGCCCACACCCCAGATAACGAGCAGCCAGAGTGCCATTTCATAATCCGCGCTCAGTATCTTGATTACTGCCCAGGGCACCATCACGGCACCGGTTCCGAAAAAGGGCAGGAAATCCAGAACCGCGATCAGAAAAGCCACCAGCGGCGCATAGGGAATCCGCAGCAGAAAAAATCCCGCCAGCAAAAGCACAAAGATCCACAGCTCTATTTTAAGCTGCGCCTTAAAATAACCGCCCACCGCATTCTTCAGACTGCCGAATACAAGCCGCCATTTGTCCCGGATCCCGGCCGGGATACACCGCTGCCAGAACTGCCCTATGCTCTCCTTTTCCGCGATAAAAAAATATGCGGAAAGGATACACATAATCACATTGATCACCATACCCGGGATATTTTTGGCAAAATTCCCTACCGCACTGACCGTAGGCGTGCCAATGGTGCTGACCAGTTCCGCGAGATAAACATCCATCTCCTGCCCGATCTTCACAATATTCTGCCTCAGATCCTGCGGCAGCCCGTTATAAATCACACTGAGATTTTCTCCGATCTCCCGGAAATCGGCCTCCAGATTCTGCCACAGATCCGGCAGCATCTCCACAAAGCCGATCCCGGCGGAAATCAGCCTCGATACCAGCAGATACCCGCACAAGATCACCAGTGCAATCACCGTCGTAATCACAACGGCCGACCCGGCTTTCCGCCTGATGCGGAATTTCTCCTCAAAAAAGCGCACCGGCGGATTGGCAATCGCCGCGATCACCCAGCCGATCAGAAACGGCAGGAAGAATACAAGTACCTTCGGCACCACAAAAATACAAAGCAGTAAGAATATAGCAGCCAGTGCAAGATTTAAGAATACCTTGCAGTAACGTTTCCAAGACCGTCTCATCACTCACGCCTCCTGTCCGGTCCGCGGCAGCGCTCCTTTAAGACAACCGTCCAGCAGCTCCCAGATCTCTTCCCGCCCCTGCCTGGTCTGGGCAGAAAAAGGTATTATGATCGTATCCTGGGGCGCTCCCAACCCAAGCCGTATCTCTTTCACCTGCTTTTGTATCTGGCTTCTTTTGATCTTATCCAGCTTGGTGGCGATAATGACCGGTCTGTAGTTCTGCCCCATAATCCATTCATACATAATCCGGTCATTGGCCGATGGGGCATGACGGATATCCACCAGCAGAAAGACAAGTTTCAGCATACGGGATTTGTGCAGATAGCGTTCTATCATCTTTCCCCACTGTGCTTTGATTTCCTCCGGCGCTTTTGCATACCCATATCCCGGCAGATCTACAAAATACATTTCCTCATTAATATTATAAAAGTTGATGGTCTGGGTCTTGCCGGGCTGGGCGCTGGTACGCGCCAGTGACTTGCGGTTCATCAGCGCATTGATCAGCGACGATTTTCCCACATTGCTCTTGCCCGCAAATGCCGCCTCCGGTTTTGTATTTTCCGGCAGCCTGCTGGTAATCCCGCACACCGTTTCCAGACTGACCTGTCTGATTACCATATCAGCCCTCCTCCCCGGCGTCCTTTTTTTCCTTTTTTGTACCGGTAGCCGTCACACGCTTCCTGGCCAGCGCATGCTCAAGCACTTCCTCCATATGCTTTACATAGACGATTTCCAGTCCGGATTTGATCTCTCTGGAAATCTCCTGCACATCCTTTTCATTTTCGGCCGGCACCAGCACCTTTTTAATCCCCGCAGTTTTGGCCGCCAGTATCTTTTCCTTGAGACCGCCAATCGGCAGTACCCTTCCCCGCAGCGTCACTTCGCCCGTCATGGCTACCGAAGCATATACCGGCCGGCCGGTCAGCGCGGAAAATACCGCCGTCGCCATCGTAATGCCGGCACTGGGGCCGTCTTTGGGCACCGCCCCTTCGGGAATATGGATATGAAAATCGTTTTTCTTAAAAGTATCCGCTGCAATTTTATGCTCCCTGGCAATGGAGCGGATAAAACTGATGCCGGTGAGCGCCGATTCTTTCATCACATCGCCCATCTGGCCCGTCAGATCAATCTCACCCTTGCCGGGCATGATATTAACCTCGATCTCCAGGGTATCGCCTCCCACACTGGTCCAGGCCAGCCCTCTGACAATGCCTACTTCATCCTTTTCCCCGATCTTATCGGGGGAATATTTCTCTTTGCCCAGAAACCGTTCCAGATTCTGCTTCGTCACACGTATGGTCTTTTCTTTGCCTGACTGCAGAATCTCCCTGGCCGCCTTTCTGCAGATCTGTCCGATCTTACGCTCCAGCTCCCGCACACCGGCTTCTCTCGTATAGCTCTGTATCATCAGATGCAGCGCATTGTCCGTAATATCAAGCTGCCGTTCGCTCAACCCGTTCTTTTCCAGCTGCTTTTCCAGCAGATGTTCTTTCGCAATATGAAATTTTTCATTGGCCGTATAGCTGGTCACTTCGATCAGTTCCATACGGTCCAGAAGCGGCCTGGGAATATCGGATACCGAATTGGCTGTCGCCAGAAAGAGTACTTCCGAAAGGTCCAGCGGTATTTCCACATAGTGGTCACGGAATTTGCTGTTCTGCTCGCCGTCCAGCACTTCCAGCAGCGCGGAAGCCGTGTCACCCCGCCTGTCATTGCCCGCTTTGTCGATTTCATCGAGCAGCATCAGAGGATTCTTCACCCCCGCCTGCCGCAGCCCTGCGGCAATCCGTCCCGGCATTGCGCCTACATAGGTACGCCGGTGCCCTCTGATCTCCGCCTCATCCCGGACACCGCCCAGACAGATACGGATATATTTCTTGTTCAGCGCGCGGGCCACACTTCTGGCAATCGACGTCTTACCGGTTCCGGGAGGCCCTACCAGACACAGAATCGGGCTGTCTCCCCGTCTGGTCAGGCTTCTGACCGCCAGAAATTCCAGGATCCGCTCTTTTACTTTCTCAAGGCCATAGTGGTCCTCTTCCAGAATCTCCTCTGCCCTTGTGATGTCCGTGTTATCCCGGGATGCCTTATCCCAGGGAAGCTCCAGCAGCGTCTCGATGTAGCCCCGCTGTACCGCACTCTCCGAGCTGCTGGCGGCGATATTCTGAAACCGGCCGATCTCTTTTCCGATCTTTTCCTTTACCTCTTTGGACGCTTTCAGCTTCTTCAAATCTTCCAGAAACTGCTCCGCGTCGGACAGGGTATTCTCCTCCCCCAGTTCTTCCCTGATAAAATGAAGCTGCTCACGCAGCAGATATTCCTTTTGATTGTGTTCCACCCTGGAACGAATCTTTTCGGACAGATCCACCCGCACCCGCGCTACTTCCACCTCATTGAGCAGAATCTGACAAAGAAGCGTAAAGCGCTCCCGCAGATCCAGTTCACCGAGAACCGACTGTTTATTCTCATAATGCAGCGGAATATTACTGGTAATCTCATCAATCAGATATTCGAGCGACGCAGCTTCCTGTACTCTGGGCGTCAGGTTCTTCCCCACCTTGGGATAGAATTGGCAATATCTTTCAAAAATGGAGCGCAGCTCACGCAGCCCTGCTTCCTCCTCATATTCCGAAAGTTTTTCTCCCCGGGGCGCTTCTTCAATCCGTGCCAGCAGGTATTCGCTCACTTCTTCCGAAAAGGACAAAAGCTTTGCCCGGACTCTGCCTTCTGCCAGTACTCTGATAATGTCATTCGGCAGTCGGGTAATCTGCCTGATATTAACCACCGTGCCCACTTCATACAAATCCTTACATTCCGGCTCTTCAGTTCCCGGATCCTTTTGTGTCACCACCAGCAGCCTCTGGTCCGTGTTCATGGCCTGTTCCACTGCCTGTATCGACCGCTTTCTGCTCAGGTCAAAATGTATGATCATATCCGGCAGGATCGTCATACCCCGAAGGGCAACTGCCGGAATCTCATATCCGTTTTCTTCTATATTCATTCGTACTCCTTTTTGGCAACAGTTCCCTTGATCTGTTCTGTCACTTTCTTACCAACGCTGCCGATCGCGAACTTATGATCTGCAGGAGACATAAAGCGCCGCTAATTCTTAGCGGCGCTTCCTCCTGCGGTATTACTTCGCTTTTCTTGCCGGTTCCCGATGTACCACCAACGGTTCGCTCGTGCCCTCTATCACTTCCTTCGTGATCACACAGAGCTGTATCGTATCATCGGATGGTATCTGGTACATGACATCCATCAGCACATTCTCCATAATGGAGCGCAGCCCTCTGGCGCCGGTCTTTCTTTCCAGCGCTTTGCGGGCAATCTCCACAATGGCATCATCCTCAAAGCGCAGTTCCACATTGTCAAAGGAAAACAGTCTCTGATACTGCTTTACCAGCGCATTTCTGGGCTCCTTCAGAATCCGGATCAATGCCTCCTCGTCCAGCCCTTCCAATGACACATTGATCGGCACCCTGCCCACAAATTCAGGGATCAGTCCGAATTTTACCAGATCCTGCGGTGTCACTTCCCCCAGGATCTCGCCGATCTCTTTGGTCGTCCGCTTGCCCATCTTGGCATTAAAACCAATGATCTTATGATTCAGCCGCTCTTCCACGATCTTGTCCAGACCGTCAAACGCACCGCCGCATATAAACAGGATATTGGATGTATCAATCTGAATCAGTTCCTGATGAGGATGTTTCCTGCCGCCCTGAGGCGGTACACTGGCCACGGTGCCCTCCACAATCTTTAAAAGCGCCTGCTGTACGCCTTCACCGGAAACATCTCTGGTAATAGAAACATTCTCCCCTTTTTTCGTAATTTTATCAATTTCATCTATATAAATAATACCGTACTGAGCACGCTCCACATCATATTCCGCGGCCTGGATCAGCTTCAGCAGGATATTTTCCACATCTTCACCCACATAACCGGCCTCGGTCAGTGTGGTGGCATCGGCAATTGCAAATGGAACATTGATAATCTTGGCAAGTGTCTGTGCCAGATAGGTCTTACCGGAACCGGTAGGGCCCACCATGAGGATATTGCTCTTCTGCAGTTCCACATCATTGAGATCTCTGGGCGCCAGCACACGCTTGTAATGATTGTAGACTGCTACCGACAATACTTTCTTTGCCGCTTCCTGACCGATAACATATTCGTCAAGGAACTCCTTGATCTCCACCGGCTTCAGGAGATTGATCTCCATCCCGTCGTCCACGGGACCCTCTTCGTACTCTTCCTCCATGATCTCTGCGCAGATATCCACACATTCGTCACAGATATACACACCTGCCGGCCCCGCAATCAGCTTTCTGACCTGTTCCTGCGCTTTGTTACAGAAAGAGCATCTTACTTTATCGTCAGAATTTTTAGTCATTGATCCTACTATCTCCTTAACTATTCTTTCGGCCGGAAGGTAAACACATTATCAATCAGGCCATATTCCTGTGCCTCCTGCGCACTCTTCCAGTTATCCCTTTCCGTATCCGCACAGATCACCTCATAAGATTGTCCCGTATTCTCCGCCAGCATCCTGTTCAGTTTTTCTTTTGTCTTTAAAATATGCTTTGCCGCGATCTCAATCTCCGTTGCCTGTCCTTTTGTGCCGCCCAGAGGCTGATGGATCATGATTTCCGCATTGGGCAGCGCGCTCCTCTTGCCCTTCGTGCCGCCTGCCAGCAGAAATGCCCCCATGCTGGCCGCCATACCGATACAGATCGTAGCCACATCGCACTTAATATACTGCATCGTATCATAGATAGCCAGTCCCGCCGTCACGCTGCCGCCGGGGCTGTTGATATAAAGCTGAATATCCTTTTCCGGGTCTTCCGCCTCCAGAAACAGCATCTGCGCCACCGTCAGGCTGGCCGTCACATCATTTACTTCTTCCCCCAGAAAAATGATCCTGTCTTTTAAAAGTCTTGAATAAATATCGTAGGAACGCTCGCCCCTGCTCGTCTGTTCAATGACATAAGGTACTAAACTCATTCAAAATGCCTCCTTGCCGTTTTTAAGTTTATTCCCGGCAGCCGGAAATTATACCTAAACGCCCTTTCAACTATGCTTCTTTTGCCTCTCTGACTACAAAATCCGCCGCTTTGGTGACAGCCAGATCATCCAGAAGCTGCTGTTTCGCTTTTTCATTGTCCCCCAGCCGCTCTTTTACCTGATCCGGTTCCATCTGATAAGCTTCCGCCATTCTGGCAATCTCTTTCTCATAATCCTCATCCGAAGCGGTGATGCCCTCCGCTGTCACGACGGCCTCCAGCACCAGTCTGGACTGAATCCGTTTCATCGCCTGCGGCTTTACCTGCTCCATCAACTTCTGCATATCCAGTCCCGTCACCTGGAAATACTGTTCCAGGGAAAGGCCCTGCATCCGCAGTCTCTGGGAAAACTCGTCCACCACCTGTCTCTGCTGTGTCTCCAGCATGGCATCCGGGATCTCCATATCCGCATCCGCAATGATCGCATCTACCACGGCTTCTTCTTTGGCCGCTTTTGCTTCCTGCTCTTTCTTCTCTGCCAGTTTCTTTCGGATATCTTCCTTATATTCTGCCAGTGTATCAAACTCGGATACTTCCGCCGCAAATTCATCGTCGAGCTCCGGCAGTTCCTTTGTCTTCACTTCACGGATCACGACTTTAAAGAGCGCCTCTTTTCCCTGCAGCTCCTGCGCATGATACTCCTCCGGGAAAGTGACATTCACTTCCACTTCCTCCTCCTTATTCTTCCCGATCAGCTGCTCTTCAAACCTGGGAATGAACGCACCGGAACCGATGGTCAGCGGATAGTTCTCTCCTTTTCCTCCTTCAAACGCCTCGCCGTCCACAAAGCCTTCAAAATCTATGGTAGCGATATCGCCATTCTCCACCGCACGGCCTTCCACTTCGATGGTTCTGGCATTGTTCTCCTGCTCTCTGGAAAGTTCTTTTGTAATCTCTTCCTCTGTTACATCCAGCGGCTGAGCAGCCACTTTCACGCCTTTATATTTGCCCAGTCTGACTTCCGGTTTGAGTGCCACTTCCGCCGTGAAAATAAAAGGCTGTCCCGCCTCAATCTTGGTCACGGTGATCTTCGGAGAGGAGACGATCTTTTCCTCGCACTCTTCCAGTGCATTTTCATAAGCATCCGGAACCAGTTCATTCGCCGCATCTTCATAGAACACTTCTTTGCCATACATTCTTTCAATTACATTGCGGGGCACCTTCCCTTTTCTGAATCCGGGAACATTGATTCTGTTTTTTGTCTTCTGATATACTTTCTGAATCGCCTTTTCCAGCTCCTCCGCCGAAACCTCGATTGTCAGACGTGCCATGTTATGTTCCAGTTTTTCCACCTGTAAGCTCATGTTAGCTTCCTCCTTCATTTGCCGCATTCTCTCTGCGCTTCCTATGATATCTT
Source organism: uncultured Lachnospiraceae bacterium (assembly GCA_910587155.1). GTDB lineage: Bacteria > Bacillota > Clostridia > Lachnospirales > Lachnospiraceae > VSOB01. Next base: position 28,028 of record CAJULA010000030.1, read on the forward strand.
TAAAATGGGACATTCTCCCATACTCACAGTCATTTTAGAATTATAGCATACGGCTTTTAAAAGCGCAAGAATTCTTGAAAAACTTACCATCATAATTCATTTTTAACTGCTCATACTAAAAACCAGATAAGCGCGGCAAGTACTTGGAACGAAGAAAATCTTCAGGATAAGTACAAACCACACTTATCCTGAAATATAAATAAGAAAAAAATCAATGGAGGTAAATGTATCATGGCAAGTTCAAACAGAAGTAATAGAACAGAAGTGCCTGAAGCAAAGGCCGCTATGGATCGTTTTAAAACAGAGGTAGCATCCGAACTGGGTATCAGCTTAAAGGAAGGCTACAACGGTGATCTGACTTCCAAAGAAGCCGGCAGCATCGGCGGAGAGATGGTCCGCAGAATGATCAAGCGTCAGGAAGAACAGATGAAATAACCAGGCCGAAAGCAGCAAAGGAGGGGCCATACAGGGAATACCATCCCTGTATGGCTTCTTTTTTTGGTTATATTGCTGTTTTTTACTTGTGCATTTTTGTGGAAAAATACCTTTGCTTTTTGTGTAATTTTTATGGTATAATAAAAATAATTTTATATTTCATTTTTCATTCGAATGATACGTTTCCATAAGCCACGCTGATGGCAGTTCGTTTGTGCGGCACTGCAAAAGCGCCGCTGCTTTCCCACTCATCAGTATACTTTCCAAACGCCCACACTGCAATACACTGTCATAAACAGTTGTTACTCATCACACATAAAAGGAGGGATTGTCGTGTATGAAATCGGTGACTATGTAATCAAGGCAAATAATGGTGTCTGCCGGATTGATGATATCCTGCATCTGGATCTTCCCAATACGGACAAAAGCCGGCTCTACTATCTGCTGATACCCATCGATAACAAGAATGCAAAACTGTATGTGCCAACGGATGCACCCGAAAATACGCTCAGAAAAGCGCTGGACGAAGAAGCTGCCTGGGAAGTCATCCATAAGATTCCGGAAGTGGAAGCCGCATGGATTACCAATGACAAACTCCGCGAACAGGCTTATAAGGAAGCAATCCACAGCTGCAGCCCCACGGCCCTGATCAGTATCATCAAAAATCTCTATCTGCGCAGAAAGCAGCGCATCGAACAGGGCAAAAAAAACACCGCTACCGACGAACGGTATTTTAAGATAGCAGAGGACAATCTCTATTCCGAGCTGGCTTTTGCCCTGGGAAAAGAGAAGTCCGAAATGCGCCAGCTGATCGCTGATACCATTTCCCGCCATACCGTCCCCGGGGACGCGGTACTGTGACAGAGAGCTGATGATCGATGAGCATGCATAAATCCGGACACCGAATCAATCTCAATGTATTGTTCTATGCCGCAGTCTTCTTATCCATCCTTACGTTCGTCCTGCTGCAGCCTTTCGGCGATCCGCCGGACGAAGTAAACCGTTATAAAGTGGCGCAGTTTATCTGTAACTACGGTAAACTGCCCACCGGAGAAGAGTTTGAAGTCGCCATCGGCGGCTATGGCGGCTCCTATGCTTTTCAGCCGCTCCTGCCTTATATGATCCAGGGTATCCTCATGCGCCTCTTGTCGCTGTTCACCAAGCACAATCTGGCGCTGCTTCTCTGTGCCCGTATGGTAAATGCCGTCTTTGGTGTGATCATGGCCGTCTATGTGAGGAAACTGTCGCTGCTTTTATTTGACGACCGGCTGATGAGCTGGCTGTTTTGCCTGCTCGTCATGTTCCTGCCGCAGAACCTTTTCCTCCATTCCTATGTAAATACCGACTCCATGGCCTCCATGTCAGGCGCTGTCATACTGTATGCCTGCCTGTCCGGCCTGAAATCCGGCTGGCGGAGAAAGGACTGTATCACCCTTGCCGTCGGCATTATCTGCTGTACTCTTTCCTATTATAATGCCTATGGCCTGATCGTTACCGCCATCCTGCTCTTTACACTCTCTCATCTGAAGAAAAGCAGGAAACAGAAGCTCGGATTCAGCCTGAAGCCCTTTCTGTTAAAAGGCACGCTGATCTCCGCCATTGTCATCGCCGGCGCCGGCTGGTGGTTTCTGCGCAACTATAAGATTCATGACGGTGATTTTCTGGGACTGGCCGCAAGAAAAGCCAATGCCATCCGCACGGCGCTGCCCGAATACAGCCCTGCAACAAAAACCACCCTCGCAGACAGCGGCGTCACACTGAAAGAAATGCTCTGTTCTATGGATTTCTTTTATTTTTTATGGAACAGTTTTGTAGCCCGCTTCGGCCCCATGACCCTGCCAACCCTTCCGTTTCTGTATCTCTGGTATTACCGTATCTTCAGAATCGGATGGCTGTTTACTCTCATACCGGGCCGGATGGCCGGTACCTATGGCCCGCTCTCAAAAACCGTCGGCAGGCATCGTTCCGCCGCGGCACCCGGATGGAAGCCTCCCACGGTTTTGTTCCATCTCTCCCTGCTGCTCTCGGTTCTGATCCCCATGGGTTTGTGTATTTACTATTCCTACACAAGTGACTATCAGCCCCAGGGACGTTATATCATGCCCATGCTGATTCCTTTTATGTATTATGTAACGCTGGGCTTTCATAAATTCGCCGCCCTGCTGGAGCGATTGATCCCGCTGGGCGTCCTCCATAAATGGTATCGGCCCGTGATCTGCGGCGGCCTGATGCTCTTTTTGACAGGTGCCCTTGCCCTGACCCTGGCAGATGTGGTCATACCGCATTACCTGGGCGGCACGAATCTGTGGAATGGGGAGTGGATTGCGTTCTGAATGGTATCATCCCTGCACGCTCTGATCCGCCTTTCAGATAGTAATTTACATTCATGTCAGAAACCGGCACCCCGCATGTGTAATCATAAGCCTGTCTCTGTTTACCATGAAATAAAGGGTACAGAGACTCTCCCCCATATATCCTATGTACCGGTCCGCCCGCTTGCCGCCGCCGGGACTGCAAAGCTGCTCCGTCCGCTCCAGTATGGGGAAGAGCCACTGGCAATACTCCTTTAGCACATTTCTCTTTGCCAGAATCATATTGTAATTATACAGGTATGGCTGCGACAGGATCTGTGGAAATTTCATCCTGTAGTCCGGCTGTAATTCTTCCAATGCCCGCATAAGCGCTCCCCAGTCCGCGTCTTTCAGATACCTCCTGTGGTGCTCTCCCATGTCAGGCTCATATGGCATGGGAAAAGGCAGCACAATATCCACATCATTGTCAGCAAGCCGCAGGATATCATCATCGGTCAATTCCAGTATCCTCCTGTAATGACACAGGCCGTAATATCCGTCCCGTCCGCCTGCCCACGCTTTGCTTAACCGATTCTTCCACACCCAGTAGAGCACGGTCAGTTCGCAATAGTTTCCGTTTTTCCATGAAATATGTTCCCCTTCACAGTCCAGAATATTGGCTACCCGCTCCCGGCTCAGGACAGCGCCGGCAGACCTGCCAGATACTCCGCATTGATCCCCCGCCGGGTTACAGGAAAGCACTCCACTTCGCGAACAGGATACAGATGACGGATTGACCGGTACGCGCCGAGAGCTGTGCCCTGAGCGCCAAAAATCACCAATCTCATACGTTGTCCTCTTTCTTCATTTTCCTATAAAGTTCGGAAAATACATCAAGCCGTATTATTTTTTCTTCCTGCAGATACAGGTCATAGACCAGCCCCTTTTTAATCGGCATAAAATATTGATCCGATGCCACGACAATCAGATCCGCCTCTGTATATTTCAACTCATTTGGCGGGACAACCTCTATGCCGCACCACCGGGTTCCCCATTTACTGCTGCTATTATCTGACAAGCATACAATTTCAAACGCTTTGTTGTTTTTTATATCCAGCTGATCCATATAGTGTGCGCAAATATAACCGGCGCCAAAAAATATAATTCGGATTACGTTGCTTTCCGATCCGGATATCCCTTCTTTCATGTCTGCAAGGATACGTTTCCCGCACTCCCCTGTCCCATGTGGCAGGAACTTATGCCTTGCCTTTCTGATCCGCTCCGTTACTGCGGTCAGTTTCTGCTCCCTGAAACGTTCCAGAAAATTTTTTATGTCATCACAACCGGTTCCCTGCTCATAAGAATCCGTCAGAATCTTCACGGCCCTTGTCAAGGGTTCCTCATAATCGGCGTTTTTCATATACAATACGGGAACATCCAGAAATCCGGCCTCGATCATCACCGCGCTGCGGTCAATGATAACCGCGTCGGCATGATACAGAGAAATTCTGTAATCGTCGGCATGATCCACCAATACGTTTTCCCTGTCTTTCAGCAGGCCAAACAGCTGCTTCGCCTTTTCTGATAATTTCCTGTCGATCGTATGGGAAAAAAACATCGGATGCGGCATCACCACGAAACAGAATTCCCGATACTGCTCCGTCTCTTCTGCAAATCTGATATATTCGTCTAACTCAGGGGTCACCTGCCTCTGATGGATTCCTTCATAAATAAGTTTTGGGAAATGCATCTTCCAGAGGATGATCTTTCTTCCCGCCGCGGCGCGCTTCAGGGCAGGGGCCGTGATTCTTTCCCGGTGAGACAGGGAATCAAACTTGGGAATGCCCACCGCTCTTACCGCATGTCTGTTTGGACAGTATTTGATGTAATCCTCGCGCATGGCATCTGAAAAGGTATAGATACGCCAGGCATTTCTGACGACAAGCGTATGAAAATGGTTCCACCTTGCATCCTGCGTATCGGCAATTTCAATCCCGTAGGGAATATACACAATCCGGATTCCCATTTCCCTCAAATGCCAGGAAAGCGCATCCGGATTCCGATAGGCGACATCGTATGGCGGCTGATACAACGCCGCATGCGGATTAAAATTTCTGAGGGCGTATTCGCTGTAAACTTCAAAGGGAATCCCTCTCTCCAATAAAAAACCGTCCGATCCCACAACCTGAACTGTCTCTACGGAAGTTTCCCTGACATAAAAAATGCGTACATCCACCCCTGCATCCTCGGTGCATGCCTCATAAAAGCTTTCTATCGTCGGCCAGTAAGAAGCTACCTGATACATAATTGCAATTCTGATTTTCTCTCCGTCACCGCAACTGACATACTTATGTTTCCACAACCCAAACGGCATTTCTAACATCCTTTCATTCCCGACAGGATAAACATCATCATATGGTTCAGCACCAGATGAATATCTTCCACAATCTGCATATTGTCCGCGGCAACATGAATATTATATTTTGATAAATGCTTTAACCTGCCCCCGCCATAGCCTGTAAAAGTGATCGTTTCTGCCCCCTGCGTATTGGCGAACGAAACCGCCCTTATGACATTTTCCGAATTACCGCTTCCTGAAATCCCGATGACGATGTCCCCTTTTTTCAGCTTATTCCTGAGCGGCACCACAAAAATGTCATCATAACCGATATCATTGGCTATCGCCATCATCATAGGTACATTATCGCTGAGACATTCTATGTCATATTTGATATCCTGTCCGTAGCTGATTCCTTTATTAAAATCACATTCCAGATGGGATGCGGTAGATGCACTCCCGCCATTTCCGCAAATAAAAATCCTTCTCCCATTCAGGCGTGCGTTCTCCAATACGTTCATCACGTCATTGATGGCGGAATCCGCCAGGGAATCGAGCACCTTTTTTTCCATCTCTATATATTGATGGATGTAATCCGTATAATCTGTCATTTCCATCCTCCGATTTTTTGTCAGGCAACAGTCATATCAGCTCAGGATCATCCTTACCGCACTTAACAGATTATCTGCCACAATATCAGGTCTGACAGCATATTTTCCATCCCTTCCGGCCTGTCCCGTCAAAACCAGGGCGGTATGCAGTCCCGCTTTGATTCCTGTCAGAATATCTATGGTACTGTCGCCTATCATCCATGAAGCGGAACGGTCAATATGATATTTCTCTGCCATCTCATCAATCATTCCTGTCTTTGGCTTTCTGCAATTACATACCATTTTATATTCCGCCCGTTCCCCGGGATATCCCCGGTCAGGGTGATGCGGGCAAAATATGATATCGTCAAGATACGCACCCTGCATTCCCAGAAGTGTCTGCATCTTTTTATGTATCTGCTTCATATCCCTGATGTCACATAAGCCTCTGGCGACGGCCGGCTGATTTGTCACTACGATCGCCAGACAGCCCGACTCGTTAATCTCACGGATGGCCTGCGCCGCCGTTTCCTCTAATACAAATTCCTCTTCATCACTGATCAGTCCTCGGAACCGGTTGATCGTACCATCTCTGTCCAGGAAAATACATCTCTGCCCGTTCGTCAGACATCTCCGTTCCCAGATGCCGGCTCTTTGTTCCCTGCAGACATCGGCAAAACGCTGCGGTGTCCCGGCATCCTTCACATACTCCGTCGTGTAATATCCATATGCCTGCCTTTTTCGGATCAGGGGCAGCAGCAGTTCCTTTTCCAGATCCATAGCTTTCGGCATATCAAAACAGGACATCAGTTCTTTCCTTAACAGAAAAGTTCCCGCATTCACACAATTCTCATACCAGCAGCGGCGCTCTCTGTTTTTCGGATCAATTCCCGTGAGCAGTCCGTCACTTTCCATGGTAAGCAGATCCGAGTCATAGGGATGGGAATTGGGGGGCCCATAGTTAAAGATACCACATCAGATATGACGAACCTACGCTTATACAGAACTGCAAAAGAGATAAAGGCTTGATGTAAGTAATAACTACTGCATCAGGCTTTTTTCTTACACTATTCCTATACAAATATCTATAACGATGAATTGAAATTTTCACATTTTCGTGATATGATATCATAAGCGATTACCATGTCAAGGAGGACTATATGGCTGTAACATATAAAAAACTATTTCACTTGCTGATAGACCGGGGCATCCCGACCGCCGAATTGACGGAGAAAGCTGGATTTAGTGCTAATATTCTAACCCGACTAAGGCGTGACCAGTATGTATCTTTGGATAGTATCGAAAAGATATGTCTTGCTCTTGGTTGCAAGGTAGATGATATTCTGGACTTTATTCCCGATGAAAAGGAGAAAGAAAATGGCTGATATTAGAAAAGAACAAGAGCGTGATGAACTCCATCGGGCGATATGGGCGATTGCTGATGAACTGCGTGGAAGCGTGGACGGATGGGATTTCAAGTCCTATGTGCTGGGTATGATGTTCTATCGCTATATATCTGAAAACCTAACAAATTACATCAACGAGGGAGAGATTGAAGCCGGAGAAGTGGACTTTGATTATGCACAGTTGTCCGATGAAGATGCTGAACAGGCTCGTGAGGACTTGGTTAAAACTAAGGGATTCTTCATTCTGCCCAGCGAGCTTTTCTGCAATGTCAGAAAAAAAGCCGCAAATGACGAAAATTTGAACATGACCTTGGAAGCTGCCTTTAACCACATTGAGGAATCAGCAAAGGGCAGCGAAAGCGAAGATAATTTTGCGGGATTGTTTGATGATATTGATGTCAACAGCAACAAGCTGGGGGCTACCGTTGCCAAACGTAATGCGAACCTCGTGAAGCTGATCGAGGGCGTGGCAAACATGGGCTTGGGCAACTACAAGGACAATTCTATTGACGCTTTCGGTGATGCTTACGAATACCTTATGAGTATGTACGCATCCAACGCCGGAAAAAGCGGCGGTGAGTTCTTTACTCCCCAAGAGGTTTCCGAGCTTCTGACCCGCATGGCTGTTGCTGGGAAAACAGAGGTCAACAAGGTTTATGACCCTGCTTGCGGTTCTGGTTCTCTGCTTCTGAAAGCGGCAAAAATCCTCGGTAAAGAGAATGTGCGTCAAGGTTTCTATGGACAGGAAATCAATCTGACTACATACAACCTTTGCCGTATCAATATGTTCCTGCATGACATTGACTTTGACAAGTTTGATATTGCCCACGAGGACACCCTGCTGTATCCGCAGCATTGGGATGATGAACCGTTTGAGGTTATTGTTTCAAATCCCCCTTACTCTATCAAGTGGGAGGGCGATGACAACCCTGTTCTGATAAATGACCCCCGTTTTTCCCCTGCCGGAGTGCTTGCGCCGAAGTCCAAGGCTGACCTTGCTTTTATCATGCACTCTCTGGCGTGGCTTGCTACCAACGGAACAGCGGCTATCGTTTGCTTCCCCGGTATCATGTACCGTGGTGGAGCTGAAAAGAAAATTCGTCAGTATTTGATTGACAACAACTTTATTGACTGCATCATTCAGTTGCCGAGCAACCTGTTCTTCGGAACTTCCATTGCGACATGCATCATGGTTCTGAAGCGCAGCAAGTCCGACAACAAGACCCTGTTTATTGATGCTTCCGGCGAGTTTGTTAAGGTAACGAATAACAACCGCTTGACTGAGGAAAATATCGCCCATATTGTGGACGAATTTGTTTCCCGAAACGGTACGCAACACTTTTCCCACCTTGCCAACTATGACGAGATCAAAGCGCAGGACTACAATCTATCTGTCAGTACCTATGTTGAGCAGGAGGATACGAGAGAAGTTATCGATATTGTGAAACTCAATGCAGAGATTGAAGAAATCGTAGCCCGTGAACAGATTCTCCGTGAGGAAATAGCGAAGATTATCGCAGAAATCGAGGTGGCACAATGAATAGTAACTTGAAAATACCGTTTTCTGCGCCTCTCAATGAATTAGATACAGAAACCCAAACCTACGGATGCAGGCAGAACAATCCTGATATTTGTGCTAATAATAGTTTATCAGATGTATGCGCTTTTGCTTCTAAAGATTGTATCTGTAAGAAACCATCACGAGCATGGAAGAAACAATATCTCAAAAGTCAGTACCACCAGCCCTGCTGGTGGTTTGAGTTAGCCCCCCTGGGGCAG
>CAJULA010000031.1 GCA_910587155.1 uncultured Lachnospiraceae bacterium
GGTAGAACACCAGCCTTCCAAGCTGGACACGTGGGTTCGATTCCCATCACCCGCTTTTTAGAAGCTCTGTGGTTGCAGGGCTTTTTATCATATAAGCTCATAGGTATATTGATTTCCGGTATAAAATTGGCGACGCTTTAGTAACAACTGCTTTTTTCTGAGTAGTTTGTATCTTTACACAACATTCTTAAATTCATAAAGACAAGGAGGAAGATAATGAAGAAAAAAATGTTTTTTGCATTTACTGCTGCTGCAATACTTGCCAGTTGCCCTATGACTGCCTTTGCGGGTGAATGGAAACAGAATGCAAATGGGGTGTGGTATCAGAATGATGACGGAACAAATCCTGCCGGGAGATGGGAGGTAATCGGTAATAACCGGTATTACTTTAAATCTGACGGATATATGAATACCGGATGGATTCAAGTGGACGGTCAGTGGTATTATTGTGAACCTACCGGTGAAATGAGAGTTTCCGAACTTCAGACTGATGTATTTACATTCAAATTCAATCCTGACGGCAGCTGCTATAACTTCTATGAAAATGTAACGCCGTCTGCTCAGGCAGGATGGGCAAGTTATGGAACTACTTCGTTATCTACATGGGCTGATGCAATAGCGGCCGGAAATATTGTATATTATAATGGCTCCTATTGGGCTAAGCCAGGTTACACAAGCGCTCTGAAAGACGAGGAGATTGTATATTTTCATGACATTTCCCAAGATGAAGATTATGAGTCACAGATTTTGGACAAATATACATTGGGCATAGGTACTGTGGAATTTGTTGAATACGAAAGCGATGCAGATGAACAGAGGGATCTTGATGGGATATCTTAACATTGATTACCGATTTTTTTCTTTGCTACGATCAGCCCTCCAAGAAAATAAAATTCACTAAATTTTAGCCACAAATGTTTCAAACAAGCGAGCGCCGGTATATACCGGCGCATTGCTTGTCGCTACTGCTACAGTTCTTCGCCATTTGTTTTAATTACCTTTTGAAACCAGAAAAAAGAGTCCTTTTTAAACCGTTTCTCAGTCCCGGTTCCGTCATCGTTTTTATCTACATAGATAAACCCGTACCGTTTTTTCAGTTCGCCGGTCGTAAAAGAAACCAGATCAATGCATCCCCAAGGCGTATATCCCATCAGCTCCACACCGTCCTCATCCACGGCCTTTTTTATCTGCTCAATATGGGCTTTCAAATAGTCCACACGGTAGGGGTCGTGGCAAGAACCATCCTTTTCCAGCGTGTCGATGGCTCCAAAGCCGTTTTCCACGATAAACAGCGGAATCTCGTACCGCTCGTACAGCGTCACCAACGCATACCGCAGCCCTACCGGGTCGATCTGCCAACCCCAGTCGCTTTTGTTCACATAGGGATTGGATACCGAATTGGGGGAGCTGCCGTCCAGACTGGCCCCGGTATCCTTGAGCGCGTCGGCCTTGACCGCGTTGGACATATAGTAGCTAAACCCCATATAGTCTACCTTGCCTGCAGCCAGGATTTCCTCATCCTTCGGTTCCGGATGGATGTGATAGCCCTTGCGCATCCACTCCCTCTTGGCGAAAGCCGGATAATGTCCCCGGATTTGCACATCGGAGAAGTAGAATCGTTCATGCATGCATTCAGCGGCGGTCATGACATCATTGGGATCACAGGAATAGGGATAGAAGGGAACCCAGGCGCACATACAGCCTATTTTGAATTCAGGGTTGATCTTGTGACCGTTTATCACCGTCAGTGCCCCCGCCACAAACTGGTGGTGGGCAGCCTGGTACATGGCCTCCTGGGGCCGCGGACACTGGGAGAAACGGACTCCGGAACAGGTCCAGCCGAAGATGTCGGCAGCGGTATTGCTCTGATTGTTGATCTCGTTGAAGGTCATCCAGTATTTGACTTTACCCTTGTACCGTTCCATCACGGTGGAGGCGTAGCGGACAAAGCAATCCAGGGTATACCGGCTCAGCCAGCCGTTGTGGTGTTTGGCAAGGTGGTAGGGCATCTCAAAGTGGGAGAGGGTGACCACCGGTTCGATATTGTATTTCAGCAGTTCATCAAACAGCTCATCATAGAATCTGAGACCCGCCTCATTGGGTTGCGTATCATCCCCGTTGGGGAAAATGCGGGTCCACGCGATAGAGGTACGGAAGCATTTGAAGCCCAACTCCGACATCAGGGCAATGTCCTCCCGGAAGGTGTGGTAGAAGTCAATGCCCTCATGGTTTGGATAATATTCCCCCGGCAGGACGCCATCCGTGATCCGGCGCAGTACGCCGGTACTGCCTCCTGTAAGAACATCGGAAACACTGACGCCTTTTCCGTCCTCATTCCAGGCGCCCTCCAACTGGTGTGCCGCAACTGCACCACCCCACAGAAAATCAATAGGTAAACTCATGATAACAGCTCTCCTTCCTGCTCTCAGCGTTTTAACGTCAGAATCGGCTCACCCACCCGGACAGTCTCGCCCTCTTTCAGCAGTTCAATCGCATCATAGTCATCTGCATTAATTACCAGGATGGGGGTGATACTATCATACTTTTTTTTGATTTCATCCAGGTCGAACTCAATGAGCAGTTCGCCGGCTTTGACAGTATCGCCGTCCTTAACTTTCGGAGTGAAACATTTGCCCGCCAACTCCACGGTGTCCAAACCAATGTGAATGAGCATCTCAATTTCGCCCGGGCCAATCAGGTTGATGGCGTGCTTGGTATCCGCCACACCGAACACCGTGCCGTCAAAGGGAGCATACAGCTTTCCTTCCGTGGGGATGATTGCCGCACCCCGTCCCAAAACGCCCTCGGCAAAAGTAGGATCGCTGACAGCGGTGTTGGACTTGACTTGGCCGTTCAGAGGGGCGTAGATGGTGACAGAGCCGTTGGATACGGCGGGGGCCTCCTTAACGGGCCTGGCGGTTGTACTGGAACCGCTGTCAGAGGCGGCGGCAGGAACCTCATCGCCGCAGCCGATGACCATTACCAGAATCACGGTAATCACGATGGTAGCCAGTACGCCGATCATCATGCCGGGGAAAGACATAGGATTTGCGGTCAGGTTCAGATTTGCCAGGGTGTCCGGATCAGTGGGACAGATGGCGTTAACCGTGGTCAGTAGTCCGGGCAGACCGGCGTAGGCGTAGTACTGGGCTCCAAACAGGCTGATGATAACCGCGCCGATACCGCCTCCGATACAGCCGGCGATGAAGGGCTTTTTCAGCCGCAGGGTCACGCCATAGATGGCAGGTTCGGTAATACCAAAAACACCAGTAATACCGGCGGAGAGGGCCACATTTTTGTTGTCCCTGTTGCGGCTTTTCAAAAATACACCCAGACAGGCAGCGGCTTGCGCTACAACGGCGCAGGTCTGAAAAGCCTGAAAAGTATCGCAGTGGTTAGCGGCGAAATTAGCTACATTCATAGGGGTGACGCCCCAGTGAATACCAAAAATCACAAAGATCTGCCACAGTCCGCCCACGACCAGAGCCGCAACCACAGGAAGCGTATGGGCCAGCCAGTTATAGCAGATGGCCAAACCGTTAGCCAGGAAGTCGGAGATGGGACCGATGACCAGGATGGTCAGGGGAACCATGATGACAGCGCAGATGAAGGGGATGGCGATGGCCTTGATGACATCAGGCAGATGTTTTTCCAGCCACCTCTCCAGGTAAGCCAGCACCAGCACCAGGAACAGGGGCGGCAAAACGGTGGAGGTATAGGTGGTTTGGGCCATAGGGAAAAGCAGGAACTTTACCGTCTCACCTCCGGCAATCCGACCGGCGATAGAGGCCCAGTCCGTGTTAACCAGAGCCAGACAACACCACATGGCAATATAGGTGTTGCACTTGAAGTGCTTCGATGCCGTTACCGCGATCATAACGGGCAGGAAAGTGAAGGGCGTCCAGGAGATGAAACTCAAAACAGAGTAGGTGCCGGTTTCCGCAAAGGAAGGGGCGAACTGAGTAATGATAATGAGACAGCCCTGGACCAGACCGGCGGCGGCCAGGATATAGACAAAGGGGGCAAACACCGCCGACATGGTGGCGATGATTCGGGCGAAAAGGCCCTGCTTCACTTCCGCCTGGGCAGACTCGTCGATGTGCATGATCTTGGTCAGTTCCTCATACACATCCTTGGCGTGGGTACCGATGACAATCTGGTACTGGCCGCCCTTCTCAACAACCTGAATGACGGCGGGCATCTCAGAAATGCGCTTGGTCACTTCGGCGGAGGGGGATTCCCTCAGCACCAGCCGAAGCCGGATAGCGCAATGGGCGCCGCTTTGTTGGCGTTATCTTAACATGATTAAATGCTTATCCGCAAGAACCGGAGGCTCAATTGGTGATACTTTGCATAAAAAGCCTGCTTTTTGGCGGTTCGAGTGAAAACTCGTTTCACGCGTCAAAAAGCAGTGCTTCTTTTTGTATAGAATGACAACTGCCCGGAGAATCAGCGCGGCTCATTCAGACCCCAGAAGGTAGCAGCGCCGATGGTGTCATACCGATGATTCAGAGACATATTTTCCGCATACTGAGCACTGAAGGCGATGGAGAACATCAGGTCCAGCAGGTATTTGGTGGCGGTGAAAAAGGTTGGAATGGATAATTTATCCGTTTCCACCTCGCCGATGGTATCAGGACGCGGAGCATACAGAAACTCGTCCGCCATCTTTCCCAGAGTGGTTTCTTTACCAGAGGTGATAATGATTGTCTTTGTCCCATTCCGGCGCAGAAGCCTGGCTAACTCGATCAGCTTGAAGTTCTCGCCAGTGTGGCTGATAAGAACTGCCAAATGGCCTTTTGATCCTATCAGCGTGTTTAGAACCTGGATATCGGTTTCCGAGTATACGGCTGCAATCTTTCCTGCATGGAAAAACTGGCTGGTCGCATAACGGGCCAGGTGCAGGTTGGTGTCATAAGCATAAAAGTCAATATAGGAGTGCTGCTCCAGAAGCTTTTGGATGCGTAACAGCTGAGACAGGGAAAGGGCTTTCCGCGTAGCCTCAAGCGCGTGATTCTGAACATCTCCTACTTTTTGCAGAAGCGTTACCATGTTTTCACGTTCAGATATCTGGACGGAACTGTGATCGTCCAAAATCTGCCCGCTTTTTACATCGCTGAGGAAACGCACTTTAAAATCCGGGTAGCCTTTGCAGCCGAATTTCTGGCAAAATCTCGTAACGGAGGAGGCACTGGTATAAGTGGCCTCTCCGATATCCCGGCAGGACATGTTGGCAATATGTTCCGGGTGGTTGAGAAGGTAATTCCTGATATCATTTTCACGATCGGTGAGCTGTGATGCATTTTTCAGATCATTAATAAGCGACATGATGTCCACCTCAAAAGTCGTTTTCTCTATTCTACATGCAAAAAGCCGTTTTGAAAAGGTATTTGTTTAAACAAAGAAACTGAAAGCTTCTGCTCTATGCTCTGCCTGGACTGTCTCCATATCATCTCCCATACTTCCATCATGTGTCCAATCATATGCACATAATTGAATAGCAAAGCAAAATTAACCGGTTTCTATTTTGTCAGATATGGAACAAATTGCGGCGGCAGCACCAAGAGGGCGTATTCTGTCATTTCTTCCGGTGATTTCTGCATACCTCTCGAGAACCACATCAAAAAATGATTAAATATACCGCCAATATATATATCCAGTATTTAAAAATTGCCGGAAAAGTATGATAAACGGCACATGGATCAAAGTGCTCTGAGGGCAAGAATTTAGTGCCGTTTATATAGCGGCTTTTTTACACAGGTAACGATTGTTGTTGTAACAGCCGTATTGAATAATGCCCTTGTCAAATATGGCGCATTGTCGAAATACGGGGCAGGTAATATGAGCCGGGTATGTATCGGCGCAGTTGCTTTGGTTGCATTTGAAGTTTTCCCGGCACAGATTGTCAGCATATTTGGAAACGGGGACGTCTTCAAACAGGATTGCGCAGATGTCATTGTTCAGCAGTTTTTCTTCATGTTTCAAAGTTTTCCCTGAACTGTTCCTGCTTTTTGGGATCCGCTTTATTCAATGTATAAGTCGGTCTGGTATAACTCAGCCCCAGCCGCTGAAAAAGATTGAGCATTCCCCGGGTAGTGAAAGTTACTCCAAATCTCTGTTTCACAAAAGCGCAGGCCAGAGCAGCCGTCCAGTTGGCGAAAACACCCACATCTGCTTCCTGCGGGAATATGCAGAATCTCCGAAATCTGCTTTCCGGGATAACTCTCCTTGAAGCATGCAGTAAAATATAGTATGATATAAAAAATATTTTGAGAGGAGGTTAATTATGAAAATGAAATTGTGTACTATCATTTGCTTGTGTATCTTTATTTCAATTATGTTGTGTGCATGTGGAAAGAAAGAACAGGGGAATCCCATTAGATTGCCAGCCAGAGAGGATATTGTATCTATCGGTGTTTCTGATGGTGATAAATATGCTATGTCACCTAACACAGAAGCTGAAGCTACGGAGTTTATTGATGAATTTTTATCTATGCTAATGGATATGGAAACAACCAGTCAGCAGTCAATCAATGATGTACCGGTCAACAAAGATTTTATTACAATTAATATAAATTGCGATGGAGTGGCAGGAACTACTCTTTTTTACTACGTGGATAAAGGAACTGAATATGTGGAACAGCCATATCAAGGAATTTATAAACCGGTACCTGCTTTAGGTAATTGTATAATGGAGATGCTTTCTTCAGCAGACAATACACCGTTGGCGATAACATTTCAGGCATCAGTAATTGAGAAAAACAAAGATTCAATAATAGTAAAACCAGTAGATGGATCTTTGGAACTTGATTCAGCAGATGAGTTTTACCTGTCAAACGAAGATAACCTTGAATTACAAATTGGTGATCTAGTAGAAATTAGTTATAACGGAGAAATAATGGAATCTTATCCTGCACAATTAGGTGAGGTCTATAAAATTACGGTAATAGAACAAGCAGGCGCTGATGCAATGTATGACAGAATCCCCATGGTAAGAGTGAATGGTAAATTATATTATGATACAGGGAAAGAAAGCACTGTTGGTGGACGTTGTGGCAATATGGATGGAGAAATAACGTCAACTGTCGATGGAACTGAAATTCCAACCGAAGATAATCAATCCAATTTTGGAAGTGGATTCGGTTATCAGTATGGAGCAGACGATACAATAGAGGTTTATATGAATGAAAAGTGGTTTGTCTTTGAATACAGAGAAGAATCCGAATGACAAAAAGGAGATGGATAAGTTAAATTCAAAAAGGCTGCCTAAATCAAAACGGTGGCCTTTTTTCAATTCTCATCTTAAATTTTTCCAATATTCAGTAGGTGAAAATCCGAATACAATCGCTCAAATTGCCTAAAAAATTAAGAAATGTATGGATATTGAATATGACACCATGGAATCCTAAAGTTCAGGAATGCTGTGTAAATAAATCATAGGGTATTGAATCCGGGGAAGTTCCCGGATTTTTCTATAGGAGATACCGTATTACTTAGCGGTTACTGTAAATCGCAATGCTGTGCCAAGTTGGGATAGTTTTGTGCCAATAATATGACAAAGAGCGAGAAGGTTTTATAGTCCTTGACATATGATGGAAAACTGGATAGAATAATCTTAGAAACCAAGAAACAAAGAATATTATTTCTTTGATTTGCATATGATAGAGGAGGAGAATATAGTAATGCCGGCGACGATGACGAAAGGTAGAGTTCCTATGGAAATAAAAAAATTGAGTATTTCTGCGAAGCGGCAGATTACCATCCCACAGAAATTTTTTACCATGCTAGGGTTTGATACAGAGGCAGAATGTACTGTTCGCGGAAATGAACTGGTTATTCGTCCTGCCAGAACCAATACGGGAGGGGAATTTGCGGAGCAGATTCTGGCGGATCTGATTGCCAATGGATACAGTGGTAATGATCTTCTGGAGCGTTTTAAAAAGGCGCAGGGCCAGGTACACCCAGCTGTAGAAGCAATGCTTGTGGACGCAGAGCAGGTTGCATTTTCAGAATCTGGTCATATATCTTATGAAGATGTATTTGATACGGAGGATGAGGAATGACAGAGGTACGTTTTCTTCCGCCTGCAGCGAAATTTATCAAAAGGCTGAAAGATAAGAAATTGAAGATGCTGTATCAGGAAGCGATTGATAAGATAAGAGAGGACCATACGGTTGGGGAAGCCAAAATCGGAGATCTGTCAGGTGTGTATGGGTATGATATTTATTACAATAAAACAAATTATGAACTGGAATATACAGTAGAGTATCTGGAGGATAAGGTGATTGTTGTGATTATGGCTGGAACCAGAGAGAATTTTTATGAACAGTTGAAACAGTATATGAGGAAAATTTAGGCAGGATAAGGGCAATTCTTTACAATCCGGATGAATGTTTAAAAGAACTTATTTCCAAGATCGTACAGGCGGAGGGATTGTTTCTTTATGAAACCCCGCTCACCGAATCGGAAATTTATGAACCCGTAAAGAACGCATTGTAACCAGCGGTAACCATTGTCCTCAACTGTCTTCAAATTGCAGACACAAAAAAGAACGGAAACGCTGATAAATTCAACGTTTCCGCTTCTTTCACAAGAGCACGAGACGGGATTCGAACCCGCGACCCTCGCCTTGGCAAGGCGATACTCCACCACTGAGCCACTCGTGCATATCAGGATGAAACATATCTTCCTGCTACGTGAATTAGTCTATCATAGCAAGAGGAGAATGTCAACAGCCAGTTTAAAAATTTTTGGCAGCTGATTTTTATTATGCAATTTGGGAGGCGGGGAAGGATCCGCTACGTTTCCTTTGACGGGTGTTTTTGGCTGTGATAAGATAATCATGGAGTGGAAGGATAAGAGAGTTCCTTCTTTTTATATTGAGGAAAATGAACAATGGATGAAAAGAGAGTGAACAGAAGCTGGTTTTTCAGGGGAATGAAAGACGGGATACCGATTGCGCTGGGGTATTTTGCGGTGGCGTTTGCCCTGGGGATCGCAGCAAAGAAGGCCGGTCTGAGTGCGGTACAGGCAGGCGTCATGTCGATTACCATGCTGGCATCAGCAGGGCAGTATGGGGCGATTACGGTTATCGCCGGGGGCGGTGGTTATCTGCAGATGGCAGTGACGACGTTGATTGTAAATCTGCGCTATCTGCTTATGTCCTGTGCGCTGTCCCAGAAAGTGGACCCGGGACTGGGCATGCGGCATCGCCTGCTGCTGTCCTATCCGGTCACGGATGAGATATTCGGCATTGCCATGGCGGTGGAAGGCAGGCTGAATCCCTTTTATAATTATGGCGCAGCTGCGGTGGCATCGCCCGGCTGGACACTGGGGGCTTTTCTGGGAGCCGCCGCAGGGGCGATTTTGCCGCGGCGGGTGGAAAATGCGCTGAGCGTGGCACTGTATGGTATGTTTCTGGCAATCATCATTCCGGCTGCCAAGAAGAATAAGGTGGTGGCACTCATTGTATCACTTTCGATGCTGTGCAGTTTTCTTTTTTCCAGGCTGCCTGTGCTTGGGCAGATTTCTTCCGGGATGCAGATTATTTTGTTGACGGTGCTGATCGCCGGGGCGGCGGCATTTTTCTTCCCGGTGAAAGAAGAGGAAAATGCATAGACATATTGCAATAGATCTGCGGCTGTGAAAGCCGGTTTTGCAAATCGTTATATTAGGGAAACGCTGATTTAATCAGCACTTTCTCAGAGATGGAAAGACAGAGGAGAAATTTGTATGAATCACAGTATTGCGCTCTATTTGCTGGTAGCGGCGGCAACGATCTATCTGATCCGGATGCTGCCTATGACATTGATCCGCAGGGATATCAGGAATCCTTTTATCCGCTCTTTTCTGTATTATGTGCCTTATGTGACATTGGCGGTCATGACGTTTCCGGCGATTCTGTCAGCTACGGGCAGCAGCGTTTCCGCCTGGGCGGGTTTTCTGACGGGATCAGTGCTTGCCTATATCGACGGAAATCTGTTCCGGGTAGCACTCTGTTCCTGCGTGGCGGTTTATCTGGCAGAGCTTTTGATTCACTGACGGAGCAGGGGCCATTTGGCGGGATGGCAGCCGGATCGGCGGCATTTGCAGTGATCGGCGTACCGACAGGAAAGGAAAACAGAGGAAAGCATGGAGAAAGCGTATAAGCTGGAATTTGCAAATGAACAGGTACAGGGGCTTGTACTTAGCTGCTGTGGCTGCTCCAGGACGGAACCGCTCCATAGTTTTGGCCCGGCGCTGAAGCCGCACTTTCTGATCCACTATGTGATAAGCGGGAGGGGACGGTTTTCTGTGGGCGGTCAGGAGTATGGACTGGAAGCCGGAAGCGGTTTTCTGATCGAGCCGGGAGAACTTGTATTTTATGAGGCTGATGCCAAAGAGCCATGGACTTATGTCTGGGTGGGATTTGGCGGCAGTCAGGCGGGGGAGTATGTAAGAAAAATGGGGTTGTCCGGCACGCATCCGGTCTTTTACTCCAATCGTCAGGAAGAATTGTATCACTGTGTGCGCAATATGATGGAACATAACACTTCCGGTGTGGCCAATGATCTGCGCAGAAACGGAGAGCTTGCCATTTTTCTCTCGCTGATCGCCTCGGAAGTGCCTGTAAAGGAAAGAAATGATGCGGATAAAGACAATTCCTATGTAACAAAGGCAGTCGGCTTTATCAGGGACAATTACTGTAACCCGATCCGGGTGACGGATGTGGCAGAATTTGTCTGTGTCAACCGCAGTTATCTGTATGTTTTGTTTGAACAGTCTCTGGGGATGTCGCCCCAGAATTTTATGACCGCCTGCCGGATTACCAGAGCGGCAGAATTGTTGCAGACGACGGATATTCCGATAGAAAGCATCGCTCTTTCCTGCGGGTATAATGATGCGCTTGTTTTTACAAAGGCTTTTAAAAAGACAAAAGGGATCTCGCCTTCCGGTTACCGGAAGGAATGCAAGAGGGGCGGCAGACACAATAAGGAACAGCTTGTACAGATTGAGGATTTTATCCGGGAGATCCGGGAGCGGCAGATATAAGCGGGTATGGCAGAGAAGGAAAGGAAACGGACTATGTTAGATAAGATACTGGGTGTGCTGTATGGTATGGCTGTCGGTGACGCCATGGGGATGCCGCCGGAGCTTTGGAGCAGAAAACGGATGCTTGATTATTATGGGGAGATCAGGGGATTTCTGGATGGGTGTCCGGAGAATGTCATATCGTATCAGTATAAAGCGGGCCAGTTCACGGATGATACCGGGCAGGCTCTTACCATACTGGATTCCCTGACGGAGACTGGTTTTATTCCGTCGCCGCAGAGTATTGCGGAACATATTCTGGCATGGGCGGAGAAGGAAGATGCCTTTGAAAAAAATATACTGGGACCCACGTCAAGAGTGGCGCTGCGTCTGTTCCGGGAGGGGAAGAGCGCAAAGGAAATTTCCGATCAGGCGCTTACCAACGGTGCGGCAATGCGGATTGCGCCCATCGGGGCATTGTTCGAGCCGTCGCAAAGAGAGGAGCTGTGCCGTTATGTGGCGGCTGTCTCTCAGGTCACACATACCAGTGATGTGACGATTGCGGGAGCGTCCATGATTGCCATGGCGGTTGCCTCCGCTGTCATGTATGGTGACAGGGAGCGGATGATGGAAGATGCCCTGTCGGTGGAAGCATATGCCATGACGCTGGGAGCCTCCACGGTAAGTCCGTCTCTCGGCGCCCGGACGAGGCTGGGGATGTGTCTGGCGGAAAGATATGCCGGGGATGAGCGGGCCTTTCTGGAGCACGTATATGATCTGATCGGCGCCGGTGTCAATACGGCGGAATCCGTTCCCGCGGCGCTGGCACTTGCTTATTATGCCTTTGACGTGAAAAAGTGTGCTCTTCTTTGCGCGAACCTGGGCGGTGATACGGATACCATCGGTGCCATGGCGACTGCCATCTGTGGTGGTGCGTTTGGAGTGAAAGGGATTCCGGCAGAATACAGGAAAATGATAATACGGGCAAACAAGGTGGATATGCTGCCGTATGCGCGGGCAATCCTGGAAAAAAGAGGGGAGAATTTATCTGTTTCCTGCCCGGACTTTGAGGAAAAATGAAAAAACGCTCTGTGCTTTATCCACGTATGTGTTGACGTGGGCTGCTGTAAAACAGTAGTTGTAATTACAATGTAACTGTTGTATAATAGGTACGATCTTTTTGAAGCGGGATTGTTTTGCTTCGAAGGGAAATAAGGGCGAGAGGTGAGAGGATGGAGAGATAATTTACTTTTGAAAACATGAAGTTGTTGTTTTGCAGTTGTGAGTATGCTGCATTGTCATGTTGCCAGAAGTGGATTATGTCTTGTCAGGCCTCTCTTTGAAACGATATTATGCGGAAAGCCCTCTGGCGGCGGATCGCGTCGGGATACTGCGTCAGGCAGTCTGTGTGCGGCGCAGCATGTGGAATCCGGCGGATCTGCCCGGGCAGATCGGTATTTGCGGAAAAGAGAGTATGGATTGCGGGACAGGATCATTTGGCGACAAATGGTTCTTTTTTTATGCGCAGGCCCGCATAAGGAAATTTGCTGCCAAGGCAGCATGCGGGCCGCGCGGCGGGCAGGGAGAAAATCTCCCCTGCTCGATTGCTCACGGATATTACCAAAAGGAACCGGAAAAGGAGGTTTTATGTCGCAGATACGAGTGGATGATCTGACATTTTATTATGAGGGAAGTGCGGACAGTATATTTGAACATGCTTCTTTTTCCATTGATACCAGATGGAAACTGGGGTTTATCGGGCGAAATGGAAAAGGGAAGACCACGTTTCTGAAATTGCTGTTGGGAGAATATGAGTACAGGGGAAAGATTTGTGCGGATGTAGCGTTTGACTATTTCCCCTATCAACTGTCTGGCGCGTGGGAAGAGTCGTGTGCCGCCGCTTTGCTTACTGTATGGAAGGCCGATTGTGAAAAATGGCGGGTTGTGCGTGAATTGGAGCTGATGGGGACGGGCGGGGAGGTGCTGCAGCGTCCGTACGGGACGCTAAGTCATGGAGAGAGGACAAAGGTCATGCTGGCTGTTTTGTTTTCCGGGGAACATGATTTTTTGCTGATCGACGAGCCGACCAATCATCTCGATCAGGCTTCCCGGGAAAGTGTAAAAGCTTATCTGGCGAAGAAGAATGGCTTTCTTCTTGTGTCACATGACAGAGACTTGCTGGATGCCTGTACTGACCATGTGCTTGTACTGAATCGGCAGTCGATCGAGGTGCAGGCCGGCAATTTTTCGAGCTGGGAAGAAAACAGGCGTCGGCAGGATACCTTTGCCCGGATGGAGAATGAAAAGCATCAGAAGGAAATCAGTCATTTAAAGAGGGCGTCCGGACGGACAAGGCAGTGGGCAAATGCCAATGAACGGACGAAAATCGGATATGATCCTGTCAGGGAACATGACCGGCCTACAAGAGCCTATATCGGCGCCAAAACAAAGAAAATGGAAAAACGCAGAAAACAGATGGAAGTGCGTCTGGAGCGGGAGCTGGAGGAAAAGGAAGGGCTTTTGAAAGACGTCGAGACAGCGGTTTCTCTGAAAATGTTTCCGCTGGAACATCATAAAGAGGTGCTTTTTTCCGTGAAGGGGTATGGCCTTGGATATGAGGGGAAGGGCCAGGTTTTTGACAATCTCAACTTTTCCCTGCGGAGAGGAAGCCGCATCTTTTTAAACGGAAAAAACGGCTGCGGAAAATCCAGTCTCATCAGGGCATTGCTGGGCCGTATTCATGAGCGGGACGGCAATGGTGTGACAGAAGATGCAAGGATAAGCCATGTCAGTGCCGACGGAAAAAATGCTTTGTGGGAAAGCGGGACTTTGGAGGCTGCGTCCGGCATAACGGTTTCCTATGTGAATCAGGATACGGCATTTCTGGAAGGGAGTATATCGGAATTTTGCCGGGAACGGAAACTGGACGAAAGTCTGTTCTGCTCACTTTTGCGTCAGCTTGGACTGGAACGGAGACAGCTTTCCGGATGTCTGGAGGAATTTTCGCAGGGACAGAAAAAGAAAGTCCTGATCGCCGCCAGTGTGATGACACCTGCGCACCTGTATATCTGGGATGAGCCGCTCAATTATATGGATGTTTTTTCCCGGATACAGCTGGAAGAGCTGATTTTGTCCGCAGCGCCGACGATGCTGATTGTGGAACATGATGTCCGTTTCCGGGAGAAGATTGCGACGCAGGTGATTGAAATGTGAAAGCGTTTTCGCGCCGGCCCCGGCGTCACGGGGCAAGGGCATGGCACGGGTGTGAAAGGGACAATGGATAACATTTTAACAGCTTTTCATAACAAAGAAAGTATACGGTGTCATCAAAAATATGTTATTATGTACACGAAAGCAGGGCAGTGGAAATTTCCTGCACGGCAGGAGAAAAAGTAACATAAACATGGATGCGGAAAAAAGAAGGAGATGGGGTTATGAAAGAAAAACTGTTGGAAAAATTTAAGGAGCTGTATGGAAGCAGGGAAGGGGTATCCGTATATTTCGCACCGGGGCGGGTGAATATGATCGGGGAGCATACAGACTATAATGGCGGACATGTGTTTCCCTGTGCGCTCACCATCGGCACGTATATGGCAGTCAGGAAGAGAGACGATCACAAGCTGCGTTTTTATTCCATGAATTTTGAACAGCTGGGCGTATTGGAGTCTTCCATCGACGGGATCAGCCCCGAAGAAGCGGCGGAGTGGACCAATTATCCCAAGGGTGTGATGTGGGCTTTCGCCGGCAGAGGTTTTGTCATGGACTGTGGACTGGATATGGTACTGTATGGCAACATTCCGGCAGGTTCAGGACTTTCTTCCTCGGCCTCTCTGGAGGTGGCAACCGGATATATGCTCAAAGAGCAGTATGGTTTTGATGTGAGCAACATTGATATTGCCCTGATCGGTCAGTATTCCGAAAACAATTTTAACGGCATGAACTGCGGTATTATGGATCAGTTCGCCTCCGCCATGGGAAAGAAGGATCATGCGATCTTTCTCAACACGGCGGATCTGTCTTATGAATATGCGCCTCTGGTGCTGGAAGGCGCCAAAATATTGATTACAAACAGCAATGTGAAGCATAAACTTGTGGATTCCAAATATAACGAACGGCGCAGCGAATGTGAGACGGCGCTGAAGGAGCTGCAGGAAGTCATCGGTATTCATACGCTGGGTGATCTGACAGTGGAGCAGTTTGAGACCTACAAGACGGCTGTCAAAGATGAGGTCAGAAGGAAACGGGCGAAACACGCCGTTTATGAAAATCAGCGGACCATCCGTGCGGTAGAAGCATTGAAACACAACGATATTGCCCTCTTTGGCAGGTTGATGAATGAATCCCATGTATCCCTGCGGGATGATTATGAAGTATCCTGCGAGGAGATTGACGTACTTGCCGAGGAGGCATGGAAGATAGAAGGGGTCATTGGCTCCCGTATCACCGGAGGCGGCTTTGGCGGATGCACGGTGAGCATCGTAAAAGAAGAAGCGGTGGATACCTTCATTGCCCGGGTCGGCGCTGCCTATGAGCAGAGAGTCGGAAAGGAAGCTGATTTTTACATCGTGGATATCGGAGACGGCCCGTCCGCCCTGTAAGACAGCGATTGGGACATATGCGGAACTGAAAACAGCATATGTCCGAACAGTGCCGGAAAAAATACAGTCCATGTGTCAGGGACGGTATTTTTTCCAGGGGAAAGGTGCTGGAAGGACATATGCGGAACTGATAATAGGAGCATAAAAAATGATTCAGGAAGCAATCAGAAAACTGACGGAGTATGGGATTGTAACAGGGCTGCTGGAGGAGTCGGACAGGATCTATACAAGTAACCGGCTTCTGGAATTATTTGATCTGGACGGCCCGGAGGAAGGCGAAGCGGAAGAAAATAAAAATGACATAAATGTCAGCGTAAAAACAGAGGATCTGGAAGGGATTCTGGCGGAAATGCTGGACTATGCATGGGAAAAGGGGCTTATGCCGGAAAATGATATTACGCATCGGGATCTCTTTGACACAAAGATCATGGGACTGCTGACACCGAGGCCGAGTGAGGTGATCGGAAAGTTCCATGCTTTATATGAAAAATCTCCGCGTCAGGCGACGGATTTTTACTATAAGTTCAGTCAGGATACGGATTATATCCGGCGTTATCGGATCGCGAGAGACAGGAAATGGACTGTGGATACCGAATATGGCAGGCTGGATATCACCATCAATCTGTCCAAGCCGGAAAAGGATCCCAAAGCCATCGCGGCTGCCAGGGCGGCAAAGCAGGGCGGGTATCCGAAATGTCTGCTGTGCAGGGAAAATGTAGGCTACCGGGGAAGGCTGAATCATCCGGCGCGTCAGAACCATCGGGTGATGCCGGTGATCATTCAGGACAGTGACTGGAATATGCAGTATTCTCCTTATGTATATTATAATGAGCATTGTATCGTATTTAACGGTCAGCATGTGCCCATGAAGATCGAACATGGCACATTTTGCAAGCTGCTTGATTTTGTGGAGCAGTTCCCGCATTATTTTGTGGGTTCCAATGCGGATCTGCCTATTGTGGGAGGCTCTATCCTGAGCCATGACCATTTCCAGGGAGGCCGTTATGAATTTGCCATGGACCGGGCGCCGGTAGAGCGGGAATTTCAGGTGAAGGGCTTTGCGGATGTGGAAGCGGGTGTGGTAAAATGGCCCATGTCAGTCATCCGTCTGCGCAGCGCTGACCGGAAGAAACTGACAGAACTGTCAGATCTGATTCTGGAACGCTGGAGAAGCTATACCGACGAGTCGGCCTTTATCTTTGCGGAGACTGACGGTGAGCCTCATAACACGATTACGCCGATCGCTCATTATAAAGACGGGAAATTCCAGCTGGATCTGGTGCTGCGCAATAATATTACCACCGCGGAGCATCCGCTTGGCGTATATCATCCGCATGCGGAGCTTCATCATATCAAAAAAGAAAACATCGGTCTGATCGAAGTGCTGGGGCTGGCGATTCTGCCGTCCCGTCTGAAAACAGAGATGGAGCTGTTAAAGGATGCGATTTTAAACGGCAGAAAGATTGCCGATATTGAGGCGATTGAAAAGCATGCCAGATGGGCGGATAGTTTCCTGGCCGGCTATGAACAGGTGACGAAGGAAAATATTGACGCCATTTTGCAAAAGGAGATCGGGCTCGTATTCGGAAAGGTTCTGGAAGACGCCGGCGTATTCAAGCGGGATGAAGCAGGCAGGGCGGCATTTCGGAGGTTTACGGACAGTCTATGAAAGTGTTGCTGGTAGCGGTAAATGCCAAATACATACATTCCAACCCGGCGGTTTACAGCCTGAAGGAGTATGCGGCAGAGTTTGATACGGCGATAGAGATCGTGGAATATACGGTCAATCAGACAGCGGAAGCAATTCTTGCGGATCTTTACGGGAGAGATCCGCAGGTGATTGCTTTTTCGTGCTATATCTGGAACTGGCGGCTGATCGGGGAACTGCTGGAGGAGGTCCCCAAGATTCTGCCGGATACAGCGCTCTGGCTGGGCGGCCCGGAGGTCTCCTATGATGCGCCGCTTGTTCTCGAACGCTTTCCGCAGCTTACCGGCATTATGGTCGGAGAGGGGGAGGCCACGTTTGCACAGCTGATGCGCTATTACTGCCGGGGCGGCATGAAGCTGACAGATGTGTCAGGAATATGCCTGCCGGGCCTGGGTCTGACGAAGGCACGAGAACTTCTGCCCATGGACACGCTTCCTTTTCTCTACGGGGATTTACAGGGATTTCAGAACCGGATCATTTATTATGAATCCGGGAGAGGGTGTCCTTTCCGGTGCAGTTATTGTCTTTCCTCGGTAGAAAAGCGGGTGCGGCTGCGCAGCCTGGTGCTTGTAAAGCGTGAACTTCTCGTTTTTCTGGAACATAAGGTGCCGCAGGTAAAATTTGTAGACCGTACCTTTAACTGTTGTCATGAGCATGCCATGGAAATCTGGCGTTTTCTGCATGAGCATGACAATGGTGTCACAAATTTCCATTTTGAGATATCGGCCGATCTTCTGAGCGGGGAGGAGCTTGGGCTCCTCGGCGCCATGCGCCCGGGACTTGTGCAGCTGGAGATCGGGGTACAGTCCACCAATCCTGAGACGCTGAGGGAAATTCACCGCAGCACGGATATGGGACGGCTGCGGGCCGCAGTGGCACAGCTGCGGAAAGGAAAAAACATCCATATCCATCTGGATCTGATCGCAGGGCTGCCGTATGAAGATTATGACAGATTTGTCATATCTTTTAACGAGGTATATGCCATGGAACCCGACCAGCTGCAGCTGGGATTTCTGAAGGTGCTGAAGGGTTCTTATCTTTATGAAAAAGTGAAGGAGTATGGCATATCTTACCGCTGTCAGCCGCCATATGAAGTGTTATACTCGAAATGGCTGCCCTATCAGGACGTGCGCAGATTGAAGCAGGTTGAGGAGATGGTGGAGCTGTATTATAACAGCGGACAGTTTCGGTATACGCTGAGAGTACTGGAAAAGGCGTTTATCCATCCTTTCCGAATGTATGAAGAGATGGCCGTATATTATGAAAAACAGGGGTATTGTGTGAACAGTCCTGCCAGAAGCCGGCGATATGAGATATTGCTGGCATTTGCCGTTTCGCGGCAGCCTGCGTATGAAAAGCTGTATCGGGAACTGCTGACCTTCGATCTGTACCTGCGCGAGAAATGCAAGAGCCGTCCGTCCTTTGCGGCGGATCGTACACAATATCGGGAAGAGCTCCGCCGCAGAGAAGAAAATAAGCGCGATCATGTGGAATGTTTCTTTTATCCGGTCTGGGAAGCCTGTACCGAAAGGCTCCTGCAGCGCAGGGAGCAGCCGGTTTTTGTACGCTTTTGCTATGACAGGCGCGATCCCTTAAACCACAATGCGCAGGTTATCGTGGGAATATGACGTGCAGGCGGTTAACGCTTATCCTCTTCCTGCAGGAGGCGGGTGATGATGTTTCTGGAAAAATCGGGCAGAGCCTGAGCCGCTTCCATAAGCCCGGCCACCTTTTCGGATTCTCCGCTGTCTTTGTAGATATCGGCAAGCAGCCTGTAAGTGCCGCTGACATCTGTCCTGGTGGAAACGGCAAATTCCAGTATGGTTCTTGCCTGGGTGATGTGGCCCTGTGCGTGGAGCAGTGCGGCCCATTTCTGCAGCGTGCGTGCCAGCAGGGTGTAGTTCTGGTCATATTCCGTCAGAGCCGTAATATTGGGAGCGCCGTACATCAGCTTCAGATCCGTATTGGTGTAGCCGGTGAGATTGACGATGGTCTGTGTGGAGAGTGTGCGAATGATATCCACACATTCCCGTATATCGTCCTGGTCCGTATTCAGATCAAGCGGCAGCTTATCCAGAGGGATGGTGATGTAGGCAAGGCCGTCGAGTGATTTTCTGCGGGTGCGGTTGGCTTGTTTTTCCCGATCCCAGAATTGTTTTTCCTGCAGTTCCATGGCTCTTCGGGAACGGGTAATCATGAAAGAAAGCCAGACGATAAAGACGATAAAACTTGCCAAAAACGGTAATTTCATATATAATATCCTTTCAACGAGGTGATTACATGTTTGATAAGAAAAAGAGAAAAATTATTTCATCTATTATTATTCTGATCATTGTACTGGCAATGCTGATGCCGATGTTATCTTATTTTATTGTATAATATGGTGCATTGTCAATTCTGAGGGGAAAAAAATGAACTGAATTGATAGATTTGGGCCGCGCCATGCACTTGCTGTATGGTGTCGGAGCAGTGCCGGAATGTCTGTTTCCGGGCATTTTGTGTGCATCAATTGTTGAAATTCATACCATATGACCATAAATTCATGTAAAATCTGGCGTGGGTGTGAATTGTAACGGATTTGGAGGAAGTTATGAGAAAAAGGACAGGAATACTGGCTGCGGTCATGGCAGCCGCTGTGGGCGCCTTGATATTTCAGGCAGGCGTGATGGCAAAGGGGAACGGAGAGAAACGGATCGAGAACGGGATTTTTGTCGGCGATATTGATGTATCCGGTATGACCCGGGAAGAGGCGGGCGCAGCCGTGCACAGTTATGTGGACGGACTTGCGGATGTGCCTCTTACGCTGAATGCCGTGGGCGGCAATCAGGTGACGGTGACGGCAGGCGATATGGGCATCCGCTGGGAGAATGAGGATGTGGTGGACGAAGCCGCCGGACTGGGCAAACAGGGCAATATTATCAGGCGTTACAAAGAACTGAAAGATCTGGAGCGGAACAATAAAAAATTTGAACTGGAGCTTTCTTTTGATAAAGCCGCACTGGAAAAGGTGCTGACAGAGCAGTGCAGTCAGTTTGATGTGGAGGCGCAGGACGCGTCACTGCGCAGGGAGAACGGCCAGTTTATGATAGAGGGCGGTCAGACCGGGGAAAAAGTGGATGTTGCGGCTTCGGCAGAGCAGTTGGAAGCTTTTCTGGCGCAGGACTGGGATAAGAGCGCGGCAGAAGTGGATCTGGTCGTAGCGGTCGATGAGCCCCGGGGCAGCAGGGAGGATCTGGAAAAGGTAAAGGATGTGCTGGGTACATTTACGACCAGCTATACGTCCTCCGGCGCAGACCGGAGCGCCAATGTGTCCAATGGGTGCAGCCTGATCAATGGTACGACCGTATATCCGGGGGAGGAATTTTCCGCTTATCAGGCGGTGAGTCCTTTTTCGGAGGAGAATGGTTATCACATGGCAGGTTCCTATTTGAACGGTATGGTAGTGGAAAGCCTGGGCGGCGGTATCTGCCAGGTATCTACGACTCTGTATAATGCCGTGCTGCTCTCGGAACTGCAGGTGACAGAGCGGCATAACCATTCCATGGAAGTCAGTTATGTGCAGCCTTCGGCGGATGCGGCCATTGCCGAGAGTGCAGGCAAGGATTTTCGTTTCGTAAATAATCTGGAATATCCTATTTATATTGAAGGGTATACCCAGGATAAACATATCACATTTACTATTTATGGTGTGGAAACAAGAGATCCGGGGCGGACCATCAGCTTTGAGAGTGAGATACTTTCCGAGACGAAACCCAGCTCCGAAAGTGTGGTTGCGGATGGAAAGCAGCCGATCGGCTATGTAAAGGTGCAGTCCGTTCATGTGGGCAGGACGGCAAAGCTTTGGAAGATTACAAAGGAGAATGGCACAGAAGTGAGCCGGGAAGAGGTCAACAGCAGCAGCTATAAAATGGTTCCCAGAACGGCTACGGTGGGGACGGCGACCTCCGATCCGGTGGCGGCCCAGCTGATTCAGGCGGCGATAGCCACAAGTGATATTGATTACATCAAAGGGGTGGCGGCCCAGCTGAAGGCGGGGGATACCACACTGGGCGGTACGGTAGCGCCTGCCGTACCGGGGCTTGACGGCACGGTGCTGCCAGGTGTGGTGCCGGGAACTGAGGTGCCCGGCGTGGTACCTGAGGTTCCGGTTGTACCGGATGGCGGTGCGGCGCCTGTCGTACCGGAAGCGGGCGCCGCAGGAGATGCGGCGGCGCCTGCCCAGACGGATCCTGCCCAGCCGGCGCAGTAAGAGCAGCGGGTTCTTTGGCAAGGGCATGGGTACAGGCATCGGTTCAGCCGGGCCGGACGGTTATGGGCAGATACGGATGGAGACAAAAATGAAGATCGGAAAAGTTCCGGAAAGCGTATTGAAGCGGTCTGTGTTAAAACAGATTCATACAAGAAGAGAAGAGGTGTTACTTGGCGCAGGCGTAGGGGAAGACTGCGCCATTTTGGCGCTGCCAAAGGAGGATGTATTTGTAGTATCCACGGATCCGGTCACCGGTACATCCAAAGATATCGGGACACTGGCGGTACATGTGACACTCAATGATCTGGCCAGCTCAGGTGCGGAGCCGGTAGCTCTTCTGGTATCGGCGCTGCTGCCGCCGGAGACGCAGGAGCCGGAAATCCGGGAAATGATACAGGAGATGGAAGCGGTATGCGGCCCGCTGCATGTGCAGATTGCAGGCGGACATACGGAAGTAACGACGGCAGTCAACCGGCCCGTACTTACGGTCACCGGTATCGGCAGGGCCAGAAGGGAACGCGTTATTACGACAAAAGGGGCCAGAGCAGGGCAGGATGTGGTTTTGTCCAAATGGATCGGACTGGAGGGAACAGCCATTCTGGCCAAAGAGAAGGAGAAAGAGCTGCTGACCAGATACCCGTCCCATCTGATCAGAGAGGCCAAGGCATTTGATCGTTACCTGAGTATCGTACCGGAGGCCGCCACCGCCGGAAAGTCCGGCGTTACGGCTATGCATGATGTCACGGAGGGCGGTATTTTCGGCGCTCTCTGGGAGCTTGCGGAGAGTTCAGGCGTCGGACTTGAAATAGATTTAAAAAGGATTCCCATCAGACAGGAAACCATTGAGATCTGCGAATTTTTCGGAATCAATCCCTATGGACTGATTTCCAGCGGCAGCCTTTTGATGGTAACGGACGACGGACTTGGCCTGGTAAGGGAACTGGAACGGGAAAAGATTCCTGCGGCGGTCATCGGTAAAATCAGGGAGGGAAATGACAGAGTTGTCATAAATGAAGAGGAACGCAGATTTCTCGAACCTCCGAAGGCCGATGAGCTGTATCAGGTGCTTGGATAGAAATGAATGACAGGAACGAAACAGGAGAGGGAAAATGAGAGAACAGATTCTGGCAATTCTTGAAAAAAACAGCCGTATTGATCTGAAAGAGCTGGCAGTGCTTCTCGGTGTGGAAGAGCTGGACATCGTCAATGAGATGGCGGAAATGGAAAAAGAGGGGATCATCTGCGGCTATCATACACTGATCGACTGGGAGAAGACTTCCATCGACAAGGTGACGGCACTGATTGAAGTGCGTGTGACGCCCCAGAGGGGACAGGGATTTGACAATATTGCGGAGCGCATTTACAAATATCCTGAGGTGACGGCGGTTTATCTGATATCCGGTGCCTATGATCTGCTGGTTACGCTGGACGGTAAGAACCTGCGGGATATTTCACGGTTTGTATCGGATAAACTGTCTACGATGGATTATGTGCTGAGTACGGCGACCCATTTTATTCTCAAAAAATATAAAGATCATGGTACGATTCTGGCAAAGAAATACGAGGATGAAAGAGAGAAGGTGTCACCATGAGAAATCCGTTATCAGAAAAGACGGCAGGACTGAAGCCTTCCGGAATCCGTAAATTTTTTGATATTGTCAGTGAGATGAAAGATGCCATTTCACTGGGAGTAGGTGAGCCGGATTTTGATACGCCCTGGCATATCAGAGATGAAGGGATCTATTCCCTGGAAAAGGGACGTACTTTCTACACATCCAATGCGGGTCTGAAGGAACTGAAAGTAGAGATCAGTCATTATCTCAAAAGAAGATTTCAGTTAGCGTATGATTATAATTGTGAGATGCTTGTGACGGTGGGGGGCTCTGAGGCTATTGACATCGCTCTGCGTGCCATGATTAATCCCGGGGATGAGGTGCTGATTCCCCAGCCAAGTTATGTATCTTATGAACCGTGCGCCATACTGGCAGGCGGCGTGCCGGTTATCATTGATCTGAAGGCGGAAAATGAATTCCGGCTGACGGCGCAGGAGTTGCGGGAGGCGGTGACAGACAGGACGAAGATACTGGTTCTGCCGTTTCCCAACAATCCCACAGGCGCCATTATGGAGCGCAGGGATCTGGAGGCAATCGCGGAGGTTATCGCCGAAAAAGATCTTTTTGTCATTTCCGATGAGATATACGGGGAGCTGACTTATAAGGAAAAGCATGTGTCCATTGCGGAGATACCGGGGATGTGGGAGCGTACCATACTGATCGGTGGTCTGTCCAAATCTCATGCCATGACAGGATGGCGTCTGGGGTATGCCTGCGGGCCGAAGCTGATCATAGAGCAGATGCTGAAAATACACCAGTATGCCATTATGTGTGCGCCGACTACCAGCCAGTATGCGGCAGTGGATGCCCTCAAAAACGGGGATGAGGATGTAAAGCAGATGAGGGAGGCATACAATCAGCGGCGGCGCTATCTTCTGTATGCGTTTGCGCAGATGGGCCTTTCCTGTTTCGAGCCTTACGGCGCTTTTTATGTCTTTCCCTGTATCAAAGAGTTTGGCATGACAAGTGAGCAGTTTGCCGAGCGGTTTCTGGCGGAAGAGAAGGTAGCAGTGGTGCCGGGGACGGCTTTCGGTGAGAGCGGGGAGGGTTTTCTGCGTATTTCCTATGCCTATTCACTGGAAAATCTGAAAGTAGCGATCGGACGGCTGGAGAAATTTGTCCGCAGACTGCGCGCGGAGCAGGGAAAGTAAGAGAGAATGCATATTGTACTACATCAGCCGGAGATACCGGCTAACACAGGAAATATCGGACGAACCTGCGCGGCGACCGGAACGGGTCTGCATCTGATCGAACCTCTGGGATTTCGGCTGAATGAAAAAGAGATCAGGCGGGCCGGTATGGATTACTGGGAACGGCTGCAAGTATCCCGGTACGTGAATTATGAAAGATTTCTGGAGGAGAACCCGGGTGCGCGTATCTGGTATGCCACCACAAAGGCGAAAAGGGTCTACAGTGATGTGGTATTTCTGCCGGGAGACTATCTGATGTTTGGAAAGGAGAGCGGGGGGATTCCGGAAGAGATTCTGGCAGAGCATGAGACGCAGTGTATCAGGATTCCCATGCTGGAAGGAACCCGTTCTCTGAACCTGTCAAACAGTGTGGCTGTTGTGCTTTATGAAGCATTGCGGCAAAATGGATTTGCTGATTTGGAGAAGGAAGGGAAGCTGCACCGGCTTACATGGAAAGAGGAGGACAATTAGTCCTCCTCTTCTTCTTCTGCCTTGGACAGGGTAAAGATAAATTCGGTTCCCACGCCCTCGGTGCTGATGACGTTAATATGTTCGTTGTGAGAGTGGATAATTTCCCTGACAATGGAAAGGCCCAGACCGGTGCCCTTTTTGTCTTTGCCGCGGGAGAGGTCCGTTTTGTAAAAACGGTCCCAGATCAGTTTCAGGCTGTCTCTGGGGATGCCGATGCCGTTGTCTTTGATGGAGATGAGTACCTTATTGCTCTTTTCGGTCGTCTCGATTTTAATGACAGAATCATTATGGCTGAATTTGATGGCATTATCCAGGAGGTTATAGAGTACCTGCTGGATTCTGTCGTGATCGGCATGGACGGTAAGGCTTTCTCCGGTCAGCACCAGTTCTATGCCGATCATTTTGTTCGTGCAGATGACTTCAAAGGCAACGGCGGTATTGCGGATCACTTCGTTGATGTCAAAATCCGTATATTCCAAAAGCATTCCCTTTGTATTGAGGTTATTTAACTGCAAAAGCCCGTTGGTCAGTTTGGTAAGACGTTCTGTCTCATTGAGGACAATGTGCAGATATTTTTCATACATCTCGGGCGGGATGGTGCCGTCCAGCATGGCTTCCAGATATCCCTTGATGGAAGTCAGGGGAGAGCGGAAGTCGTGGGAGACGTTTGCCACAAATTTTTTCTGATTGTCCTCACTTTTGGCAATTTCACTCGCCATAAAGGAGAGGGAGGCCGCCAGATAGCCCATTTCATCATCACTGTCGATCTGAAACTCATAATGCAGATTTCCGCCTGCGTACTGTTCGGTGGCATACGTGATCTTGCGCAGAGGTATATATACCATCTCTGTAAAAAAGAATAGAATGATCATCGAGAGCAGCAGCATGATAATGAGCAGAATATAAGATATATTCAGCAGACTGTTGGCGGAACTGCGTACGGTGCGCATGGAGGCATGGATGACCACATAGCCGTTGACCTTGAAGCGGGAGGTGATAGGAGCAAAAACGCTCAGCGTCTCTTCCTGAAAAGACTGGAAAAAATTTCCCACCGTATAGTAGGAACCCGCGGTAATGGTCGGGTCAAAATTTTCGATAATGACGGGTGTCTCGATATCGACCGGTGCAGAGGAATCGAGAATGATCCGTCCGGAAGGATTGATAATCCAGATGGTGGCGGAGAGATAGGTATCCATCAGATCAAGCTGGGTCTTGACCGCATCCAGAGAGGCCTGGTTGTTGTATAGGTCGGAAGCATACGTATTGGCGATCAGGGTGGCTTCTTTATAGAGGGCGTCGGCTTTTTCGCGTTTGAGGTGCTCCAGCGTCATGCTGAAGACAAAGGTGGCGACTGCCACGAACCCGAAAAACCCGAAGATCAGATAGGCCAGGATGAATTTGAGATAAAGAGTCTTTCGCATTCAGGCCTTCACCTCAAACTTATAGCCGATTCCCCAGATGGTGGCCAGTCTCCAGGAGGCATGATCCTTGATCTTTTCCCGGAGTCTTTTGATGTGTACGTCTACGGTCCGTGTATCGCCCACATATTCATATCCCCAGATCTGATCCAGCAGCTGTTCTCTGGTAAATACATGATTGGGGGAGGAGGCCAGAAAATAGAGAAGCTCCAGCTCTTTGGGCGGCATTTCCACGGAATTGCCCATATACAGAACGGAATAATTGGTCTGGTTGATAATCAGATCAGGGTATTCCACACATTTGATATCTGTTTTTTCGGAAGCTGCGGGGGCTGCCTTATAGCGCCGCAGTACGGCCTTCACTCTGGCAACCAGTTCTTTGGAGTCAAAAGGTTTTTCCATATAATCGTCGGCGCCCAGCTCCAGTCCCAGCACCTTGTCAAAAATTTCGCCTTTGGCGGAAAGCATGATAATGGGGATGGCCGATTTGGCCCGTACTTCCCGGCATACCTGATAACCGTCCATGCCGGGAAGCATCAGATCCAGCAGGATCAGTCCGGGGCGGAAGGTATCGAGGGCGGGCAGGACGGATTCGCCGTCATTGACAATCATCGTCTCAAAACATTCCTTGGTCAGATACAGGGAGATCAGTTCCGCAATATTGTTGTCATCATCTACGATCAGTATTTTCTGTCTGCTTACCATGATTTGCTCCTCATCTTTTATTTGAAGGTGACAATTGTGACACCTGCGTCACCTTCGCCGAATTCTCCGAGACGGAATTCTTTTACATTTTTCATGCGACGCAGCTGTTTGTGAACCGCGCTGCGCAGGGCGCCTGTGCCTTTGCCATGTACGATACGGACACTGGGCAGATGGGCCAGATACGCGTCATCCAGATATTTGTCCAGTTCCGCCAGCGCTTCGTCTACGGTCTTGCCCAGGAGATTGATTTCTGTGGATACGGTTGCAGACTTGGACATTTTGATCTTTCCGGTGCCGGTGCGCTGCAGGGAGGGTGCGGTGATGGTATCTTCCTGAATCAGGGCCAGGTCGCTGATATTGACCTGAGAGCGGATGATGCCGCATTGTACGAACAGATTTCCTCTGCGGTCAGGCAGGGAGCTGACAATGCCTTTGAGATTCATGGAGAGTACTTTAACTGCGTCTCCTTTTCTTAGCTGTGTCGGCTTCAATGTTCCGACAGCAGTGTCATTTTTTCTGACTGACAGTTTTTCGTTTTTTTCGCTGATCTTGCTGCGCACTTTTTCCCGTGCCTTTTCCAGATCTTTCATGGAAGCGCCGGGGCCTGCCTTCTGGAAGGAACGGATAGTCTCGTCGGCCACAGTCTTGGCTTCCTGAAGGATCTCTCTGGCCTGTTCGTTGGCGTTTTGGAGGATCTTATCGCGGGAGGCGTCTATTTTTTCCTGCTTTTCCTGCAGTTTATCTTTGAGAGTCTTGATTTCTTTCTTATAAGAGGCGATCTCTTCCCGTTCGGCCTCGATTGTGATGCGGCTGCTTTCCAGATCAGCCAGCAGTTCTTCAAAGCTCTCTTTTTCTTCGTCTATCTGACTGCGTGCCTGTGCGATGATCTCTTCCGGCAGTCCCAGTCTGGCGGAGATGGCGAATGCGTTGCTCTTGCCGGGTATGCCGATCAGCAGACGATAGGTGGGCCGCAGCGTCTCCACATCAAATTCACAGCAGGCATTTTCCACGCCCGGCGTTGTCAGGGCATAAACTTTCAGCTCGCTGTAATGGGTGGTGGCCATGGTACGGATGCCTCTTTCATGCAGGTGGTTCAAAATAGCGATAGCCAGTGCGGCGCCTTCCGTCGGGTCCGTGCCTGCCCCCAGTTCGTCAAAGAGGCAGAGAGCGTTCTCGTCTGCCTGTGCCAGGATGCGGACGGTATTGGTCATATGGGAAGAGAAGGTACTGAGACTTTGCTCAATGCTCTGTTCATCGCCGATATCTGCATATACTTCCCCAAAGACAGCCAGTTCCGAGCGGTCAAGGGCCGGAATGTGCAGCCCTGCCTGCCCCATCAGTGTGAACAGGCCCACTGTTTTCAGAGAGACTGTCTTACCGCCGGTGTTGGGACCGGTGATCACAAGCAGGTCGAATTCTCCGCCGAGGCGAATATCAATGGGGACGACTGCCTTTTTGTCAATCAGGGGATGACGTCCTTTGCGGATCGAGATACGTCCCTCTTCGTTAAACAACGGTCTTGTGGCATTCTGGGACAGGGCGAGGCCTGCTTTGGCAAAAATAAAGTCCAGCTCCGTCAGAATCTTCTGGTTGGAGAGGATGGCATCACTGTTTTGAGCCGCCATGGCACTGAGGGTCTGCAGTATCTTTTCCATTTCGTCCTCTTCCTGCAAAACCAGCTCCTTCAACTGGTTATTCATGGAGACGATGGCGGCCGGTTCAATGAAAAGGGTGGAACCGGTCGAGGACTGATCATGGATCATACCGTTTACCTGATTTTTGTATTCCGCCCTGACGGGGATACAGTAGCGGTTATCGCGCATGGTGATAACCGCATCCTGAAGATAGGTACGATAAGAACCGTTTACCATTTCATTTAACCGGGAATGAATACGGTCGTTGATCGTGGCCTGGCTTTTGCGGATGCGGCGCAGAGCCGGACTGGCATCGTCCGCAAAGACATCTTCTTCCGGCATGCAGCGGCGTATCTCGGCGGCGAGCTGAGTCAGCGGTACAAGCAGAGAAAAGCGCTCTGTCAGAGAGTCAGGGGCTTCGTCATCCCGCTGCGCACGTCCATAAGCGCAGATACGGGCGCTGCATTCCAGCAGGGTCGCTATTTTCAGCAGTTCCCCGGAAGACAGGGAGGCGCCCACTTCCAGGCTCCTCACCAGAAAGGTGAGATCCTGATTGCCGGCAAAGGAAGGGGCACTCTTTTTGAAAATACGGCTCAGGGCGTCTTCCGTCTCGGTCTGTGCTCTGGCGATCAGGACGGGATCGGAGACGGGCAGAAGTGCCTGGCAGGCTTCCTTGCCGGGCAAAGAAGCCGCAAACTCTGTCAGTGCGAGGATTATCTTATGAAATTCAAGGGTGTGCAGTACTTTTTTATTCATACCGACAGTATATCATAAAGAAGGAAAAGAGGAAACAAAAAACTTGTCAGCTTTCCCGTCATCGTCTATACTGGATAGTGAAAGTGAGAACAGATATGGACGAACATCAGAAAGAACCGGAAAAACAGGAACTTCCCAAATTTGATTTTATGAAGGAGCAGATCAAGGAGCGGCCCCTGAATAAAAGAAAGCTGTTGCGCCGCACTGCCATTACCGTATCCATGGCAGTGCTGTTTGGTCTGGTGGCCTGTCTGACGGTCCTGGTGCTGGAACCGGTATTCAACAACTGGCTGTATCCGGAGGCGCCGGCGGAAAATATCACGTTTCCGCCCGAGGGAGAGGAAATGCTGCCGGAGGATATGGCACTGGATGATGAGGAACTGGAGCAGGAGAGTACGGAAATGCAGCCTCCCAAGCAGAAAGAGGCGGTGGATGAACTGGAAGTGTACAGCAGGACTTACAGCAGGCTGCAGAAGCTGGCGACGGAAGTTTCCCGTTCTCTGGTGACGGTGACAGGTGTTACGGCGGATCGTGACTGGTTCGACAATATGTATGAGAGCAAAGGACAGACAACAGGAGTCATTGTGGCCAATAATGGCAGGGAGTACCTGGTACTGGCAGCTGCGGAACCGATACAGACGGTACAGACAATTACGGTGACATTTTATGATGATTCGCAGGCCCAGGCGCAGGTCAAGATGACAGATCCCATTTCCGGCCTGGCGATATTGGCGATAGAGAACAAAGCGGTGGAGGATTCCACCCGGGATCAGATCGAGACGGCGGCGCTTGGCAGTTCCAATTATGCTTCGCTTCCCGGCAGTCCGGTGATCGCTCTGGGCAGCCCGGCGGGCAGCAGCGGTTCTGTGATCTATGGCATGGCGACTTCCAGCGGCAATATGCTGGATACGGTGGATTCCGGATATAAGCTGATTACGACGGATATCTGCGGCCATCGGGAAGCCACGGGTGTGCTCATTAACCTGTCGGGACAGATCATAGGTGTGATTGATCAAAGATACAATGACCCGGAAATGGAAAATATGATTTCAGCTCTGGGCATTTCGGAACTGAAAGACACAATCGAACGGATGTCGAACGGAAACAGTCAGGCCTATATGGGAATTCATGGTATTGATGTGACAAAGGAAGCGAATGAAGAGCTGCAGGTGCCGTTCGGAGCCTATGTAACAGAGATCGAGATGGATTCCCCGGCTATGCAGGCCGGGATCCAGAGCGGAGATGTGATCATCAGCTTAAACGGCAGAACCGTGGAAGATTTTGAAACATATATCAGGGCGCTCTCGGACAGTACGCCGGGCAGCACCGTGAATGTGACGCTGATGCGGATGAATCAGGAAGAATATACATCCATGAGTATTCAGGTATCACTGGGAGAACTGCGGTGAGAGGCGGATGGCAGAATAAAAAGGAGAATGCAGTATGAAATTTATCAAAGAATATAAAGAAGGCGACCGGGTTTCCGCGGTTTATCTGTGTAAACATAAGCAGTCCGCCATGACCAAGAACGGCAAGGCATATGAAAATGTGATTCTGCAGGATAAAACAGGGACGCTGGACGGCAAGATCTGGGACCCGAACAGTATGGGAATCGGTGATTTTGACACGCTGGACTACATAGAGGTATGCGGTGAGATTACAAGCTTTCAAAATGCGTTGCAGGTCAATATCAAACGGGTGCGGCGATGCCAGGAGGGAGAATATGAGCCTGCGGATTATCTTCCGGTCAGCAAAAGAGGCGTGGAAGAGATGTACCGGGAACTGCTGGCTGTTGTAGACAGTGTGAAAAACGAGTGGCTTCGGAAACTTCTGGATGGATTCTTCCGTGAGGATGAAGCATTTATCCGGGCATTCCGGCAGTCGTCTGCGGCGAAAACAGTGCATCACGGGTTTGTGGGAGGTCTGCTGGAACATACCTTGAGCGTTACCCGCCTGTGTGAGTATTACTGCAGCGCCTATCCGATTCTGAACAGGGATCTGCTTCTGACGGCGGCGCTCTGCCATGATATCGGCAAGACACGGGAACTTTCCCTGTTCCCGGAAAATGATTATACGGATGAGGGACAGCTTTTGGGGCATATTGTTATGGGATCCGAGATGATTGGAGAGAAGGTACGGGGAATAGAGGGATTTCCCGGGTGGCTGGAAGGAGAACTCAAACACTGTATTCTCTCCCATCATGGCGAATATGAATTCGGTTCTCCGAAAAAACCGGCACTGATAGAGGCGGTGGCTCTCAACTTTGCGGACAATACGGACGCCAAACTGCAGATATTTACGGAATTGCTGGAGGGGGCACAAAGCGACGGCTGGCTTGGCTTTAACCGTCTGTTTGAGTCGAATGTAAAGAAAACGAGGGTGTGAGCGGAATATGGATTTTAAGAAAAATGATAGTATAGTGATGGAAATAGAGGACATGGGGGCGGATGGGCAAGGCATCGGAAAGCCGGACGGATTTCTGATGTTTGTCAAGGACGCCGTGATCGGAGACCGGATAGAGGCCAGGATCACAAAGCTGAAAAAAACGTATGGGTATGCCAGACTGGAGAAGGTGCTTGCGCCTTCTTCTTTTCGTGTGGAGCCGGTTTGCCGTTTTCATCGCCAGTGCGGAGGCTGTCAGCTGCAGGCGCTGTCTTATGAGAAACAGCTGGAATTTAAGGAGAGAAAAATCCGCAATAATCTGATCCGAATCGGCGGTTTTTCCGAAGAGCTGATGGAACGGATCATGGAACCGATCGTCGGTATGGAAGATGCGCTTCATTACAGAAATAAGGCGCAGGTGCCCATCGCCATGGATAAAGAGGGCAATCCGGTGGCGGGCTTTTATGCGGGCAGGACACACAATATCATTGCCAATACCGATTGCGCGCTGGGGCCGGAGGAGAATCAGGTGATACTCGAAACCGTCCTGTCCTATATGCGCGCAAATAAGGTAAGTG
This sequence comes from uncultured Lachnospiraceae bacterium, assembly GCA_910587155.1. Classification (GTDB taxonomy): domain Bacteria; phylum Bacillota; class Clostridia; order Lachnospirales; family Lachnospiraceae; genus VSOB01. The sequence continues at coordinate 32,313 of CAJULA010000031.1, forward strand.
CCTATGACGAAAAAACAGGAAAAGGTCTGGTGAGGCATGTATTGATCCGCAAAGGATTTGCCAGTGGTGAATGGATGGTCTGTCTGGTGATTAATGGAAAAAGGTTGCCGGCAAAGGAAAAACTCACCGGGGCGCTGGCCCGTATTCCGGGCATGACAAGTGTGTCCTATTGCGTGAATGTGAAAAATACGAATGTCATTATGGGGGATGAAGTGAGACTGCTCTGGGGCAGCAGAACAATCTGCGACAGCATCGGGGAGCTTACGTTTTCTATTTCACCTCTTTCGTTTTATCAGGTGAATCCCGTACAGACTCAAAAGCTGTACGAGCTGGCAGTGGAATATGCCGGTCTCCGGGGCAGCGAAACGGTCTGGGATCTGTATTGCGGGATCGGAACGATTTCTCTTTTTATGGCAAAAAAAGCGGGTTTTGTCTGTGGCGTGGAGGTTGTGCCGCAGGCAATTGAAGATGCAAAGGAAAATGCAAGGCGCAATCATATCGAGAATGTGGCCTTCTTTGCGGGAAAAGCAGAAGAAGTGCTGCCGCAGAAGTATGAGCAGGAGGGGATACGGGCAGATGTCATCGTGGTAGATCCGCCCCGGAAAGGCTGCGATGAAAAATGCCTGGATACCATACTGAAAATGCAGCCGGAAAAAATCGTCTATATCAGCTGCGACAGCGCCACCCTGGCACGGGACCTAAAAGTGCTGTGCGGGGGAGGATATGAACTTGTGAGGGGGCGCGGCGTGGATATGTTTGGGATGACGGTGCATGTGGAGACGGTGTGCCTTCTGTCAAGAAAAGCCCAATAAATCAAAGGATTTCGCCATTTTTGGAGTAAAATAGATGTGTGTTTCTGTTTCCGTAGAGTGATGATATAATCGGAGATTTACCCCAGGGGATAGGCTTTGGAGAACGGGAAGTATACATTTTGGCGAAAGGATACTTTTGGGCAAAAGTTTTTTACGTCACGAGGAAGATAAGATGAGTAATGATTTTGAAAATTCACAAGAGTATAGGAAAGCACTTGAGATAGCTAAGAAGCAGCAAGAATTGTATAAAAATGTGACGAAAGCGATATCTCCAGAAGCATTAGCAAAATTTCAAGAACTCAGTGACAAATTAAACGAATGGAAGAATTCACTTAATAATATGCCGGGGCTTCTAAAGTTTGCAGAAATGCTCAAAAATTATCAGCGAGAGGTCAGAGAAACGGAAGGTTTAACTGAAGCTGAATTTGAAGAAAAATATAGAACTGAAATTGAGTGGAGTGAAAAGTTCGGAAAAAATGGTTGGGTTATTTCTGAGCATTCAAATCCTGCAGATATTAAGAATTGGGAACAATTATTATGTGAAGGGGAAGCAAAGGTAGCAGAGTTTTTTGATGGAGAAGATATTGTAATTCTTGATGTGATTATAGAGGGGTTACAGGAAAAGTACGTTTCGGACGAGACACAGTTATATTTTAAGAATGGCATGCAGGCTTTTGAAAATGAAGATTATATGACTGCAGCTATGTACTTGCTTTCATTACTTGATAATAGGGTGAATAAATTAGTTGATTTTCCGAACCAACGTATGAGCTACAAAGCTAAATATTCTAATGCAGGCTTTACAAATCAAAAGGCGGAGGACTTTAGACAGCTTACCGAAAAACGAGGATTCATGTCAAAGAAAATATACTTTTTGGAAATGTATCCTTCGTTAATAGCATATTTGAATAGGATATTTATAGATGGCCCATACAAGTTCGAAAATGGCATTGAACCTCCGTATTTGAATAGAAATTGGCTAATGCATGGTCGAATGAATAGAAGTATTGAAAGATATGAATGTATACAGATTTTGAATGCGCTAAGTGTTATTGAGTTCATGTTTGGAGATAGGTAAGGAGCATTACGAATGAATAAAAGAGATGACTTTTCGCAAAAAACTATAGATAGATTATGTGAGAGAGTGGGAGGAAAGTGTTCTAATCCAAACTGTAGAAGAGAAACAAAAGGTCCTCATAGCAATCCACAAAAGCGAGTATCAATCGGTGAGGCTGCACATATAACCGCAGCAGCTGAAGGTGGACCAAGATACAACCCTGACTTAACGCCAGAAGAGAGAAGTAGTATAGAAAATGGAATTTGGTTATGCAAGTCGTGTGCAAGAATGATAGACAGTGATGAAAATCAGTATCCGGCAGAATTGTTATATACATGGAAAAGTATGGCCGAGTATGAACAATTTTGTATTATTAATCAGATGGATAACTGGTTAAAATCAAATGTGGTATTTGAAAGTAGAAAAAACATAGCATGTAGGAAGGCAAAAGAAGCATTAGATAATTTGCACGGTATATTGCAGTACGCATACGAATATTGGAAACATAATTTTGAGAATCGACATTATGGTTCATTTTTGGAAAATGAGCTAATGGAACATTGGGTTCTGTATGAAGATGATTTAAAAAGAATTTATACATTTCAAGAGAAAAGAGTGCTTTTAAATGAGGTGCTATTGGAGTATTCACTGGATTTAGGACCAGAGATATGCGAAGAAATAAATAATTATTGTAGTTATTTGAATTTCTCGTATCAAAGCGATAATTGTGGTCTATATGATAATTACTGGAGATGCTTTTTTGAAATGCTATCTACTTGTTTTGAGATTTTAGTGGGTATCAAGAAGACGATTGATGACATATTATACCGACAATATTCTGTATGATAAGGGGATAAAGTCATAACCCCATGTTGAACACCTATTGCATACTTTCGCTATGCAGTATAAAATCAAAGTTCAGGGGAATATTGAAACCGTTTGTCTGCTTTCAAAGAAACCTTGATTTTCTGCGGTTTGTAGGATATTAAGGGGAGAAAATGAATGTGTGTTTTCAGGTCTTTTGAATGAAACATTTGAATATTAAAACAGTGGGGTGTTTTGAGACTCTGCTGAATAATAGGCTTTTGCTAAAAGGTATCACTTTTGCGAAAATGTATGATACTTACCGGCAGAAGCCTTTTTATATAAAGATAACTTGACTTTTAAATCTTACTGATGTAATATTTACACAAGTGCAGCAGAAGTTCGGGCGATATTTTTTTGTTACGAAATCTTACACGTGTAATAAAAGGAAAGGAGGAATGTATAGTACGATATACCCATCAAAGAGAAATTTTTTTACCCAAAAATCTTACAAATGTAATATTCTGAGGATATAGTGTACATTGAAAATAGAATATGACCATATCAGCAAAGCAAAATGAATGGAGGTCAATATGAAGAAAGGAAAAAGCAGAAACAGGCGAAAGAAAACAAGAAGCAGGCTCCTATGGATTGCGATTGCTGTTATAGGAATAGCTGCGGTAATTTCTGTAGTATGTGTGGCAGGAATGTTGGCAACAAAGGAAAATGCCTGGAGAACACCGGAAGAACTTCTGGTGGAGTACATGGATCATATTCCAAAACAGGAGTATGAAGAAATGTATGCGATGCTACATATTGAGGCATCGGGAAATGTCAGTCAGGAGGATTTTGTAACTCGAAATTCAGCTATTTATGAAGGTATAGAAGTCCAGAATATGGCTGTCCAGATTATCGCATATGACGAGGAGCAAATGACGGTAACCTACCAGACTTCTTTCGATACAGTTGCAGGAACTATCAGCTTTGAGAATGAAGCACTTTTCCTAAACCTCCATGCCCGCACACTTGGCACCACCATAAATGAAACTGTGCAG
>CAJULA010000032.1 GCA_910587155.1 uncultured Lachnospiraceae bacterium
ATCAAACTGGCAAGACTGTATCCGGTTATACTTTAAAAACTAACCGGATACAGTACTAGTATTTTTTCCCTGCAATCGAACGTTTAGAACAAACCCCATACCGATAAACAGACTGACCAGAGAAGTCAATCCCGCACTGACAAAAGGAAGCGGTATCCCCGTGTTCGGCATCAGCCCTGTGGCAACGGCAATATTCATGTAGCTCTGAAATCCGACCAGAGCCGCCATGCCGCTGCAGATGATCATTCCCGCGGTGTCTTTTGATTTTCTGGCAATCATAACACATTCCAGGGCAATCAGAAACAGAAGGAGAATGACTGCACAGGAACCCGCAAATCCCAGTTCTTCTCCGATAATGGCAAATATAAAATCCGTCTGCGGCTCCGAAATGAAATTGCCATTCTTTACGGAACCGATGATGTTATTGTTAAGACCCTTTCCCCAGAGCTGGCCGGAACCGATCGCCGTAATGGAATTGGCCTGCTGATAGCCTTCCGTATTTACATATTCGGAAGGATGCAGCCAGGCAAGGATACGTGTCTGCTGATAATCTTTGATCAGCTTTTGATCCGGCTGCAGCACAATCATCAGAAAGATGACAACGGACGGAATGACAACTGCCAGTACACCGGCGATAATACGATAATCCAGGCCGCCGATAAACAGTATGATGCAGAAAATGATCATAAGCATGATACTGGTGGAAAGGTCGGGCTGGTTATAGATCAGAAACAGCGGCGGCAGAAACAGTGCCGTAATAATGGCCAGTGTGCGGAACGAATTCAGCTTTTCCTTCTGTTTCATAATATACTGTGCATAAAACAAAATCAACAGAATTTTTGCAAGCTCCGAGGGCTGGAAACGGATTCCCAGGATGGAAAACCACCGCTGCGCGCCGCCCGCCTTGGAACCCATCAGTTCCACAAGCAGAAGCAGCGCCACATTTAAAATATAAAACAGCCAGTACAGATTAAGCAGTGCCGTGTAATCGAACAGGGAGATAATGAGCATAAGAAAAACGCCCATGACAAGTCCCATAATCTGTTTGTCCTGCACGGACTCTTCCGCGCTGCCGATGGCCAGTATTCCGATTACCGAAATCGCAATCAGCATAATGACCAGTTTAAAATCATAATCTCTGATCCGGTATTTCTTTAACATAAACCTGCTCCGATTTTATCCCTTTGTCTAATGCTTCAGATCCAGAATAGGCACATTGGCATACAGGATGGGACTTTTGACAATCCGCCCCTTTGCCGCCTCCTTTGTGATCTGGATTTCCATATTCTTTGCGTCTACCTTCATATATTTTGATATTACTTTCGCAATATCGCGTTTGACCATCTCCATCATTTCCGGTGAACAGTTGATCCTGTCCGAGATCAGCAGTATTTTCAGCCGGTCTTTTGCCAGATCACCGGATGATTTTCGATGAAACCTATGTAAAATACCCATATCCATGCCTCCTCAGTTTCTGTGAAAGATTCCGCTGACCTTTGTCCAGATGGAAATCCGTTTTTCAAAATTCAGGAAGGGCACGACATCTCCCAGAACGCGCATACAGATATTTTTATAGGCACGCCCCGCGAGAGTGGCATTGCCCACAAGAGGTTCCCCCTGATTGGCGGCGATCACTACGTTTTCATCGTCCGGAACGATTCCGATCAGCGGTATGGCAAGGATATCGGCCACATCGCTTACTGACATCATGTCCCCCCGCCTTACCATATCAATTTTGAGCTTATTGACGACCAGATCGACCTGCTCTATTTCATTGGCAGAGAGCAGCCCGATGATGCGGTCGGCATCTCTGATGGAAGATACCTCCGGTGTGGTAATTACAAGAGCGCGGTCAGCGCCTGCGATGGCATTTTGAAATCCCTGCTCAATCCCGGCCGGACAATCCAGAATGATATAATCGAACTGTTCCCGCAGCGCATTCACCATACGGATCATCTGGGGAGGCGTTACGGCAGACTTGTCTCTCGTCTGAGCGGAAGGCATCAGATAGAGCCCGGGATAACGCTTGTCCCGGATCAGGGCCTGCTTGATCCGGCATTTTCCCTCCACCACATCCACAAGATTATAGACGATGCGGTTTTCCAGTCCCATGATGACATCCAGATTGCGCAGACCGATGTCCGTATCAATCAGCGCCACTTTTTTTCCCATTGCAGCAAGACCTGTTCCAAGATTTGCAGTCGTAGTGGTCTTTCCCACGCCGCCTTTTCCTGACGTAATGACAATCACTTCACTCATTGCGAGTACCTCCCTTTTTGATCATTGTCCCCTAAATTACGTCCGCGCTCTACCTCAGATGGGAAGCATATTTAGTAATTCTTTTGTAACAGGCTCCATAACGATGCTGCCTTCTCTTTCAAAAGCTATTTTTGCCATGACCTTAGGCCTGATAGACCACCTCCCTGTTTTTTTTACTGGTACATATCTGGTATCGCCGATCTTAAGCTTTTCGGGAGACATGTCCAGCGCTACGACAAAATGTCCCGTCCCGCCGTCGGCTCCGGCATAAGCTTCTCCATAAAGACCGCCGATTACAATGATATCTTTTTTGGCTGCGATCACGGCCCCGGCTCCTACATCCCCGATGATGACCACACTGGATTCTATTTCCAGAACCTGACCGTTTTTCAGATTGCCCCTGTAAAACTGCCCCTCGTTTTCATCCTTTCTGGACGCCTGATGGATGGCTTTTAAGTAAGTCTGGTTTTTCTCTTCATCCTTGCCTACCAGACAGACGATATTCAGACGGCAGTTTTCCGAGATTGTCCGGATCAGCAGAGTCTCCTCTTCCACATCAAGCTTTCTCCCTTCAAACGATACCGCCATCCTGGCATCTTTGAAAAAAGCTGCCGACTCTCTGAATTTCATCCCCACTTCCTCCAGAAGCTGGGGGAAGTCAAGGGTATTGTCCAATATGACTGCGATTCCATTTTGAAAACTTTTTATAATGACCGGACTGTTCATGTTCTCCTTCTTTCTTTTCCGTATCAAAATGCTGTTGTCCGCATATCCGCTGCCCGAAACGAACTCTGCCCGTCAGTCTCCGCCCGTTCCTACGGCTTCCGGCCTGATCGCGCTTCCTGTCAGAATTTTCTCCTCTTCCTCAGGATCAAAATAATACCGGAACACATCCCGCGAGATCTCGGCCGCATAAGCCGAATTATAACCGAATGCCACACGGGTGGCTACGGCAATCTCGGGTTTTTCATAAGGTGCATACCCTACAAACAGGGCATGGTTGGCACGGTTTTTATTCTCCTGTGCCGTACCGGTTTTGCCCGCTACATTGACGGGCATATCTTCATAATATTTCATCCGTTCCACAACCCTGCGCATCCCCAGGTGGACCGCATCCCACTCGTCGGAAGGCAGAGAGATCTGTCTGATCTTTTCCGGTGTAAAATCTTCTATTACGTTCCCGCTGTTGTCTGTCAGCTTGTCCAGCAGGCTCAGTTTGTAGCAGGCCCCGCTGTTGGCGACCGTAGTGACATAACGCGCCAGCCCGACCGTGGTCAGATTGTGTGTACCCTGACCGATGGCGGAACGGACTGCGTCAAAATCAGACAGCTCCGGTTCGGATTCGGAGATTTCCACGCCGGAAGTCTCGTTAAGTCCGAAGAGAGAGGCATATTCTCTCAGCTTTTCCAGGCCTTTTTCGCTGTCATAGATTCCGTTTACACTGCCCAGCCGATAAGCCGTTTCATAGAAAAAGGTATTGCAGGAATTTTCTATGGCTCCTACCACATCCAACTGTCCGTGGCTTCCGCCGCTGGTAACAATCCAGCATCTGGGCGGCGGTGTGATCTTGTCAAACGGGCCATAGCAGCCAAGGCGTTCATGGAGGTTGATCGCGCCCTCCTCCAGCCCGGCGATCGTAGAAATCATCTTAAAGGTGGAACCGGGTGCGCTTCTCTGCTGTGTGGCATAATTCCACATAGGCCGGGACAAATCTCTGTTGAGCTGGTTGAAATACTCGGAATCTATCGTATTGGCCAGCCGGTTGGTGTCATAGCCCGGGTACGTGACAAGAGCCAGCACTTCGCCGCTGTTTACATCCGTCACCACACAGGAGCCGGAACAGGGATCCAGGGCAAGCTGGGCCGGTGTGATGTCCAGCCGTTCGATCAGCCGCAGCATAAAGGCATAGGCGGATATTTTACCGCTTTGAAACTCCGCTTCCTCTGCCTCGCCCACTTCCACGATGCCCTGCTCTATCAGTACACTGCATATATGCCTGCCTGTCAGGATATCTTCATCAATCATATAACGGTACAGCTTTTTGGCAAATTCCGTGTTGTTGTCCAGACCGTCAAAGATCGTCTCGATCAACTGGCCGTATATTTCCTCGGAAGAGGCATATTTGCTGTCGAGTCCGACCTTTGTCACATCAATCCAGTTCATGGCGATGGCATGACTGAGATATTCAGCCAGGGAAATGGTCTCATCATTTTTCCATGCCAGGTAAGTGGCATCTGAGGTATCCATCAGTTCCTTTACAAGAATTCCCTGACTTTCCAGCATGGATGCGATATAACTCTCATAAACCTGATATTCTTCCGGCAGATCCTTATAGGGCGTCTTCAGTTCTGTCAGTTCGCTGCGCAGTCTTCCGAAAACAGACCCTTTTCTGCTCTGAAAGAGGCCGTAAATTTCCTGTTCTATGGGCTGCGCCGTTTTTTTCTCAAAGTGTGAAATATCAATAATATTATTGTTGATCAGCGCATAGTATACATCATAAATGGGAATCCGCAGATTCTTGGATGAGACGGCCGCTTCCGCACTGCTCTTTGTATTGTCCAGCTTGGAGATCAGGATTCCGGCGATCTTCTGTTCCAGGATATTGTAAACCGCTTTCTGCAGCTCCTTGTCGATCGTCAGATAGAGATCGCAGCCCGCCACGGGCTCGGTACGTTCCGTGATTTCGATGACTTTGCCCAGATTGTCCACATACATGATCTCGGACCCTTTTTTCCCCTGCAGATCGGTCTCCCGTACCTTTTCAATGCCTGACTTGCCCACTGTATCGGTAGCGGTATAGGAATCATCCGAGGCGGAAAGCTCTGCCAGCTCATCCTGGGAAATCTTTCCGGTATAGCCGAGAATATGGGAAAAATAAACACTGTCCACATACTTGCGCACTGTGTCTTCCGTGATGGAAACACCTTCCAGCACATCGCTGTTTTCCATGACAATGGCTACCGTCCGCTCGTTGACATCATAGGCTACGGTAGTGGCCACATATTTCTGAAAACTGTTGGCACTCATGGCATAACGGATATTGATCATCTTCAACAGTTCTTCTTTAGTGTAACCCGCTCCGGGCACAAAGCTCTGCTTGTCATCGGGGTCGGTATATTCGCCGATGGCATACCGCGTCGTCCCGGCAAGATATTCAATCACCGCGTCCGGTGTGGAAGTCTTCTCCGCATATTTGAGCTTGTCTATTGTCTCCCTGCCGTATACGTCGGCCAGAAAACGCAGCAGAGCCGTATCCTCGACCGTAAACTGGAAGCGTCCGTCCTTGTCCAGGACAATATTGAAGTCACTGGTGATCCTGTCGCCGTTTTTTTCGATCAGACTGATCAGTTTGCGGATGGTGGCATTCAGATTTTTATTTTTGTTTTTCCCGGATTCAAACACATCTTCGATCGTCACGTTATAAGCCAGTTCATTATAGGCCAGCAATTCGCCGTTCCGGTCATAGATATTGCCTCTTGTGCTGGAGATATATCGTTCTTTCCGTATTTTGAGTTTAAAATTGTTCATATATTCCGCGCCGTGCACGATCTGCAGGGTAAACACCCGGTGAAGCAGCATGCCGCACAGAAAACAGAAGCATACGACCAGAACAAACAGCCTTGAGGCTATCAGGTTTAACACTTTTTCTTTTATCTTTTCTAACAAATTATAGTATCCTCCCTGTTTTACAGGTCAGCCTGTCTCAAATGCCGCAATGAATGCTAAACAAACTTTTTCTCGTTCTTTTTCTCGCGCTCCGCCAGTTTCTGATCCAGCTTCAGCACAAGCGGGTACATGACCAGCGATACCGCTACCGTATAGACCATTTCCGGCAGGATGATGTGTATCATATAATAGCCGATCCGGAAACGGCTCCTGAGAAGAAAGAGCAGGCAGTAACAGAGAATGTTATAGGCCAGATCGCTCACGGCAATCAGACAGAGCGGCAGCTTGATATCCTCGGGAAAGAATATTCTGCGGAAACTGCCGTTTATGTATCCGATATACATATATATCAATGCATAAAAACCGATGGCCTCCCCGAAAAAGATATCCAGAAGCAGTCCGCAGGAAAAACCGGTCAGCAGTCCGCTCTTGCGCCCTCCCATAAACCCATATGACGCAGTAAGGATGATCAGCAGATTCGGTATGATTCCGCCAAAGGCAAGGGCATGAAATACCGTACACTGCAGCAGGAAGCTGACCAGGATCAATATACCGATCAAAATCTTACGTATCATACCCAATCCTTTCTCAGTCCTGCGGATTCTGCTTTTTCTGCAGTATGATGAGCACCTCTTCCAGGTGCTGAAAATCCACTGCCGGCGTGGCATAACCCGATTTGGTCAGATTATTGGAATCTATCTCCATCGTACTGATGTAACCGATCAGAATACCGGGGAGATATTTGTCGCTGATATTGGAAGTTACAATCTTGTCGCCCTCTGCCACCAGATTGTCGGCATCCACAAGCTGTTCGAAACGGATCAGTCCCTGGCTCATCAGCTCCAGATCACCGGAGACGATCAGGTTATCCGATGTGGAGAGCACCATGCCGCTGACATTGGAATTATCATTGATAATGGAAGTGACTTTGGCCCAGTGCTTTCCCACGGAAACGATTCGTCCGACCAGGCCGCTGCCTGCCATAACATTCATATCCACTTCCAGTCCGTCTTCTTCCCCTTTGTTGATCGTAAAGGAGTGGAACCAGTTCCCGCCGTCCCAGGCGATGATCCGTGCGCCTATCTTTTCGTATTCGGAGTATTCGTCGTCGAGCTGGTACAGCTCGCGCAGATGGTTCAGCTCATATTTGTCCTGCTGAAGCATCGTATTTTCGATCGTCAGCTCGTCCACCTGCCGCTTCAGCTCCTGATTTTCCTCAAGCAGCATGCGGATCTGGGACAGTTCGTCAGATTTATCGCTCATCCATGTCCCCACTTCGGTAATCCCGTTCTGAAACGGTATGGTGACATAGCCGACAATATTGCCCAGCGTACCGTTAAAAATATCCGTTGTAAAAGTGATGACCATCACACAGATACAGAGAATCGTGATGATAAGGAGGAGATATTTGCTGGGAAGCGTAAACTTCTCTCCCTTTCTTTTAACAATAGGACTCATGGATCATTTACCCATTCCTTCGATGGAATACGCCACCGATTTATAGTTGTCATCCTTGATGATACGGGAAAGGCCGATGGCCACGCTGGCTATGGGCTGTTCCGCCATATTGACTGACAGGCCGGTGCCTTTGCTGATCAGTTCGCCCAGATGGCTGACCTGAGAAGCGCCGCCGGTCAGATAGAGACCGTGACGGTAAATATCGGCCGCCAGTTCCGGCGGTGTGCGCTCCAGAATGACTTTGATATTGTCGATAATGGTGCTGAAATGCTCCTGCAGCGTCTCATCCACAAGCGCGGTGGGAATCTCGCGCTCCACCGGCAGACCCGTCACGATATCACGTCCGTATACAACGGCCCCCTTCCCCTCCTGCTCCAGATCACGCAGGGAAATCTTGACATTTTCCGCCGTCTTGCCGCCGATGATCAGGCTGAACTCCTTTCTGACCGCCGAGCGGATCGCCTCGTCAAATTTTTTGCCGCCCACGTTGATCAGCTGGCTCAGCACAATGCCGCCCAGTGAGAGGATGGAAATTTCCGTCGTATCATAGCCCACATTCACAAGGAGAACACCCTGGGCATTTTTCACATCAATGTCCATGCCCAGACCGTCCGCAATGGCTTTTTCCACGACCATGATTTTCTTGGCTTTTACATTGGCATCTTTGATCAGATCATAGAAGGCGCGTTTTTCCACTTCCGTGATATCGGTGGGCACTGCCACATAGTAATCACCGCCCTTGATGTTGCCTTTTGTCAGCCCTCCGATAAAAAAGCGCACCAGTGTCTCCATGTTTTTGATATCCGCGATCACACCGTTGCACAATGGATAGGATATATGGATATTGCCGGGCGCCTTCTCATACATCTCAAAAGCGGAATTCCCATAAGCAAATAAGGTCCTTTTATTTTCGATGGCGATCATGTTTTTTTCGATCATGATGCTGTCGTCCGCCCTGCTGTAAATCTTGATATTGTTGGTACCCAGATCGATACCAAATGCACTGTTTGCCAATTCAACTGCCCCTTTCTTCTACAGGTAATTCATTTCCTTAAAACTGAAATATTTTTTATCTCCAATAATAATATGGTCAAGCAAAGGAATCTCCATCAGCTCTGACGCTTCTCTGATCCGCTGCGTCGCCAGGATATCCTGCCTGCCCGGCGACGGATCACCGCCCGGATGGTTGTGCAGCAGCATGATATATACGGCGCTGTAACGGAGCGCCGTCAGAAAAATCTCACGGGGTGAGATCAGGGAAGCATTGACCGTCCCTTCCGAAAGGACATGCTCCCCGATCAGATGATTGCGGTTATCCGTCATCAGAAGGAGCACCCTCTCCCGCTCGAAATGGCGCAGGCGCTCCATATAGTAATCGGCTACGGTCCCGGGACTGGTAAGCTGCAGTGTCTCCCTGGCCGTCTGCTGGGCAATCCGGGAAGAAAGCTCCGCAATACATTTAAGCTTGATGGCCTTAACCTGGCCGATACCGCGGATACTCATCAACTCCTTTATGGAGACATGATGCAGCCCCAGAATCCCTTTCCTGCGTTCTCCGGGCAGAGACAATACCCTGCCGGCGATAGATACCGTATCCTCTCCCACCGTACCGGTGCGCAGGATAATGGCCAGAAGCTCCGCATCGCTCAGATGCTGCGCCCCCTGTTCCAGATACTTTTCGTAGGGCCCTTCCCGGCGGCCCTTCTTTTTGGTTTTATTGTTTTCCTGCATGATAAGTTTTAAAAGCCACTCTCCGGCAGGCCCCGTCTTTCACCCTGTACCTTATCCTCTGCTTTTGTCATGTTAAAAGCATAATTGTACGTTGTTAATATTACCACAAATACCCAGTTATGTATATAAAATTTTCTGAAAATTTTTCGGGTATTTTTATGAAAAAACGACATTTACCAACCCTTTTTCGACAAGCTTCTGCAGCGTCATAAGAATACCGAATCTGGCATGCGGCCAGGTCAGCCCGCCCTGAAAATAGACGGTATAAGGAGGTTTTATGGGCCCGTCCGCGGACAGTTCTATGGAGGAGCCGGAGACAAAAGTGCCTGCTGCCATGATAACCTGACTGTCATAACCGGGCATATCCCAGGGCAGTGGCGTCACATGGCTGTCTACCGGGGCTGCCGCCTGGATCCCCTCGCAGAAAGCAAGCACCTTCTCCGGATCACCGAAAGTTACGGCCTGGATGATGTCATGACGGGATTCACGGCCGTCAGGAAGGACGGAAAATCCCAGACGTTCATAAAGATTTGCCGCAAAAACGGCTCCCTTGAGTGCTGCTGCCGTCACTGTGGGCGCCAGAAAAAGACCCTGATAAAAGGCGGGCAGAACCGAAAGAGAAGCGCCCACCTCTTTGCCCAGACCAGGGGAAGTAAGACGGAACGCCGCGTTTTCGATACATTCTTTTCTCCCCGCCAGATAGCCGCCCACAGGCGCCAGACCGCCGCCGGGATTTTTGATCAGGGAACCGACCACCAGATCCGCGCCCGCATCCGAGGGCTCTGATGTTTCCACGAATTCCCCGTAACAGTTGTCCACCATACAGATCACCTCCGGACGGCGGGCTTTGATAAAGCCGATCAGTTCTTTGATCCTTGTGACCGACAGGGTGGGTCGGGTCTGGTAGCCTTTGGAGCGCTGGATGGTTACAAGACGGGTTTTTTCATTTAATGCCCCGGCAATCCCTTCATAGTCAAAGCCGCCGTCGGGCAGAAGATCCACCTGTCTGTAGGAAATCCCGTATTCTCTGAGCGATCCCCGGGAAGGCCTGATGCCGATCACCTCTTCCAGCGTATCATAGGGCCGCCCCACCGGGGACAGCAGTTCGTCGCCGGGGCGCAGATTACTCATCAGTGCCAGAGCCAGCGCATGGGTGCCGCATGTGATCTGCGGCCGTACAAGGGCATCCTCTGTATGAAATATCCGGGCATACACCTGCTCCAGTGTTTCTCTGCCCAGATCATGATAGCCATATCCCGTGGTACCATACAGACAGGCTTCACTCACTTTTGCCGCCTGCATGGCGCCCAGTACTTTGAGCTGATTGTATTCTGCCACGGCATCTATCTGCGCAAACCGGCCGCCCAGTTCCTCCAGTATCTGTTCCCCAAAGGCAAATACCTCCCGGGAAATGCCCATGGCTTCATACTGCGCACGCTGCATGGCAGACAGGTTTTCTGTCTGTGGTCTGTTGTTTTTTGTATTCATAGTTCCCCCTTCATCCCTTTCTCCCGCATGATCTTAATCATATGGGTAAGTATCCTGCTGCTGTCATAGCCAAAATCACCCTGCTCCAGCCAGATCACATCCTTCTCGCGCCGAAACCAGGTCAGCTGCCGCTTGGCAAAATGGCGGGTATCCCGTTTGATCAGATAGACGGCCCGCTCCAGTGACAGTTCGCCGTTCAGATACTGAAGTATTTCCTGATAGCCAAGCCCCTGCATGGAAACCATTTCCGGTACGCATCCCATCGTTTGCAGACGGCGCACTTCTTCCACCAGCCCTGCTTCCATCATTTCATCCACACGCCGCTCAATCCGCTCATAAAGCCGCGCCCTGTCATCGGTAAGGACGAAATAACATGCGTTATAGGCGCTTTCCCTTGCCCGCATCTGTGCATTATGCCCGGAAATCGGCTCGCCTGTCTGATGATAGTATTCGAGCGCACGGATCAGGCGTTTGTGGTTATGGGGATGGATGCTTTTTGCCGATACCGGGTCACATGCCCTGAGCATGGCATGGAGACAGTCCTCTCCCTTTTCTCTGCAGAGCGCTTCCAGCTGTGCCCGGTATGTCATATCTCCCTCTTCCCGTGCGAAAGTAATCTCATACAATACAGACTGAATGTAAAAGCCGGTGCCGCCTGTGAGGATGGGAATATGCCCGCGGCTGTAAATATCCCGGATACAGGCCCTGGCATATTGCTGAAACAGCACAATATTGAAAGGCTCCCATGGATTTATGATATCAATCATATGATGGGGCACTCCCTGCATCTCCTCCGGTCTGATCTTGGCCGAACCGATATCCATATACCGGTATACCTGCATGGAGTCCGCGGAAATAATCTCACCCCCCACCTCTTTGGCCAGGGCAACCGACAGTTTTGTTTTGCCGACGGCGGTCGGGCCTGTCAGGATCAGCAGCGGCGGTTTCTTTTCCATAACATACGTAACCTTTCTTATAGGATTCTGTTAAACTTCTTTTCCAGTTCGTGTTTGCTCATAACGACGATCGTGGGCCGGCCATGGGGACAGTGATAGGGATTTTCCAGTGTCAGCAGTTCATCAATCAGACTCTCTGCCTCTTTGCGGCTCATGGCGTGATTGCCTTTGACGGCCGCCTTGCAGGCCATGGAGGCCAGTCTGTCCGTAATGATGTCCGGCTCTCCCCGGACAGGGCCTTCTGCCAGTTCGTCCAGCACTTCTGACAAAAGCGCCGCGGCCGAATGACCGAACAGATCCAGGGGAATACTCCGCACCGCATAAGAAGCCCCGCCGAAGGGTTCGATCTCAAAGCCCATACGCCGGAAATATCCTTCATATTCCCGGTATACGCTCTCCTCTCTGCCGCTCATGGTCAGAATCACCGGCGGGCTGACCTGCTGGGATGCGACACTGCCTTCCCGGATCTGCTTCAGCAGCCGTTCATATTTCACCTTTTCATGCGCGGCATGCTGGTCGATAAACAACAGTTTCTCCCGGATCGCGATCAACCAGTACGTATCAAATACCTGTCCCAGAATCCGATATTCCGCTCTTGCCTCACTGGTCAGCAGCTTTTCTTCAAAAAAATTCATCTGTACTGGCTTTTCCACCAGAATATGGGCATCCTTTTTGATGACATTGGAACCTATATTCCCTGCGTCCATATGGCCCGGGGTCTCTTTTCCGCCAAGCAGACGCGCAAAAGGCGCCTCCTCTGCGACCATTGACACCCCGGCTTCCGGCGGTGTATAAGAGGCAGGCCGGGGCGCAGCTATCTGCATGCCCTGCTCCCCGGACGCAGTCATCTGTCTGCGTGCTTCCTTTTCAAAAGGCTCCGGTACGGGCTGGTCCTTTTTTTCTTTTTTTACACCGGCTTCGAAAAAACGGATCTGTTTCAGCATTTCCGTCTCTGTCAGTGTGTCTTTGACCGCCTGATAGATAAAATCGGCAATCTCCTGCTCCTTGTGGAAGCGGATTTCCATCTTGGAGGGATGGACATTGACATCCAGTCTGTCCGGTTCCAGCTGCATATGCAATACAAAAAAAGGAAACTTATGCTGCATCAGCCATGGTTTATAGGCTTCTTCCGCAGCCCTGGCGATCACCGGACTTTTGACAAATCGGCCATTGACAAAGCAGGTTTCAAAGCTGCGGCTGGCCCGGCCGATCACAGGTGTGCCGATCAGCCCCGACAGTCTGCGCCCGTCAGCTTCTTTTTCCAGCCAGAGCAGCTCCCTTACGATTTCTCTGCCATAGATTCGATAGACGACCTCTTTCAGATTGCCGTCTCCGGCGGTATGGAATCGGAGCTGTCCCCCTGCCATATACTTAAAGGAAACTTCCGGATGGGACAGGGCCAGATGCTCCATCAGATCGGTGATATATCCGCCCTCGGTCTGCCCGGTCTTCAGGAATTTCTTGCGGGCGGGCACATTGTAGAACAGGTTCCGCACAAGAATCGTAGTCCCTTCCGGGGCGCCGATCTCCTCCTGCTCCTTCTGCGTACCTCCCGCAATCACGTAACGGATACCGGTAAGCGAATCTTTCTCCTTTGTGATCATTTCCACCTCTGCCACGGCACAGATACTGGACAGAGCTTCCCCGCGAAAGCCCAGAGAATGCAGCTGCAGCAGATCATCCGACGAGCGTATCTTACTCGTGGCATGGCGCAGGAATGCTCTGGGCACCTGATCCGGCGCAATGCCCCGTCCATTGTCAGTGACACGGATGAGCGTGATGCCTCCGTCCCTGATCTCCACCGTCACCGCGTCCGCACCGGAATCAAGGGCATTTTCCACCAGTTCCTTGACTACACTGGCCGGACGATCCACCACTTCGCCCGCCGCGATCCGGTCTATCGTACTTTCATCCAGTATCCTGATTTCCGTCATCATTTTCGTTTCCTTTCCAGGCCCGTCTATGACCTGCCCTGCCACCTGTTATTTAACTGATTCTGCAGCCGGTAGAGCGTATTGAGCGCATCCAGCGGTGTCAGATTGCTGATATCTATGGTTTTGAGTTCGTGTAACACATCCTCATCTCTTACGGTTTCAAAGAGTGACATTTGTGTGAGATCAACGTCATCGTAATGGGCCGCTTTCTTCTTTCCCTCTGTTGCAGCAGTGGCAATATGCTGTACCTTTTCCGTGATATCATTGTCACTGAGCTGTTCCGCGATTTCCTTGGCACGGTCGATGATGATATCCGGCACCCCGGCCAGTCGTGCCACCTGGATGCCATAGCTTCTGTCCGCACCGCCTTTTATAATTTTGCGCAGGAATACGATGTCGTCCCCTTTTTCCTTGACGGCTATGCAATAGTTGTTTACGTTGCTCATTTTGCCTTCCAGCTCCGTCAATTCATGATAGTGGGTGGCAAACAGTGTCTTGGCGCCCAGCAGCTTCTTGTTGCTGATATGTTCGATGACCGCCCAGGCAATGGACAGGCCGTCAAAGGTAGAAGTCCCGCGGCCGATCTCATCTAAGATGAGCAGGCTGTTTTTGGTGGCATTGCGCAGGATATTGGCCACTTCGTTCATTTCCACCATAAAGGTGCTCTGGCCGCTGGCCAGATCATCGGATGCCCCCACCCTTGTAAAGATGCGGTCTACAATGCCGATATCGGCACTGCCGGCCGGCACGAAAGAGCCGATCTGGGCCAGCAGTACGATCAGGGCACTCTGCCGCATATATGTGGACTTACCGGCCATATTGGGCCCGGTGATCACC
Organism: uncultured Lachnospiraceae bacterium; assembly: GCA_910587155.1. Taxonomy (GTDB): domain Bacteria; phylum Bacillota; class Clostridia; order Lachnospirales; family Lachnospiraceae; genus VSOB01. Next base: position 14,330 of record CAJULA010000032.1, read on the forward strand.
GAGATACAGCGCCGCTTATTGTCAAGATACGTATCATTGGCAATAAACATATCATGTCGGATCATCTGTTCGACAACCGGATGGCGCCCGTCCCGGATATCAATTACGCCTTTTTCGTTCAGCGTGGGGCGGACATAATGGTTCTGTTCTGCAATCAGGGCCAGAGAGGCAAACACATCCAGTCGGGCCACGGCCTTGGCTGTCTGCTGGATCCGCTCGATCTGTCCGGCAATCGCCTCACGGATACGGCAGAACGCATCGTACTCCAGTGTGTTGAGCTTATCTTCCGCGTTCAGTATCATGTCTTCCAGTTCCTTTAACCGCGGCGTGGTATATCGCTCTGCGTTGGCCAGTGTCTGCTTTCTGATATAATCATCGGGCACCAGATTCTGATAGGAATTGGTCACTTCAAAATAATAGCCGAATACCTTGTTGTACCTGATGCGCAGGTTTTTGATCCCGGTTCTGGCCCTGTCTTCCTCTTCCAGTTGTGCCAGCCAGGTTTTGCCCTCCGTCCTGGCACGGCGCAGCTCATCAATATCCGCGTCAAAGCCTTCTTTGATAATACCGCCTTCCCGGATGGAGAGCGGCGGCTCTTCCACGATGGATCTGGCAATCAGTTCACTGATATCCTGCAGATCGTCGATTTCTTCCCGGATCTTGACAAGAGCCTTTGGTTTCAGTTCCTCCATCACCGTCCTGATATGGGGCAGCATGGAAAGGGAACTCTGCAGTGCCAGAAAGTCCCGGGGATTGGCCGTCCGGTAGCTCACTTTGCCCAGCAGCCGTTCCAGATCATAGATGGAACGGAGGTATTCCCGCAGTTCATCCCGCACAATGGCATCCGTAAAAAGGGCCTGCACGGCGTCCAGCCGTCTTTCGATGCTCTCTTTTTCAATCAGTGGCTGCTCCAGAAATGTGCGCAGCATACGCGCCCCCATGGCCGTACGCGTCTTGTCCAGCACCCACAGAAGAGAGCCCTTTTTCTGCTTCTCCCGCAATGTCTCCGTCAGCTCCAGATTCCGCCTGGTAGAACTGTCAAGCAGCATATAACGGCTGATCAGATAGGGATAAAGGTGGGTAAAATGCTCCAGGGAAGTTTTCTGATTTTCATAGAGATACTGCAAAAGACTGCCTGCCGCGATCAGTCCGCAGGGGAAATCCTCAATCCCAAGCCCGGTCAGGGCCCCTACCTTAAAATGCTTCTGCAGGCAGGCACGGCAGGAAGTTTCATCAAAATAAACCGCTTCCAGGGCATAAATCGTAATGCCCAGACGGTTTCTCAGATCCTCGATGTCCACACCACTCACAAGAAAAGCATCGTTGCAGATGATTTCGGAAGGCATATATTTATTGATCTCGTCGATCAGTTTCTTTTCATCCTCAATCTCCGTGAGAAAATAGTCTCCCGTGGTCACATCGGCAATGGAAACCCCGATTCGTCCCGCCGCCCAGACAATGCTCATCAGATAATTATTCTTGCCGTCGTCAAGCGCCTGAATGTTCAGATTGGTGCCGGGGGTGACGATCCGTACCACCTCCCTGCGAATGATTCCCCTGGTCTGTTTCGGATCCTCCACCTGTTCACAGATAGCCACCTTATACCCCATGGAAACCAGCTTGTTCAGATAGCTTTCCACCGCATGATAGGGAACGCCGCACATGGGCGCCTTTTCCTCCTGCCCGCAGCTCTTTCCCGTCAGCGTAATCTCCAGCGCCTTGGACGCGGTCAGGGCATCCTCATAAAACATTTCATAGAAATCACCCAGACGATAAAATAAAATACAGTCCTGATACTGCTTCTTTGTCTCTATGTACTGCTGCATCATTGGCGTTAATTCTGCCATGCTTACCTCCAATCGTCCGTTATCTTCTTTTTCCCATATAGTAAAAACCTCTGCACTCGTCCAGACTGACCGTTACATATTGTCCGATCAGTTCTCTGCCGCCCGGAAAATGTACCAGCATATTGCAGGACAGCCGCCCGGTCATCAGGCTTTCCTCATGCGCGTTCTGCTCTTCCACCAGTACTTCTTCCACCTGTCCCAGCAGACGGCCCGCCTGCTTTCTCGCCGTCTCCTGCACAGTGCGCAGCACCCGGTCAAACTGCTGCCTCACCTGCGCTTCCGGAACCTGCTCCGCCATGGCGGCGGCAGGCGTGCCGGTACGTTTGGAATAGACAAAGGTAAAGGCATTATCAAAGCCCGCCTTCCTGATTACATCCAGTGTTTCCTCCACATCCTCTGCTGTCTCCCCGGGAAATCCCACAATAATATCAGTTGTTATTGAAATATCCGGTATTTCCCTGCGTATTTTTTCCACAAGAGCAAGGTACTGTTCCTTTGTGTAGCGCCGGTTCATGGCCCGCAGTATTTTCGTGGAGCCGGACTGCAGAGGCAGATGGAGATGGCGGCATATCCTGTCTGATTGTTTCATAACCCGGATCAGGTCGTCGGAAAGATCCTTGGGGTGGGAAGTCATAAACCGGATGCGGCGGATGCCTTCTATTTCCTGCACCTTTTCCAGAAGCTGCGCAAACGTAAGGGGGTGTTCCAGATTTTTCCCATAAGAATTTACATTCTGCCCCAGCAGCATAATCTCGGTTACGCCGTCCCCGGCAAGTCCCCGGATTTCCCGCAGAATATCTTCCGCCTCCCGGCTGCGCTCCCGCCCTCTCACATAGGGAACAATACAATAACTGCAGAAATTGTTACAGCCGAACATAATATTGATGCCCGATTTGAAAGGATACTTCCGTTCACACGGCAGCTCTTCCACCACCCGGTCCGTTTCCTGCCAGATATCAATGACCATTCTGTCGGAAACAAGGGCTGTATACAAAAATTCCGCAAACTTGAACAGATTATGTGTTCCGAACACAAGATCCACAAAAGGATAGCTTTTGCGTATTTTTTCGATGACGGAGGCCTCCTGCATCATACAGCCGCAGAGCGCAATCTTCATCCCCGGCTTTCTGCGCTTATATCCATGAAGCACTCCCAGCCGTCCGTATACCCGCTGGTTGGCATTGTCTCTGACCGTACAGGTATTGTAAATGACAAAATCCGCCGTTTCCTCTGTTGCTTCTTCATAGCCGACGGCCAGCAGGATACCGGTCAGCTTTTCCGAATCCCGGGCATTCATCTGACAGCCCATGGTTACCGTACAAGCATATAACGGACGTCCGAGACGTTCGCTTTCCGACTTCACAATCTGCCTGCACTTCGCCATAAAATAATACTGGCGCTGTGGCTCAAGGTCAGGAGGACTGCAAGCAACATTGACCCTGTCCAAATCTACATTCTTTAATTCTTCTGTCGTAATATTTTTTAAATCAATATAGGAATCCATCTTTCATCTTTCTGTTTTGTTTATTTTTTACTCTCTTAATCCCAATTTATTGCCTCATGGCAAACTGTTCCGTTTCTTACCCTGTCCTCACCGCACCTGTCCGTTTCCCTCCACAATATATTTATAAGTGGTGAGCTGTGGCAGTCCCATGGGACCTCTTGCATGGAGTTTTTGTGTACTGATGCCGATTTCCGCACCGAAACCAAATTCAAAGCCGTCCGTAAAGCGGGTGGATGCGTTCACATAGACGCAGGCGGAATCAATATCTCTGGTAAACAATCTGGCATGGCTTTCCTCCTGTGTTATGATCGCCTCAGAATGATGGGTACTGTAGCGATTGATATGTGCAATCGCCTCCTGGACATTTTTTACGATGACCGCAGACAGAACATAGTCCAGGTATTCTTTTCCATAGTCTTCTTCCAAGGCAGGTGTTACGTCGGGGAGGATACGGCGGATCCGCTCATCTCCCCTGATTTCCACTTCGTGTACACGTGCCAGCCCTTCCTTCAGCGCGGGCAGGAAGGTATCTGCTATCTTTTCATGGATCACAAGAGATTCACAGGCATTGCACACGCCGATGCGCTGTGTTTTTGCATTGACCACAATATTGACCGCATCGGTCAGATTGGCCGTTTCATCAATAAAAATATGGCAGTTGCCGGTTCCCGTCTCGATGATGGGGATGGTACTGTTCTCTACGGTAGCGCGGATGAGTCCGGCGCTTCCCCTGGGGATGAGGACGTCGATATATTCCCTGCATTTCATAAAGGCTGCCGTTGTCTCCCTGTCCGTGGATGCAATCAGCTGCACCGCATCCTGCGGCATATGATTCTGTTCCAGAGATTTGCGCAGAGAAGCCGCGATGGCCATGTTAGAACGGATGGCATCGCTTCCGCCTTTGAGAATCACCGCGTTACCTGCCTTGAAGCATAGCGCAAAAGCATCCGCGGTCACATTGGGACGGGATTCATAGATGATGCCCGCAACACCCAGCGGCACCGATACTTTCCGCAGGCGCAGCCCGTTTGGACGTCGCCATTCCTCCAGAATCTTTCCTACCGGATCAGGCAATTCTGCAACCTGCCGCAATCCCAGTGCCATGGCTTCGATCCTGGTCATAGTAAGACGCAGCCGGTCCAGCAATCCCTCATGCATCCCGTTTTCCTGTCCTGCCTGCATGTCCTCTTTATTGGCACCAAGAATCGCTTCGGCATCCGCCAGAAGGCCGTCTGCCGCAGCGGTCAGCGCTTTGTTTTTGTCGTCGTCGGACAGTGTCTGTAACATGTATTTTGCTGCAACCGCCCTTTTTCCCATTTCCTTTAAGTCTGTCATAGCTCTTGGTTTCTCCTATTATCAGTTCCGCATCCGCACTCCCAGAGCCCATTTCTCTGAATGGATTTACGCCCGCTTCGCGTGCGTAAATCCATTCGGGCTTTGTCCGTGCTGATGCTGTTTTATGTGATTTCCCCGCATTCTGTGAGGATGATGCGGGGGCGGATATCGTGCGGCCCGGACGGTATGTTTTCTCTGATCTGGACTGAAAATGCCAGCGCCACGGTAACGATATCCTCTCTTCCGTGCAGGTATCTGTCATAGTAGCCGCCCCCATAGCCAATGCGGTGGCGGTGTCTGTCAAAAACAACCCCCGGCATGATCATCAGTGTCCCTTTGCGGGGACGGTACAGGCGCTCTTCCCGTTCCGGCGGCTCCCATATGCCGTGAAACCCCGCTTCCAGTTCCGAAACAGAGTCGATACCGTAAAAATCCATTTCTTTCCCCCTGACACGGGGACAGTATACAGGCTTTCCGTCTCTCAGGCATATTTCCAGAAGACTGCGCGTCTGTATTTCCGATCCATAGTTTACATAACTCAGAATACAGTCTGCCTGCAAAAAAGCCGGATGTGTCAGTAAGCGTTCCCGGATCAGGCTGCTTTTTCTGATCCTCTCATCCTTTCCCAGTCCGTCTCTGACTGCCAGGATCTCCCTGCGCAGTGCTCTTTTATCCGCTTCCAACCTGTTACCTCCTGCTAAGCGCCATCTGTCACTGGTTATAATCGGCGATAAAATCAATCAGATCAAACTTTTCATTGCGGTCCGCGCAGAAAAGTGTGCCCAGATTACGGCCATCCATGATGCGGTGAATGATACGGATATCCTCACTGTCTGCGATAACCATATCGGCTCCCACGCTGGTGGCAATGCGGGCAGCGATCAGTTTTGTATTCATACCGCCGGTGCCTACGCTGCTCCCGGTGCTTTCCTTGCCCATGCGCATCAGATCGTCATCAATATGCTCCACAGTCTCAATAAACCGGGCCTGTGCATTTTTGCGCGGATCATCCGTGTACAGGCCGTCGATATCGGACAGGAGTATAAGCAGATCGGCGCCGATCAGTGCTGCCACAACGGCGGAAAGGGTATCGTTGTCGCCGATCTCGATTTCATAAGTGGCTATGGTATCATTCTCGTTTACAATGGGAATCACACCCATTTTCAGCAGTTCCGAAAAGGTGTTGTGCGCATTGTAGCGGTTCAGGTTGTCCACAATGGTATTTTTGGTCATCAGTATCTGGGCCGTCACCTGATTATATTCCGCAAATATCTTCTGATACGTCATCATCAGCCTGGCCTGACCGATGGCGGCACAGGCCTGTTTGACTGCGATATGATTTTCTCCGTGTTCCTGATTGATATCCCGGATATGTACCGCCTTCCGCCCTGCCGCAATGGCGCCGGAGCTGACCAGCACCACATCCTTTCCCTGATTTCTCAGATCACACAATTCCCGGATCAGCACTTCCATACGGATATAGTCAAGGTCTCCGGTTTCCGGGTGCTGCAGAGAAGAAGACCCGATTTTGACAACAATTCTCTTTTTATCTTTCAGACGGGCTCTGACATTTTCGATCATGGTTTCCATTTCCTTTCCTTTTCCTCTGTAAATGGCATATAGTGCCTGCGGATCGCTTCGGCGATCCGCATACCGTCCATGGCGGCGGAAGTGATGCCACCCGCATAGCCCGCACCTTCCCCGCAGGGATACAGTCCATGCACACTGCTCTGCATCGTTTCCCCGCGCAGTATCCTGACCGGTGAGGAGGTTCTGCTCTCTACGGCTGACACCAGGGTGCCCGGATCCGCAAATCCTTTTATCTTATGGGAAAACTGCTCCATCCCCTCTAAAAAAGCGGCTGTTATTTTTTTTGGTAAAATCTCTGTCAGATCTGCATATACATAGGCCCCTTTGATACAGGGACTGGGATGATTCTCCCTTTTCGGAGATCGCAGGACGGAGAATTCTGTCGATTTGCAGGAAATGCTGCATTCTCCTGTCTGTTTCTGACGGACATCTTCTTTCGTCCGCCGTGCAAAGACATCTTGGAAATCTCCCAGCCGCTGCAGCGGAATCTTTCCCTTCCCCGCCTGCCAGGCCGCTTCCTCCAGCTGCCTCTGAAAGGCAATCCCGGCAAGCGGATGCTCTGACGGAAAATCCGTCTTTTTCACGGAGACGATAATGGCGCTGTTGGCGTTGTCTCCCTGCCGGCCGCTGTAGCTCATACCGTTTACCGCCAGCCGCCCCTCTTCCGAAGAAGCGTTGACGACATAGCCCCCCGGACACATACAGAAGGAATAGACGCCTCTGCCGTCAGATGCTTTTGCCGTTACTTTATATGGTGCTGCGCCAAGAGCTCCCGGCTGTGCCGTACCATACTGGGACAGATTGATTGCTTCCTGCCGGTGTTCCACGCGAAATCCGACGGCAAATTCCTTGGCTTCCATTTCCAGATCGTGTTCATACAGCATCCGGAAGGTATCTCTGGCACTGTGGCCAATGGCCAGCACTGCCGCCTGACAGGGAAGATGCTCCGCGCCGTTTATAATGACACCGGTTATGTTATTATCTTTTATCGTAACATCCGTAACCCTGGCTCCAAACCGCACGGTGCCTCCATAACTTTCGATCTGTTTTCGGATGTTTTTTACGATTTTCACCAGCCTGTCCGTGCCGATATGCGGCCTGCTGTCATACAGGACGGATGGATCCGCGCCTGCTTCCACAAAAAGACGCAGTACTTCACGATTGCGCCCGTCCTTATCTTTTACCAGTGTATTGAGTTTGCCGTCAGAAAAAGTTCCGGCACCGCCTTCGCCAAACTGTACATTGGAGCGCGGATCAAGCCGCCCGCTCTTCCAGAATGTTTCCACATCCCGGCAGCGTCTGTCCACGTCCGCGCCCTGTTCCAGAAGCAGGGGCCGGTATCCGTGTCTGGCCAGTAAGAGGCCGCAAAACAGCCCTGCAGGCCCCGTACCGATAATAACGGGGGGATTTTCCAGTTTATGAGTCCCTGCAGGCGGAAAGCAATAGGGCTGTTCCGTGACCGGGACGATCTGCCTGCCGTCTGCGTGGCTTACGATGCGCTGCTCCCGTTTTTCACTCACACTGACATCTATGGTATAGCAGTATAACAGCTTCGGCTTCTTCCTCGCGTCAAGGGAACGTTTTCTGATCTCCCAGGAAACCGGCTCTCCCGGAGCGAGCCGCAATTCCCGTCTGATCTGCCGCTCCAACTCCTGCTCTGTATGCTGCGCCTGTAATGTCAGCTGCTGTATCCGTATCATGACTGTCCTCTCCTGCCTGCGCGCATGAATCCTTCCGTCCCTGCGGCGGCTCTGCCTGCAAGGACACCGGTGGCCCATGCCCAGTGCAGGTTGTAGCCGCCGCATCTTCCGTCCACATCCAGCAGCTCCCCGGTGATATAAAGCCCCCGGCGCGCTTTCGCCTCCAGATTTTCCGTCACCTCGCTCAGCCGTACGCCGCCGGCACAGACCTGAGCTTTGGAAAAGGGATTGGTCCCCGTTACGGTAAGCGGAAAATTTTTGATTTTATTTGCCGCAGCCGCCAATCGTTCTTCCGACAGCCCTTTTACGGATTCCCCCGGAGAAATGCCGCATTCTTTTAAAATAACAAATATAATTTTTTTGTGCACTGTTCCCGTAAAAAAGCGTTCCGCGCTCTCCTGCCCCAGTCTCCGGGCCCTGGCTGTGAGCATATCCTGCCATCGGGCCCTGTTCACATCAGGCATAAAATCAAGAGAGACGATAACCTCCTTACGATCAGCCAGTGCTCTGGCCGCGTAGCGGCTGAGCTGAAAGACCGGTATCCCGGAAATGCCGTAATCCGTCAGCTGCACTTCCCCCTGTTCCTGATATACCGATCTGTCCGCACGAAGGGTCACGTTTGCCTGACAGCGGACACCGGCCAGAGCCCGACAGCAGTCCTCCCGGCATCTGAGCTGTACCAGCGCCGGAGAAAAAGGGATCAGTTTCAGGGAAAATGCGCCGGCCAGTTCCAGGCCGTTTTCCGTCTCTTCTTTTCCCAGTCCCGCACTGCTTCCGCAGGCCAGGATAAGTCTGTCAAACGTAAATGTCTGCTTTCTGCCTGCTTTTTGTGTATGTACCCGGAACTGACCGTCCCTGTATGCAGCGCTGACGGCGCGCTGCCCCGTCTCTGTCCTGACGCCTGCGCGCTCCAGTGCATAGCGCAGCACATCCAAGACTGCAGACGCCTGTTCAGAAGCGGGATAAATGCCGCCGCCTCTCACTCTGGCCATCAGGCCCAGCTCCTCAAAAAAATCCAGCGCCTCGCGCGCGGAAAACCGCTGTAGTACGGGCGCAATCCCGGAAGGATTTTCGCTGCGGTAACAATCCGGTTCTATATACAGGTTGGAAAAATTGCATTTGCCGTTGCCGGTAGCCAGAATTTTATTTCCCACCCGTTCCTTTTTTTCCAGTATGGTAACAGCCGCGCCCAGGGACGAGGCCGTAATTGCGGCGGCCATGCCTGATGCGCCGCCGCCGATGATTCCGATTTTCATAGTCTTGCCCTCCATGGGCGGGCGGACAGCTCTGACTGCATGAGTGTCTAGCTGGAATAGGATTCCAGGAAATGGTACAGGGTACTTTCTCCGCTGATCAGTTTTCTCTGTATAATCTCTTCCTGCAGATACACGGGCAGATTTTCCACACAGATATCCGTGTACAGGTAGACACTCTTCATATCTTCCCTGTATACGGTAATATAATGGTTCTCCGCCACAAGATAAAACAGCTCTTCCGCCGGCTCTTCGATCATCTGATAATTTTTCCGTATCTCCACGCGCCTGGCGGAAAAAGAGAGCACTTCCACGGAGATCAGCCCCCGCTGCTGTTCTTCCAGCGGCGGTGACAGTTCATAGGCCGCCATGGCGTCCACAAATCCGACTCTGTCCATACCAATATACTTGCCGGGAATATCCTCCTCATGCTGCGCGATACTGTCCGTATTTCTGTCATATTCCTCAATGGAAAATATGGTGTCGCAGGTAATGACATCCATGCGCTGGCTGTCCGTTGGCAGACTGCCATCCGGCGCAGACTCTTTTGTGGATGACGGGTCCTGCTCCAGTTCCTGTGTATAGGGCTGAAATTTCCCATTTTCCTGTCTGTTTGGATAGAACAGATGCAGATAGGCAGAATTGGAAACAATACCTGCCGCGAAACCAAGCAGCCCCACGATACAAAATAAGCTGACTCTACCGATAAATTTCATACTAAACTCCTTTTATCTTAGTATCAGCTTATTTTTGATTTTTATTCCCACATGTAACGAGCCGGGTGACTGCCTGCAGACATTTGGCGACTGTCGCAGGCGTTTCTCTACAGCATCCGCATCGCTTTTCCGGCCGCCAGAAGCAGCCGACCGCCGGGAACCAGACGCAGCTCTTTTTCCGTCGTACCCCGCAGCAGGAGCAGGATAACGGTATAGACCATGACACCTCCCACAGCCAGAACCGCGAGAAGTACCGGGGGCGGCATGACCTCCGACAACCCTCCCGACAGAAAATACAGAAGAATGCCCATGACAAGAGAGGCAGCGAGCGGCGCCGTCATACTGCGCAGCAGGCCATAACGGAAGCCGCATTTTCTGCGGGCCGCGGCGCCGATAAACAAAAGCAGACAGAACGCATAGATGATATCCGCATACAGTACACCGACAATATCCATCTGCAGAATCTTCAGCATACCATACAGGGCCCCTATATGGATGGCAAAGGCGGCAATGCCGCAGGACAGGACGAGCATCGTCTCTGCCAGCCCCAACAGTGCCTGTGCCAGCAGGCAGGCGGCGGAGAAGAATATGCCCGTGGCAAAACCATACAGCAGCAGCCTGGAACCGGTCGCCACATCCTGCCCCGGGAAAAATGTGTTCAGAAGGGGAACTGCCAGCGTACCGGCCATAACAGACAGCGGAATGACAACTATCATTGCGGCTTTGAGGGCACTCCGGGTCAGATCACGGATATGAGGCCAGGCCTCCCTGCGGCGCAGGGAAGATACCCTGTCACAAAGTGCCAGCCCCATAGCGGCTGACAATATCACCGGCAGCATCGTAAATACTTTGTATTTCCCTTCATATACGCCCCACTGCCGGGTGATGGCAGCCGCGGATATGACATCCTGCGTAAACAGCCGGAAGCAGATCTGCTGGATGGCGATATATCCCCTTGTCAGAAATCCGTAAACAATGACCGGCAGCAGGGTGACAAGAAAACGAGCCAGCATACGGGGGAATCCTTCTTTGCGCTCCACCGTGCTTTTACGTCCCCTCTTCCCATAATACCCGTGTGACAGCAGATAAATACAAAGCAGAAACAGAAAAGAAAGCAGTGCGCCTGCCAGAATGCCGCCTGCAAATCCCATGACGGCAAAAGACTGATGGAATGATTCATTCTGCAGGAGCGCCCCGACCATGACGCCGTAGCTCTTTTGTATTTGTGTCAGAAACAGACCGCCTGACAATGCCACCGCCTGCTCAATCAGCCAGGAGATCATGACGGGAAATCCGGCTCCGTTGCCGAGGAAAAATCCGCGCAGCACCCCGCCCAGTGCCAGAAACAGCAGCGCAGGCGCCATAATCCGCAGCGGCAGTGAGGCAAGCGGCTCATACAGGAAGCTGCGGGCAATCAGATCACTGCCGAGAAACAGAAGTACCCCCAGTATACCGCTTATCATTCCCGCATACAGGAAAGCAATGCGCATCATTCTGCCTGTGTCAAGATAATGTCCCTTTTTTATGCCGGGGCGCAGCAGTCCCGGCAGTGCCATAGGCAGACCATAGGAACAAAGCAGCCAGCATAGAGTAAACAGAGCGTAAGCGGCGCCGTAAATCCCGTTCCCCTCATCCCCCCAGATCATGGTCAGCGGAATCCGGCGCAGCACAAGGCAGGCGCTCACAAGCAGCGACATCACCGCCATCATGCCTCCCTGGGCGATCAGATTTCTCTGTTTTTTGCTGTTTCTGCGTTTTTCCATAAGTACCGAATCCTATCTGTAATCTCTTGTAATACCGATATTGGTGAGCGCCGTAATCTGCTTGCACTTCATAACGGCCGCTTCTTCCTTTTCCATATGGTCATATCCACATAAGTGTAGCATACTATGGGCTACAAGAAAAGCAAATTCCCTTTTTTCCGAGTGTCCGAAAGCCTGTGCCTGCTCCTTTACCTTGTCCACGGAAATAACGATATCTCCCAGCATCAGTTCCCCGGTTTCCGGATCAAAGTACAGTGCCCTCTGCTTTTCCGCCAGGGAGAAGTCGGAAGGTGTCTCAAAATCCAGATTGGGAAAAGAGAGTACATCCGTAGGACGGTCGATATCCCTGTAATCCCTGTTATACTGTCGTATGCCTTCATTGTCCGTCAGCATGACGTTCACATGAGTCTCATAGGGACAGGACTCGCTGGTAAGTATTTCTTTTGTGATCACTTCCACAACCTCTTCCATGGAAAAGGGAAATTCCACTTCCGTATCATTTTCCACATAAAAACTCATACTCAGATTCCTTTCCTGCTCTCTGCCATCCACCACGACCAACTCCCGGATCGCAGTCATACGGCGCGCCGCTTTCTGTATGGTATCGGAAAGAGTCGGGAACTGCTCCTCCCCGCCTTCTGCTTCTGCCTCTTCCAGGCAGGCGATCTCCTGGCGCCGATCTATTTCTTCCATCCAGATGACAGCTTCCTCTTTCTGTTCCTCGCCGGGGTTGTCCGCCGGCTCCTTCTGTTCGCACCTTGTTTCTGCTTTTTCTGACGATTCACCGTCTTTATCCTGTTGAATGACCAATTCATTTTTAGTTTGCTTTTCGACAAAAGAACGGCAGCAGCGCAGTACAAAAAACAGCAGCAGTGCTGTCACAAACAGATTGATCCCCGGCAGTACGAGTGTCTCCGCTGCCAGGGGCCCGCCGTCAAACAGGACGGCGGATACCGCCTGGGCCGCAAAAAAATAGAGAAGCGCCGTCAGCATGGGAATCCCGGTGCTGCGGGAAATTTCCGGTCTCATAAAGAGCAGTGCCGCCACACCGCCACAGACAAAATACAGAAAAAAAACAGTGACGGAGCTGCCCGCCAGGAAAACGGCCGACATGGTAAGGATCCCATAGGCAAACAGGCCCAGGAAAAGATTGCCGGTCAGGGACAGAGCCACCGCTAAAGGAAGCAGCGGCCAGGCCTGGTGGGGAAAATAGGGGAGCAGGCAGCATAGCCCCGTCCCGGCCGAAAAAAAGAGAGCGAACCGTCCGGGATGGGAAGCATTATCATAGTCAAGGGAACCGTTCATTTCGCAGTAAAACCATGCGAATACAAGATTGAGAGTCCCTGCCTGGAGCATCACCATATTGCGAATCGCTTCCTGCCCGGGAATCCCATAATAATAACTGCCGCCTGCCACAAGCAGTCCCGGCAGAAAAAACAGCAGCAGCACCTGAAAGATCCGGCCCGCCATCCTGACGGCCCCTCTCCCGGCCGCTACGTTATCTTCTGTTCCTTTATTTTCTGTTTCCATACTTTTCTGCATGATGCGTTTTCTGTCCTCTGTTTTTCTGGCGGGAAGCGGCTTTTGCCTCGTATTCCTCATAAGCTTTGACGATTTTTAACACAAGCGGATGACGTACTACATCACTGCTTGTCAGATGACAGAACGCAATATCCTCCACACCTCCCAGCACCCGCAGGGCCACATCCAGACCGGACTGTATGTCGGGCGCCAGATCTTTCTGGGACGCATCCCCTGTCACAATCACCTTGGAACCGAATCCGATCCGGGTCAGAAACATTTTCATCTGTGCGGGTGTCGTATTCTGCGCTTCGTCCAGGATGATATACGCATTGTCAAGTGTACGTCCCCGCATGTAGGCCAGCGGTGCCACTTCGATCAGTCCTTTTTCCGTGTTCCTCGCAAAGCTTTCCACGCCCATGATCTGATGGAGGGCATCATAAAGAGGGCGCAGGTAAGGGTCCACTTTACTCTGCAGATCACCGGGCAGAAATCCCAGCTTCTCTCCTGCCTCGATAGCCGGGCGTGTGAGAATGATCCGGCCCACCTGGTCATTCTTAAAGGCAGTGATCGCCATGGCCATGGCCAGATAGGTCTTTCCCGTACCGGCAGGCCCCAGTGCGAAAGTGATCATATGATCCCTGATGGCATCCACATACTGCTTCTGCCCCAGTGTCTTGGGCTTCACCGGTTTTCCGCCGGTGGTATGGCAGATGATCTCTCCGTCCATTTCCACCTGGGCGTTTTCCCTGTGAGCATAGCTCATCTCCAGGGTATACTCCACATTCTGTTCCTGTATGACATTGCCCCGCCGGGACAGGGCGGTAAGATTTTCCAGCACACTTCTCGCCTGATTGACATCTGCTTCCCGGCCGCTGATCTTGATTCCGTCATCCCGGTTAATGATCGTGACAGAGAGTTCTTTTTCTATTTTTCTGACATAATTGTCATATTCTCCAAACACATTCTGCATATGCTCTGCCGGAAGCGACAGCCTTATCGTAAATTCATCCATCTATTGCTGCTCCTTTGTTGCCTGCATTTCATTTTCTTCCTGCGGTTTTTCGGTCTTTGTACTGACAAGAGTTCCTGTCTTTTCCACTACTGTAAAGTCCGCCTGTAGTACATAATATTTGGAATCCTTTACTATTTTAACATCTTTTCGGAGAATTTCTACCCCCTTTTCCTGTAAAGTTTCCATGATCCGCTCCAGTTTTTCCTGACAGATGCTCTTTGCCTGTTCTTTTGTGTATGTTTTTTCCGACAGCGTATACTCCCGGTAACGGTAGCAGCCATAGGTGAGAGGAAGGTAGAAATCTTTCAGAAGCTGCAGACGATTTTCGCTGACCACGCAGTCGCTTCTGGAAAATTCCACTTTTTTCAGATCCAGGCGCAGTTCTCTGTCTCCGAGCCTGAGATAGGGGGTACTGTGTTCTCTGCCGGTATAGGTCTTGCTTTGATAGGCAATGGGGAGTTTTTCTTTATACTGGTAACCACATTCCAGATAAATGTCGGCATCCGCCTGGCAGAAAAGATAATCACGGACAGCGGCGTCCTCTCCATAGACAGGCACCGCACCGCTGACAAGAATCTCTCCCGCCTGCACCTCATCTTCCACTCCCACCAGAGGAACACCGCTTCTTGTGACCATTCTTACAATCCGGCCGTTTTTGGTGGCTTCCAGATCCATACCGCCGTCCACGGTCTGTTCTGTTTCCGGTATCCTGCGGCTGTTTTCCTTGATTTGGATGACCAGTTTCGTTCCGTCCAGCCGGGCGGAAGTCCAGGTGACGACATCAAATTCACGGCGGATGGCCTTTTCCAGCGCGTCGATATCCAGATCCTTTTTTTTGCTGCCGCAGACGATACCTCCCTCCTCCAGAAAATCCATCAGCACATCCGTAGTCAGACTGCTGTTTCCCGTAATCTCAATGGCCCACACATAGCGGGACATAGCATGGAGAAAGAGAAGACACCCCAGAAGCCCAAACACAAAAATACTTCGTTTTCTGATACGGGGAATAAAAAAGGGCAGGCCGGATCTTTGCAGTACGGCTACCCTTGTCTTCGTTTTCCGGGTAATGGGTTTCAGGCTGAGGAATCCCCGGATGCTGATGCACATGGTATAGCAGGTCCCATGATTTTCAATATCCCATAAAAGGATGTTCCGGTTCCCGCATAAATTGATAAAGCGCTCGGGAGAATATCCCCATACCTTTATCTTTACATATCCACGCAAAAAATGAACAATCTTTTCCATTTCCTTCCCCTGTCATTCATATTTCACACATTCAATGCATCCGCTGATTTTCATATCTTCATTGGTATAATAATCAATGGAAAGCCCTTTGCCTGAAATACAGATCTGACAGGTCTTGCCCTGCAGCAGTACAAACGTGTCACAATACTCTATGATACCTTTATAATTTTCGATCCAGGCTTCGCGGTTCCCGGTCAGTGTGACAATAGAAGCTCCCAAAAGCAGATCTTTTGGGAGCTTCAGAGAATCCACCACCAGTTCTTTCGTGGAAACGGGTTCATATGTTTCGCCCCTGACGGCTCTGCTGTTCTGATTACGTTTACTCTTTCTGATCATACAACAATATATGCCGCCCGGACAAAGGGTTATGACTTCTTTTTTGATCGCATGGACGTTTCGTCAGTCTTCTTCCGCATCATTGTCTTTGCGCATAGGGCTGTAGCGGGAAGTCCCCAGCGATCTGTCTTCCGTAACCACACCGTCCACCGTCACTTCGAGATAGGAAGCCGCAGCCAGTCCGCCTTTTCTGACCGCATGCAGTCTGTAGGAAGTGCCTGCCGTCAGCAGTTCATTGGTATAGACATTGACTGTCAGGTTCTTTCCTTCCGTATAGGCCTCAAACAGCACGGGGAAAGGATAATCGTTGCGGACTTTCAGATCTTTGCTGCCGCTGGAAATGGCGGCATCCATGCCAAGCGGCAGATAACTCACCGGCATACTGTGCGCATGACGCTCCAGAACGGTGAGACCGCCGTTCATGGCGGCATTGTATACTGTGGAGCTGACCTGACAGATACCGCCCCCGATAGCCGGAATTACCTTTCCGCCTGAGTACGCGCCTGCTTCCCGGTAACCGTTGGCATAAGTCCTGGGCAAAAACGCTTTGTTCATGGAGATCACTTCACCCGGATAGAGCACGGTCTGATTCAGATTGCCGGAAGCGACCCTGATATTCTGGATCCGATTGGAGGAGCTTCCGCGGAAGCTCGTTGTGCAGCTTCCCTCCAGAGAATACTTGTTCACTGCAATCTCCGGCGGTATCTCACCATTTGTCAGCTCCACATCCGTCTCTCCCAGCTGCGTTGTCTGATCCTGCACATCTGCGCCTGCCAGTATCTGCAGCAGAGTCAGGTAGATACGCTCCTTCCCCGACTCATTGATCTGGTAATACGAGACACCAGGATAGGTCTGTATGGAATTGGTCGCTGCATCATAGTAATAAAAAGCATCCTCCCCTGCAGGCACACCCGCCAGTGCCGCATTGATATCCGCCACAAAGGCATCAAGCTGCGAGGTATCCGGTATATGGCACAGTCTGCTGCCGTCCCCGTTATCCTGCACCACCACGGCGGTCTCTCCCAGTTCTGCCATCATTTTCTCAAACGTATATCCCTGTACCTCTACGATCAGACGCTGTGCCGGAGCTGCTGCTTTGAGTTCTCCGATCGTCGCCGCGTAAGGTACACCGATAGGTACTTCTTCGGCATGTGCCGTGAGCGGCATACTGCATAACAGCGCCGTCAAAAGCGCTGCCGCCGCGGCGCCCGCCGTTCTCCGTTTCCTCCTGCCGTAACCGTGTTTTTCTGTCATGATCCTGATCCCCTCTCCTGTTCCTGTAATCGGACAGCCCCACGAAACTGGGACATACCTTTTCTATTATACATGATACGGGCAGGAAATACAAGACTGCCCTGGCCTTATCAGCCAGGGCAGCAGCATAAAGGGGATAACCACAGGCAACAGTCACCACTCATAAGGATATCCCAGTTTCCTCATAAAATCTGCCATCTGCCAGTCCTCCCCAATGGCAAATTCATCATCCGCATAAGCTTTCTTACCTTTCTCCTCAAACACCTCTTCTGTCCAGAATCGCAGATAGTTGTCAATCGAAGACACATCCACATGAAAATATTGTGCGATCAGGGATGCATTTCCCTTCATCTCATCCCGCTCCTCCTCCGGCGCCTCTTCGAAATAATCGGGCATCGGATTAAAAGTATCCACGACTTCCCCTTTATCACAGAGAAAATAGCCCCAGAAATCTCCGTCATAGATATACAGGAGCAATACCGGACAGCCTGTTTCCACCGACAGGGCACCTGCCATATCCTCAAAGCCGGCACAGTCTTCATTGAAAAGCATGCTCACGCCTGTGCCGTGAACCGCGTATCTGCATGCATCCGGGCGCAGTTCCATGCCATATCCGCCCGAAGGCTGCTGCGCGGCCACACGACTGCATGCTTCTCTTACCGCATCTTCCGTACAGTCCGGTATCACTGCCGCCTGTAAAAATAATCCCATCTTCTCCTGCCTCCTCTTCTTTGCTCATAGGCAAAGCGTGTCTGCATGTGTCCTGCACTCTGACCGGCTCCTGACAGAGCCGGTGTTCAGATGTTTGTCAGAAATCCACCTCGGTATCATAATAGCAGCATTTCAGCAGCTTCTCCATCTCTTCCTGACTCGGCTGACGGGGATTGGAACCGGTGCAGGCATCGGAGATCGCGTTGGCTGCGATCTCGGGCAGTCTTTCCAGAAATACCTTTTCCGGTACAAAGCCCTGCTCTGCAGGATAGCTGTCAGAGCCATAATGGGCAATGCAGTGAGGAATATTGAGATCATCATTCATCTTCCGCAGATAGCCGATCAGCAGATTCACTTTTTCTTCCGGACTATTGCCGCCCAGTCCCATAAAATCCGCAATTTCGCCATAGCGTCTTTGGGCCGTCTCATCTTTGGCATTGAACGCGATAACTTTGGGCAGATACATGGCATTCGCCGCACCATGTATGATATGTGCGCCATAATCCGCAAAAGCGGCTCCTGTCTTATGTGCCATGGAATGAACAATTCCCAGCAGCGCATTGGAAAATGCCATACCTGCCAGACACTGGGCATTGTGCATGGAAGAACGTTTCTCTGTATCCCCGTTATAAGACGCCACCAGATCATTCTGGATCATCTTAATGGAATGAAGTGCCAGCGGGTCTGTAAAATCACAATTGGCAGTGGAAACATAAGCTTCCACGGAATGCGTCATGGCATCCATGCCGGTATGCGCCACCAGTTTCTGCGGCATCGTCTGCGCCAGATCCGGATCAACGATAGCCACATCAGGGGTGATCTCAAAATCTGCAATGGGATATTTGATCCCTTTCTGATAATCGGTAATAATGGAAAAAGCAGTTACCTCCGTAGCCGTACCCGAAGTGGAAGAAATAGCACAAAAATGCGCTTTTTTCCTCAGACTCGGAATCCCGAATACCTTACACATATCCTCAAAGGTAATGTCCGGATACTCGTATTTAATCCACATGGCTTTTGCCGCGTCGATGGGAGAACCGCCGCCCATGGCAACGATCCAGTCCGGCTCAAATTTTATCATGGCCTCGGCGCCCTTCATAACTGTCTCCACAGACGGATCCGGTTCAATGCCTTCAAACAGCTCCACTTCCATGCCGGCTTCTTCCAGATACTCTTTTGCACGATCCAGGAAACCAAACCGTTTCATGGAGCCGCCGCCCACGCAGATCATTGCTTTTTTGCCCTGAAAGGATTTCAGCGCCTCCAGCGCGCCTTTGCCGTGATACAGGTCACGCGGTAATGTAAATCTTGCCATACTTATGTATACCTCCTATATTCAGTTCCGCATCCTCCCTTCCAATGCTGCTTCTCCGGATATCTTTCCGGCCACTTCATGTCCGTAAATCTATCCACGCATTGGAATGGATGATGCTGTTTTCAGTTCCGCATCCTCCCTTCCAATTAAGAAGAATGCTGTCCGTTTGTTGATGTGTTTCATTATATCATGGCGGACGGGAAAAATGATTTGTTTTCGATATTTTTTAGAAAAATTTTCGTAACAGTAAGATTACCCCTCTTTTGCCGCTTTTTCCAGCCAGTGGCAGTAGCTGTCCGTTCCGTTACGGGCGTCAAAAAGTTCGGCGACTTTCCTGGCCCGGCCATAATAATACTGATACAGGCTTAAAATCTCATACTGACCGTTTTCCTGATACAGGGGGAAAGAGGGCTCCATCTGCAATTTCACAGTCTTTCTTTTCCTGACTTCTCCCAGCTTCTTAAAAAAGCGCATGATATTTTTACATGTATAGTATTCGCTGGATGGGTTGCGCTCGTCCTCCCACTCTTTCCAGTGATTCTTATAGATCTGCAGTGCCTTTCCCATATTGGTATGGGCATAGCAGTAGAGGAAGCTGTCCCATTCCTGGTATTCGCAGGCCTTAATCATATGCCGCTCAATCAGACGGCAGTATTTTTCCGCCTCTGTAAATGCCCTGCGCTCTGAATCGAGATAATAGTTCATATAATGCCGCTGGAGACGCAGCCATGCCGCCATACGATCATGATTGCACCGCAGGGAAAGATTCTCAATGTCTGATGCCAGCTCCTTTGCTTTTTCCATATCATCCATATCCAGATAAAAGCCGATACTGGCATTGCGTTCGCAGGCCTTGCAGTTACAGTTGGCATCCCGGGGCAGACTTTCATACGCAAAAAAGGCTTCCCGGGCCTTCTCGTCCAGATCCATGGAATTATAAAAATAATACCGGCACAAATAATAAGGCCGCAGATTATACCCATAGGCCAGGCTGCGCCGTTTAAAATCCTCAAAAAAATTCTCACAGTCTGTCATGGGAATCTGATAAAACTCATCACAGCTATTCAGAATCCATTTGTAAACCCATAAGACATGACCCATACAGTTTGCAAAAACACGGTTATTATACCTGGTACAGGGTGTATCCGGATAACGGTCCACAATGGCCAGTACCTGAGGAAAGGTAACCAGCATGTCCATACTGTCTCCGTAAAAATTGGATTCCTCGCAAAGCTGCAGACGGAAATAGACGCGAAAGGGCGTATCCTCGTGGGCATCCGCCTGGACGATCGCCTCGCGGATGCCATCCATTCTGGCTTTTCCCCGTTCCGCCTTATCGTAGATCTGTTTCAGTCTTTCCGGTTCATAATGATCGTGTATCTGGCTGGTTCGCATTGCCGAACTGCTTCCTTTCTCAGACTTGTCAACAGGACATGGGACAGGTGTTACCCTAAGCCAGTGCCTCCGCCAACTGTCTGCAATAATAATCCGAGCCGTTTCTTTTATCAAACCGCTCTGCCGTCTTTCTGGCTCTCTCATAATAGAATCGCTGCAGAGCGGCAATGCTGTATTGTCCGCTCTCTTCATACAGAGGAAAAGCAGCATCAAGGGAAAGCTTTATGGTATCTTTGGTCCGCTCTTCCTGCAGTTTCTTAAAAAAACAGGCGATATTTTTACTGGTAGAAAAGATTGTGGACGGCCGTCTCTCTTCCTGCCATTCTTTCCAGTGTGCTTTATAAATCCGCAGTGCTTTTCCCATATTCAGATAGGCATAACAATACAGAAAATCATCCCATCTCTGAAATTCCGTGTCCCGAAGCCGCTGGCGCTCCAGAATGCGGCAATAGACTTCCGCTTCCGCAAACTCCCGGCGGCGCAGATGATGCTGCATATAATGGCGCTTCATGCGCAACCACGCTTCCATTTTGTCATGTCCGCATCTGAGGGTAAAATTCTCGATATCCTCTGACAGTTTCGCAGCCTGCCCGCTCTCTCCACGCTGCAGATAATAGTCAATGACTGTGTTGCGTTCACAGGCCATGCAGTCGCAGTTATCATCGCGTGGGATCTGTTCAAACATATGAAAGGCTTCCTGCGATTTTGCGGGATCAATCTTTTCATAAAAAAGATACAGATAATAATAGTAGGGCCGCAGATTATACCCATAGGCCTGACTGCGCCGTCTGAAATCTTCAAAAAATTTCATACAGTCTTCCATGGGAACCTGATAAAAACTCCGGCACTCTTCCACCACCCATTTATAGACCCACAGAATATTGTTAATAACTTCATGAGCTGTCACAGATTCAACCTCACCTGCTGTCGTGAAATC
>CAJULA010000033.1 GCA_910587155.1 uncultured Lachnospiraceae bacterium
GGCTCCCGGTTTGGGATGCTCGCCTACCTGCTTGGCTTTTCCGACTGCAAGGCCATGTTTTTAGGGAAATGCCTGCCGACAGAGGCAAAAGAAATGACCGCAGAACTGTAACTGCAAAGTACCGGACAGGACGGAAAGGCTGCGCCACATCCCTTCCGCCCTGTCTCTTTCGTCTATATATAAATCCATGCTTCCAGTTCCGCATACTTGTTGGACTTTGACCACTGCAGGTGTTTCTTGAACCATGCCCGCTCGTCATCCGGCGTGACCGTCAGCTTCGTAAAATAAACAGGGGAACCGGCATCATCCAGTTCCCCGCGGGCTTCGGGGCTTAAGTTTAAGAGCCACTCAAAGCGGTCTTCGTAAACCCTTACCCCGAAAACATATTTATCGATATCTTCCTCCGAAAACTCCCCATCCTCCGGCACGGGCGACTGCTCCATGAGCCTGCGCAGGTTTTCCAGCTTGTCGCTCACATCAGCCTCCGTGGCAGGCTTCACGTCACCGTACTGCATCATCTGCTGTTCCAGCTTCGCTATCTTTTTCTCTACCTCCTGCTGCTTGCGGCTGAATACCTCTTTCGGTATCTCGTTGTTCATCCGCATATCGAGCAGCGTCTCGTAGCGCCCCTGCTCTTTTTTCAACTTTTCCTCTATGATGGATTTATCCCGCAGCACTTCCGTCTGCCCCACCCCTGCCGCGCCGAGGCCGAGGACTGCCGCTGCTTCCCGGAGCGTCCCCTCCGGGTCATCGAAAACGGCGTGGAGGACTTTCTGCGCCATCGTGTGTATCTTCCAGTCCTGCACCAGCGGCACCCGGCAGACGCCCTCGATACTCAGGCCGTTTTTCAGCCTTGCCGGGACCGTCCCCGTCCGGGTCTGGTCATAGCACTTGTAGGTGGTGAAGTCCCTTGACTTGGAGTGCCACCTGGTCTTTGTGACATCGCCGTGAGGTCGCCGTTTGGTTTCGCTGGACAGCTGGGCAGGCATACAATCCCTGTCGTCCTGACGGCTACATAAAATTCACCATCATAACTTTTGTCACGCTCCTGCATTGCCCTGATTTTTTCTTCCCTGGTCATGATCCTTCCCTACCCCACTCTATAACGCTGTCCCTTTTTCCGGCACAAACAGCTTCTCCATATCCACACCTTCCAGTGTAAGCAGGCTGATCTTCTTTTTCAATCCGCCGACATACCCTGTCAGGCTCCCGTCCGCTCCCACCACCCGGTGGCAGGGAATGATAATGGAAATCGGATTGTGCCCCACCGCGCCGCCCACCGCCTGCGCCGACATCCTTTCGATTCCACGCCGGTCAGCTATTTTCCGCGATATTTCCCCATAAGTCGTAACTTCCCCATAGGGGATCTCGCAGAGTATCTTCCAGACCGCTTTACGGAAATCACTTCCTGCCGGCGCAAGCGTCAGCTCTCCGATATCCGGTCTCTTCCCCGCAAAATAACGGTCAAGCCATTCCTTTGTCTGTCCCAGCACTTTTGTATCCGCATACTCTTTCCCCTGCCCCGATGCTTCCTTCTGCAGGGAGCCGAGATAATATTTCTGCCCTTCCATCCATACTCCTGCCAGCGCCCCTTCTTTTTCTACAAGCAGAAGCGGCCCGATGGGGGAATCATACCGCATCATGTACAGCATAGTTTCATCTCTCCTTTACCCGTTTTCACAATCCCACTGACAGCGTTTCAGGTCCACATGGAGCTTATCCTTCAGCGGAACTCCCTCCTGCCGCAGCAGATATCCCTGTTCGCGCCATCCGGGGACCATCCGCCCCGCATGGTTGACAACCCTGTGGCAAGGATACCTCCCGTAAAACTCTGCCATACTGAGGACTTTCCCCACAAGACGGGCATTCCTGTCCCTGCCGATCAGTTTTGCAATCTGCCCATAAGTTGCAACACATCCCTCCGGGATTTCTTCCACTACAGAAAGTATTTCATAAATAAGCGACTCATTTAGAATATGTCCCATTTCTATAACGCCGTTCCCTTTGTGGGCACAAACAGCTTTTTCATATCTACCCCTTCCAGAGTAAGAAGCCGCTCTTTTTTATCCACTCCGCCCGCATATCCGGTCAGGCTGCCGTCAGACCCTACCACCCGGTGGCAGGGGACGATGATGGAAATCTCATTATGCCCCACCGCGCCTCCTACCGCCTGTGCGGACATACGGGAGAGTCCCCGTTTTTCCGCGACCATTTTCGCCAGTTCCCCGTAAGTCACCGTCTCCCCATAAGGAATCTGCCGCAGAAGTTCCCACACACTGAGCCTGAACGGGGAGCCAATCATATGGACAGGCGGCATAAAATCCGGTTCCTTTCCGGAAAAATAAATATCCAGCCATTTCCTCACAGCCTCAAAAACCGGCAGCTCTTTTTCCTCGTGTTCCGGATCAAGGCTGTCGGCATAAAACTTCTCTCCATCAAACCACAATCCCGTCAGACCGATCTCATCGGCGGCCAGCAGGATTTCTCCCACCGGCGATTGATACTTTGCCGTATACTGCATTATCGTTTCCTCCTAATTATACTGCAGACCGCCAGGATTTACATTGATCCCTCTGGGAAAGTACTTGGCTGGCGGTCTGCAGTCGGGTCGTACTGCAAATTTAATTGATATGCAGTATAAATCACTGCGTGATGGCTCTAAAGAGTAAAGTCCCTTCGGCACACCCTCATGAGAGAAACTTTCATTCGGAAATGCACTCGTGAAAGTTCCTCTCGTGCGCCTTTGCGACTTTACTGCCCGGACAGATGCTGTCGAAATCGTCTATAACGAATTCCACAGGCTTATGGTAGCATAGCTGCGCCACGGACTCCATCTTTCGGAAAGCTCCCGTATCTCCTTTTCCGTGCGGTCCGGAAGCGCCTTTTTAATCCCCACATCAGTCTCCAAAAAAGCATCCGTCCATCCAAACGTCCTCATGGCGATATACCTTGCCGTCCAGTTCCCGATCCCTTTGATCCCCAGCAGCTTTTTCATCTCTGTTTCCGGGTCTGCACAGAAATCAAGCGATATTTTACCATCTGTCAATGCCTGCGCTATGGCAAGGATGCACCTTGACCTGGCCGCTATCACCCCAAGCACGCCCAAATGTTCCTCGATCGGTCCACTGAGAGCCACAATATCCCCTGCGGAGGGGAATGTATGCGTCAGCCCCGGAATGCCGGTCTCAATCGGCTTCCCATAGGTCCCTGCAATTTTTCCCGCCAGCGTCCCCGCCGCTTTCACGGTGATCTGCTGCCCCAGGACGGCCCGGACAGACATTTCAAAGGAATCGAAACATCCGGGGATGCGGGTTCCTGGAACCCACAGACCGGGAGCTATTTCGTCCATGGCCTGCAGAGTTTCCCCTATGGTATCCGGATTACAGCATAGATCAAACATCCGCCGTATCCGGGCCAATACCTGGGGCATGACCGTGATCAGGGTATCGCCAAGCGTAACCACAAGCCTGTTCTTTTCCCCGTCATTCCCGACACTGATCCATCCCCGCACAGTCCTTCCCTTCCTGTCCGTAAGGCAGACCGTGCGCTCATAGGCTCCGTCCCGCACCGCTTCCACGCCAGGGATCGCACGCTGGGAAAGGAATTCCAATATCTTTTTCCAGCCATAGGGCGGCCTGTAACCCAGCCCTGCCGTTATGGTTTCCGTATGCCCTTTCCCCTCTGCCGTTTTTTTCCGTAAAGCCGTGGGTGCCAGCCCATAATGCTCCTGAAAAAGGTCATTCAGGCGCCGCAGGCTCCCAAACCCTGCCGCCATTGCCACATCCAAAACCGACAGGCCCGTATCCGTCAGCAGGCTCTTGGCAGGCAGAAGCCTGCACGTCTGCAGATACTGCACCGGGGAGACATGGTATGCCTCCATAAAGACGCGGCGCAGATGTCTGTCCGTGCAGCCAAGCCTCCCCGCAAGTTCCGAAAGGCTCTGTCCGCTGCCACAGTTTTCCTCCAGCAGCACGGCCGCCCTGTGCGCAAGGGCAGATGCCGCATCCATCTGCGAACCTCCCGGCGCAAGTTCCGGCCTGCACAAAAGACATGGACGGAAACCCGCCGTCTCCGCTTCTGCAGCGGAAGAGAAAAAGGTGCAGTTCTCCTTTTTTGCCTGCTTTGCCCTGCAGACCGGACGGCAGTAAATCCCGGTAGAAGAAATCCCCACAAAAAAACGTCCGTCAAATCTCGTATCCTTTGCCTTAAACGCCGCATACAGAGAGTCCTTTGTTTCCTCCATCCCCGCATCACCCCCATTCATAACATCCGTAATCATCATACCGCACATCCGTTTCAAATGCTCGCCGTTTTCGGACATGGTATTTGCGTTTTTATACTCCTGCACAATCTCCGTATGACTGATCTTGTCCGGAAGATTTTTAACTTGACAAAATTTGTTTTTTGCATTATCACTATATCATGGATTATAAATATTTTATAGCAATAAATCACCGAAAATTATAAAAATATATCCAGCTTATAAATAGGAGACACCTCATGCCAGAAACAGACAGCTATCTCAATTCCGTAAACTTAAACGCCGGAACCGATTTCCCGTATCTCGTCCTTGACGTCACAGGCGACAGGGGCTACCCCAGGAACCCCGGGTTCCGTGTCATGCACTGACATGAAGATTTGCAGTTTATTTATGTTTTAGAGGGCGATATCACCATCCAGACGCTGGATGCAAAAATAACGCTCCATGAAGGAGAAGCCATATTTATCAACAGGGATGTGGTCCATCTCGTCATGCCGGACGGTCCCTGCCACTACAACAGCTTTATCTTCCCGGATTACTTCCTGAAATTCTACTCCGAGAGCCCGGCAGGAATCCTCGTAGACAAAATAGTGGGGCACCCACAAATCCCTGTTTTTACCTTCAAAGAAAAAAACGCCTGGTGCAACAGGGTTTTATCCACCCTCCAGACGCTTGTTTCCCTTGAAAACAGCAAAACAGAATTTTATGTATATGAAGTGCTCCTGCAATTATCTTCCCTATGGCTTGAAATACAGAAAAATATCTTCCTGTGCCTTAAAGTCCCATCCGCAGGGCGGTCCGGTCATGTCAATACACGCATGCAGAGCTTTTTAAGCTATATCGAAAAACACTATGCGGAGGACATTTCACTCGAAACCCTGGCGAAAAGCGGAAACGTCAGCAAATCGGAATGTCTGCGCTGCTTTAAACTAACCCTCCAGACAACCCCTTACAAGTACCTCATGGAATACCGCCTCTCCAAAGCCGCAACTCTCATTAAAAACACCGATGAGCCAATCGGAGAGATTGCTTCTAAAGTGGGATTCCGCCATATGAGCCATTTTGGAAAATGTTTTCGGGAAAAGACAGGGTATGCGCCAAGGGATTATAGGGATTTATAATTCTTTTGTGCAATGCATTAACAAAAAATACGATTCATACAATAACACATATATTCCCCATATTCCAACAGCATTTTTCTACAAACAGGCGAAACTCCAAACAAACACGGAAACTCCTATACTATCACGGAAACTCCCGACTTTTGCGTGATAGTATAATATTGCCCCTATCGCCATCCTATCAGCGGCATCAAAAACGCAAAAAATAGGGGTCCACCACCCACCGTGATGAACCCCACCCAATTTTGCGATTCGACAAATTGCGGTTTTGCCATGCTATTTTACCCGATACTGCTCGGCTTCCTCGTCCGTAAGCGGTCTGCCTAACGCCTTTACTGCATCAATCATTTTTCGCCACTCATAACGCTTTCCGTCCGACGGTTCCGTCAGTCTGCCGTCTTTCGCATAATCGGCAATATCCTCAAACAAACTGGTTCTTTTTCTTTCCATCGTCAACATACCACCACCTACTTTCTAATATATTTCTCTATGAGTATGTCCGCTGCTGCTTCGTCTATATACATTCGCTGCCCTCTTGCCACTTGTGCATTCAGAACTCTCTGGTAATATGCAATCAGATCACTTTTCGCCGTAAATGCTACAAAGCCGTCACATCCTGCCTCCATACTGACCTGACAGGCAATCGCAAACAAATGACCGCCTACGCCTTGATATTTCCCCGTATGGCCATAGTTGTGCGGCGCAGTTTCAACAACATCAACATCTGCCACACCACCATCTATCCTTAGCGAGATTCTTCCCTGCACTGTATCATCATCCGCTAAAAACAATTCATAAATATTGTAACCGTTTTTCTCCGTCTTACTCCAATCGAACTTCCAGCCCCTATAGTCTTTCGGCTTAATTGGCGTTGAACGTAACTGGTACTCTGTTTCCACCTGCTCCCCGGTCTTTCTCTCTACCAAGCAGTCTGTAAATTCATCTATCAGAATATCTACTTCCATATCATTCTTCCTTTTCTCTAAATTATAACACAAAACCCTACTCTTTGCTATCAAAATTCAATATTAGCTTTTTTATTTTTCCTCTTGATATCCCGCCAAAACAGAGGTAAGCTACGACACCACGGAGGGATTGGATTGGAAAAAGATTCTGCATTGTACCAGCTCATGATCGTCCGCATGAACGGTGTCATGAACGGCATTGTAAGCGGTGACGGGGAATACCAGCCGATTCTCTGAGAGTCGGACATATACTCCGGCGAACTGGACAGGATATCCTTAGCGTTATCCCTCTTGTCAAAATCGACCACCACGAAATCCATATTACTGTAACTTTTCCTCAGCTTTTCCAAAAGAGCCTGCACCCCTTTGGAAAGCCCCTCCTCACCGACACTGCCCGTCTGTGTGGCGGCCTTGCTCTCCGCCGTCTGCTTTTTGCTGTTTGCGGCACTTATATAAACGCTTGTATAATTGCTGTAATTCTGCTTCCTGACTGCATAGTCAGAAAGGTTCCTGTTGATCTTCATTGCCATAATAATCATCCTTCTTCAAAAATCTTACCTGCGGCCCCTCTGTCATTCGGGGCCGCCCATGCCCCCTTGTGGTAAGTCCGGGCATGATCTTCCTTACTTCAAAATGCCCGCCGCCTCATACGCTGCATCCATATCTTCCTATAAGTCCAGACAGCCTCATATCAGATTAATCCATTATCCGCCATGACGAAATTTGCTTCATAAGCGGCATTTGCTGTTGCCGCAGTCCCCGATTTTGCCAGAGCGGAATCGGAATATACGGTCTCTTTTGCCCACTGTCATATCCTTTGTTGAAACAATTCCAGCCTTTTTCGTTTCTGTTGCAGCTGTGCTTTTTTCCGCCACCCTGTCACAAAAGACAGTCCTTCTGTCCTGCCGCCTTTTGCTTCATTGTTTTTCAAAAAATTGCTGTACGTCCTTGTCATGTATTTTACATGGATCATATTATTCATGGTTGCTCCTTTCCTGTAACAGCACTGTTACGCTGAACTCATTTTTCCTGCTGCCGGATACACGAAATCAGGCCGGAACCGTATGCCCAGCTTTTCAGTTCCATGTCTCTTATCCGCCTTGCCGGTTCCATCCCATCCATATGGAGCGATCTCCAGCAAGCTCTTATCTAAGGAAGCGCTGATTAAATCAGCGCTTCCTCAGAGCCTCCGGCGGATGCGCACGGATTTGCAGCTGATAGCATGAATAGCGGATTTGACAGCGTGAATTCTTTTCCCTCCATTCCGCAAAAATGCCAAATGCTATTTATCCATTCGTCCGATACAGGGACAAATGCCCACAAGGCGGCATAAACGCAAGCCGCCGCATATGGTAGTAAGCCATCTGCCCGCTTGTGTGATATGTTCCGAAAGATTTATCATAGTCGTATTCACTGACATTGTTTGCCACCATTCCGAACTCCGTCTTTGTCGCCGCAGGCGACAACACCTTTGCATTCATTTTCGCCCCTGTCTCTTTCAGTTCCCATACCAACCCCTCCGTAAATGTGCTGACACAAAACTTCGCCGCACAGTACGTCACAGCCGTAGGCACAATAGTATAGCCTCCGCATGAAGATACATTGATAAGCTGTGTCCCATCTACATCCTTATAGTCACAGACAAACAGAGAGGACAATATTGTCAGCGCCTCTATATTCAGATGCAGCATTGCCTCTGTAATGACTGTATATGTATCAGAGATAAGGACAGTACAGGGGAAGTCGTCATTTTTTAAGAGTTGCAATGCCCCTTTTGCCATTTGCAATGATACGGTTCTGTATGCTTTCCATCATTACAAGCATTGTAACAGGGCCTTTGTCGCCGCAGGTGCCAGCACTTTTGCTTTCATTTTTGCCCCTGTCTCTATCCCATAATCTTTCAGTCCCTCATAAAACTGATACTATATTATCTGCCAGAGCAGCATACTGTCCCGAAATTCAGCCGACACTTTCCCGGTATCTTTCAGCCACGAAAGATAGGAACGCACCGTGCTTCCCACCAACACATACTGCTCAAAGTTCATGATAAGCCCATAGCCTCTGAACACTTCCTGCAAAATCCTCTCAAAGCACATTGGTTTTTCACAAATGGATAATATCCTTTCCGCGATGCTCTGCACCTTATCCCGGTTGTAACGGACAAGTTCCTTCACATCAGCAGAGGCTTCCGCATGCGCGGGAACAAACATGGCCGCCTCCATCCCCTCCACCATATCCAGCGTTTCCAGATAAGCACCCACGTCATAGATGAAGGAAACCGCATATTTGTCCAGTGTCCCCCTGCTGCTGATACAGTCCGCAAGGAACACCACATTGTCCGGCATGCGAAACCCCACCATGTCAAAGAAATGCCCCGGCAGGGGTATTACCGCAATCTCCTTCGGGAAACTTTCATCTGAGAAATCCGTCACATCGCTTTCCTGCGCCATCAGGAACTTGTGCCGCAAATCCTTACACGGATAACCGCCATAAAGGAAGGACGGCTCCAGTACCGGATGCTTTGTAAAAGCCGCCTCTATGCCACCGGAATACACCTTGCATCCCGTCTGCCCCTGCAGATACTTGTTCCCGCCGATATGGTCTGCATTGGAATGGGTGTTCAAAATCCCCGTTAAATGCCACTCGTTCTTATCCAGTATCTGCCTGACTTTCCTTCCCGCATCCTTATCATTCCCACTGTCAACCAGATAGACGTTCTCCCCGTCTGGCACATAGACGCCTATCTTCGCCGGGCAGTTTATATAATAACATTTCTCACTGACCTGTACCAATTCATACATTGTTCGTTTCCTCCTTATTCCGCTGCTTCTTAGCTTCCGATGGCGTATCCGGGACCAAAGCAAAATTCAAACTCACAATCTTAGTTGCAAAAAGACTGGCATCAAAAAAAGTGATGTCAGTCTTTTTCAGTATTGGCTTGCCCAAAGTTCAGAAAGAACCTGTGGCAAAACCGGCTTCTTTATTCTGCTTATCGTCCGCTCATTCTTCGGGCTCCGCCTGTTCAAATGTAATGCTGTCTATAATCGTCTGGAACAATTCATCCGCATCACTGCCAAAATCCTCATGAATAAAGAAATCAAAGCTCACATAACCGCCCTCAATCTCCAACAGCACATACCGGTTGTGAAATACAGCGCCGGTTGAATCCATCTGCTGTCCCTGTGCATCAATGGCAGTATGGCCCGCGATCTCGGTCTGCTCTACCGTCAGCCCGTCCGCCTCCAGACTCTCTGTCATATCCTTCAGCAGATCCCCGCCTTCATACTCGCCATACAGGTCAAAGTACATATTGGCCATATCCCACACATTGTACTCATCATACGGAGAGTAAAAGACCACCTCATAATTATTCGCATCTGTTACTTCTTCCATTTCCCACAGATACGGATAGGAGAAGCTTACACCCGATGTTTCTTCGCTGCACCCTGTCATGACTGGCAGCGGCACCTCGGGTTCACCTGCCATGGCTGCTTCCAGTTCTTCCTGGGTGATCGTAATCGAAGACGTGGCTCCGGTATCAGCCAGGATCTTTTCTGCCAGCAGCGGGGTAATCGGCCCCAGTGGCGCAAAATGATCCGCACCTTCCAGCACATAACAATGGATGTTTTCGTTGTCCGTAGCCTCCTGGATTCGTTTCAGATTCGTGCCGTTACCCTCGCTGCCCTCAATGAGGAAGGTTGGTTTTTTGATATCTTCCAGCCAGTGGATCGGTGAACGCATCTCATATTCTTCTTCCTTATTGGTGTCAAAGGTAAACTGACTGTTATTATGATATCTGATATCATCTACGGCGCCGAAGCAGAACACAGCCCGGAATTTGTCGCTGTACTCCGATGCCAGCAGCGCCCGCGTCCCACCGGTGCTGTGACCGCCCAGATAGATACGCTCCGGGTCGACATACGGCAGCGATGCCGCATATTCATAGGCGGAAATGATATCATCCACTTCTCCGAACAGTGTTTCATAATGCCCGGGATTTCCGTTTCCGCCCCGGAAAGAAGGATACATGGTCAGCACGCCTGACCGCCAGAAAGCGGAACCCGTCTGATCGTTCTCCCACTCGGGATAGGTCCATGGGAAATCACCCATTGCGCTTCCCCAGCCGCCCACAACCCAGATGATCAGGGGATGCTTCTGCCCGTCTCCCGGATCACATGACACATAGCCTGACAGCTCGCCGACTTTGGAAGGATATTTCACCAGATCAAAAAGTCCTTCCGGCGGTTCCGGGATGGGATCGTCGTCACTCTCCTGCCGGGCCAGCGTAGTCTGAAACGCATCATGCGCCTCCGCAAAACTCTGCCGTTGCTCTCCCCCGTCCTTTTCCGCTCCTGCTCCTCCTTTGCCCGGCACGCCGCACGATACGGTAAGCATCGTCAGACAGGCCGCCATCACCACACTAAGTTTCCTTATCCTTGCATACTTCATCCTGTCATTCCCCCTTTTCTCATTTTTTTATCAGCTTCTTCCATATATCTGTACAAGTCCACGGATTTCCTCTGCCAGCGCTTCGGTGCAGGCGCCTTTTTTCATCCGCCACTTCCAGTTCGTCCCCAGCGTGGAGGGCAGATTCATCCGTGCCTCCCCTCCCAGCTCCAGATAGTCCTGCATGGGAATCACCGCCATATCAGCCACACTGGACAGGGCGGCACGGATCAGGGCCCGTCCCGCTTCCCTTCCGCTCCTGATATGCAGATAGCGCCGCAAAAACCTCTTATCCCGTACTTTCAGGGAATCATACCAGCTCAGCGAAGTATCATTGTCATGTGTACCTGTATAAACCACACAGTTGGACGTATAGTTGTGCGGCAGATAATCATTCTCCGGCCCGGACTCAAACGCAAACTGCAATACCTTCATCCCGGGATAACCGGTCTTTTTCACAAGTCTGCGGACAGAGGGTGTCAGATAGCCCAGATCTTCCGCGATCACTTTTATCCTGCCAAGCTCCGACTTGAATCTCTGGAATATCTCATATCCCGGTCCCGGTTCCCAGCGACCGTTTTCCGCCGTTTTATCTCCATAGGGGATGGCATAATATTCGTCAAATCCCCGAAAATGGTCAATGCGCACAATATCATACAAAAGATAGCTGTATCCCAACCGGCGCAGCCACCACTGATAGTCGGTCTGTTTATGATATTCCCACCGGTACAGCGGATTCCCCCAGAGCTGCCCGGTGCTGGAAAACGCATCCGGCGGGCATCCTGCCACCGCCGTGGGCAAACTGTTTTCATCCAGGCAGAACAGTTCCGGATGTGACCAGGTATCCGCACTGTCCAGCGCCACATAAATGGGAATATCCCCGATAATCTGTATCCCTTTCTCATTGGCATACTCTTTCAGCGCCCGCCACTGTTTGACAAAGAGAAACTGGATAAATTGATAAAACAAAATCTCCTCCCGACAGCGCTCCCGGCACCGATCCAGCTCCTGTGCATCCCGCTTTCTGATCTTTTCCTCCCACTGCACCCAGCTTTTACCGCCATATGAATTTTTTATTGCCATATAAAGAGCATAGTCATCCAGCCAGTATCCGTTCTCTCTGCAGAATGTCCCAAACTTGGGATCCTCTTTGATATGACTGTTTTCATACGCTCTGCGCAGCAGGCCAAACCGTGACTCATAGAGCTTCCCATAATCCACACACGCTTCGTCACTGCCAAAGTCGCAGGCTTCACAGTCCTCACGACGCAGATATCCCTCTTCCACCAGGGTTTCCAAATCAATAAAATAGGGATTTCCCGCAAATGTGGAAAATGACTGATAGGGAGAATCTCCGTAGCCCGTCGGCCCCAGCGGCAGTATCTGCCACAGCTTCTGACCTGCCGCCTCCAGAAAGTCCACAAAATCATAGGCTTCTCTGGAAAAAGAACCGATGCCGTATTTTGACGGAATACTGGAAACCGCCATTAATATACCGCTCTGTCTCATGATCTTGCCATCCTTTCACTGCCCTTTGCATAGAGGGTCAGCTTTTTACGGGGCTGCCCGACGATTCTCTGATCAGCAGTTCCCCCTCAAAAATCCGGTGCTGAACCGGTCCCTCATTTTCTATCGTATCAAACAGAATATCCGCCACATCCCTGGCCATCTCCTCAACCGGCTGTCTGACTGTGGTGATCGTGGGGATATAATACGAAGCAATCTCCAGTCCGTCAAATCCCGCCACGGAGTAGTCTGCCGGTATCTCCTTGCCCGCCTCTTTCAGTGCCCTGCATATCCCGATCGCCGCCATATCGGAAATGCCGTAAATGGCAGTGCACGCCACACCGCTTTCCAGCACTTTTCCCGTACACCGATAGCCATGTTCCATACAATAGGCATCCTCATCCGCCTCCGCATAAAAAATCAGTTCCTCCAAAACCGGCAGGCCATTGTCAGAAAGTGCCTTGCGGTATCCCTCCAGACGCAGCGCGCCGATACTCAGATCCTCCCTGGTAGCGGCAAGTATTGCAATCCGTTTATGTCCGGCCTTGCAGAGATAATCGACAATCCGGTAACTCTCTTTCACATCATCCACATGGACAGACGAAAAGACGGCGCTGTTCTTCTGGTCCATACCGCCCACAGCGCCGATGACACAAGGTATATTCAACTGTCTGATCTTTTCCTCTGTATGGTAGAAATATCCTCCCAGGAATATGATTCCCTTTGGTTTTTTCTCCAGGATCGTTTCCAGCGCCACCTCTATCTCATCCTCATTGGCATTGACACTCTGAAGGATAAATGCATATTTATGTCTGTGGATCACCTTTTCCAGAATACTGATCATGGGCTGGAAAAACGGATTGTTAATCCCCTTCACCAGTACCACAATGGAATTGCTCTCCAGCCTCTTGAGATTTCTCGCACTGTTATTTGGTATAAACTGATTCTCACGGACAGCCTCCATAATCATGGCCTTTGTGCTCTGACTGATGCCAGGATAATTGTTGATCGCCCTGGATACAGTGCTGACACTGACCCCGCACTTTTTTGCTATATCTTTGATCGTTACGCTATCCATGTCCTGATGCCTTTCCCAATATTGTATATAAGTAACAGTTCAGACAGGCCAGGCTGTCTGATCTGTTACAAAAATATACCATTTTTCTACATTATAAACTTTTTTACATAAAAGTCAACAATTGCGCCACGCTCCGGCTATCTTCCATATATTCCGGCCAGCGCTTTGATCTTTTTTTTCAGTTCTTCGGAAAAAGCATCCTTTTCCATTCTCCATTTCCAGTTGCCTGACGGAATGGAAGGTGTATTGATACGCGCCCTGCTGTCAAGCCCCAGATAGTCCTGTACCGGAATGATACAGGTATCCGCCACCGAACTGAGTGCGCAGCATATATAGTCCCAGTGTATTTCCTCCTGCGGCGTGTGATAATTGTTCAGGTAGGCCACTGCCGTTTCCTTGTCTTCTTTTCGCAGCTTCTCATACCAGCCGGACACGGTGTCGTTGTCATGGGTTCCGGTATAGACGACACAGTTCTGCGGATAGTTATAAGGCAGATAACACCCTTCTTCCCGGGAGTCAAAGGCAAACTGCAACACCTTCATTCCCGGATATCCCGTATCCTCCAGCAGCTTTTTCACCGAATCGGTCACATATCCCAGATCTTCCGCGATAATCGGCGCCTCCCCCAGCTGCTTTTTAATGTTCAAAAACAGATCAATCCCGATTCCCTTTTCCCAGTGGCCGTTCACGGCAGTCTTATCCCCATAGGGAATGGAGTAGTAGGCATCAAAACCCCGGAAATGATCAATGCGCACGATGTCAAACAGTTCAAACTGCGCCCGCAGTCTGTCAATCCACCAGGTATATCCGTTCTTTTTGTGATACGCCCAGTCATAAAGCGGATTGCCCCACAGCTGACCATCTGCGGAAAAAGCATCAGGAGGACACCCCGAAACGGCTGTCGGTATCCGGTTTTTATCAAGCAGAAACAGCTCCGGCCCGGCCCAGACATCCACACTGTCAAAAGAGACATAGATCGGAATATCCCCGATGATACGGATGCCTTTCTCATTGGCATATTTTTTCAGTGCCATCCACTGTGTGCGGAACATATACTGAATAAAAACGTAAAACCGGATATCCTCTTCAAGCATTGCTTCATATTTACGGACTGCGTCTTCCTCTCTGAGCCGGATGTCCTCTTCCCAGTCTGACCAGCACAAGCCGTTGTTCTTATCTTTGACAGCCATGTACAGGGCATAATCTTTCAGCCAGAATCGGTTTTTGTCATAAAACTCCGAAAATCCCTGATCGCCCTCAAAGTCATATCTCGCATAGGCTTTTTTCAGCAGTGCAAACCGCCCCTCATATATCTTATCATAAGAAACCGAATCCGTCTCACCGCCCCAGTCATACGCCCCACATTCTTCCTCTGTCAAAAGCCCTTCCTCTGTCAGTCGTTCCAGATCAATAAAATAGGGATTCCCTGCAAATGTGGAGAATGACTGATAAGGGGAATCTCCGTATCCCGTAGGTCCCAGCGGCAGTATCTGCCACAGCTTCTGACCTGTTTCACTAAGCAGATCCACAAATTCATAGGCTTCCTTTGAAAATGCGCCAATACCATATCTGGAAGGCAGACTGGAAACAGGCAAAAGCATACCACATTGTCTTTTCATCTTACCCTGTCCCTTCATTTTTGATATTGCCACGGATCACTGATCCGTACTTCTCACTGATACCGGGGCAGTGTGCACCCCATTCCTGACGGCTGCCGCCCTGCGCCCGGCATCAGTCCGGGGATCAACCCTTCACCGCACCTGCAACAACGCCTTCGATGATATATCTCTGGCATATGATGTAGAATATAATAACAGGAAGGATGGCAAGCACGATACATGCCATGATCGTCCCCATATCCACGGAACCAAAACCGCCTTTCAGATACTGGATGACGATGGGAATCGTCTTATACTTCTTAATATCCAGTACAAGGTAGGGAAGCAGGTAATCATTCCATACCCACATGATCTCCAGGATACCCACCGAAACAAAAGTAGGTTTCATAATGGGAAATACCACTTTGAAATACATCTGCAGCGGATTGCAGCCGTCGATGCTGGCTGCTTCCTCAATTTCCAGCGGCATACTCTGGGCAAAGTTGGAAAACATAAACACCGCCATGCCCGCACCGAATCCCAGATATACCACGATGATTCCGACCGGTGTATTCAGACGCAGGGTATCCGCAGTCTTTGCCAGCGTAAACATAAGCATCTGAAATGGTACTACCATGGAAAAAATAAACGCAAATTTCAGAGACTTCGTCACCACATTCTGCACACGGGTCACATACCAGCCGCACATGGAGCAGAGCACCAGGATCGCCAGCACGGAAGCAGTGGTAATAAATAAACTATACCCGAAATACTTGAAAAATTCAATCTTTTCAATACCATTTATATAGTTGTCAAAACCCACATAAGATTTCGCATTGGGCAAAGCAAACGGATTCAGATTGATACTTGTCTTTTTCTTCAGGGAATTGATCAGGACAAGCACAACAGGGAATACATATGCCACTGAGATTACACTGAATATCACAGTTAAAACATTTTTATAGCCCTCTTTTTTGCTTCTCATATTATTTATCCCCCTTCCCTGCCGTAATTTTCATCTGGATCACACCGATGGCCGCCAGCGCAATGGCAAATACCACGGCCTTGGCCTGGCCGACTCCCCTGTATGCGGCTGTACTGCCATAGAAAGTATTATAAATATTCAATGCCACCATCTCCGTGCTCCTCGACGGTTCCCCTGCCGTCAGAGCCAGGTTCTGATCAAACAGTTTGAAGCCGTTGGTCAGTGATAAGAAAGTACAGATCACGATGGAAGGCATAACGGAGGGAATGATGATCTTGAAAAGCCGCTGGCTGCCGTTGGCGCCGTCAACTTCCGCTGCTTCCAGCATATCGCCGGCAATATTCTGAATGCCCGCAATATAAATGATCATCATATAACCGATCTGCTGCCAGCTGAGCAAAATAACCAGTCCCCAGAATCCGTAAACGGAGCTGTAAGTCAATGTACGGTTGACGTAGGAAAGCAGACCATTGAAAAGAAGCTGCCATACGTAACCCAGAACGATACCGCCGATCAGGTTCGGCATAAAGAAGATCGTTCTGAAAATATTGGTTCCCTTAATTTTTTTAGTCAGACACATTGCCACGGTAAACGCCAGCACATTGATCAGTATGACCGTAACAACGGTAAACAGGGCGGAAAATAACACGGAATGAAGAAACGTCGTATCTTTAAATGCCTCAATATAGTTTCTTATCCCCACAAATTTTGCATCACTGACGGTTGTAAATGAACAGAAGCTCAGATAGACCGCCATAATAAAAGGTACGATAAATCCGATGACAAATGCCGCCGCCGTCGGCAGAACGAACACCGGAAAATACTTTTTTAACGCTTTTTCCATGAAACATTCTCCTGATTCCAGTTTTGCATCAGCCCTTTTGCTGCCTGTTGCCCCGAACAGGAATCCCGTTCGTTCTCGTGATTCTGTTCAGGCACCATCCGGGCTGATGCTGTTTTTTTAATTCCAGTTTCGCATCAGCCCCGGCAATGCCCGGGCTGATGCTGTTTCTATTATCGGTTTTCCCATTCGGTTTTGAAATCTTCGGTAAATACTTTTTCCACGCCGGACCAGTCGCCTGTGCCCTGTGCATATTCGATCAGTGCGGAAGAGAGATTTGCTTTCCAGTTCTCGGTAGGAATACTCTCTGTACCGATCCATGAGATGGGAGTCTTTCCTGCTTCCTCATAGGAATTTGCACTGGTGAACAGCGGATTTGCCAGCTCCACACCTGCAAAGGTATCAAACGGGCAGTTAAATGCCATGGCGCCGGACATCGTTGCGATCCCTGTCTCAGAAGAAACTACCCACTCAAGGAAATCAAGTGTTGCCTGAATATCTTCTTCGGTAGAATTCTTATTGACACACCAGAAGTTTCCTGTGCCGGTGCAGACACCGATGCTGTCTTTTTCTTCCGCAACCCCTGTATACAGAGGCAGGAATGCTACGTTCATGGAACTCATATCATTGTCTTCCGTCCATGCCCAAGTACCATTCTGATAAAATACCGCCATACCGTCGCAGAATTCTGCCAGGGCATCATCACCTGTCTTACCGCTGAGAAGTGCGGAGTCACAGGTCGAATCCGTGAAATAAAGATCAATCAGGTTCTTATAGTTTTCAACATATGTGCCATCCAGCTCTGTTGCTGTCGTAATACCCTTCTTTGTATACTCCCAGTAGATCGGTACATTTGCCAGATGGGTCGTAAATCTCCAGTTGGAAGAGCCGTCCAGACCTGCAGATGTGAAAGCACCTTCCACACCCAGTTCATCTTTTCTTGCCTGAATGTCATCGGCAACAGCCTTCAGACTGGCAAAATCAATAATCTCCGCCGGGCTGGAGATCACTGCGTTTTCAAGAGCGCAATATTCATTCAGCAGATCCACATTATAAATGATGCCATAGCTTTCCATTGCAAACGGTACGGCCGCCACTTCAACACCTTCCATGGAAAGTGTGTTGGCAGTGGAGTGTTCCGCGATAAAACTGCCCGACAGATCATAGCAGTACTGTCCCCAGTTATCGAGCTGGGACTGGTTCTCTACCTGGAACAGAGTGGGTGCTTCTGTCTTTGCGATTTCGGATGTCAGTGTCTGTTCATAAGTACCTGACGCTGCCGTTACGACAGTCACGGAAACTCCCGTTTCCTCTGTGTATGCTGCTGCCAGTTCCTGCCACTGTGCATCAACTTCGGGCTTGAAGTTCAGATAATACACGCTGCCTGCCGCACTTCCTTCTGCTCCGCCGGCTGCAGCTCCACCCGCCGCGTCAGAGCCGCCTGCTCCTGCATCCCCGGATCCGCAGCCGCCGAGTACGCCTGCCGTTACTATCGCTGCTGATAATACGGCAAATACTTTCTTACTTGTTCTCATAATGATTCCTCCTTATTTTTAGTTCCGCAGCCGCCCTCCCAGTGCATTTCCCACCGGAACGATTCATGTCGTGGCAATGTGTGAGAACGTTAGCGGTAACGTTTACGGTAACGTTAGCGGTAACGTTACCGTTTTCATGATTATAGTATCACATTGTTCATATCAGTGCAACAGATTTTCTATTTTTTTGAAATCTTGTAAATAACAGACAATTTGGTACCGGTAAAACTATGCAAAGTGCATAATTATATGATATGTGATCTGCTTCAAGAGTTGATGTAGATGATTTTAAATGATAAGGGCTGTATATACGGCAAAGCAGCATATACAGCCCTTGAAAGAGATGTTCTATTCTCTGATATTGCAGTTGGACAGAAGTTTTTCATAATATTCCATATAATTTCTTTCTCCGGCGCGGGAAACGCTTTCATCAGCGTTTCCTTAACAATAATATCTGATCTGTCCAAACTGTGTATACCATTTACCGATCATTATATTACTGTTCGCTTCAATATACCGCATCATATTCGGCAATATTCTTTCCGGAATACGCGAATTATTATTACAGAACAATGTTTTACCGGAGCTTGTTATCCATATCTTTGTCGCATTTTACATCATAATCATAACCTCCGGCCTTTCAGGCAGTCTGTCTGCCGCTTCCACTTTTACTACTCCCGGAGTGTCCGCACGCTGTCCCGTTCCACAAAGGTGGTTGACACATGGACTTTTGTGGTGACCGTATCCCCGCGGATGACTTCGAGCAGCCGTCTTGCCGCGATTTTTCCCATTTCCTGCTTGGGTACATATAGTGTCGTCAGTGGTGTGGATGCCACGGCTGCGAAAGGCAGATCATCAAAGCCGATCAGAGACACATCCTCCGGTACACGGATGCCGCCCTCCGTCATCGCCTTCATCGCTCCCAGGGCGATCATATCATTATCAGCGATAAATGCGGTCGGCAGCCCGACGCCGCGTTCCAGACAGGCTTTCATATCGCTGCATGCACTGTCCATGGTCGTGCCCAGTGTCAGGGTATATTCTTCTCTGATCGGAATCCCGGCGCCGCGCATGGCTGAGCGGTAACCGCGGCCCCTGCCCCTGAACGGTTCAATTCTGAAATCCCCGCGCAGGTATCCGATCCGGGTATGTCCTCTGGCAATCAGATATGCGGTCGCTTTGGCAACAGAGTCTTCATTGTTAATCTGCACGGAATTAAATGACATCTCCCTATTCCAGTAATCTACAACCACAAAGGGATTGGTAATGCCCTCCAGCAGCCTGGTATCCTCGGCCATCATTTCCGTGCCCAGCATAATAATGGCCGAGGACTTGTCATTCAACAGATTCCTGACCTGATCTTCATAATCCATCTCCCGTATATCCAGGCTGCTCATGACCAGTTCCATGCCATTCTCCCGGCATTCCTGTTCGATCCCTGTCAGCATCAGCGGGAAAAACGGTGTATCCTCCACGACGCTGCCGTTTCTCTTAAAGGTGACAAACCGCAGCTTTGAGATCCGGGCTTCGTCAAAATATCCCAGTTCCTGCGCCGCCTTCAATACCCGCGCCGCAGTATCCGCATTCACACCCCGTTTATAATTCAGCGCATTGGAGACCGTGGCGGTGGACACTCCTGTCATTTCACTGATCTGTTTCATGTTTACTTTCATAGCTGCCATTTTCCTTCCGCAATATCTTCCGCTGCGGGATACCGCTATTTTGCCATAATCATCTTTACCGCGTCTTTCCATCCCTGATATCGCTGTTCGCGGATACACCTCTCTATCTTAGAATTATAACTGGTTCTCTGCATTTTCTCAAATATTTTTTTCTCAAATATGCCTGCGGACAGCCCGGCGGCATATGCCGCGCCGATGCCGGAGAGTTCTTCGGATTCCGGTATCCGTACCGGAATACCGAGCTGATCACTCTGAAACTGCATCAGATATCCGTTCTTTGTGGGTCCGCCGTCCACACGCAGTTCTTCGATCCGCATCCCGGATGCCTTCTCCATTACGCTGACAATATCCGTAATCTGGTAAGCGATACTCTCCAGCGCCGCACGCACGATCTCCGCTTTGCCGGTCGTCCTGGTGATGCCGCAGATCACGGCTTTGGCCCCGCTGTCCCAGTAAGGCGCCCCCCAGACCGGAAAAAGCCGGCACAAGATACGTCTGATCGCCGGGCTTTGCCGCTGCGGCCAGTCTCTCACTCTCAGCGGCCGAGGCAATCAGCCCGACCTCATCCTTCAGCCATGTGATAACCGCGCCTGTATAATTGATGTTGCCCTCCAGCACATAATTTACTTTCCCGTCCATGGACCAGGCAAGAGATGTCACAATACCAAGGTCGGTAAACACTGCCGTCTCTCCCGTATTCATCATAATGGAGGAGCCGGTTCCGTAAGTCGCTTTCACCATGCCTTTTTGCAGGCATCCCTGACCAAAGAGCGCGCCGTGGGAATCCACAAGTACGCCCCGAATGGGAATGGGATGATCGAGAAAGCCCTCAAAATCCGTCTCTCCATAATACCCGTTCGAATCTGTCACCTGGGCCATACAGGAGGGATGGATGCCGAATATATCCAGTATTTCCTGATCCCATGCCAACGTTCTGATATTAAAGAGCTGTGTCCTGGAAGCATTGGAATAATCTGTCTGAAAATGTCTTCCGCCGTTAAGCCGATACACAAGAAAGCTGTCCATGGTGCCGCAGGCGATTTCCCCCGCCTCTGCCTTTTCTTTCACACCGTCCACATTCTGAAAAATCCATGCCAGTTTGGCCGCGGTAAAATAGGGCGACAGCTGCAGCCCCGTATGCTCTCTGATCATCGCTGCCCCGCCCTGTGCCTCAATCTGTGCGCAGATCGCCGCGCCGCGGGCGCATTGCCAGACAATGGCATTGTACACCGGCCTGCCGCTCCCCTTTTCCCAGCATACCGCCGTCTCTCTCTGATTGCTGATGCCGAGCACCGCCAGTTGTGACTTGTCGATGCCCGATTTTTCCACCAGATTTTTTACTGCCTGTATCGTATTTGCGTATATTTCTTCCGGATCATGCTCCACCCAGTTGTAGGATTGCGCGTACGGACA
Organism: uncultured Lachnospiraceae bacterium; assembly: GCA_910587155.1. GTDB lineage: Bacteria > Bacillota > Clostridia > Lachnospirales > Lachnospiraceae > VSOB01. The sequence continues at coordinate 21,432 of CAJULA010000033.1, forward strand.
CGTAAAAGCCGCCCCTGCACCAGCAGGGACGACTTTTGAAAATTTCTTAACACCCTTTTTCCAGCTTCCAGATATCCCGGTTATACTCAGCGATAGTCCTGTCAGAAGAAAAGAAACCTGCTTTTGCGATATTGACAAGCATCTTACGTTTCCATTTCGTCCGGTTCTCGTAATCCGCAAATGCCTGATCCTTGACACGGATATAATCTTCCAGATCCAGCAGAGTCATAAACCAGTCTTTTTCCAGCAGTTCTTTATAAAGGCGCTGCAGGTTCTCTTTATGTCCGGATGCAAGCGCCTGTTTCCCTACGATGAAATCCACCGCTTCTTTGATAACCGGACTCTTTTTATAATACTCTTTGGATACATAGTCTTCCTCATGGTAATGCTCAATTACCGTATCAGAGTCTTCTCCGAAAATATAGATATTGTCATCCCCTACGAGTTCGTGAATTTCCACATTGGCACCGTCGTCCGTTCCCAGTGTGACTGCGCCGTTTAACATGAATTTCATATTTCCGGTTCCGGACGCCTCTTTGGAGGCAAGGGATATCTGCTCGGAAATATCGCAGGCCGGAATCAGTTTTTCCGCATAGCTTACATTATAATTTTCGACCATAACGACCTTCATATAAGGACTCACATCCGGATCATTGTCCACAATATCCTGCAGAACAAGGAGCAGGTGAATGATATCCTGGGCAATGACATATGCCGGCGCTGCTTTTGCGCCGAAAATAAAGGTGAGCGGTGTCACCGGCTTTTTCCCTTTCTTAATCTCCAGATATTTATGAATGATATAGAGGGCATTCATCTGCTGGCGTTTATATTCATGGAGTCTCTTGATCTGAATATCAAAGACAGAATCGGGGTTTAAATTTACCCCTTCCTTCTCTGCCACATAGGCAGCCAGAGCCTCTTTTTTCTGCCGTTTTATACTTTCCAGACGATGCAGCACATCCTCATCATCTTTATATGCCAGCAGCTTCTCAAGCTGTGTCGCATCTTTTCTGTAGCCTTCCCCGATCAGATCATCCAGTAAGGCGGTCAGTTCTCTGTTGCAGGAAAGCAGCCATCTGCGGAAAGTAATGCCGTTTGTTTTATTATTAAATTTCTCAGGATAAATGTCATAAAAGGCTTTCAGCTCCGTATTTTTCAGAATATCCGTATGGATGGCCGCCACACCGTTCACACTGAAGCCATAGTGAATGTCAATATGCGCCATATGGACTTTTTTATCCTTATCAATGATCTGTACCTTTTCCTCCTTATATTTTGCCGCCACCCGTTTATCCAATTCCAGAATAATAGGCACAAGCTGAGGAACCGCCTTTTCCAGATACGCCAGCGGCCATTTTTCCAGTGCCTCCGCCAGTATCGTGTGATTGGTATACGCGCAGGTACGGCTGACCACCGCAATGGCCTCATCCATGGTAAACGCCTTGTCTTCCACAAGGATACGGATCAGCTCCGGAATAATCATGGTAGGATGCGTATCATTGATCTGAATGACGGCATGCTCATCCATCCTGCGCAGATCATACTGCTTTTCCTTCATTTCATACAAAATAAGCTGCGCTGCATTGCTGACCATAAAATACTGCTGATAAATGCGCAGCAGATTGCCTGCTTTGTCGGAATCATCAGGGTAGAGGAATAATGTCAGATTTTTTTCAATCTCTTCTTTGTCAAAAGTGATCCCCTCTTCTACCAACGTCTCATCCACGGATTCCAGATCAAACAGACGCAGCTTATTGATTCCGTTTTCATACCCGACCACGTCAATATCATACAGTCTGGAAGTCACCTTCCGTTTGCCGAAAGACACCGTAAATGTCTGGTCAGTCCGGTTCAGCCAGGAGTTCTTTTCTATCCACGCATTGGGCTCTGCGGTCTGCAGTTTATCCCGGAACACCTGTTTAAACAGACCAAAATGATAGTTCAGGCCAATCCCTTCCCCCGGCAGCCCAAGGGAAGCGATGGAGTCCAGAAAGCATGCTGCCAGACGGCCCAGGCCGCCGTTTCCCAGAGAGGGTTCCGGCTCTGCCTCTTCGATCAGGGCAAGCTCTTTTCCGTTTGCTTCAAGAATCTCTTTCAGCTTATTATAAATACCCAGATTGATCAGATTCCCCACCAACAGCTTTCCGATCAGAAATTCTGCCGAAATATAATAAACCTTCTTTTCCCCCGAAATCTCCGGTGTCGTTCTGAGAATATTTTTACAGAGACTAAGAAGCGCATAATAAAGCTGTGTATGATCTGCTTCCCGTATCGTCCTGCCGTACATCTCCTGCACAATCCCGGAAAGTGTCTCTTCCAGATTCATCTGAATGACCTCCTGTTTCATTTCACGTTCCATAGGCATTTTGTGTGACCTCCTATTCCAGTTCCGCATCATCCCTCCCCATGCTTCTGCCCCGGATCAAATGCGAGGCCGCCCTCGCGTCCTCTCATTGATCCAGCATGGGCGGGCTGATGCTGTTTTCCAGTTCCGCATCATCCCGAACAGCTGATGCTGTTTTATTTTTTATCGTCCTATTTGGCTGTCTCTATCAGTATACACGTTTCTGCTCCGTTTATTTCCATCCGCCGGATTTGCAAAGGGAAATACGTCTGTATCTCTCTCCGGCCGGCAGGAGCATGCGGAAAACGTTTTCTTCCTGAATCACCCTGAGTATATCACAGGAAAACGTTTTCCGCAAGTGGCAAACAGAAAGGCGTCAGCAGATAATATCCAGATACTGCATCCGTACAATTTCATAGTCCATCCTCATGTTCTGCCCCTCTCCGCCCTCCAGCAGGCGGTTTAACTCCGTCACAGCCTCCGCGGAGATACGGGCAAAGTTCTGCCGTACCGTATACATCTGTTTGCCCGCATAGCCCATCAGCATAATGCCGTCAAAACCGCACACCGGACGGAAAATATCCATCTCCGTCAATGCCTTCATGGCTCCGATGGCCATAATATCCGAAGCACATACGATAATATCCCAGTTGTGACCATAGCGAAAGGTAAGATTTCTGGCCTGCAGCTCCGAAAAATTTCCATACCGTACATACACGCTCAGACCCATCTCCTCTTTCAAATGCCGGATACCGCGCAGACGTTCCTGGGTCACATACTGATCTTTCTTGCCGGCAATATAAAAGAGGCGCTTCCCGTCGTTTTCCTCTGTCGTCTTTCTCGCCACATCATACTGGGCACGCCGCTGGTCGATCCAGAGGGAAGAGGTATTTTCACCGACAATAGGCGCGTCGATCACTACTATCTTAAAGCAGCCGGAAGCGATCAGTTCATGCAGCGCCCGCTCCTTCCTGGACAGACCATAAATGATAATGCCCGCAATGCTCTGGGACTGAAAATACCGGATCATTTCTTCCGGGCTTTTTTCCTTTATCATGGAAAAAAATACGGTAATCACATCCAGATTCAGTTCCATCGCCCTGTTGATGGCACCGGAGATATACTGCATATTAATCTCGTCTATGGCCTGTACCCGCATATTCAGATCCAGCAGAAGCGCCACCCGTCCCGCCTGCTTGGAAGAGAGCGCCGAGGCCATCGCATTGGGGACAAAATCCAGTTCCTGTATTGCTCTGTTTACTTTTTCTCTTGTTTCCCCGCTCACATTCGGATAATGATTCAGTACCTTGGAAACGGTGGAAATCGCCACACCTGCCTGCCTGGCCACATCTTTGATCGAAACCATATTTTCTTCTTCCCGGAAATTTTCCCATACGTCAAAAAGAGAGGATGATCCCCGGATCATCCCCTCCTGTTATGACTGAATTTATTTACGTACCAGATGTCTCGGTGTTCCATTTACGAACAGAGGCTGCAGCTCACCCATAATAAGCGGTCTTGCGTATTTCTCATAGCCTTCATTCAGGCCGCAGCCGTCTTCCGTGATCCATTCATCGGGAACGGTTCTCTCCACATTGGCAATGGCATGAATGTCATAGACGCTCGTACCACACTGATAAGGATCGTTGCCATTCCGATCAAGAGTAATCATCATACCGGTCTTGCCTTCTTCAGCAGCAATCACCGCATCATGTCCCACCTGGAATGCCTCATTAATATCTGTCAGAGATGCCAGATGTGTCGCCGCGCGCTGCAGAGTGGAAAATTCAATGGCTCTTGTCTTCAGGCCGGTCTCAGCCGCAACTGCCTGTGCCAGATAAGCAGCCGTACCGGACATCTGCTTATGTCCGAATGCATCGACTGCCACGTCTCCCTCGCTGGCAAGCTCACATACATAGCGGCCGTCTGACAGCTTAATTCCTTCGGAAACAGCAATCACAACGGAAGATTTCCTCTCCGCAAGATCTTTTACCTTAGCCATGAAGGCATCCATATCAAAGGTTCTCTCCGGCAGGTAAACGGCATCCACGCCTTCACAGTCCACGTCTTTGGCCAGTGCCGCTGCCGCTGCCAGCCAGCCGGCATTGCGGCCCATGATCTCCGCGATCAGTATGGTAGGTTTCTCAACGCCAAAAGAAGAATTGTCGCGAATCACTTCTTTCAGGGATGTCGCAATGTATTTTGCTGCGGAGCCATACCCCGGGCAGTGGTCCGTGATCGGAAGGTCATTGTCAATCGTCTTGGGCACGCCCATGAAACGCTGCGGTTTATTATGAGCAGCCGCATAATCGGACAGCATTTTTACCGTATCCATGGAATCGTTGCCGCCTGCATAAAACAGGCACTCAATATCATGCTTCTCCATGATCTCGAATACTTTCTCATATACTTCTTCGTTTCCTTCGATCTTGGGCATTTTAAATCTGCAGGAACCAAGAAATGCGGAAGGCGTCCTCTTTAACAGTTCCACACCTGTCTCATTATCCAGATATTCGTCCAGATCACACAGATTGTCCGCCAGAAATCCCTGAATACCGTGCACCATACCGTATACTTTCTTTACACCAAGCTGCTTCGCTGCCACATATACGCCTGCAACGGAAGAGTTGATAACTGCGGTAGGCCCGCCGGACTGTCCAACTACAATATTTCCCTTCATGATTCTTTCTCCTTTTGCTGTATAGACAATATTTTCATTTCATGCATGACCTTTGTCACTGCATCCATTCAAGATTATAGCAGAAAAAAAAAGGCAATACAAGGGCATGCATCCAAAAATTAGGGCAAAACGCAGCAGGCGCATGGCACCGGTGCGAAAAATAACCTTCCCGTCAGCGCAGGATGGAAGCCGCCATTCTGTGATAAGTATGTCTTACACCGCGGATGGCAACGGAATAAGCCTGTATATTTTCCGGCAATGCCATGCCTGCGTATCCCGCATCTCCCAGATGGTGGATATCCGTTCCCGTCATCTTACACATCATGGCGATCTGACGCATCGTGTCCGTATCCGCTCCTTCCTGGGACGTACCGATGGCCGTGATCGTCAGTGCGCCCAGACTGTGCGCATAGGATACCAGCTCCCTGACATATTCCGTAGTAATGCCCGGTACGGTCCCCGGCGCCGGAAAGAGCAGGATATCCGCTCCCGCCTCCCGGAATCTGCGCACGTCTTCTTTGGTAATGATATTTTCCGCCGCCTCTTTGAGAATTCCTGCCGCATGCATTTTGCCTGCCGCCAGCACAATCTTGTCACCCAGGTTCTCTTTATACAGTTTCAGTGTACGCTCGATGGCTTCGTTGCTGACACCCATGCCCGGATTACCCGTCAGCAGTATCATATCCACTCCCATGCCGCAGGCACGCTGGGCATTCTCCAGTGTGGCCTTCCTTCCATCCGCCATCTGCCAGAGCGGATCTGTCTCATCCGTCCCGTCCTCTTCCACCGGCTCCAGATTGATGCCGATCGGACGCCCGGTCAGCCGCTTCAGTGTCCGCACCACATCAAAAGGCGCTTCCTTCGGCAGTCCCTCAATCACCGGATTTTTTACATCAAACACATTCAGCAACAGAATATCCGCTCCCATCGCCGCCGCAAATTCCGCGTTTGTCACATCTCCCAGCATAGGGCGGATCGTGCCTATCGTCTCACAGACGATCACCCTGCCTTCGCTCTTTGTAATGGATTCCAGCAAATCCTTTCTTGTAAACTTTGCAAAATCCGATGCATAACCGTCCAACATTCTCTTTGCCATTTTTGCCACCCACTTTCCCTGATACCGCCCCGCACATCCCTCAGCCTGTCTGAAACATTCCCTTTCACACACGCTGTCGGAGCCGTCATCCTTATTGATTATTATTTACCGCTTTCTGGTCAGCTATAGTATCCCGCAGAATCCCTGTGTCTATACGCCTTCCTAAGGAAGCGCTGATTAAATCAGCACTTCCTTAGAGCCTCCGGCGGATGCGCACGGATTTGCAAAGGAAAATGCTGCTTCGCAGCGCAAATCCGGCGCGGGAAACGCTTTAATCAGCGTTTCCCTATATCCGGCGCCCACAATACCTGCTGCGGCCATCCATAACCTTCCATCAGTTTTATTCTAACATCGAACCACAACAGCGTCAACAGCGGACGTGGCAGTCACGCCCTTCTAAGGAAGTGCTGATTAAATCAGCGTTTCCCTAAAAATAATCATACCGCTTTCTCTCTTTCACAAAGAAGAACACCGTCACTGCCAGCGCAGTCGCCTCCGCCGCCACAACCGCCATCCAGATACCGTCAATTCCCAAGAGCAAAGGCAGCAGGAATACAGCGGCTGTCTGAAACAGAAAGGTTCTCAGAAAGGAGAGAATGGCAGAAACCACTCCATTGTTCAGTGCGGTAAAAAAAGCGGAACTCCAGATATTACCCCCCCCATCATCAGAAAGGCCGCCGCATACAGTGCAAAACCGCGACTTGTCAGGGAAAAAAGTCCGGGATCATACCCGGCAAACAGCATGACAAGCGGCATATTGAATCCTTCCGCCGTCAGCAGCATGACCATACCGGAAGTTCCCATCAGTACAAGACTTTTCCGAAACAGATTCTGCAGTTCCGCTCTGTTGCCGGCTCCATAGTGATAACTGACAACAGGACCCGCGCCGATGGCATACCCAAAGAAAATAGCCTGGAAAATAAAATTGACATACATGATAATGCCATAGGCGGCAATACCATCCTCTCCCGCGAACCGCATCAGCTGGAAATTATACAAGATACTCACCAGCGACATGGAAAGGTTTGACACCATCTCAGAAGAGCCGTTGGCGCAGGCCCGAAATGCGATCCTTTTCTCAAACCGGACCTTTGTCAGCCCGAGAAGGCTGTCATTCTTCCCCGCAAAATACACAATGGGCACAACAGAACCTACAGCCTGCCCAAGAGCCGTAGCGGCAGCAGCTCCTGCTATCCCCCAGTCAAAAACGGCAATAAACAGAAAATCAAGAAACATATTAGTCAGACCGGCCGCAACGGAAACTTTCAGGCTGAGTGCCGGTTTCTCCGCGGCAACAAAAAAGTTCTGAAAAATATTCTGCAGGATAAAAAACGGTTCCGCGGCAAACAGGATCCTTCCATATATAATACAGTATCGCAGCAGTTCCCCTTCCGCACCCAGCATGGATGCCAGGGACGGTGTAAAAATAAAGCATACGACGGAAAGCGGCACACTGAAGGCTGCCGCCCCGTAAATCAACATCGAAAAATACGCGTTCGCCAGCTCTTTCCTGCCTTCCCCCAGCTTCAGGGATACGATGGCACTGCCGCCCGTACCGATCATAAAACCGATACTGCCAAGTCCCATCAGCAGCGGCATGATCAGATTCACTGCGGCAAAAGGCGTCTTTCCCACATAATTTGACACAAAAAACCCGTCTACAATCCCATATAATGAAGTACAGACCATCATCAGAATCGGAGATGCGACAAAACGCAGCAGTCTCCGATACGTAAAGTGATCTGATCATTGTATTCTCATCTCTCTGCACCTCCTCTTTGCGCAATTTCAGCACAACGCGGCCATATTATCCTTCTTCCGGCCTGCCGGAAGAAGTGTCTGACAGTCCGTAAAAACGGTTTGCCTTATCCCTCAATATTGTCACATATCTGCGCGTCAGCCCAAGAAGCTGATTGCCCTCTTCCAGCGTCATCTCCTGGAAAATACTGTTTTCCAGTTCCAATACCGGCCCGATCTTCTCCCTCGCCATCTTCGCTCCTGCCTCGGTCAGGTAAATATGCATGTCTCTGCGCTTGCCTCTGCGCAGGCACAGATAACCCGCAGCTTCCAGATTTCTCACCGCAGAATTGATCGTCTGCTTACTGGTGGAATAAGACATGGCAATCTCTTTCTGCAGACACCCGTCTCCCAGTTCCATAATGGCATAAAAAACCAGAAATGCACTGTCTGACATCCCCAGATGTCGGGCAATCTCATGATAGATACGGTCAAATTCCCTGTAAATACTGTTAAACTCCTTTAATTGCCTTCCCTGCTCCCATTCCATAGTGGTCTTCTTTTCTCTCCCTTTCTTCCTGTTCTATAGTCCGAATTCATACTTATGATGGCCAGTATAATCCGAATTCATACTCTTGTCAAGCCATTACTGACAGGCTAAAATAAATGGAATTCCCGCGAGCAGGGAATCAGGTGCCGTACCTGCCATCAGCAGCAAAAAATTTTTCGTCTTGTAAGATTCCGGCTGTCGGAAACGGAATATAAGGGGAAAGGAGACAAATGCTTATGAAAGTTACGGAAGAAAATTTTATCTCTCTGATCCGTCAGCGCCGGGAAGAAGGGATTGTATATGTCATGGAAAATTATGGAGGCCTTCTGCGATCCATCGTAAGAAAACACCTGTCTTCGGCACCAGACCGTATGGACGAATGTATGAATGATATTTTTCTGGGAATCTGGCAGAATATCGGCAGTTTCGATGAAACCAGAGGAAGTTTTGTAAACTGGGCGGCCGGCGTCGCCCGTCTGGAAGCCATTGACACCCTGCGAAAAATGCAGCGGGAACATGTCAGGTTCTCTCTGAAAGAAATGACACTTTCCTGCGAGGATGACGCTCTCTCATCGCTGACTGGCGAAAGACTCTCGAAGGAAACAGAAGAATTGTTAAACTGCCTGTTGCCCAAAGACAGGGAACTGTTTCAGAGGATTTTTCTGGAAGCGCAGGAGCCAGCGGAAGCAGGACATGCCATGGGACTCACCAGAAACAATGTCTATGTCAGGCTTTCTCGTGGAAAACAAAAAATACGCGACAGCATAAAAGGGCGGAAAGGATGGAAGTCATGAACAAAAAGGCATATGAATTTGCAAATGATATGAATATGGAAGCGGAAGTCAAAGCCTGCAGTCATGCATGGCAGCTTAGTTCGGCAGAAGTGGCGCATTATCGCAGGCAGTTTAGAAAAAGGTCAAAAAATCATTCCCTGAGAGCATATCCCCGGTATGCAGCCGCCTGTCTGGCAGCACTCCTGCTCAGTGCGGCACTTTTCAGCGGAGACGCTCATGCCGCCATTGAACATATCCGCTGGAGCATCAGCAGTGCACTGGGCCTTTCGAGTTCTCTGGAAAAATACCGGGAAGTGATCCATACAACCATCGCTGACAACGGCTATCTGTTCACATTGCAGGAGGTCGTGGCGACCGGAGACAAACTGGTGATCAATTACACCGTAAGCAGAGAGGATGGTCTGTCCATGGGTGAAATTCTCTCTATACCACAGGCAACCCTCTACATTAACGGAAAAGCAGTGAGAGGTGCCTCTACCGGCGGCAGCCTGTTCCTTGATGAAAAACACACTGTCCTGGGAGTGGATATCTCCTATGAGATCGCAGACATCAACATGTCACAGGAAAATACGTATCAGATCAGATTCCGCAGCCTGGGCCTGGACAATGGAGACAGTATCAGGGGAAAGTGGGATTTTGAATTTACGGCAGATGCGTCAGACTTATTGGCAGATACGAAACGAATCCCCATCCATAAAGACTTCCCCGTTGCTGATGGGATTACCGTGACATTGGAAGAACTTACTTTGAATGAACTGGAACAGAGGATTTCATATACCATAAAAGGAACCTCCAACCAGATTCTGATGCTGTCGGCTCAGGATTGCGACGGACATCAGGTTGAATTTGACACAAAGACATTTGATGGCAAGACCGGTGAAGGCTATATGCAGAATCAGGAAATTCTGTATGACGGAAGAATCAGTGAAACCGCCGACACAGTCATATTTACCTTGTACATTCTGGAATTGCCAGATGAAAGCGGGCAAATGAGTGATGACTACCGGCAGATCGGGGAACCCTTTACGCTGAGGATCAGCTAAACCGGCTTATGCCGCCCCTGGACGCAATTACGGGAATCCGATCATCCGTATCACAAATATGCTCGTAACATGAAAAATCAAAAAATCTCAATGCGGATAACAGGACTTGAACCTGCACGGTCTCCCACCAGAACCTAAATCTGGCGCGTCTGCCAATTCCGCCATATCCGCTTATCAGTGCGGCAGAAAGACCCCTTTTACATTACAGCGGCCCTTCTGCTGCATTTTCTCAATTATATATAATTGTCTGCTTTTTTGTCAAGACCATCCTCTGGCCGCCGCAAATCATTCCCGCTGACCGGACATACAGATCAGGCGGTCTTAGCCGTTCCCAGTCCCGCGATGATCTTCTTATAAATGCAGATCAGAAAGATCGTCGACATCACCAGTGACGCGACTTCCGCAATGGGAAAGGCCCACCACACATAATTGACATTTCCCAGGCCGGCCAGCAGATACGCCACGGGCAGCAGAACAAAAAGCTGTCTGGCGATGGATACCATCAGACTGTACATCCCGTTTCCCAGTGCCTGAAACACGCTGCCGCAGACAATACAATAACCGGCAATCACAAAACTGACGCTGATAATACGCAGTGCCGGGGTGCCAAGCTGCAGCATAACGTCGGAAGCTTTGAACATCCGCAGCAGATCGGCGGGAAACACATGAAAGATCAGTGTTCCCACTGCCATGATGGCCATGGCATAGATCACACTGTAGCGGATCGTCTGCACTACCCTTTCTCTGTTGTTGGCCCCGTAATTATAGGCAATAATCGGGATCATACCATTATTCAGGCCGAACACCGGCATAAATACAAAACTCTGCAGCTTGAAATAAACGCCGAACACAGCCGTGGCCGTGGGCGTAAAGGCCATCAGGATCAGATTCATCCCATAGGTCATGACAGAAGCAATGGACTGCATGATAATGGAAGGCACTCCCACCTTATAGATCTGTCCGATCGTCACCGCATCCGGCCTGAATCCCTTGCTCTGCAGGCGCACTTCTCTGTTTACCTTCTGGTTCAGAATGACCGCAAGAACAGACGCCGCGATCTGACCCGCCACCGTAGCCGCCGCTGCCCCTGCCGCTTCCATCCGTGGAAAACCAAACAGCCCGAAAATCAAGATCGGATCCAGAATAATATTGATAATGGCTCCTGTCCCCTGAATAATCATGGTATAGAAAGTCCTGCCGGTTGACTGCAGCAGCCTTTCCATCGTTACTTGCAGAAAAACACCGAAAGAACAGCAGCAGCATATCCTTGTATAGGCAACGCCATAACCGATAATCTGCGGATCGGCAGTCTGACTTTGATAAAAAATATCCACCCCGAAAATACCCAGAAGCAGCATGATCAGATAACTCACACCCGCCAGAAATACCGCATTGCTGGCAGTCCGGTTGACTTTTTCAAAATTCTTTTCCCCCAGGGATTTGGAAAGCAGCGCATTGACACCCACGCCGGTACCCACCGCCACTGCAATCATCAGATTCTGCACCGGAAATGCCAGAGATACGGCTGTCAGGGCACTTTCACTGACCCGTGCCACGAAGACACTATCCACGACATTATATAAGGCCTGCACAAGCATAGAAATCATCATCGGCAGCGACATACTGATCAACAGCCGGTTCACTGGTACAATGCCCATTTTGTTTTCTGTTGTTTCCATCTCTTACCTCCGCTTTCTCTCCTGTATTACAAACATCAGAAAGCCCCCCTCCGGCTGTCCTTCCCCTTCGGCGGCCCGGCTCTCAGATCTGTTTACGCACAATCGTATATTCATCCCCATACCGGTAATATGGACAGGCAAAATGACGTTCCAGCAGAAAATGCGCCATCTCATCCTCATCCAGATCCATCTGGCAGGTATAGCATTCATATACTTCATCATATTCATAATACAGACAGCTTTCGCAGCCGCCCTGCTGCTTCTTTTTTCTCATATACTGCCCCTCCCGGCTACTGCTGCCTTTATCAGGATTCTCTCTTTACCGTGACCATTTCTTTAGTCTTCAGGAAAAAATAGCAGCATCCCAACTCCGGTTGTTCGATCAGCTTCCATCCGATTTCACGCATCCTGTCATTGAGCCTGTGGTACATCACACTGTTCTCCCAGGGAATCCCCAGAATATAGTCCTGTTCCCTTTTATTCAGACAGGACAGGCGGCTCCGCATAAGTTCCTTGGCAGCTTTCCCACTGTTCTCCTCCTGCATGATCCCGAAGGGACAGGACAGATAGACATTTTCTCTTCCGTTTTGGTTAATCTTTTCCTGCAGATATAAAAAAAGCCGCCCCCGGTCCCGGGCCTGCAGACTGACTAAAGTAAACACGCCCTCCTCCAGGCCCGGCAGCATCTTCAGCAGCATTCCTGATTCCAACATATACCGATATACTGTTTTCTGTACGCGTTCCCGGGGCGTGGGATAAGAAAGGGCCTGCATAATCTGCGTAAGGGAATATCCCAGATCGACAAGATGCCGTATCGCGCCTCCGCTGGCCGCATCGTGTACAAAATCCGACAGTGCTTCATCAAAATATTTCTGACGGCCTTCCATAAACACCCTTCCTTTTTCCTTCTACTGCCTGCCGGCTGTCACTGAACACGCACGGCTTTTTCCACATGCAAAAAGTACTTGGCCTGCTATAAAAATGCTATCATGACTAGTGCTCTATCCAGCCAGTAATCACACTGCCAGTGCCGAATATTTTGTCAGTCTGCAAGACGGAGGAAGGAGGCGATGCGGTGGCATCGTTGACTGACGACAACGCAGCAGATGGCAAAATAGACGGTACTGAAAGTGTGATTATTGACCGGATGGAGCACTAGCTCCGGGAAACAAAGACATACACAAATACGTGATGATCTGCAAAAGAAAAAACACTCAAATCTCCCTGTTGAACCAGGTTATCAAGTGTTTTCCTGATGAGACACGGGGGGCTCGAACCCCCGACAACTTGATTAAAAGTCAAGTGCTCTACCACCTGAGCTAGTGTCCCATAAAAAAATAAAAGCTGGGCTAGCTGGATTCGAACCAGCGAATGCAGGAGTCAAAGTCCTGTGCCTTACCGCTTGGCGATAGCCCATTACGACGATACACTCCTGTAAGAGGGTGGATAAAGGGATTCGAACCCTTGGCCTCCAGAGCCACAATCTGGCGCGCTAACCAACTGCGCTATACCCACCATAAAAAGATTCCTGTCCGAAAACAAAAATCCTTACAACGTGCTCGAAGGGATTCGAACCCCCGACCCACGGCTTAGAAGGCCGTTGCTCTATCCAGCTGAGCTACGAACACGTACTGTCCCGGAAAATATTGCCTGTCCGGCACGGCTTTTATATTATCATAACAATGCTGTCTTGTCAATCAGGATTTCAGACTTTTTTCCACATTTGCAAAAGTCATGGATATGAGTCTATCCCGCTATGAACCGATCTCTTTCATCAGGGCTGCACAGTCACGAAATCCTTGCATATATGCCAGTTCACTGTAACGGGCATTGCTGGCATTGTTGGCACAAAGCAGCCTGTCAATCATAAGCCTGTCCTCCCTCGTCAGCTTGAGCTGCGCTACCTGCGCATCCAACTGTGCTACCTCATCCTGCATACCCTGATATTGTGCATCCGAAGAAACAAAATCCTCCAGCCTGTCGGCAATCATATATTTGGCAATCATATTTAAAATCCCACTTTCCATTAATCCCGCTCCTTATATGAGTCTTCCGTTTGTTTTTCACTTTCACACAGGTTCACGGTAAAAATTATTTTATATCATCATGGCCGGGAGACATACAGACATCCGGAACGGGAAGCAGACAGAGGGGGAACATGCAGATATTGCAGATATGACAGCGTAGATATGACAGACAGAAAACTCCATACCCCGGAGGCCGACGATTACCATCGCAGAATCCGGCCAGACACATCGTAAAACAGAAGTTAAACAAGGATCTCGCGACATTCGTCAAATACCCGTGCAGGCACGGCATTTGTCTCATTGCCCGCGGAAATAAAAACTCCAAAGAAGCGGGTGATGGGAATCGAACCCACATATCCAGCTTGGAAGGCTGGTGTTCTGC
>CAJULA010000034.1 GCA_910587155.1 uncultured Lachnospiraceae bacterium
TAATGCTGTCGAATATAAAATGCTTTTTCCGTCTACTATAAAGTGCCGCGTTACATCTGTCCGCTTCCTTCAATACCTGAATGGGTGTCTCATCGGCGGCGACAAACTTTCTTCCGGAAACAAGGCGGTGAAAGTAATCGATCATTGGCCGAAAATAGTTTTCCGCACAATAGATTGTCCAGTGCGCCATGGTGCCGCGCCCGATCGTAGCGCCAAACTGGTTTTCAAAATCTTTTTCCTGCTGGTAGTAGGGTAAGGCATTAATAAACTTCCCATACATGACATGGGCAGCCAGACTGGAAGAAACATAACTGTGGGGAACCAGCGGCGCTGCCCCTTCATCTTTTACGAACTGCGGTTCCAGGGAATCTTTACAGGAAGGGCATTCATAAGTAGTCGCCATGTAATCCACGCGTTCCAGATATGCAGGGTGGAAAACAAGCTCCGTGCGGGCAGTCTCTGTTCCGATGGGAATCATATGTGTCCCGCAGACAGGACAGTTCTTATCCTCATCCGTCAGGGTATTGAGCATAACTTCCCTGCGCGGAAGACTGTCAAACATCTCCTCATAAGAGGCTTTGGGCTTTCGTTCCCGTTGTGGGCGGAAACGTTTATGGTTTCCGGCTCTATGATCCCGGGCATCCTCTCATCCGGCATCTCCTCGAAAAGATTCATCTGTCCGGGAAAGGGACTTTTGCATTTCTCACTGGATGAGCCAAACAGTTTTGCCTTCAGGTAATCCACTTCCGCCTGCTTGTTGTTTAACTCCTGACGCAGCTCTTCGATGATTCTCTGTAAAGAATCTATGGATTTCGTCTGTGTCATGATCAGTTCATTCAGTTTTAGGATATGAGCTGAAGCATGTGGAATTTTTCCGATCAGTGGCAAAGGAACTTTCCTGATGCGCCTTGCTGTCATGTGGTGGATGAAAAGTGTGTGGTGAGGCTGACAGGGTGCCTGATGAAAGAAGCGGCAGCCTTAATGTAAAACAGCCGGACTCATTCGGAGACAGGGATTTCAATCTGCACAATATAATCCTCAATCCGGTCAATGACATTTTCATTAATGCCCATTTCATAGGAAAATCCATGGAGGTTAAGTTTATGCTTTTTCGCATGATCAAGAATTTCCTGATACCGCTTTGGAATTCCGTCCCACGCCCCTTTATGGAAAGCCCGCAGGTATTTTCCGCTGGGCATGATATGCAGACCGGCCTGATAGGGAAGGAATGGGATTTCAATGAAAAGTTTGGAATAATCGTCAAAATTGCCGCTCAGCAGGCTGTTAACGGAGATCATGGAACCATAAGAGGCCTTATGGAGACGCCCAAGCTGGTATTTTTCCGTTTCGGCAGTAATCAGTTCAACTTCCTGTTCGAAGGTGGTATTCTGGTCTATTTCTACAGTAACCAGACAGTGTTCCTTCTTTTCAACGATGCTGATCTTGGATAAGTCCATGGTAAGCAGGGTGTCCATATTCCGGTGATGCGTACATAAAGTTGTCCTGACTGCCTGCAGATGGGTAATCTGCATGTCAAGGGATGTTATTTTTTCATCCAGGAGGTGTTTTAAGTTGTCTGCTGACCGGTTTTTCATGAAATCCTGTATTTCATGAATAGAAACATCCAACTCCCGTAAAAGAAGAATAGTTTCAAGGATAGGGCTCTGATAGTAAGTGTAACAGCGGTATCCGTTTTCAGGGTTGATGGCGGCCGGCTTGAACAGACCGATTTCATCATACCACATAAGCGTTTTCTTATTGATGCCGTGCATGGCTGCAAACTGGCCGATTGTGAGAAGTTTATCATTCTTATTCACGGTCACCTCATAAAAGTTTAAATATTGTATTGACCGAACAGTTACTGTACGGTTTATAGTATCATACACAGGAAACAAATACAAGATGAATGGAGGAAAATTTATGGAAAACTCAAATGTATATGAAAAACCTGTAACATTAAAAAATATCCTGAAATTTGCCGTACCTACTATTGCGATGACAGTGTTTATGTCCTTTTACACAATGGTGGACGGTCTGTTTGTTTCGAACCTGATTGGGACAAACGCTCTCTCGGCAATCAATCTGACGGCGCCGATCATCCAGTTTGTCACGGCAATCTCAACCATGCTTGCCACCGGAGGAAGTGCGGTCATTATGAAAAAGATGGGTGAGCAGAAAACGGATGAGGCAAAGGAAGATTTTACGTTCCTGATTTTAGTAAATGTCATTGTTGGGATTGTCATGTGTGTAGTTGGATATCTGGCAATGGATCATATTTTTGCATGCATGAACCTTTCCGCAGATGTAGAAGGGTATTGTGTGGAATATTTAAGCCGGTATCTGGTGTTCACGGTGCCGATCCTTTTGATGAATAATTTCACGCTTTATATGATTGCCAGTGAAAAGGCGAACCTTTCTTTGGTCTGCTCTGTAACAGGTGGTGTCCTTAATATGGTGCTTGACTATGTGTTTATTGCCGCATTCGATATGGGAATCAGCGGTGCTGCAATTGCAACGGGGCTTGGTTATTCCGTGACGGCGGTTGTGGGATTGTTTGTTTTCAGTCGCAAAAAGAGCCTGCTTCATTTCAAAAAGCCCGTATTTCGATTTAAGGTTCTTGCGAATGCGGCTACAAACGGATGCTCGGAGATGGCGACTGCGCTCGTTACAGGGATCATTACAATGATGTTTAACTGGACGATGCTGCATTATGTGGGCGAGGATGGGGTTGCCGCAGTTACCATCATCATGTATGTGCTGATGTTTGCAAGTTCTTTATATACAGGGTATTCTTACGGGGTTGCACCCATGCTGAGTTTTTATTATGGAGAACAGAACCATGAAAAATTAAAAAAGCTGGTTGCGTTGAGCATGAAGGTGATTGCAGTGATTTCCGTGGTCACGGTTGCGGCTTCCTTTATGTTGACAAGACCGCTGGTATCCGTATTTGCCCGGCCGGATAATCCAGTGTATGATCTGGCAGTAACGGGAAACAGGATATGCACGGCAGCATTGTTCTTTATTGGTTTTAATATTTTTGCCAGCGGGATGTTTACCGCATTATCCAACGGGATTGTTTCGGCTGTCCTTGCATTTTCCAGATCGTTTGTATTTATGCTGATCACGATGATTGTGCTTCCGCTTATTTTAGGGGTGAATGGAATCTGGCTGGCAACTCCTGCAGCGGAATTGATGGCGCTTGCATTGTCCATTTTCATGTTCTTAAAATATAGGAAGAGGTACGGTTACTAAGGAGGATGCTTATGGGTGAACAGGATGTGCTGAAAATGCAGCAGAGAAAAGATTTTTTTCTAAAATTTTGCTATTAGGCAGTGATAGCGATGTGTGTGATAGAGTCTCTGGAGGGCAGTTTTGAAAACATATTGACGGCACTGGGCAGCGGGATCATTTCACTGTCCAATGCGGCATTGTCGGTGGTGGCATGGGCTGCCACAAAAATTCCAGGCACTTTTATGAGGACAGTCATTACGGTAATTGCCACTGTTTTTCTTACCATTTTGGCTCATCCCTGGTACTGGACGAAAAACTAAAGCCTTCCGTTATCATTCCATTCTCCATACATAACACCCTTTTTGGTATTTTCAATCAGTTTCTGCAGCCTGCTCTGAAATAGTTCCGGTTGTTTTTTTTGATCTGTATGGTGTCAATCCGCACCCGCTGGTACAGGGAAGGGAATTTTTGAAAATTGTTCCATACCTCCGGATCTGCTTTTAAAGCTTTTTCAATATCCCCGTCAATGACAAATCCTTTTGGTGACATATCAGGCAGTACGGCTCTCCCGGCATCGGTCATCAGCCCCAGGCGTTCCATCCTCCGACAGCGTTCTTTATTTAACTCAGACCATAAACTTCCTTTTCTCCGGGGAGCAAGCCTTTGGGCAGTCACGCCGTTATCCATCTTTTTTGTGGTGTTGTCTATCCAGCCGAAACACATGGCTTCCTCAACGGAATCTATGTACCAGAAAGTACCATCGTCAACCGGGCGGCCACGTTTCACGATTACCCAGCATTCCTTTTCCTTATCATGGTTATTTATGAGCCATTCTCTCAGTTCGTGGCGGTTTTTCGCATCGAGAAGATTTGTAAATTCCATAATCATTTCCCCTCCCCAAAAATTTGAGCAGCATGTTCTGGTGGGAAACACTGATGAAAGCGTTACCCGCGTCGGAGGCTCTGAGAAAGCGCTGATTTAATCAGCCTCTCCTTAGAACCACATTGCGGATTCTTCCTTAAATTGCGGTGTGCTTCCGCATTGATAAGGATCGTAATTATCCGTGTTACATCCGAATTCTTTTAGCGACTGTATTTTATCATCTGGCGTCCATTCAATGAGTGACATCCCATCAAATGCCTCCACTTTCCCATTTTTCATTGTGTTTTTGAAATGCCACTCTACGATAGTCTGGTTTCCCTTATGGAAATATTGTTTTATATCCCATTGCAGGACAGTTCCACGGGTGTTCCATTCATCAAACCAAAGTTTTATTTTGGCAGCGCCGTGGTATTCAGGCCCCCAGTTTTCCGTGTAAACGGCATTTTCAGAGAATATTTTGGATATACCTGAATCATTTTTTTGCAACCACATATCAAACCATAATCTGATAATTTCTTCTCGTCTGTTCATTGTAAAACCTTCAAATCCTCTTTTTTCTGTTGGTATTCCTGATAGGTCTTTCTCCATTCACACAGCTCACCTAAAATAGGTTTCAGAACTTAATGCTAACGTCAATATACCAAAATTGTCAAGGAGGTTCTGAAAATGGTGATAGACAGCCACGAACATATTATGTTACCCATAGAAATACAGTTGGATAAAATGGATGCGGCGGGGATGAATAAGACGATGTTATTCTGCACTGCACCAAATCACACCCGGAGAAAGCCGGTACATCAAAGGAACTGCAAGAAGAAATGGCAGTCCTGAATAAGATTCTGGCAGGAGGCAGCAGTAAGGAGGATAACATCCGCCGGCTGAAAAAGAATATCCCGGAAGTTGCGGAGGCCGTAAAGGAATACCCGAAAACTTTAGATCTGTTTTGGAATTTTTACAGGAGAGAAAAAGATTTCGTTCCCTTTCCATAGGGTTTCGTTCCCTCGTGGCTGACTGCGCCAAAATTCTGCCGATATAAAAAGTAAAGAGAACTGCCCGTGGGGAAGCTAATGCGGGGTGCGCCCTGCTTTTTGCTTCCACAAAAAAGACAGCGGGGAGTTATTGCAGTAAGCGATGCGGTGACTGGAAGTAAATTCCGTTATACGGCAAATAATATGTAATTTGGAAAGAGGTGAAGGTCGGTATGGGATTTGACAGGGGAAGTTAGGTGAAATGTGTTTATGGAGTAATAAAACGCTCGGACTTATTACGAGGGAGCGGGAGCGGTTCTGAACGACAGAGGAACCGTGGTATCAGAATAATTGACAATAATGGAGTATTTGAAAATGAGCGTAAATGGAATTGGAAATTATAATTATGGCAGTAATTATGTGGGAATGAACCGGGCGGCACAGATGAGGAACAGGCAGAGACCCGCAATGGGAAATGTGGGAAGCACCCAGGCCTCTAATATTACGCTTCACTATACAGGGGCGAATGGAGATAAGGCATTGGGGAAAATCGGGTGATTATACAGACACCAATGTGAGAATCAATGATGTTGATCCGGAAAACGGCAGCTATCTTGAAATGCTTGCTTATGCTGCATATAGCGATGTGCAGGGTTATACTTCTGATGCATTCGGCAATTTCCTGTCGGCTGCGGGTGGCGTGAATGGTGATATAACCTACGATGAGAGCGGTGTTAATGTGAGTAAGAACTTTATGAATATGGTCAGGGATTTCATGCAGATGCAGTACGACAGTAATAATCTGGCAGGATATCTGTCATTCAGGAAGTTCTACGACTATATGGCAGACGGACGGAATTAAAAAACATATCCCCAATAAACCACAGCCTGACAAGGCAGGGCAGGCATCCCCGGCGTTCCGGCAGATCGGGGTGCAGAGAGAATTTTTGATTGGCGGGGGAATCGCTATGACAAAATAATGGAGGAGATTAAGAAAATGAATGTAAATGGAATCGGAGCAGGATACCCGGCAGCAGGTGAGACGAGAAGGACAGAAAGGAATGTGGCGGGAAGGAACTTTGCAGAGCAGGCAATAGCCACCCTTCACGGTGCGGAGGAAGGTTCGGGGGATATTGCAATCGGCTCATGGGCAGATGTTGTGAGCGGTTCGTCCATTTCCGTCTGTAAGACGCAGGACTTTGATGCGGCAAATCCCGTGTATAAAGTCAAGACATGGGATAGGTCGGGGAACGTGACGGAGCAGATGGTGGATGTGTCAAAGGTAGATCCTGAGAACTGCGATACGGCGGAAATGTATGCCTATACTGCTCATCTGAAGGAAAGCGGGAAAGGCAGTTTTGAGGACACCGTCCTGAAAGCCGCAGTCGCAAAAGCCGTGAAGAATGCGGGGCAGAGAAGCGCAGGCACATGGAGCTTTTCAGAAAAAACAGACTGGGTAAAAATCGTGAATGACATCATGCAGTCCGAGTACCAATATGGGGATTGGAAGGGCTACATGGAGTGGAAGAAGTTCTTGGGCTTTCTGGAGAAGTAGGACATTCACATTTATTACATAATACACAAACCTCGGAGAGAGCAGGCTTTTTCAAGTTCTCTCCGGTTTTTCTTGTGGTACTGGCATGGAACGAAATGAAAGAGATACAGTATCTGGGCGGAGACGCAGTGACCTTCTTACTATAAAAGTCTCAACCTTACGCCCTCTTTTATTTATGGTGAATGCAAATCTGATTGCATGGGCGTCTAGAAACTGAAGCAGAGCAGACAGTCATTATAGCGGGGAATCAAGGCTATCCGCAAATATGCGCTCGGAGAGAGTGGAATTGTGATAGGCGGGGTCGTAGGTGACCTCCTGCAGAAACCATGCCGGAGGTGTGAAATCCGCGGCCTCTTTTTCCGTTTCAAATTCCACTTCCGCAATGACAAGCGATGCAAAGGGAGGGGCAAAGACATCCAGTTCGATGGTATGCTGCCCGCAGGGGATCAGATAACGCGTCTTAGATATGACATTACCGTCACATTTTGGAAGAAGATGGGCATAGCTTTTTGCATCCAGAGGGAGATTGTATTCTTCCCTTGCCAGCATGCCGCTGCCCTTGTAGGTGAGATAGCAGGTATCGTCTTCCCGCCGGATGCGGATGACAGGAGCCGTATTCAGATAGGCCTGTTCCAGGTGTTTATGCGGATATGCGGTAAGATCTGCGGGAAGCTCTCTGACCGTAAATTTTCGTTCGATTTCCATATGGGGCGGCCTCCTTTTCTTTTGCCATGGTTTCTTTGTTTTGATTTATGGGGCGGTTTTTTTTCCTGTTTCCTGTTTTTTCTATCCCTTATTATAGCGGATTTTGGAAAAAGGTAAATAAAATCTTTCAAAAATCGGAGAGATACAGTACAATAGGTAAGGATGTATTGTCAGAACTATATTTTTGGGATCAAGAGAGAGAAGAAAGGCGGTATCTGGGAATGAGCAGGGTGTGTATTTTTCTGGCGGACGGATTTGAGGAGATTGAGGCGCTGACCGTGGTGGATTTACTGCGGCGCAGTGAAATCGGGATTGCCATGGTGTCGATTACAGGGGAGCGTGTTGTCACGGGTTCCCACGGAATTGCCGTACATGCGGATGCGCTGTTTGAAGAGGCTGATTTTTCCGGGACGGATATGCTTGTGCTGCCGGGCGGTATGCCGGGGACGAAGAATCTGGAGGCGTATGAGCCTCTGATGGAGCTTGTGGATACCTTTTACAAAGAAGACAGGTATGTGGCGGCTATCTGTGCGGCGCCCCGTATTCTGGGACACCGGGGAATTCTGAAAGGAAGAAAGGCATGCTCATATCCTGATGCCGAGACGCATCTGGACGGAGCAAAGGTGACACGCAGCAGTGTGGAAACGGACGGACGGGTGATCACATCCAGAGGGATGGGGTGTGCGATTGATTTCGGGCTGGCTATTGTGGAAGCATTTCAGGGGAGAGAAGCAGCGGATATACTGGCAGATAAGATCATATATTCCAGGTAAGAGGCATGGTTTTTGATAAGAGGGGCCGGGAAGGGTGTATAAGAGAGAAAAGGCAGCGTTTTCGTATCCGGCTGTATCTGCTTGTGGCGGCAGTGCTGCTGGCGGTTATCATATCTCTGGCTTACCGGTGGAATGTGATTCCGCACCGGGCCTATGACAGTTCGTTTTTTGGTATTGACTCATTTTGCAGCAGTCAGGACCGGGACGGGGACGGACTGGATGACCAGAGTGATATTCTGGAAGGCGCCCGGGCATATACGGATACAAAGCCGGCATATAAAAGCAGGTATTACGAAGGCGGCTACCCGGATGACGGGTATGGCGTCTGTACGGATGTGGTGGCTTTTGCACTGCGGGCGGCGGGTTATGATCTGATGGCACTGGTGGATGAGGATATCAGGCTCTGTCCGCAGGCGTATGGGATACAAGAGCCGGATCCCAACATAGATTTTCGCCGCGTGCGTAATCTGCAGGTGTATCTGGAACGCACGGCGATATCCCTGACGACTGACCCGACGGATATCAGGCAGTGGCAGGGCGGCGATATCGTCGTATTTAAACGGCATATCGGAATTGTTTCCGATCAGAGAAATAAAAAGGGAATACCATTTGTCATTCATCATGCCAATCCGTTTCAGCCCGGCTATGAGGAAGATATCCTGGAAACATGGGGTGAGATCGTGGGGCATTATCGGATGAGTGAATAGAGGAAAGAGCAGAAGAGAGGATAAGGTGATGGAGAGAGAGAATTTCGGGTCCCGTCTGGGATTCATACTGGTGAGTGCGGGGTGTGCCATTGGCATTGGAAATGTATGGCGCTTTCCCTACGTGGCGGGGCAGAGCGGCGGTGCTGTCTTTGTATTTTTTTATCTGCTGTTTTTGCTCTGCATGGGAGTGCCGGTGCTGACGATGGAGCTGGCGGTAGGGCGTGCCAGCGGGAAAAGTGCCGTACTTGGGTATAAAGCACTGGAAAAAAAGGGCAGTAAATGGCATATACACGGCTGGTTCTGCCTCGCAGGCTGCTATCTGCTGATGATGTATTATACGACGGTATCCGGGTGGATGGTCAGTTATTTCTTTAAGTTTGTGACCGGGACTTTTCAAACGGGGATGGATGCAGAGGCCGCAGGCGGTGTGTTCGGCGCTATGCTGGCAAATCCCGGGGAGATGGGATTTTGGATGGCCATTACGGTGGCGGCCGGTTTTGTGATCTGCAGTTTCGGATTGCAGAAAGGGCTGGAGCGGATTACGAAGGTGATGATGGCGGCGCTGCTGCTGCTGATCGTCATACTGGCGCTGCACAGCTTTTTCCTGCCGGGGGCCGGGGAAGGGCTGGCCTTTTACCTGCTTCCCGATCTGGAACGGGCCAGAGAAGCAGGGATCGGTTCGGTGATCACCGCGGCCATGAACCAGTCCTTTTTCACACTGAGCCTTGGTATCGGCGCCATGGAGATTTTCGGCAGCTATATGCCCAGAGAACATACACTGGCCGGTGAGTCCGTGCGGATCTGTGTACTGGATACGTTTGTGGCCCTGATGTCCGGGATGATTATCTTTCCGGCCTGCTTTTCTTTCGGCGTACAGCCGGATGCGGGACCGTCGCTGATCTTTGTCACACTGCCCAATGTATTTGTCAATATGGCGGGCGGACGGATCTGGGGGGCGCTGTTTTTCCTGTTTATGACATTTGCCAGCTTTTCCACGGTTATTGCCGTTTTTGAAAATCTGCTGGCCGGCTGTATCGACAATTTCGGATGGAGCCGGAAAAAGGCCGCCTGGATCAACGGGATCTTTGTTCTCATTGCCTCCCTTCCCTGTGTACTGGGATACAATGTCTGGAGCAGTCTGCGTCTCATAGGAGGCAGGGATGTGCTGGACAGCGAGGATTTTCTTGTGAGCAATCTGCTGCTGCCGATAGGGTCGCTGGTTTATCTGCTGTTCTGCGTCACCCGCTGGGGCTGGGGCTTTGACCGGTATCTGGCAGAGGCCAATACAGGGCAGGGCCTGCGGCTGCCCGGCTGGCTGAAGCATTATTTCAGGATTCTCCTTCCGATTCTGATTCTGGTTATCCTCATTCAGGGGCTGATCCCGGCGTAAGGGAGCATGCCAACGGCAAGGGGATGAGGGCGATCGGGAAAGGCGGCGGAAATTTCCTGAAAAAGATTGCAAAAAACAAGAAAATTCTTTATGATATAGAATAGTACTATATGGGGAGGATATCCCTTTCAGAAGACGTGATATCTGCAAAGCGTCAGAAACGGAGAGGAAATAACATGGCGATCAGAAATAAAAAAACCGTGCTTATGCGGGCGATGTCGGAGCTGAAAGAGGCAAACTATTCCGGAGAGCCGGAATTAAATCATATGTATCAGAGGCTGCTGCGCGGCAGGAAGCAGTTTGCGGAAGTATTTGAGAAAAATATCAGGGCGGTGATGCAGATCAGTTCTCTTGACCTGACGATGCAGCATCAGACAGAACGGATCATGGATATATCCCGCCGAGTGACAAAGGCGACGGAAACGATATTCGGCTCGGGAGATTCCTTTATATCGGGCAGGGCGAATAACCAGCATGAGGAAATGACAAATACGATCATCACCGTATCCGAGGCGAGTGAAGAGGTTTATAAGAAGATAGAAGACAGTCAGGATGAGCTGACGGCGGTGCGTGAGCTTTCCAGACAGACGATAGAGGCGTCCAGAGAGATGCAGCAGGATATGGATAACCTGCTTGGTGTGATCAACCGTATGAATGAGGTGATTACCGGTATAGATTCCATATCGCTGGAGACAAATCTGCTGGCACTGAACGCGTCCATTGAGGCGGCGAGAGCCGGGGAAGCGGGCCGCGGCTTTGCCGTGGTGGCGGGGCAGATCCGCGGGCTGGCGGAAGAGACGCAGAAGCTGACGGCAAGTATGGGTGATTTTGTGGAGAGCATTAAAACCGCCTCCCGCAAGAGTGTCGACAGTGCCAACGATACCATACAGGCGTTGGGCACTATGTCGGAAAAGATTGATGTTGTCTGGACGCTCAATGATGATAACCAGCGGCATGTATCCAAGGTCAGTGAATCCATCAGTTCCATTGCCGCGGTCAGTGAGGAGATCAGCAGCTCCATGACAGAGATGGAGAATCAGCTCAGAGACAGCACGGACTTTATGCGCAATGTCAGCGATGAACTGAAACAGGCGGCCCGTCCGGTGGTGGATATCGAGAAAACACTGGATGAGGTGGTCAAACAGATGGGAAGCATGACAGAAGACGCCTTCTTCCATCTGGAGAATCAGGAGTTTGCCAGACAGGTGGGCAATGCCATCAGTGCGCATCATGCCTGGCTTGGCAATCTCAAAAAGATGGTGGACAGTCAGGAAATCATACCGCTTCAGCTTGACTCTTCCAAATGCGGTTTCGGGCATTTTTATTATGCCATGACACCGGGCATACCGGAAGTTCTGCCGATCTGGAACGGAATCGGCGAGAAGCATAAGCGGTTCCACAATTATGGCGCGGGAGTCATCAACGCCATTCAGAGCGGCGACAGTCTCAGAGCGGAGCAGATATACAGAGAGGCGGAAAATTATTCCAAGGAGCTGATCTCGGATCTGGAGAAGATGCAGAGGATCGCGGAAGGGAAGTAAGGAGTTAAATCGTATGGCAGATACAGATAAGACAGAGCATTTCGGGCAGGAGGAACAGGAGGCTGTTTCGAGAAATTTTATTGAGCAGATGATAGATAAGGATCTGGAAGACGGTGTCTATGACTGTGTGCACACCCGCTTTCCCCCGGAGCCAAACGGGTATCTTCATATCGGGCATGCCAAAAGTATCCTTCTGAACTATGGACTTGCCAAAAAGTATGGCGGCAAGTTCAATATGCGGTTTGATGATACCAATCCCACAAAGGAAAAGAGCGAATTTGTGGAGTCAATCAAAAATGATATCAGGTGGCTCGGTGCGGACTGGGAGGATCGTCTGTTTTTTGCGTCTGATTATTTTGATCAGATGTATGAATGTGCGGTAAAGCTGATCCGAAAGGGCAAGGCCTACGTGTCGGATTTATCCGCTGACGAGATCCGGGAATACAGAGGGACACTGACGGAGCCGGGCAGGGAAGATCCGGGCAGCAGCCGCAGTGTGGAAGAAAATCTCGACCTGTTTGAAAAAATGAAAGAAGGGGTTTTTGCGGACGGTTCCAAAGTGCTGCGTGCCAGAATTGATATGGCATCCCCCAATATCAACATGCGTGATCCGGTCATTTACAGGGTGGCCCATATGACACATCATAATACGGGGGATACATGGTGCATCTATCCGATGTATGATTTTGCCCATCCCATCGAAGACGCGCTGGAAGGCATTACCCATTCGATCTGTACGCTGGAGTTTGAGGATCACCGTCCTCTTTATGACTGGGTGGTGCGGGAGCTGGAATATCCGCATCCGCCGCGCCAGATTGAATTTGCCAAACTGTATCTGACCAATGTCGTTACCGGCAAGCGATATATCAAAAAGCTTGTCGAAGACGGGATTGTGGACGGGTGGGACGATCCGCGTCTTGTTTCCATTGCCGCGCTGAGACGGCGGGGATTTACGCCGGAGTCCATCCGCAGATTCGTGGAATTGTGCGGCGTATCCAAGAGCAATTCTTCCGTGGATTATGCCATGCTGGAATATTGTATCCGGGAAGATCTGAAGCTGACACGTCCCCGGATGATGGCGGTGCTGGATCCGGTCAGGCTGATCATTGACAATTATCCGGAAGGGAAGACAGAACTGCTGGAGGTTGCCAACAATCTGGAAAATGAAGCACTGGGGACCCGGACGGTGCCGTTTGGAAGAGAACTGTATATTGAACGGGAAGATTTTATGGAGCAGCCGCCCCGGAAATATTTCCGAATGTTCCCGGGCAATGAAGTGCGTCTGATGAACGCATACTTTGTGACCTGTACAGGCTGTGTCAAAGATGACGACGGCAGGATTGTGGAGGTACACTGCACCTATGATCCGGAAACGAAGTGTGGCAGCGGTTTCAGCGGCCGGAAGGTAAAGGGGACGATTCACTGGGTACCGGCCGGGGAAGCGGTGCGGGCGCAGGTACGGCTCTATGAAAATATTATAGAGGAAGAAAAGGGTGTCTACAATGAGGATGGCAGTCTGAACCTGAATCCGGATTCCCTGAAAGTGATGAATGACTGCCTTCTGGAGCCGGCGCTTGCAAAAGCAAAACCGGAAGACCGTTTCCAGTTTGTGCGACAGGGATATTTCTGCGTGGATGATAAGGATTCTAAAGAGGGAGCTCTTGTGTTTAACCGGATCGTATCCCTGAAAAGCTCTTACGTACTGCCAAAGCAGTCCGGTTAAGGCACATCACATGCATCAGGTTACAGAGAAACAGTGAAACAGAGAAAGGCTGCGCAGACATAAAGCAGGGGAGAAAAAAATGGCAGAGGTATCGGCAGCAGGCGGTTGGCCGTCTGACGCGGAGTTTGTATTTGGAAAGAAATGGACATGTCCCGTATGTGAAAAGGAATTTAAGAATCCGACGGTGAAGTCATCAAAAGCGAGGATGATCGGTTCCGATCCGGATCTGCGTCCGGTTTATGAGAAGATCAATCCTTTGAAATATGAAGTGGTCATGTGTCCTCATTGCGGTTACAGTGCGCTGGAACGGTATTTCAGTACTGTGTCGCAGGTGCAGAAGCGCCTGATTATGGATAATATATGTATGGCTTATAAACCAAGGGAAGAAAAAGAGACCTTTTCCTATGAGGATGGGTTTATGCGCTACAAAATGGCGTTTATCAATACGATGGCCAAACAGGCCAATGACAGTGAGAAAGCTTATGTCTGTCTGAAAACGGCCTGGATGCTGCGGGCCTGGAGGGAAAGCCTGGACGGCGAACCGGAGAAGCAGGAGAAGCTCGCGGCCCAGGAAGAGGAATTCCTCAAAAACGCCAAAGAAGGTTTTACACAGGCCAATATCAAAGAGGACTATCCTCTCTGCGGCATGGATGAGACGACGGTTGACTACCTGCTGGCAGCGCTTTCCTGTCATTTCGGGGAGTATGAGACGGCCATGAAGCTGGTGTCGGGCATCATAGCCAATCGGGAAGCCGGCCCGCGGATCAAAGACAGGGCCAGAGATCTGAAGGAAGAGATTGTCAGGCAGTCAAAGGATTAGGCTATGATTGATCTTGTAATGGAATTTGACGCTCATGGCGGCAGGCATTTATATGAGCAGATTTATGACCATATAAAAGAGGAAATCAGGAAGGGGAATCTTCTGTGCGGGGAGAGGCTCCCTTCCACCCGGATGCTGGCAGATTATCTGCAGGTGTCCAGGAGTACGGTGGATATGGCGTATGAACAGCTTTTATCGGAAGGGTATATCGAATCCCGTCCGTATAAGGGCTTTTTTGTTTGCAAAATAGAAGAGCTGTACCATTTCAAAGCGGCCGCACCACAGAAGAGTGAGTATGTCCGGCAAAGTCCCAGACGCTTTCTCTATGATTTTTCCCCCAATGTGGTGGAACTGGGCAGCTTCCCCTTTGGAACCTGGAAAAAAATAACAAAGGAGACACTGATAGATGACAGAAAAGAAATGTTTGCCCTGGGGCATCCGCAGGGAGACATGGATCTGCGCATTTCCATCAGCCATTATCTCCATACGTCACGGGGGGTAAACTGTACACCGGAACAGATTATCGTGGGGGCGGGAAATGATTATCTTTTGCTGCTTCTGGAGAAGATACTGGGCAGAAATATATGTGTGGCGCTGGAAAACCCCACCTATAAAAGGGCCTATCGGATCTTCCACTCCTTTGGGTATCATGTGAAAGCGATTCCCATGGATGAGAATGGGATGCGGGTGGATGCCCTGTATGAAAGTGAAGCGGATCTGGCCTATGTCATGCCGTCTCACCAGTTCCCCACAGGGATTATCATGCCGATCGGCAGACGCATGGAACTGCTCAGATGGGCAGCCAGGGAAGAACAGCGCTATCTGATCGAGGATGATTATGACAGCGAGTTCCGCTACCGCGGCAAGCCGATTCCCTCCCTGCAGGCATCGGATCATGAGGACAAGGTAATTTATATCGGGACATTTTCAAAAGCCATTGCACCGGCCATCCGGATCAGTTATATGGTACTGCCGCAGAGGCTCCTGGCGCGCTACTGGGAGCGATGCCCCTTTTTTTCATCCACGGTATCCCGTATCGACCAGTCTGTTCTCAACGTTTTTATCCGGGACGGTGCTTTTGAACGTCATCTGAACAAAATGAGAAAAATCTATAAAAGCCGTCATGATACTTTGCTGGCCTGCTGCAGGAAGTATCTGAAAGATGTGACGATATCGGGGGAAAACGGCGGGCTGCATATGATTATGCATTGCCATGGGGACCAAACGGAAGAAGAATTGCTGCGTCTGGCAGGAGAAAAGGGAGTCAGATTATATGGTATGTCGGATACCTATATCGGGAGACTGCCAGAGAACTGGCAGCCTGCGTTGATATTAGGATATGCCGGACTGAAAGAATCCGAGATTGAAACGGGTATCAGGATCCTGTCAGATTGCATCTAAGGAGCCGTCACTGTCATCATCTTCATCATCGAAAAATTCTTCGACTTTGGCGCCGGCGGGCGCTTCCTCTTTTGCCGCGTTGCGCTCGGAAGTATCTTTGTCCGAATTCAGGGATACGTAGGAACGTTCTTTGTCAGAGTCTTCCTCAGAATCATCATCCAGATCTTCGTAATCGTCTTCTTCGGCGGGAGAGGACTTTTTACTCTTCATAAAATAATAGGCGCCTGCGAAAGCGGCTCCCACCGTGGAAACGAAAAGAAGGAATTTTGCAAATTTTTTGCCCATAGCGTTTCTCCTTTCACTTTTGTATAAGTGTTGTAGGCAGCGTCGTTGGATTTGCTGCTCCTTTTTCTCTATTATAATCTTATTTTATGAAATTGGAAAGAGATTATGCATAGATTGTTTGGGGAAAATTTTCTCCCCTTGAAACCCTCTTGCAACTATGATAAGATTAAATTCGACCCGTATGGTCAATCACAGAAGAGGAGCGTCGTTTGTCCATGAATGAAAAATTTTTTGATCTGAAAAAAGAGAAGCAGGACAGGATGATCAATGCGGCGCTGAAGATATTTGCGGAGAACGGATTCCGCAGGGCCAGCACGGATGAGATGGTAAAAGAGGCGGGAATCAGCAAAGGACTGTTGTTTCACTATTTTATCAGCAAGACCGGGCTGTATGAGTTTGTGTTTGACTATAGTGTGAAATATCTGATGATGGAGATGGCCTCTGCGGTCGACGGGCAGGAGACGGATTACTTTCAGATCCGCAGGCAGATTGAGAAAGCCAGGACTGTGGCCATGAAAAATTTCCCCTATATGCAGCTCTTTCTGCAGAGGGCGGCGGAGGAAAAAGAGCCGGAAGTACTGGAAGCGGTGCGGGAAGTGGCCGAAAAGCTGCTGGAAGCGTATGACAATGTGTATCTTCAGGTGGATTTTGGCTCCATGCATACCGTTTCGCCGGAGCGCCTTGTAAGGATTGTGGATTATACATTGAACGGGCTGCTCACAGAGATGGTCAGAGAGCCCGGGTTTCGGCCGGATGCTTATTACCGGGAGGCAATTCTTTATCTGGAAGAACTGGAAAAGCTTTGTGTGCAGGCGGGAGACGGGGACGGCATGGACTGACAGGAGTCGGCAGGCTGTCTTTGAAGGAAACGAAACATGGCAAAGGGAGGGTGACGGGATGGAACAGAAACAATTTTACCGGAAGGTGTTTTCGCTTGTCATACCGATGGCATTGCAGAATCTGATCAATGTGGGTGTGACGGCAACGGATGTGGTCATGCTGGGAAAAGTGAGTGAACAGGTGCTTTCCGGCTGTTCTCTGGGCGGGCAGGTCTTTTTTATCTTTAATCTTTTTCTGTTTGGGATGGCTTCCGGTGTGTCGGTGCTGACAGCGCAGTATTGGGGAAAACGGGATACGGATTCCATTGAAAAATTATTGGGGATCGTGATGAGGCTCGCAGTGATCGCAGGGCTTATTTTTATGTTGGGCAGCTTTTTCTTTCCGCAGCAGATTATGCGTGTATTTACCGATGAACCGGAGATTATCGCGGAAGGGGTAAAGTATCTGCGGATCGTCGCTTTTACCTATCCGATGGTGGCTGTGAGCATGACGTATCTGAATCTGATCCGCAGTATTGAAAAAGTATTGATCTCCACAGTTGTATACGGTCTGTCTCTTGTTCTGAATTTTGTGGTAAACGGCGTCCTTATTTTCGGATTGTTCGGTGCGCCCCGGCTGGGGATTGTGGGGGCTGCCATCGGCACCTTGTGCGCCAGAGCGCTGGAGTTGGCGATTATGCTGTTTTATGCATATTGCCGCAATGATGTGATACGGCTGCGGCTGTCCTGCTTTCTCCATATGGACAGGAATCTGGCACGGGACTTCCTGCGCTATTCCAGTCCGGTGGTGGTCAATGAGTTTTTGTGGGGCGCAGGGTATTCCGCCATAGCGGCAATCATCGGCCATCTGGGCAGCAGCGCGGTGGCGGCCAATTCCGTGGCGCAGGTTATGCGCCAGCTGGCTACCGTGGTGGTATTTGGGATCGGCAACGCTACGGCCATTCTGCTTGGCAAGGCACTGGGAGAGGATAAAAAAGAGGAGGCACAGGTTTATGCAGGCCGTCTGATCCGCCTGACTGTCTGCTTCGGTTTTCTGGGCGGTGCGCTTGTCTTTCTGCTCCGGCCGCTGATTATCGGCGGATTTGGTTATACAGGGGTCACGGCGGATTATATGAACAGTTTTCTGATGATGATGTCTTACTACGTGGTGGCACATTCGATTAACGGCGTTTTTGTGATCGGCATTTTCCGGGGCGGCGGCGACACCCGGTTTGGTATGATCCTGGACTCCGGTATTTTATGGTGCTGTTCCATTGTATTTGGATTTCTGGCCGCTTTTGTATGGAAACTGCCGGTAAAAGTGATTTATTTTCTGCTGCTCAGTGATGAACTGGTCAAATTTCCGCTCTGCTGTCTGCGGTATCGACAGAAGAAGTGGCTGCGGAATGTGACGAGATAACGAAAAATAAAGAGGAAAAGGATATGGCACTGCAATTCTGTATCGGCGCATCGGGCGCAGGGAAAAGCGAAAGATTATATGGGGATGTGATCAGGCAGTCACTGGAGGAGCCGGATACCCGTTTTTTTATACTGGTGCCTGATCAGTTTACGATGCAGACACAGAAAGAACTGGTGCTGCGCCATCCCAGAGGCGGGATTATGAATATTGATGTGCTCAGCTTCGGACGTCTGGCGCACCGCGTTTTTGAAGAAACCGGGGGCGGCAGAAAGCCGGTGCTGGATGACACGGGCAAAAGCCTGATACTGCGCAGGATTGTTTCCGGCTGCGAAGACAGACTGCGGGTGATCGGTTCTCATGTGCGGCGGATCGGTTACATCCATGAGGTAAAATCAGCGATTTCGGAATTTATGCAGTATGGGATCGGCACCAGGCAGCTTGAGAAGCTGACAGAGTATGCCCGCTCCCGGGGCAGTCTGTATTACAAGCTGCAGGATCTGGGGATTCTTTATCAGGCATTTCTGGAAGCGGCATCCGGGTTTGTGACGACGGAGGGGCAGCTTGGCCTGCTCGCGGAAGCGCTGGATCATTCAGATATGATAAGAGGCAGTGTCGTGGTATTTGACGGATTTACCGGTTTTACCCCGGTGCAGAATCAGGTCATCAGGAAGCTGCTGATACTCTGCCGGGATGTGCGGGTGGCGGTAATCATGGACGGGAATGAAAATCCGTTTGTGGATGACGGAGAGCAGAAGCTGTTTGCGTTCAGCAAGAAAATGATCCGTTCCCTGACCCGTCTGGCGCAGGAAGCAGGCGTGGCCAGGGGGCAGGATATTATATTGACTGGCAGACCGGTGGAGCGTTTTCGGGACAATCCCAGTCTGGCACACCTGGAGCAGGAATTGTTCCGTTATCGGAATGTGCCCTATGAGGGGAGGCAGGATGCCATTCATCTGATGGAGGCGTCAAACCCTGCGCAGGAGGTGCGTCAGGTCTGTCTGCAGATCCGCCGGCTGGTGCGGGAGGAAGGGTATGCATATCGGGATATTGCGGTGGTGGCAGGTGATCTTTCCGTATATGCAGACTATGTGGAGGAAGCGTTTGCGCGTTTTTCCATTCCCTGCTACCTGGATATGACACGGCGGATCGTGCTGAATCCCTTTATTGAATACATACGCAGTGCACTGCAAATATTGCTGCAGAATTTTTCCTATGAGTCCGTATTCCATTTTTTGCGCAGCGGACTGTCAGATCTGTCTGCCGGGGAAGTGGACCGGCTGGAAAATTATGTGCTGCGTCAGGGAATCCGGGGCAGGAAAAAATGGAGCGGGCCATTTTTGCGCCGCAGCCATCAGGCGTCCATGGGAGAAGAGCAGGAGAAACTGCAAGCGGTCAATGCGGCCCGGCAGAAACTGTGGGAGTGCCTGCAGCCGCTGATGGCGGAAGGCGGGACGGTAAAAGATTATGTGAATCATCTGTATGAGTTCCTGCTGCAGAGTCGGGCCTGGGAGAAGCTGACGAAATTCCAGGAGAAGTTTCGGGGAGCGGATGCGGTGGCGGAGAAAGAATACGCGCAGATTTATCGTCTTGTGATGGAACTGCTGGAACAGATCCATGATCTGATCGGCACGGAAGAGATGACTTTGCAGGAATTCGCGGATATTCTGGATGCGGGGTTCGGGGAAATCCAGGTAGGCACCATCCCTCAGAATGTGGACCGGATTCTGGTAGGAGATATGGAACGGACCCGTCTGAAAGAGATCAGGATTCTTTTCTTTCTGGGAATCAATGACGGCAATATCCCGGGCAGCAAAGGGGGAGGGGGAATTATCTCTGATATTGACCGGGAATTTCTGGCCCAGGGCTCGTTTGAGATGGCGCCCACACCCAGACAGCAGATGTATATCCAGCGGCTGTACCTTTATATGAATATGACAAAGCCAAGTGAACGCCTGTATCTTTCTTATGCGCGGGTGAGTGGGGAAGGCCGCGCCATGCGCCCTTCTTATCTGGTCGGGGTGGTCAGAAAGCTGTTTCCCGGGCTGGTCGTGGAGCGGCCGGAGTCGGCAGAAAAGTGGGAACAGGTCGAGATTGCGGAAGATGGTTTTGCCCTGCTGGCAGAGCAGCTCAGGGAATATGCCGCAGGGAGCAGTGTGCCGCAGCCTTTTTTCTTTACCCTTTTTGGCACTTATGCGCAGGATGTCGCCTGGGAGGCGCGTCTGCAGACACTGGTGGAGACGGCTTTTTTCAGATACCGCCACAGCCCGCTGGGGAAGGAACTGGCCCGGGCTCTCTATGGCGGTATCCTGCGCAGCAGCGTGAGCCGGCTGGAACAGTACGCTTCCTGTGCCTACAGCTATTTTCTGCAGTATGGTCTTTCCCTGAAGGAAAGGGAGCTGTTCGGATTTGAAGCGGTGGATATGGGCACTTTATTTCATGGTATTTTAGAGCAGTTTTCCAGGCTGTTGTCAGAGCATGATACGGACTGGCTTCATTTTTCCAGGGAATTGGGAGAGAGATTGCTGGAGGAAGCGGTGGAAGCCCAGACGGCCATATACGGGGATAATATTCTGTTTACCAGTGCCAAATACCGTTATGTGATAACACGTGTGAAGCGGATTCTCGGACGTACCATTTTTACTCTGCAAAGCCAGCTTCTGAAAGGCGCTTTCAGGCCCGAACATTTTGAAGTATCTTTTTCTTCTCTGTCTGATGTGGAGTCAGTGAATATCAGTCTTTCCGACAGGGAAAAGATGCATCTGCAGGGCAGGATAGACCGGATTGATACCTGCAGGGACGGGGAACATATTTATGTCAAAGTCATTGACTATAAATCCGGCCATAAAAATCTGGATATCGCGGCTGTTTATTATGGACTGCAGCTGCAGCTTGTCGTATATCTGAATGCGGCCATGGAAATGGTGGGACGCAGGGAAAGGGACAAAGAGGTCATTCCGGCGGCCATGCTGTATTATCATGTGGCGGATCCGATGATCCGGGACGAAGCCGGAAATCTGAGTGAGGAGGCCGTGAATGAAAAGCTGCGGGAAAGCCTGCGCATGAACGGCTTTGTCAATGCCGGCGAAGATATTATTTCCAGGCTGGACGGAGAATTTACCGGCCGCTCGGAGGTGATTCCGGTGGAGCGGAAAAAGGACGGCAGTCTGGGAAGCCGTTCTTCGGTGCTGGAGGCGGAAGAGCTGCGGACAGTCTCGGACTATGTCAATGAGAAGATCCGGGATCTGGGAAGAGAGATACTGGACGGCAATATCAGCAGGACGCCCTATGCCTACGGAACGGAAAGTGGTTGTGACTATTGTGTATATCGCGGTGTCTGCGGCTTTCAGGAGCAGCTTCCCGGCTATGAGAAGCGGCGGCTTTTGGGACTTACCAGGGAGGAGGCGCTGCAGAAGATGCGGGAGCGGGAAGGTGAGACGATGTTATGATTGTTTTTTATGCGGATCTGGACAATACGCTGCTCTATTCTTACAGACATGACATCGGCCATGATAAAGTCGGGGTGGAAACCTATCAGGGCAGGACAATTTCCTTTATGACGTCATATGCGTATGAGTTGTTAAACCGCCTCAGAGAGCAGGTCATGTTTATCCCCGTGACGACCCGGACAAGAGAGCAGTATGAGAGAATCCGCCTGGGCAGCAGTCCGCCGTATGCGCTTGTATGTAACGGCGGTGTCCTGCTCGATCATGGGCAGGAGGATACGGCCTGGTATGAAAACTCCGTGAAACTGACGACGGGCGCCAGGGACGCGCTGTGCCGTGGCAGGGAGTATATGGAAAGAGACCCGCACCGGATCTTTGAGGTCCGCTGTGTGAGAGAGTTGTTTCTCTTTACCAAAAGTGCAGAGCCGCGGGAGATGGTAAAGAATCTCAGAGACAGACTGGACGGCGGCAGTGTGGATATCTTTCAGAACGGAGAAAAGGTATATATTGTGCCGGTACAGCTCAATAAGGGAATGGCATGCCGCAGGGTGCGGGAACGGCTGGGCATGAAAAAGATCTATACAGTCGCCGCCGGGGACAGTGGGTTTGATGTGCCGATGCTGCGGGCGGCAGATCTGTTTCTGGCGCCCGCAGCACTCTGCGATGCCTATGATCTGCAGGGCGGGGAGATTTGGAGTGGGGAAGAAGGTATTTTTTCTGATTTCATACTGAGGCATCTCAGTGGCTACCTGTCTGCACTGTCAGACGGGGAGCGGGAATCGGGCCTCTTCAGTGCTTCCAGATCTTCCAGCATTCGTTCCAGCTCTCCCGGCTGGTCTAAATGATCGTTATGGGCAGCTTTGATTTCAATGATCATACGCGGCGGACTGGCCGGTTTTGTGTATCTGGGGATTTCGGCCAGCTCTGCCATTCTTTTTATCGCTTCCTGTCTGCCGGTATCATTGAGCAGACTGTAATATTCCATGATCCTGTTTTGTGCCGGGTCTCTTTCCTCGCAGGAGACATCGGGGACATGACTGCTTCGTGCTTCTACGCTTCTTGGATCCAGTTCGGACAGAGGTATGTCCAGTGCGGCCGCTATTTTCTTTATCGTTTCCAGCTTGGGGATTCTTCTGCCGTTTTCATATTGTGCAATATTCTGTTGGGATACGCCCAGTCTTGTACCCAGCTCTTTTTGTGATAAATGAGATTCTTTTCTGTATTTTCTGATCTGTTGTCCGATATTCATGCCATCACCTCAGTTTAAAGATAGCATATTTTTAAAAGAAAAAAAAGCAAAAGATTGTAAAAAAATATTGACAATCATAAGATTGTTTCATATACTATGATAAACAATCATCAGATTGTTAATTGACGACAGGATAGAGACAGGGGGAAGAACTATGAGCATACGAAAAGAATATTTGTCGGAAACAAGAGAAATGGCAATTGTTTTACAGGAGATGGGAGAGGATATCGTCAATCTGAAGGAAAAGGCGATTGCTCTGCCGTCGGGACTGCCGTCTGACATTCATGTTCAGATGAGCAGGCCAACGGATGTCATGGCTGCCCGGGTTGCGGATTATGCCGATCTGGAGGCACTGTATGCCAGGACATATGAAACATATCTTGACAGAAGAAGGGTAATACTGGAAGCATCCGGAGGGATTCCCTTTCGGGAACAGCTTGTGATTATCCGGTATTATGTAAGAGGGGAAAGCGTCGCGGATATCAGTGAAGGAATGAGGATCAGCCGCAGCTCCTTTTACAAGCTTTTGCGCAGTGCGCTTATCCATATCCGTGAACAGGGAGGAGACGACGATACAGAAGAAATATCCTGTGGCTGCCAGGTACTGTCTGAAAGCATGGCATAACATAACGCGGGAATTTAAGAAACTATTAACTATTTCCCTTTTCCTTTCTTCATATTTATCATTTAACATAAAACATATTCCATCTGCGTGCAGGCCAGGCTGACCGCAACTACGACCGATTTGCCAATGGATAACTGTGTTAAGGAAACGCTGATGAAAGCGTTTCCTGCGCCGGAGGCTCTGAGGAAATGCTGATTTAATCAGCATTTCGTTATCAAAATTCTGGAAATTGTCATAAAATTTTTGTCTCTGCGGGGATTATAGTGTATAATCTAGGGGATGCACCAATGTGCGCACAGGTCATTGGCCTGACAGTCGGCGGATCCTTCCCCGATGCGGGGAAATCGTGATAAAGGAACGGGGATATGGCAGAACTGATTACAATAAGTAATATCTGTAAAATTTATAATCCGGGCGAAAATGAAGTGCGGGCGCTGGATGATGTGAGCCTTTGTATTGATGAAAACGAATTTGTGGCCATTATCGGCCAGTCGGGCTCCGGGAAATCCACCCTGATGAATATGCTGGGCTGTCTGGATGTGCCAACCAGCGGCACCTATATGCTCCATGGGCAGGATGTATCCCATATGACGGACGATGAACTCTCGGATATCCGTAATAAGGAGATCGGTTTTATTTTTCAGGGTTTTAATCTGATCCAGAATCTGACCGCTCTGGAAAATGTGGAGCTGCCCCTGATTTACCGCAACGTGGGCAGACGGGAGCGGCAGCGCCTTTCTCTGGAAGCCCTTAAAAAGGTAGGCCTGGAAAAGAGGCTGACTCATAAACCGGCAGAGATGAGCGGCGGGCAGCAGCAGAGGGTGGCGATTGCCAGAGCCATTGCCCAGGCGCCTCCTGTCATTCTGGCAGATGAACCGACCGGCAATCTGGATTCTGCCTCCACAAAAGAGATCATGGGAATTTTGCGGGGCCTTCATGAGGATGGCCGTACCGTGATACTGATTACTCATGATAATGAGATTGCAGCGCAGGCCGAGCGCATTATCAAAATCAAAGACGGC
Source organism: uncultured Lachnospiraceae bacterium (assembly GCA_910587155.1). GTDB lineage: Bacteria > Bacillota > Clostridia > Lachnospirales > Lachnospiraceae > VSOB01. The sequence goes on from CAJULA010000034.1 coordinate 24,559, forward strand.
CGCATATCGGAAGATATTTCCCGCAGTCGGCAGTTGCAGACGCGGGATGAGGAGAAGCATGAGAACCGTGCAGGGGGGAAGTAAGGGATGATAAAATTCAGGAAAAAAGACGATTTTGCGGATGATACGCAGAAAGAACAGAAAGCAAAAAAACCGAAAAATCCTGCCAGACGGAAAAAAAGAATCAAAATGGCAGTGGCGCTGGTCATCGTGCTGGCCATCGCGGGAGGCGTTTTTGTCAGTTCCGGCAAAAAGAAAGAGGTTGCGCCCCAGATTATGGCGACTACGGTGACCCGCGGGGATGTGGAAACGATAGTCAGCACCAGCGGCGTGGTGGAAAGTGAAATTTCACAGATTTATTATGCGCCCATGGCTGCCAAAGTATCCGAACTGAATGTGGAGCTGGGAGATGCGGTCAGGGCGGGTGATATGCTGCTGTCTTATGATACGGAAGACCTGGAATTCAAACAGAGATCCGATGCGCTGGAAGCACAGGCCAGCGAAAACAGCTATCAGAGCTCCATTGCCGAGAGCAATAAGCAGGAGGCCATCTACAACGAGTCCTCGGCGCAGCTTGCCAATGTGGAAGCGCTGATCGTCTTTCAGAAAGATCTGATCAAACAGTTTGAGTATTATGTGGAGGATGAAAAGACGGCAAAGAAGTTAAAGCTATATGATGAGAGATACCGTCTGAACCGCTGGATTAATAATCTGAATGTGCAGGCATACATAGAAGATACGGAAGGCGTCCATGTCTCTCAGGCACAGGCCATGAATGAACTGGAAGAGATCAATAAGAAACTGGAGGAACTGGAAGAAGACAAAGAACTGACCGAACTGGAACGTACCATCGTGACACAGCAGGAAGTGCTGGCGGATCTGGAAACGATGCGGGACGAACTGAAATCTGACAAAAATTCTTCCGAAAACGGAATCCTGGATCCCTATAAGAAAAAAGAATTGCAGGCCGTAGTGGAAAAAGGCAGGATTGCCGAGCAGCAGGCACAGGCTCATCTGGAAGAAGCGCTGGCAGGTATCAGGGCAGATTTTAACGGCATTATTACCGAACTGGATATCAATCAGGGATTCGTGACAGAAGCGGGCTCCAAACTGATGAAACTGGAGAGCAGCGACGCAGTACGGGTCAATATTTCGCTGTCCAAATATGATCTGTCCAAAGTAGCGCTGGGACAGAAGGCCGAGGTGGAGATTTCCGGGCAGACCTATGAAGGCACGGTGAGCAAAATCAACCGCATGGCGGAAAAAAACGATTCCGGCACGAGACTGGTGGCCGCAGAAGTCCATATAGAAAATCCGGATGATAATATTTATCTCGGCATTGAAGGCAAAGTAAAGATTATGGCACAGAAATCAGAAAACACACTGGTGATTCCCATTGCGGCCATTAATACGGATCAGAGCGGAGATTTCTGCTTTGTCGTCAGAGACGGGATTCTGGAACGCCATGATGTGGTCGCAGGTCTTTCCTCCGAAGACAGTATAGAGATTCTGGAAGGCCTGGAAGAGGGCGATATCGTCCTTACGGATACTTCCATGGAACTGATGGAAGGCATGCAGATCGAGCCGCTGATCATGTGAGGACAGGATATGGGACAGATATGGGAATTTATTAAAATCGCTCTGATGAATATCAGAAGCAACAAAGGCCGTTCCATCCTGACGATGCTGGGCATCATCATCGGTATTTCTTCCGTTATCCTGCTGATATCCATCGGCAACAGCGTAAAAAGCCAGATCAATGAAGAACTGAACGATATGGCAGGCGGACAGGTGTACCTCTATGTCAGCGACAGAGACAGTGACGGCGACTATCTGAGCTTCACGGAAGACGATTTTGCACTGATCAAGGAAAAAATCCCCCATGTGGTGGGCGTGACTCCGCAATGGAACTACTGGGGCGCCACCGTAGCCAGCCGGAAAGGGGATACGGGTGTAGTCATCCAGGCGGGCAATCAATATCTGGAATACGCATCCAAAGATCCTTTTCTGCACGGCGGATACTTTACGCAGAATGATTATGACGCAGGCAGGGATGTATGCGTGATTACAGAGAACGGAGCCAGACAGCTCTTTGGCACCTCCAATGTGGTCGGCATGACACTGGAAGTGACCATTTTCAATGTATCCAGGGAAATGACCATTGTAGGTGTACGCAAAGACAGTGATTCCACCATGCTGAATATGATGAACGGAGAGCGTATCTATCTGGATATGCCGCTGTCGGTATTTGCCAATTTCGGATTTTATATCGGCGATATGAGTGATATGCTGATCATTGCGGAATCTTCCGAGTATTCCACGGAAATTGCCCAGAAAGGGATTCAGCTTCTGGAAGCAAAATACAATGTCAGAGGAGAAAACCTCATCCAGGTGGATGACTTCAACGACTACATGTCGCAGATGAGCACCATCCTCAATTACATTACCTTGTTTGTGGCCTTCGTGGCGGCAATCTCTCTGCTGGTAGGCGGCATCGGTGTGATGAATATCATGCTTGTCTCCGTCACGGAGCGAACAAGGGAAATCGGTATCCGCAAAGCCCTGGGCGCCAGGACATCCTCCATTATGCTCCAGTTTTTATCCGAGTCGGCCATTATCACACTGGTAGGCGGCATCATCGGTATCCTGATCGGTATCGGCGGCGCCCAGCTGATATGCGGCGCCATTGGCTTTCATGCTTCCATAAATGTCGGCATCATCCTCATTGCCACACTTTTTTCCTCCGGCGTGGGCCTTTTCTTCGGCATCTACCCGGCCCGCAAAGCCGCAAAACTCAGCCCCATCGAGGCACTGCGCGTGATGTCATAACAGAAACACAGACCCTGATCCGCGACGCACAGAGCTCCTATGGAAAATACATTACCAGACACATACCGCAGGGGACGGCAGGACAATTCCTGCCGCCTCCTGCGGCTCCATTTTGCCCCATTACCGACACCGCCTCCCCATAGAACACCTTCTTCTCAGAATTTGGCAAATATTCCATAGACACAAAAAAATTCCTATTGTATAATGTACACGAAAACACTGAGCAGTGCGAAAATTGCCACAGGCAAAATGCCTGCTTGCAGGCAGGTTTGCCTGAGACAATTTTCATAGGGCGAAGCCCGTGAGCGAAGGTGCGAAGCACCGAAGCGGGCACTGCGGAGAAAAGGTAAGGCAAAAAAGTGAAGACAAAATGCCTGCTTGCAGGCAGGTTTGCCTGAGACAATTTTCATAGGGCGAAGCCCGTGAGCGAAGGTGCGAAGCACCGAAGCGGGCACTGCGGAGAAAAGGTAAGGCAAAAAAGTGAAGGCAAAAAGCCTGCTTGCAGGCAGATTTGCCTGAGACAATAGAAAGGATTTTCTCAATGAGGGAACTGGAATTTCAGACCAGGATCACAACCAACATTCTGTTTGATTATATGCTGCGCCACACGTATAACAGTCCTTCCGGTATATTGGGAAGCGGTATCGGCGCCGTTTTTGTTGTGGCGTTTTTTGGCACGCAGAATTTTCTATATCTCCTGGCAGGTATTGTGCTGCTTCTTTATCTTCCGTGCAGCCTATATATCAGTTCCCTGAAGCAGATGCAGCGTACGCCGGCATTTAAAGAGCCGCTCTGTTACAGGATTACAGAGGAAGGTATTACGGTGACACAGGGAGAGGCAAGTCAGCTTCAGAAATGGGAAAATATGTACAGGGCGGTTTCTACCAGAAGCAGTATTATCATATATAATACGAAAGTGAATGCGTGGATTTTTCCGCGCAGTGACATGGGCGCCATGACACCTAGGGTGATCGAGATGATTTCCACACATTTGCCCGCAGACAAAGTGAAAATACGGTGGTAATATGATATATGAGACAAGGAGTGCTAGGGAGACGTTTGCGCTGGGACAGCGTATCGGCCGGGAGGCAGCAGCGGGCAGTATTTATACTCTGACAGGGGATCTTGGTGTGGGCAAGACAGTGCTGACGCAGGGGGTGGCTGACGGACTGGGGATTACAGAGACAGTCTGCAGTCCGACGTTTACCATTATGCAGGTATATGAAGGCGGCAGGCTGCCTTTTTACCATTTTGACGTATACCGGATCGGCGATGTGGAAGAGATGGAGGAGATCGGTTATGAAGACTGCTTTTACGGCGGCGGCATCTGTCTGATTGAATGGGCGGAACTGATTTCTGATATTTTGCCCGGGGACTGTATTTCTATCCGCATTGAAAAGGATATGGCCCAGGGATTTGATTACAGAAAGATTACGATTGATACACCGGCGAATCAGAAGATTTTCCGGGATGACGATATCTGATGAAAGACGTTGACTGCCATGAGGAAAGCAGACTATGAAAATATTGGCATTGGACAGCTCGGGGCTGACGGCGTCCGTGGCTGTCATAGAGGATGACAAGCTGACAGCGGAATACAGCGTTAATTATAAAAAAACGCATTCGCAGACACTGATACCGATGCTGGATGCGGTGCGTGGCATGACGGAACTGGATCTTGGCAGTATTGACGCCATTGCGGTGGCGGCCGGACCGGGCTCCTTTACGGGCCTTAGGATCGGAAGCGCTACGGTGAAGGGGCTGGGGCTGGTGATGGGATGTCCCGTCATCCCTGTTCCTACGGTAGACGGACTGGCCTATCAGATGTACGGGACAGACAAACTGATCTGTCCCATCATGGATGCAAGACGCAGTCAGGTATATACGGGACTCTATGAGTTCCGGAGAGAAGGCATGGACAATCCGGCTGTCTATTCGCTCGCCATTCTGCGAGAACAGTGCGCCGTATCGGTAGAAGAGATTGCCCGCTGCTGCAATGAGACGGGCCGGGAGGTTATCTTTCTGGGAGACGGTGTGCCCGTTTACCGGGAAATGCTCCGCCGCCTTATGCGGGTGCCGTATTCCTTTGCGCCTGCACACCGGAGAATGCAGAGCGCCGCGGCGGTCGGCGTTTACGCCCAGGTACTTTACCGCAAGGGCATTTACGAAAGTGCGGCGGCGCATTCCCCCAGGTATCTGCGTCTGTCGCAGGCGGAGCGGGAAAAACTGGAAAAAGAAGGCAGGGTATGATATGATACGCAGAATGGAAGCAGGAGATCTGAAAGAAATTGCTGCCCTGGAACAGATCTGTTTTTCCGTACCCTGGTCGGAGAGCGCATTTCGCAGGACGATTGCGAGGCCGGAGTACAGATACCTTGTAGAGACGGAAAATGGCCGGATCGTAGGATACGGCGGCCTTCTTATGATCGGAGAGGAGGGGGACATTATCAGTATTGCGGTTCGTCCGGACAGCAGAAACAGGCGGATCGGCCGCAGACTGCTGGAAGAACTGCTGCAAAGGGGAAGAGAAGAAGGCGTATGTGCGTTTACCCTGGAAGTGCGGGTCAGCAATGCGCCTGCCATCCATCTGTATGAAAGAGCCGGCTTTGCGGCGGTGGGAGTCAGACCCGGATATTATGAAAAGCCGCGGGAAGATGCACTGATCATGTGGAAAAGACCGGCAGGAGATGGAACAATTACCACATAATCTGAGAACGACAGATGGTATACTTTTCTGGTATGGGTATATGTGAGGCATGGAAGAAAAACTGGTTTTTCTTTTCGGCTTCGCAGCGTACAAATAGAGAGGAGGAAAAAGTATGCGGAAGTTTTCAGAACAGGAAAGCAGATGCCTGACAGAAGTCAGATGCAACTGCTGCGGACGTAAGATGATGATAAGAAATGGTATCGTGGAAGAAGGATGTGTCTGTCTTAATGTGCCATTCGGCTTTTTTTCCGAGAAAGACGGACAGATACATCATTTTGATCTGTGCGAGGCCTGTTATGACAGGATGATCGCGGATTTCCAGATACCGGTGGAAATGGAAGAAGCCACAGAGCTGATCTGATTTTTTTGTGTTCAGGATATTTTTATTTTATATGGAGGTGCAGAAAAAAACGGGCGGTTCATGACTGTCAGACAGGAAGAGACGGAGATTTTATGCTGGATATTTGTTTGCTTGGAACAGGGGGGATGATGCCACTGCCTTACAGGTGGCTGACCTCCATGATGGTAAGGTATAATGGGATGAGCCTGCTTGTTGACTGTGGAGAGGGAACACAGATAGCGCTGAAAGAAAAAGGATGGAGCCCCAAGCCCATTGATGTGATCTGTTTTACGCATTATCATGCGGATCATATCAGCGGGCTGCCGGGGATGCTACTGACGATGGGAAATGCGGAGCGCACCGCGCCGCTGACGCTGATCGGCCCCAGGGGGCTGGCGAGAGTAGTGAATTCGCTGCGGGTCATTGCGCCGGAACTGCCTTTTGAAATGATATACAAAGAAATCAACGGACCCCAGGAGTGTTTTACTGAGGGAGGCATACGGATTGAAACGTTTCGTGTCAATCATAATGTGCCTTGTTACGGCTACAGTCTCAGTATTGACCGGATCGGTAAATTCCAGCTGGAGAAGGCACTGGCACTGGGAATAGAAAAGCGGTACTGGAACCGCCTGCAAAAGGGGGAGACAATTGAGACAAGCGAAGGTGTTTTCACGCCGGACATGGTTCTTGGCGCTCCCAGAAAAGGACTGAAGGTTACGTATGTGACTGATACACGCCCGACGGAAGGGATTGTGGAGCATGCAAAGGGCAGCGACCTGTTTATCTGCGAAGGGATGTACGGCGAGCCGGAAAAGAAAGAGAAGGCGAAAGAGTATAAACATATGACTTTCTATGAGGCGGCAAAGCTGGCGAGAAAGGCACAGGTGAAAGAACTGTGGCTGACTCATTACAGCCCTTCTCTTGTGCGGGCCGAGGACTTTATGCCGGAAGTCAGACGCATTTTCCCGGCGGCCTGTGCGGGAAAAGACGGCAAGACAGTGGAACTGACTTATGAAGATGCGTAAAAGGGATAGAAAAGGATGTGGGGAAACATATGAAACGATCGAAGGGTATCAGGGGGATGCTTGTATTCCTTTTTCTGATCTGTCTGCTGGTGGGATATTATTTTTATCTTTCCAATAAAGTCGGCGGAGATGAGGAGGAGGCGGAAATCACGAAGGTGCAGGAAGCCCTTTTGCGTGATCTGTCCAGAAACTATCCTGCGTCGCCCAAAGAAGTACTTCGCTATTACAGCGACCTTCTGCAGTGTCTCTATAATGAACCATGCTCGGAGGAAGAACTGGAACAGCTTGCGGACAAGGCGATGGAACTGTGCGACGCCGATCTTGTATCCTATCAGTCGGGAGAGTTTATCAACCGGCTTAAAAGCGATGTGAAAACATATAAAGACCAGGATATCCAGATATCCAGCTATAAAACCTCTTCCAGTACGGACGTGGAATATTTTACAAAAGACGGGAAGGAATGCGCCAGCCTGTTCTGCTCTTATACCCTGCGGAAGGGAACTACGCTGCAGGTATTGGAGGAAGTATTCATCATGCGCAAAGATGAGGATGGGCACTGGAAAATATTTGGCTGGGACGAGGCGGCTGCCGTGAAAGAATGAAGAGGCCGGAAGGAAGAGACTATGAATGAAAAAATCAGGATTCTGGCGATAGAAAGCTCCTGTGACGAGACAGCGGCCGCTGTGGTGGAGAACGGCCGCCTGGTTTTGTCCAATATTATCTTTTCCCAGATAGAATTGCACAAGTGCTACGGTGGGGTAGTGCCGGAGATTGCATCGAGGAAACACATCGAAAAGATCAGCCAGGTGATTACGTCCGCGCTGACTGAGGCAGGGATGGCTTTGCAGGAACTGGACGCGGTGGCCGTAACCTATGGACCGGGTCTGGTAGGGCCGCTGCTTGTAGGAGTCTCTGCGGCAAAAGCGATCTGCTTTGCGGCGGGCCTTCCACTGATTGGTATCCACCATATAGAGGGGCATATCAGTGCCAATTATATAGAGAATAAAGATTTGGAGCCGCCTTTTCTTACGCTTGTAGTATCCGGCGGACATACGCACCTGGTGATCGTCAGAAACTATGGGGAATATGAAGTGGTGGGGCAAACGAGAGATGATGCGGCCGGGGAGGCTTTTGACAAGGTGGCCCGGGCCATCGGCCTGGGGTATCCGGGAGGGCCGCAGATTGACCGTCTCTCCGGAGAAGGAAATCCGGATGCCATTCGTTTCCCGCGGGCGAAAGTGGAAGGGGCGCCTTATGATTTCAGCTTTAGTGGCCTGAAATCATCCGTTCTCAATTATTTAAACACTTGTGAGATGAAAGGCGAGAGCGTTAACCGGGCAGATGTGGCGGCATCCTTCCAAAAGGCAGTCATTGATGTGCTGGTAGAGCATGCGATGGAAGCGGCAGAGGATTTCGGATTGCCGCGGCTTGCCATTGCCGGCGGTGTGGCCTCCAATTCTTCTCTGCGCGAGGCTTTTGCCCATGCATGTACGCAGCGGGGGATTGCCTTTTATCATCCGTCGCCGGTTTTCTGTACGGATAATGCGGCCATGATTGGAGCGGCAGCCTATTATGAATATAAGAAAGGACAAAGAAGCGGTCTTGACCTGAATGCGGTGCCCAATCTGAAGCTGGGAGAGAGATGATGAAAGAAAGAACGGCGGGGATTATACTGGCGGCCGGGCGGGGCAGCCGTATGAAAAGCGAAATACCGAAACAATACCTGCTGCTGGACGGCAGGCCGGTGCTTTACTATGCAATGAAAACCTTTCAGGACAGTTTTCTCGATGAGATCATACTGGTGACGGATGCGGGAGAGAGGGAATACTGTCAGCGGGAGATTGTTCAAAAATATGGTTTTGATAAAGTGAGTCATATCGTGGAAGGCGGCCGGCAGCGCTATCATTCTGTCTTTCAGGGCCTTCTGGCATTGGAAAACTGTGATTATGTATTTATCCATGACGGGGCCAGACCCTTTGTGAGCAAAGAGATGATGGAACGTGCCTATCTGTCGGTGCGGAAGGAAAAAGCATGCATTGTGGGAATGCCGGTAAAGGATACGATCAAACTGGCGGATGAGTCGGGATACGCGGCAGATACCCCAAGGCGTGACCGGGTATGGGCGATACAGACCCCACAGGTTTTTTCTTTTCCACTGGTCAGAGATGCGTATGCCGTATTTCTGGACCGGGAGAAGGAGCTTGCCGAAGAGGGCATCACGATGACGGATGATGCGATGGTAGTGGAAAGATTTACGGATACCCGGGTCAGACTGATTGAGGGTTCTTATGATAATATAAAGATAACCACACCCGAAGATATGGTTATCGCACAACGGATTCTGGAGAAATGACAGCGGTGAATGCCGGTAACATGCAGGTTTTTCATGTAATTTGAAAAAAATGAAAAAATTTCAAAAAAGTTGTTGACATCCGAAACATATTTTGCTAGTATATTACTTGCGCTGACGCAGAGAGCGCACCCGGAGAGGTATCGAAGTGGTCATAACGAGGCGGTCTTGAAAACCGTTTGTCCGCAAGGGCGCGTGGGTTCGAATCCCACCCTCTCCGCTG
>CAJULA010000035.1 GCA_910587155.1 uncultured Lachnospiraceae bacterium
GTCTGCACAGTTTCATTTATGGTGGTGCCAAGTGTGCGGGCATGGAGGTTTAGGTTCTGAAGGCTGTTTTTAACTCCCCCCCCCGGTGCTGCGCCGCCAAAGACAAAATTTCAAAAACAGGATTGACATGTTTAAACAAGTGTGATATAACAGAATCAGATAACATGTTTAAACAAGTTTGGCAGAACAAATGGAGGAAGGTAAGCATGGGAAAATATGCAGAGGACGCAAAGCAACTGCTTCGTCTGGTAGGGGGAAGAGAGAATATCGCGGCGGTTTCGCATTGTATGACAAGGATGCGCTTTGCGCTGGTCAGGCCGCAGGAAGCAGATGTGAAAGCAATCGAGGCAATGAAGGTCGTAAAAGGGAGCTTTACCCAATCGGGGCAGTTCCAGGTAATCATCGGCAACACGGTAGCTGATTTTTATAATGACTTTGTAAAAGTGGCGGGAATCGAAAGTGTGTCCAAGGACGCGGTAAAACAGGCGGCAAAGAAAAACCAGACGGTATTACAGCGGGTGATTGCCGCGCTGGCGGAAATCTTTGCGCCGCTGATTCCGGCAATCATTACCGGCGGTCTGATTCTGGGGTTTCGAAACTGTATTGACAGCCTGTATCTGTTTGAAAACGGGACGAGGACCTTATGTGATATCAGTCAGTTCTGGTCGGGCATTGACAGTTTTTTGTGGCTGATCGGTGAAGCGGTTTTCCATATGCTGCCGGTCGGTATCTGCTGGTCCGTGACAAAGAAGATGGGCACCACGCAGATGCTCGGGATTGTCCTTGGTCTGACGCTGGTATCCGGGCAGCTGTTGAATGCGTATGCGGTTGCCGGAACCGCCGCGGCGGATATTCCCAAGTGGGATTTCGGCGGTTTCCAAATCAATATGATCGGGTATCAGGGACAGGTGCTTCCCGCAATTTTGGCTGCATTCATGCTGGTATACCTGGAAAGATTCTTTCGAAAAATTACCCCGCAGGTTATCTCGATGATTGTCGTTCCCTTCTGCAGTCTGTTATTGTCCGTTATGGCGGCACATTTCGTACTGGGCCCAATCGGCTGGAAGATCGGCGCAGCGGTTTCCGCAGTGGTATTTGCGGGTATTACCGGAACCTTTAAAGTGGTATTTGGCGCGGCATTCGGTGTCATCTATGCGCCACTTGTAATAACGGGACTCCATCATATGTCGAATGCGATTGACTTACAGCTGATTGCGGATTATGGCGGGACGATGCTGTGGCCGATGATCGCCCTGTCAAATATTGCGCAGGGTTCGGCGGTTCTGGGAATGATCTGGCTGCAGAGGAAAGATCAGGAGGCACAGGAAGTCAATATCCCGGCCTGCATTTCCTGCTATCTCGGTGTCACGGAACCGGCAATTTTCGGGGTAAACTTAAAGAGAGGGTTTCCGTTTATCTGCGGCATGATCGGTTCCGGTATCGCGGCAATTGTCTGTGTGGCCACAGGGACGACCTCCAATGCAATCGGCGTCGGCGGTATTCCGGGTATCCTGTCCATCCAGCCCCCGTTTATGGCATCCTTTGCACTCTGCTCGGCGATTGCGGTCGTGATCCCGCTTGTCCTGACAGTCGTTGTCGGAAAGAAGCGTCTGCAGGCAGGCTCCGAAAACGAAGCGGCAGATCCGACGGAAGCTGCCATGGGGATGGGGCAGAGCGCGGCGGCAGAAGGCATGGATCCGGCCGCATGGGAAAAAGAAGCCCGTCAGGCCATGCCGGAGAGACTGACGGCGTTTTTAGCCGGAAAAGCGATTCCGCTGTCCGAAGTCGGAGACGGTGTTTTTTCAGAAGGGATTATGGGGGACGGGATGGCGATCATTCCGGAAAACGAGACATTATATGCACCGGCAGACGCAGAGGTTGCCGTACTGATGCCGGAGTCCCGGCACGCCTGTGGCTTACGGCTGGCAAACGGCATGGAGCTTCTGTTGCATATCGGGATTGACACCGTGGATATGAAAGGGGACGGATTCACCTACCTGGTGCAGGAAGGACAGAAAGTCCGCGCAGGCATGCCGCTGATTACGTTTGACAGGGCTAAGATCCGGGCGGCGGGCCATCCGGACGTCACGGTATGCATTGTGACCGATGGAGGAAATGCAAGGGATATCCGGTTCCATACGGGAATCCGGGTAAAAGAAGCAGAGACAACAGTGGCAGAATTTAAAACAAATGCCTGACTGAACCGGAAGGACGTTGCGGAACTAAAAACAGCAACGTCCGAACAGTGCATGGAAGAGTTAACGGACGCGGAGCGGCCGTGAACTTCTTCCGGTGAAGATGCACTGGAAGGACGTTGCGGAACTGATAATAGGAGACATGACATGGCAGATTTCAGCGATAAAGTGGTTTATCAGATATACCCGAAATCTTTTCGGGATACAAATGGGGATGGCTTTGGTGATATTCCCGGGGTCATCGAAAAATTAGACTATTTGCAGGAACTTGGGGTGGACTATCTGTGGCTGACACCGTTTTTTCCCTCGCCGCAGAGAGATAACGGATATGATGTGTCGGACTATCGCAATATCAATCCCCAGTTCGGCACGATGGAAGATCTGGAACATTTAATCCGCCAGAGCAGGGTGCGCGGTATGGGAATTATGCTGGATATGGTATTTAATCATACGTCCACGGAGCATGCATGGTTTCAGAAAGCGCTGGCGGGAGATGAGAATTACCAGAAGTACTACATCTTCAAAGAGGGTACGCCGGACCATGCACCTACGAACTGGAAGTCAAAATTCGGAGGCCCGGCATGGGAATATGTACCGGCGTTAAAAAAGTGGTATCTGCATCTATACGATGTGACGCAGGCGGATTTAAACTGGGATCATCCAAAAGTGCGGGAGGAATTGAAAGAAATCCTTCGTTTCTGGAAAGAAAAAGGCATCCGGGCATTCCGCTTTGATGTGGTTAATCTGGTTTCCAAGCCACAGCAGATGGAGGACGATTTTGAGGGAGACGGGCGGAGATTTTACAGTGACGGTCCTCATATCCATGAATACCTGAAAGAACTGGTAAGCGGCGCGGGGATTGCGGATTTTGTGACAGTGGGTGAAATGTCCTCCACATCACTGGCACATTGTATCCGCTATTCCGCACCGGAGGAAAAAGAGCTTTCCATGTGTTTCAATTTCCATCATCTGAAAGTAGATTACAGAGACGGGGATAAATGGGCGCTTCAGCCGATGGACTATAAGAAATTAAAACAGCTCTTTGTGAAATGGCAGCTGGGGATGCAGCAGGGGGGAGGCTGGAATGCACTGTTTTGGTGTAATCATGACCAGCCCCGCATTGTGAGCAGAATGGGGGATGAGGGCGTTTACTGGAAGGAGTCAGCGAAAATGCTGGCAGGCATGATCCACCTGATGCGTGGTACGCCGTATATCTATCAGGGAGAAGAGATCGGGATGCTGAATGCACAGTATCCCTCCATCGGGCAGTACAGAGATGTGGAAAGTCTGAATTATTATCAGATTTTGCTGGAAGAGGGAAAGACGAAGGAAGAAGCGCTCGAAATTCTGGCGGCAAGATCCCGGGATAATAGCAGGACTCCCATGCAGTGGAACGGGGAACGATATGGGGGCTTTTCTGAAACAGAACCGTGGATTCCGATGTCCGCGGCATACAGAAAAGAAATTACGGTTGAGGCGCAACAGCACGATAACGATTCCATCCTTTCATTTTATAAAAAGCTGGTTGCCATGAGAAAAAAATATCCGGTGATTGCAAAAGGGGAAATCTCTTTTCCGGAGACAGAAGGCGAGATGGTTTTGATGTACGAAAGAACGCTTGGAAACCAGCGGATCGCAGTACTCTGTAACCTTGACGGAAACCGGCAGGATGTAAAAATACCAAAGGCGTGGAGGGGCTATCGCCTGCTGCTGGAAAATTATGCAGGCCGGGAGCTGCAGCCGGGGCAGGAGGGGTATACCATGGAGCCGTATGAATTTATGGCTGTCGGAAATGGAGTGGATTCTGATTAACTGCTGCGCGGGCGACGCCGGGGGCAGCAGAATGGATGGTGTGTTCATCACGCTGGAGAAGATGTTTGCGTAGTAAGATTGTCTCCTCGTGTTGTCTGGCCTGTCCCTCTCCCTGACGCCTGGCGGAGAGGGAGGGGACGTCTCTCGGGACGCATTGCATCATTTGGCTGATCTCATATACAACAGTGGATACGGATTGCCCTGCTCATCATGCTCGGTTCTTTTATAAACCTCAAATCCCATATGTTCATAGAAACCTTTTGCGAGAGGATTTTGCTCATTGACTGCCAAATCATGAACCGAATAGTTTTCTATTCCATATTTGAGCAATTCTCTGCCCAATCCTTTTCCCCTTTCTTTTTCAGAAATAAAGAGCATTTCCAGATGCTGCCCCGCAATGCCCATAAAACCGACAGGGATTTGCTTCTCGTTTTGGGCAATGACTAAAAAAGGTATTTTCTTTAATGCCTGTGGTACATATTTCTTAATAGTTTCTATTTCGCTCTCTGATAAAAAGAGATGTGTTGCCTTTACGGAACTTTCCCATACGTTTAATAATTGTTCTGTCAAGGCTGTTGTTCTGTCCTTTACCTCGCTTATGTTCAAATTTCTTTCCTCCATCATTCCCGATGAAACAATGCTCCTTACCGATATGATTCAGTGCCTGGTCATAAATCCAATCTCATGTAGATAGATGTACACATAGGACTGTTGTTATAACAATCTATTGGGTAGAATCCGAATTCTTCATACATATGAATTGCCTTTTCCAGGAAGGGGAGAGTATCTAACAGCATATGAGAATAACCGATTTCTTTTGCGTCCGTGATTATCTTTTGTACCAGTAGTTTGCCGATATTTTTTCCTCTGCATTGTGGCCTTACATAAAGACGTTTCATTTCGCAGTTCATTTCGTCTATCTTTTTCAGACCGATACAACCGGCTGCTGTTTTGTCACAATAAGCCAAATACAATCTTCCGGAAGGCATTCCATATTTTTCTTTCAGATGATTTATTTCTTCCTCATAATGTTGGATATCAAGATATTCCTGAAAAGAAGGGTCATTGGCTGTCAACAGATTTGTGTACTCCGTAAACAGAGTATTTATTTCCTGTTGATGCTGATAGGCTGAGACGATTTCTATATTCACTGTATTCCTCCTGGGTTTATGTGTTATCCTTTATTTTCTGACTGTCATTTACGATATCCTGTATCGTTATGGATTTCATTTCTTTTTCCATCGCTTTTTGGATCTGTTCCAGTCTGCTGTCCAGAAGGGAATGGATATTTTTTCCAACCGGGCAGAGCGGACTTGGGTTTTCGTGGAAGTGAAAGAGTCTGCCGTCCTCGATGCATTCCACAGCGCCATAAATATCAAATAGCGTAATTTCACTTAAAGGTCTTTCGACATCCGTCCCTCCGCTGCCCCGTGTGACACTTACAATTCCTGCTTTTTTCAGTTGCTGCAGAAGCCTTCTTATTACCACGGGATTTACATTGACACTGGACGCAAGAAAATCGCTTGTCACTTTATGATCGTTTTTAAATAGTTCAATACACAGGAGTACATGGACAGCAATCGTAAATCTGCTTGAAATCTGCATAAGGCACCTCGTTTGTGTTGTGTGGCTGACAATAAGGATACGATCAGGTATCCTGACTTATGGATCTGCTTCTATAAAATGCACGGCGGAAGTATCCCAGTATTTTTTGAAGACACGGTTGTCATATTTATCAAAATTGAGCTGATACAGTCTGAAAATGACAGGGTAATTCTTAGGCTGCCACTGTTCTTCGTAAGAGTATTGGTATTGCATACCGAGCTGTCTCATCACGGCGCCGCTCCGGGGGTTGTTGCGGTCATGGGTTGCAGTGATATAGGGCAGTCCGTCTTTTTTCACCTGTGCCACAACGGCCCTTCCGGCTTCCGTGGCAATCCCCTGATGCCAGAATTCTTTCAGAAGGCCATAGCCAAGGTCATGGCTGTCATCCATGTCGACCTTTAGGTAACCGATCGGAATGTCGTCTTTTTTCAGACAGATGGCGTAGGCATAGGCCTGTGGTTTTGCATAGGCTGCCGCGTATCTTGTCTCAAAAAAAGCCTGTGCCTCCGCCCTGTTTTTTAAAGGGAACCAGGGTAAAAAGGTATTGACCGTCTTATCGCTGAGAATGTTGTACAGTGCTTCGATATCATTTTCCGTGAATTTTCTCAGTACCAGGCGCCTGGTGGTAAGCAGCGGTGTATTCATAGATTCCTCCGGGTTTGCTAAAAACGGGTAAGAGATAAAACTGTGAGGCTATTATAGCAGAATCGTTCCGCTTTTTTCAACAAAATATGAAAATTGTGCAAAATGTGAAAAACCATGGGCGCAAAGAGGGACAAAGAAAGAAAAGTATAACAAATATTTAGAATATGCCGCTGTAAATCCGGATGATATAATAAAAATGTGCAAAAAACCATGGGAAAAATTGTGCAAAAGAGACAGGAGACTGTACGGGCCAGGACAGCGGCTGTACAGAACATACAAAACGGTTCAGGAGGAAAACATCTATGAAAAAGAAAGCACTGGCATTATTGCTTGGCATCTGCATGATAACGATGACAGCCTGCGGCAGCACTTCGTCACAGACATCCGGGGAAGCGTCCGCACCCGCGGCGCAGGACGGCGCGGCAGAGGAAGGCGGTGCAGACGACGTTTCCGGGGCAGAAGAGGATCAGGCACCGGCGGCCGGTTCCGCAGTGGCAGGCGTGGTGTGGTATAATTTTGCCGACACCTTTATTTCCAACGCAAGGCAGACTCTGATTAATATCGGTGCGGCGGACGGCACCATTACGATTACCGATGCGGACAGCACCAATGATGTGAGTACACAGACGAGCAATATGAACAATTTCTTTACCCAGGGTGTGGACTATCTGGTGCTGAACAATATCAATACCGGCGCCATTTCCGAGATCTGTGACCAGATTCAGGCAGAAGGCTGCTATGGCATCTTTGCCAATACCGACACGCCCTCCGATGAAGACTTTGCAAAAAATGACAAACTCTACAGTGTGTCTTCCGTGGCAACCCAGTCCGGCACTATTATGGGCGAGGCGCTGGCGCAGTACTGGCAGGAGCATCCGGAAGCAGACCGCAACGGAAACGGCAAACTGGATTATGTGATGCTGCTCGGTATCCAGGGACACTATGACACTACCGTGCGCTCCCAGTATTCCGTACAGGCGCTGGAAGATGCCGGAATCGAGGTCAATAACATCGGCGGGGAAATCATCTGCGACTACAGCCGTGCAACCGCACAGGAAAAGGTTGCGGCTTTGCTTGCCAACTACAGTGACGAGATCGACGCAGTCATCGCATGTAATGACGACATGGCGCTGGGGGCAATTGAGGCGCTCAAGGCAGGCGGTTTTTTCAGTGGCGATGATACCTACCTTCCGGTCTGCGGCGTGGACGCGACGGTAAACGGCTGTCAGGCCATCAAAGACGGCACTATGCTGGTGACGGCTCTGAATAATCCCGTGATGCTGGCAAAATCCATCTATAAAGTGATGTATCTGACAAACAGCGGACAGGAAGTGACTACGGAGTCGATGGGGCTGGAAGGAGTATCCGTGGAAGGGCACAGAGTATGGCTGGACTATTCCCCCGTTACCAAAGACAATGTGGATCAGGCAACCTATGATATCAATGACACAGCATTCTGATGTCTGCGTGAATCCCCGCAGCCTGCTGCAGTACAGGTTTGATGCAGCCTGCTGCGGGGTTTTTAGGGAGGGTAGCTTATGGAGGCAAATAACTGCGTCCTTGCAATGGAACATATTTCCAAAAGTTTTCCGGGTGTCAAAGCGCTGGATGATGTTTCCCTGACCGTGCGGTCCGGTACTGTCCATGCGCTGATGGGGGAGAACGGTGCCGGAAAGTCCACGCTGATGAAATGTGCGTTTGGTCTTTACCAGCCGGATGAGGGAGAGATACGGATCGAGGGAGAGCGTGTATCCCTGCCGACACCCAAGGCTGCCATGGTGGCAGGCATTTCCATGATCCATCAGGAATTGAATCCCATCATGACACGTAATGTCATGGAAAATATCTGGGTGGGGCGGATTCCCTACAGAAAAGTGGCAGGAGTTCACTGGGCGGATGATAAGAAAATGTACCAGGATACAGAGAAACTGTTTCAGGATCTGGGGATTGGCATAGATCCCCGGGAGAAGGTTGGCAGCCTGTCCGTTTCCCACTGCCAGCTTCTGGAGATCGCCCGTGCGGTTTCGTATGGCGCCAAAGTCATCATTATGGATGAACCCACCTCATCCCTGACGGAAAGTGAGTCGGAGCTTTTATTTGGCATTATCAGGAAGCTGACCGCACAGGGGGTTGCCATCATTTATATTTCACATAAAATAGAAGAAGTGCTCGACATCACGGATGAGGTGACCGTGCTGCGGGACGGCCGGTTCGTAGGAACCTGGCCCACAAAAGAACTGGACATGGACAGCATTGTCAGCAAGATGGTGGGACGGGAGATGACAAACCGTTTTCCAAAGCCCAGGCATACGATGGGCGACGTATATCTGGAAGTATCCCACTTAACCTCGGCGCTGCCGCATTCTTTTTCCGATATCAGTTTCACCCTGAGAAAAGGGGAAATACTGGGAATAGGAGGACTGGTGGGCGCCCAGCGGACCGAGCTGATGGAGAGTATCTTCGGTCTGCGGCCGATCGCTTCCGGAAGCATACACATAGACGGCAGAGAAGTGAAAATCGGGAATCCCGGAGAGGCCATCCGTCATAAAATTGCCCTGCTGACAGAAGAGCGGCGGGTAACGGGTATCATTCCCATGCTTTCGGTGGGAGAAAATATCATATTGGCCAATCAGACGGCAAACCGGAGAAAATATACCGGCGGCGGCCCGTTCTTAAATTACGGTGCCAGAAATGCGGATGCGCAGAAGTATGTGGATTCCCTGTCCATCAAGACGCCGGGGCTGAAAGCACAGATCCAGTATCTGTCCGGCGGAAATCAGCAGAAAGCCCTGCTGGGGCGGTGGATGCTGCTGGAACCGGACATCCTGATTATGGACGAACCTACCCGCGGTATTGACGTGGGTGCCAAATATGAGATTTACTGTCTGATGGAAGAGATGGTGCAGAGAGGAAAATGCGTGATCATGATCAGCTCGGAAATGCCGGAACTGATGGGGATGAGCGATCGGATCATGGTTATGTGTGAAGGGCATTTGTCTGGCATTCTGAACCGGGACGAAGTGACGGACGAACGTATTATGTACCTTGCCAGCACCTATGAGAATACAGAGAGGAGTAACGAAGATGCAAAAGAAAACCTTTAAACCAAAAGACTTCATGATGAATTACGCTCTGTATCTGATCATGCTGCTGATCGTGATTATCATAGCATGCATTTCCCCCAAGTTTATTTCTCTGCGCGTGATCCGCGATATTCTGACGCAGAGCTCCACCAAAATGCTGGTGGCACTGGGCTGCATGTTTATTATCGTATCCGGCTCTGCCGATCTTTCCGGAGGACGTGTGGTGGGACTGGCGGCAGTGGTGTCCGGTTCCCTGGCACAGCAGGCGGCCTATGCCAATAAATTCTGGCCCGGGATGGGGGAACTGCCGGTGATCGTTCCTGTACTGGCATCTGTACTGGTAGGGCTGCTGGTGGGCGCCTGCAATGGCTATGCCGTGGCAAAACTGAAAGTACCTGCCTTTCTGGCCACGCTGGGTATGCAGATGATAGCCTATGGCGTCAATTGTCTGTATTTTAACAAAGCCCCGAATAACTCTCAGCCCCTGGGCGGCTACAAAGAATCGTTCGGCAATCTGGGGACAGGCTCCATTGCCGGTATCCCCATCCTGGTGATGATTGCCCTGGCACTCTGCGCCGTTGTCTGGATCATTCAGACCAGAACCTGTCTGGGAAGAGAAATCTTTGCCGTGGGCGGCAATCCCAATGCGGCCAGAGTATCCGGGATTAACGTCTTTAAGATACTGATGATTACCTATATGATCGCCGGTGCCCTTTACGGTTTTGCCGGGTGTCTGGAAGCGGCCCGTACCGGCAGTGCCACCAGCTCCTACGGCCTCAGCTATGAACTGGATGCCATCGCGTCCTGTATTGTGGGTGGCTGCTCGGCCAGCGGCGGTATCGGCTCCGTTCCCGGTGTCATCGCCGGTGTGCTGATCTTTAATGTTATCAACTATGGCCTGACTTTTATCGGCCTCAGCTCCTACTGGCAGTTTGTGGTTAAGGGGCTGATCATTATTATCGCTGTTGCCATTGACGTGAGAAAATACGCGGCAAAGAGCTGACGGCGGCAGACGATGAGGAGAGGGAGCGGGAGGTGGCAATCTATGAGGAAAACAATATGGTTTTGGGCCGGAACGCTCCTTGTATGTCTGGCGGCTTTGGCACTTTTGCTTTTTTCTTTCCCTTTGAGGAATAGGCGAAAACAGGATACGAACCGGGACTGGATCCGCATTACGGCAGTGCTTCCGCACAAAGATTACGGGTACTGGTCGATCATGGGGGAAGGCATCCTTGCCGGAGGCGAAGAATATGGGGCTGATGTGAAAATCGTGATTCCGCGTATGAATTATGATGTCGCCCAGATGACCGGGCTCATCCGGCAGGAGACAGCGGCCAGAGTGGACGCGCTGATCGTACAGGGCATTGAAGATAAAGATTATCTGGAAGCCCTGGGCAAGGCCCAGGCCCAGGGGATCCTCATCGTCCTCGTGGATACGGATGTGGAAGGTATCTTTCCGCATCTGTATGTGGGAACAGACAACTACGCCGCCGGAAAGAAGATGGGGGAAGCGGTCGCCGCGGCCACAGGCGGACACGGGACGGTGGCGGTGCTGTCGGGTGCGGAAAATTACCCCAACCTGGAAGAGCGCTATGACGGTATCTGCAAGGCGCTGGAACAGTATCCGGATCTGACAGTGGCATGTCTGGAATATGACCAGTATGATTCCCTGCGGGTCATGGAAAAATATCAGACCATAGCCAGAGAGCATCCGGAAGTGGACACGCTGGTCTGTATCGAGGGCACTTCCGGACAGACGCTTGGCACAAGACTGACAGGGGAGACGAGAAAATTTTCCCATATTCTTGTGTTTGATCTGGTGGATGAGACTATCCAGGGACTGCGCGCGGGCGCATTTGAAGGTGTGATGGAACAGCAGCAGGCCAACATGGGACGGATCAGTGTGTATGAGATTATACGATATCTGGAATACGGCGGAAAGTGGGAACGAAAGATCCTGACAGATGTAAACTTTGTCACGCCAGAAGATCCGGAGGCTGCATGAAATGGATAAGGAAAGAAAACGGTCTATTGCAACAGAATACAAAAAAGGATATTCTGTCATTCTCGGCTGTGTGATCATTATGTTTGCCGCCGCTTCCATGGGCAACTGGATGCTGTCTTTGGGCTATGGCAGCGCACTGGATGAGCTGCTGGAACTAAATCAGCTTTTCGTGGAAATCGAGACGGCCAATATGGCTGTCAGCGACGCCTATCTGTATCTGCGTGAGAGCAGCATGAAGGGATATGAGGACGAGCGGGAAAATGTGCGCCGGCAGATCAGCGTGGTGGAACAACAGGTGGCCCGGGAATATTCACGTGCCAAAAAAGACCTGGCGTGTATGACTGAGACTTATCTGGAAGAATGTGATGACCTGATTGCACTGCTCAAAAGCTATGGTTCCCAGGAAAATCCGCAGAAAGTCAGCGACAGGGAGATTGACAGATCGTTCAGAGCCACACAGGAGGTTATGGACTATATCAATACCAGCTTTAAAGATATCTATTCGATCGAACTGACAGTTTCCCTGGAAAAGAAACAGACGATGGCGCAGATCAGCCAGAGCATCGGGTTTCTGCAGATCGGTCTGCTTGTATTGGTGCTGGCCATTTACCTGAAGCATAACCTCAGGATCATCCGCAATATTTCGGACAGCCTGGGCCAGCTTACCCGCTTTGTGGAATGTATCAAAGGCAACCTCTATCACACGGAACGCCTGGAGCTGCGCTCTCATGACGAACTGATGATACTGGCGGATACCATGAACGACATGCTGGATATCATCCAGAAACAGGTAGGCCAGCTTGAACAGGACAGCCAGATACGGGCGCAGATCAAGGAGATGGAGATAGATAACCTGCGCCTGAAAAACGAACTGCAAAGCAGTCAGATGAATCTGCTGCAGTCAAGGATCAATCCCCATTTTCTGTTCAATACCCTGAATATGATTTCCAACTCGGCGGTGATGGAAGATGCGGAACAGACAAGGACCCTGATTGACATCACGGCCGAATACCTGCGCTATAACCTGGACCGCCTTACCAAAACCGTTTCTCTCTCAGAAGAGATTGAAAATCTCAAAGACTACATTTATATTCAGAAATGCCGCTTTGAAGACCGCTTCACCTTTGCATTTGAACTCGACATGGACTGCGGCATGCAGAAAATGCCCTGTATGATCCTCCAGCCCCTTGTGGAAAATGCCTTAAAGCATGGCATTCACAATATGCTGACAGGCGGAAAGGTGACCATACGGACCAGACAGGCGCCGGCATATACTGTGATTGAAATAGAAGACAACGGCTGCGGGTTTCCGGAGGAGTATATCACAAAGATCAGAAATGGCGAACTTGAATATGAAAAAGACGGTCATGTGGGAATTCGTAATATTTACATGCGTCTCAAACTTTTTTATCATTCAGAGATCGTATTTGATGTAGACAGCTATCCGGGCAGGACAGTGCTTCATATTGAGGTGCCCCGACAGGGAACCTTACAGGGAGAATAAAAATGTTTACACTGATCATAGCAGACGACGAAAAAGCGGCGTGCAAACGACTGGAACTTTTTACCAAGAGGGAATTTCCCGATATCGAGATCGTGGACATCGTCAATGACGGCTATGAGCTGGTGCGCAGCGCGGCCGCACTTATGCCGGATATTGCCATCGTGGATATGAATATGCCCGGTATGAACGGTATCCAGGCGATACGCATGCTCCATGAACGCAAAGTGAATACAAAATTTATCATCAATACGGCCTATGACGAATTTGATTATGTCAAACAGGCGCTGGACATGAAGGTGGACGCTTACCTGCTCAAACCGGAAAAAAAGGAACATTTTCTGGAAACGATCAGAAAGGTGTGCGACAGCATCCGCAGGGAACGGGAAGAGGCGGATTCCAGGAACCGTATGAATTCTCTGCTGCTTGGCATCCATTCGGTGCTTGAAAGTGATATCGTCTATTCTGTCCTGATGAAAGAGCCGTCGGAGCACAGTATGCGTATGTACTGCGAAATAAACCATATACAGTTCTGCGGAGCCGCAGTTGCCACCATTCTTCCCACCGGATTTGAAGAGAGACTGAGAGCGTCTGAAAAGAATAGCTGGAATGAAATTGTCCACCGTGCGCTGGACAGCCTCTGCAATTGTATTGTCAATGCCACCGATCATGGAATCAACCTTATCATACTGGCATCAGACGGCGGGCTCAAAGACCGGCAGGAGATAAACGACTGGATCAGAGATCTGGTATGGCTGGCCGCGGAAGAACTGCGGCGGGAGTATCCGATGCATTTCAGGGCCGGCATCGGCGGCTTTTATGAAAAACTGGCAGATCTGCCCTGTTCTTACGAGGAAAGCCTGGAGGGCTTATACCGGAAAAGTCCGGAAACAAAGGAGGAAGAAAAAGGAGAAGGACTGGAAAAATGGCAGGAACAGCTTGCACGCATCAGCGCCCTGTGCAGAACGGACGGCGCTTCGGACTATGTAAAAGAAGCCATATGCTACATCGGCCAAAATTTTGCCAGAGACATTTCCCTTGACAGTGTGGCGGAAGCAATTGGCATCAGTTCCTATTATCTTAGTCGTATCATCAGCCAGGAACTGGGCATTACCTTTGTGGAATATCTGACCGGTCTGCGCATTGTACAGGCAGCAAAACTTGCGGCCACCACCAGACTTTCGCTGAAACAGATCGCAGAACGTACCGGCTACCCCAATGATGCCTACCTCTGCAGAGTCTTTAAAAAATACGCCGGAAAGACAATCGGGCAAATACGCAGAGAAGAACAGAAGAATCCACCGACACCAAGATAACCCAAAAACAGCATCAGCCCGGAGAAGGCCTTTAAAGATGGACGGATGCGGAACCGGAACAGGAGAAAACAATGAATACAGAAGAATATGGCAGGCTGCTGCGCAGCCTGAAAGAACATGCAACAAAGATACACGAAGACGGTCTGGAGATTGAAGTGCGCAGCTGCGCGGACCGTGAGGCAGGAAAGGCGGATCCCAGAAGCGCAGCGGCGGCAGGTGTGACAAGGGACGATTTTTTGCATTTCAGGGAGCGGCTCCATCCGCAGCTATGGGCCAATGAAACACACCTGCTGGGGCCGGAACATGTAAAAGGTGACTCAAAACTGGAATTTTTAAGGGCGCAGTTCGGGTGGATCAGCAGCGATATGTCCACGGGCATCCGCACGACATCCCATGAGATGGCATACGCGGGGGAGAACTTCCGGCTTTATCAATATGAAATCCTGTCGACGGCCACCGACAGGCCGGCTCTTATTTTCATCCATGGCGGCGGATTTTTCGGCGGCGATATTGCGACAGTGGAAAACCAGTGTAAGCTGCTGGCCCAGCTTTCCGGGGGCGTGGTATTTTCCGTGGATTATCCGCTGAGTCCCGAACACCCCTATCCGGCAGGGTTTGATGCATGTTATGAAGCACTGCGGTGGGTACATGCCCATGCCGCCGGACTGGGGATTGCGGCAGATAAAATCGGCATGGCCGGGGATTCGGCCGGCGGCAACCTTACGCTGGCATGCGCTTTGCGGGATCGGATGGAGGGAACGCATATGCTGTCCTATGAAGCGCTGATCTATCCGGGCAGCCATGTGGGAGAAACCCTGGAAAGGCCCGTCTACTGGAGGCCGGAGCTATATGACAATCCCGGACAGGATGCGCTCATTGAAGCCCAGATCAGGGTGATCGGAGAAACCTCCGTGATGGCAGCCGCATGGTATATACCGGAAGGCGTGGATATCACACAGCCCGGCATCAGCCCCATTCTGGCAGATCTTTCCGGGCTTCCCAAAACGACCGTGATGACAGCGGAGTATGACTTTTTGCGGGCAAGCTGTGAGGCGCTTTCACGCAAACTCACGGCGGCAGGCGTGGAGACACGCCATATACGATATGGCGGCATTTTCCATGGCACGTTTGACAGATTGGGTTATGCGCCGCAGGTAGAGGATATGCTGCGGGAGATTGCGCTGGATCTGAAAAATCTTTGATAAAATTGTGACTTGCTGGCCGGGATATGTCATCCCGGCCATATATGTGTTTGTCGTGATGCCAGG
This sequence comes from uncultured Lachnospiraceae bacterium, assembly GCA_910587155.1. Taxonomy (GTDB): domain Bacteria; phylum Bacillota; class Clostridia; order Lachnospirales; family Lachnospiraceae; genus VSOB01. The sequence goes on from CAJULA010000035.1 coordinate 15,431, forward strand.
CAGAAAGCTGTTCTAACGTCATCATAAATGTGCTATAATGGCTTTGTCATAAACATGTGAAAAAGGACAAAGCGGGATGAAACATTTACGAAAGACGGCTGGTGTCACGATTTTTTTTATTCTAGTCTTTATGGTTATTGCGGTGTTCCGGTATCATGCGCAGGAGGAAGTGGTTTTTCTGCCCGATCAGCTGGAGTTTGATTTTAATGAAGGGTGGGTCATGGTTTCGCTGAAAGGTGCGCCTGTCTTGGGCGCGCAGGATTATGCCGACGTGCAGGCGATGGCGGATGAGGCGCTGAAAAAGGGAATGGGCCGGAAGGTGGCGCTGCCCTATGAAGGCAGCATCGGCGCGGGAGACAGTTTTGTCTTTCAGAATATGCTGCCGGAGGAGTTTGCAGGGCTGACGATGGCGTTTTCTTCCGGTGAGACGTATGTGCGCGTGTTTCTGGACGGTGAGGTGATCTATCAATATGCTCCGGATGAAAGCACTTATGGGATTCATGAAAACTTTGTGGACCTGCCCCAGGCATTCGAGGATGGCGAGCTATGGATTGCACTGACCGCTTATGATGCGGATACGGCGGCGCTTGGAGATGTCATAATCGAGACCCGCGACAGGGTCGTCATCGGGGTGGTGGGAAATAACATAGCGGATATCGGCTGCTGCCTGTTGATTGTGATTATGGCGATCATCATGTTTGTACTGGCGGTCATCAGGAGGTATACGAACTACCCGACGCGGGGAGAGATTTATCTGGGGCTGACGGGGCTGACCGCGGGAATCTATTGTTTCATCGGTACGGATACGCTGAATATTTTTTATGATGTGCAGGAAGCCTATGAGATGCAGGAGTATCTGATTTTGCTGCTGCCGTTATTTCTGACGCTCTATTTTGAACGCAATCTGCATGCGCGCTATCCGCGCCGTTTTTCGGTGCTGCTGTGTTGTGTAAGCATCAATGCGGCGCTGCAGATAGCACTGCAGATATCCGGTATCTGTAAGCTGGAAGAGCTGGTCAATGTATCCGCACTCTGTGTGGGAGTGGTCTGTGTGACCGCGATTGTCAGTCTGCTGCAGTTTGAGCAAAAGGACAAAAGTTTTCATATGCTGCTTTCGATTCTGTCCATGCTCGTCCTGCTGGCAGGGGGAATTGCCAATGTGATTATGAATACGGTTTTCTGTAATCCTCACGGCAACGCGGCGGGGCAGTACAGTATGACCCTGTTTGGCATTATTATGGCAGTGATGCATATTTTTCAGCTCTCGAGAGAATATCGGGCGGATGCGGAGGAAAAGGCCAGAGAGGCCGGGGATCAGAATATGCGCCTTCGGCAGGCCAAAAAGGATGCGGATGCGGCAAGGCAGGAGGCGATGGCGGCCAATGAGGCCAAAGGAAAGTTTCTGGCGCATATGTCCCACGAGATCCGTACCCCCATCAATGCCATCATAGGGATGGATGAAATGATTCTGCGCGAATCAAAGGAGCAGGATATCAGGGAATATGCCATGGATATCTATACGGCGGGACAGACGCTTTTGTCATTGATTCAGGATATCCTTGATTTTTCCAGAATTGATTCCGGGAAGATGGAGATTGTGCCGGTAGAATATGATATCAGCAGTCTGATCCATGATCTGACCTGTATGGCGCTGCAGCGGGCGGCGGACAAAAATATCCGGCTTGAGACAAAGGCTGCCCCTGATATCCCGTCCCGGCTGTACGGGGACGATGTGCGACTCCGTCAGGTGCTTGCCAATATACTGACCAATGCGGTCAAATATACCCGTGAGGGCTGTGTGTGGCTGCGTATTTCCTGCCGCCGCAGGGGTGAAACGGCAGTGCTGCGGTTTGAAGTGGAGGACACGGGAATCGGCATCCGCCAGGAGGATCTGCCCAAGCTTTTCGCAGAGTTTGAACGGATCGAGGAGGAGAGGAATCGCAATATCGAAGGCAGCGGGCTGGGAATGAGCATTACCATCCGGCTGCTGGCTCTCATGGGCAGCAGACTGCAGGTTGAGAGTGAATATGGAAAAGGTTCCAAATTTTATTTCGAACTGGAACAAAAGATCATGGATGATACGCCGATCGGCGATTATACAGCCAGAGTCCGTCAGGCTGCCAGGGAGTATCATTACACTGCCGGTCTCTGTGCGCCGGATGCCCGTATTCTGGTGGTGGATGACAATGCGGTCAATCGGAAAGTACTGCGCAGTCTGCTGAAACAGACGCAGATACAGATCGTGGAGGCGGAAAGCGGCGCCAGGTGTCTTGCGCTGGCGGCGAAGGAGCATTTTGACCTTATTTTTCTGGATCATATGATGCCGGAAATGGACGGTGTGGAAACACTTCACCGTCTCAGGGCAATTTCCGACGGACCCTGCCGGGAGACGCCGATTGTCGTACTGACCGCCAATGCGGTTTCAGGGGCTAAAAAGAAGTATCTGGCGGAGGGTTTTGACGATTTTCTGTCCAAGCCGGTCGTGCCGGAGAAGCTGGAAGCCATGATCAGAAAAATGCTTCCCCGCGAACTGCAGCAGGAAGGGATGACGGATGAGGGAGAGGACGGGCTGTCATATGCGCGGCCGGAAGCGGCGAAAAAACTGCCGGACAATCTTGTGCAGGTAGATGGCCTGGACTGGCAGTATGCCTGGATGCATCTGCCGGAGGAAGAACTGCTGGCCTATACAGTGAGGGAATTTTATGACCAGATCGGGCCTGCCGGAGAGAAGCTGGAGCAGGCCTTTGCGCGGATTACAGAGAAAGAGTGGCTGGAACAGTATCGGATTTTAGTCCATGCAATGAAAAGCCTGGCGGCGACGATCGGACTACTTCCGCTGTCGGGTCTGGCAAAGATATTGGAATATGCGGCAAAAGATGGTAAAATGGAGGTGATCCTGCGTGTAACAGGGCCGTTTCTGGAGGAATGGCGCAGTTACCGGGAAAAGCTCAGGGGCGTTTTCGGCGCGGGAGACGGGGAAGAAAAGAAAGAAGCGGACGATTCGGTCATACAGGCGCTGGTGGAGATGGTGCGGATCAGCATGCGGGAGATGGATATCGACGGGGCGGATCAGGCGGTAGCGCAGCTTGCAGCCTATACGTATCCGCAGGAAACGGAGGCCACGATACGCGGACTCAGGGCAGCGGTAACGGATTTGGATCAGGAAGAGACGGAGCGTCTTGCGGATCTTGTGCTGGAACAGATCAGGGCAAAAGGGAATGGATAGGAAAGCGGCGGTGGAGACGGGGAAATGAAAAAGATTTTGTTGGTGGGGAAGTTCAATACGGTAGTGCAGGAGATGAATCGGTTTCTGGCACAGTTTTTCCATGTACAGCTTTGCTCGGAGCATGCCGGTGTACTGGAAGGGATGATGAAGATCGTGGAGCCGGATCTGGTTCTGATCAGCCTGATCGGCGCATATGATATAGACACGTCCATCTTTTTTATGCTGAGTGAGCGATATGGGCAGATTCCGGTGCTGACGATTGCCACAAAAGAGGAGAGCAGCGCTTTTTTCAAATATTATGAGAGCAGCCAGTTCGAAAATCTGATCCGGCCGGTGGAGAATACGGTGATTATGGAGGCCGTGTGCAGACGGCTGGGGCTGGACGGGAAAAAAGTGGAGCGGGATGCGGCAAAGGAGCGGGAAGAAAAGGCCGGCAGAAAGCGGATCCTTGTGGTGGATGACAATGGCACTGCGCTTCGCACGATGAAAGCCATGCTGGAAGATTGTTATGAAGTGGCGCTGGCTGTGTCCGGGGCGCAGGCGATGACTTCCATCGGCAAAAAGCGGCCGGATCTGATCCTTCTGGACTATGAAATGCCGGTCTGTGACGGCAGAATGACACTGGAGATGATACGGGCGGATGAGGAGATGAAAGATATTCCGGTGATCTTTCTCACTGCCGTAAACGAGAGGGCCAATATCGAAGCGGTGCTGAAACTCAAGCCGGCGGGATATTTTCTCAAACCGCCGGTCAGGGACAGGCTGCTGGCAGAGATACAAAAGGTATTGGGAAACAATGGGCAACACTTTCAGCAGGTGATAAGAGATGAGTAAAAAAAGACCGATTCATATAGGAATCATTCCTGACGGAAACAGGCGCTGGGCAAAGGAACATGGCATGGAAAAGCAGGACGGTTATGCTTACGGCCTTATGCCGGGTCTTGCGCTGCTGCGCCTGGCAAAAGAATACGGACTGCAGGAGATCACATATTACGGATTTACCATGGATAACTGTAAACGGCCTGCCGTGCAGGTGCAGGCATTTAAAAAGGCATGTGTGGAAGCCGCCGGGCTGATTGCCCGGGAAGGGGCCGAGCTGCTCGTAATGGGAGATGAGACTTCCGGGAGCTTTCCGCAGGAGCTGGCATGCTACCGGGAGCGGCAGAGCGTATACGGTGGCGGTATCCGTGTCAATCTGCTGGTCAATTATGGCTGGCAGTGGGATCTGTCCCATATCAGAGAGGATGGACAGCCTTTTTCAAAGGATATTTCCCGGATGGATCTGATTATCCGTTGGGGCGGCATGCGCCGTCTGTCCGGTTTCCTGCCCATACAGTCGGTATATGCGGACTTTTATGTGGAGGAAAAACTGTGGCCTGACTTTGAAGAAGCTGATTTTTTCCATGCGCTAGACTGGTATGGCAGACAGGATGTGACACTGGGCGGGTGAAGGCGTATTTTGCGGTGAGGGAGCGGATGAGATACGGGTTTCTTTCCGGAAATGTGCTGAAGGGCATCGGGGCTGTGACCATGGTCATTGACCATCTGGGAGCGGTGGTATTAAAAGGATATGTGAACAGTCATGTTTCCGGGCTGACGCAGGCACAGATTGACAGACTGGGTGTGATATACGGGTGGCTGCGCAGCATCGGACGGATTTCCTTTCCCCTCTTTGTCTTTCTGCTCGTGGAAGGATTTTTTCATACAAAAGACAGAAAGAAATACGGGCAGCGGCTTTTTGTGTTTGCGCTGTTGTCAGAGCTTCCTTATGATCTGGCCATATACGGCCGGTTTTGCACGTGGGAGCGGCAGAACGTATTATTTACCCTTTTTCTGGGCCTGAGAGTCATGGAAATGGCGTGGCGGGCCCGGGTACATATCGAAGGGAAAGACTGGCGGGGACGTGAGCTGCCCGCAGGCGTGCTCTTTGGACTGCAGTGTCTGATTTTCGCAGCAGGCGCGGGCGTGGCGCATCTGTGCAGAACGGATTATTCGTATAAAGGCATTGCCCTGGCGGCAGTCTTTTATTTTTTTCATGCATATCGCCAGGCGGCCGCCCTTGCAGGGGCCTGCCTCTTTTCGGAAAATGTCTGGTACTTTCCGGCGTTTGTCCTGATTCTCTTCTATGACCCGAATCGCAGACGGAAAGCAAATGCCGGTACGCGGCGCTGGTTTTATCTTTTTTATCCGCTGCATCTGTTGGTGCTGGCCGGGATTGTGTGGATCGTGGGATAAACAGGAGGACGAAAGATGAATTTATCCGGGTTTTTAAAGGAAGTTGACAGGATTTCAGAAAAGATGACAAGGGAGGAGCTGGCGGATTTTATCCATGAGACTGCCAGAGTGCTGTCAGAAAATGGGCGGCCCGCATTTTTGGAGCGGCTGCATGGGGCTCATGGAGAGAACACGGCGTGCGGGAAGGAACCGGAGGAAGGAGCGGAGCTTTCGCAGCGCTTTGCCTGGGTGGACGATATGCTTACGCGGATCGAAGAAGAGGAATTATGTCTGGCCGGTTCTCTCAACTATGAATATGATGACTGGTATGACGGGGAAGAGGAGGAATTTCTGTATGAGGACCCGGACGGGGTGGCGGATGTGATCGTGGCGGCAGGGGATTTTGTCCATGCCTGTGTGGATCAGGAGGCCTGGCAGGATGGATACGAGACGGCCCGGAGGCTGCTGGCACTGCCTGTTATGGCGACAGGGGAGATTGCGGACTATACGGATGAGCCGATGACTGTGGAGGAACTGGTCAGTCTCCGGCTGTGCGCACTGGATTACAGACGGCTGGTTCTGGACGGTATCTATGCGGCATACTGTGCCAATGAGCCGGCCCGGCGTGCGAAGGCTGTCTATGAGATGATTGAGAGCTTTGGCAGAAATACGATTACGTTGGAAATGGTGATGCAGCATGGTGAGGAATTGCCGGAGTGGGATGACTTTTTGGAAAGCTGGACGGACTGTCTGGGGAATATCCGCTCTGCCTGTGCGGAACGGCTGCTTACGGAGGCGCTGGAGCTGGCAGACGACCCGGAACGTCTGCTTGCAACTGCGAGAAAATACGTGTTGCCGCATCCGGGTCTGTACAGGAAATATCTATTGTCAAATCTGCATCAGACAGAGAATGGAAAACTGCTCGCCATCGGAAAAGAAGCATTGGATGCCATTGATACGAAATATGTGATCCGCAGTCAGATTGCTCTGCTGATGAGCCGCCTGGCGCTGGAGGAAGGACTGCGGGAGGAAGCGGAGCAGTGCTGGGTGGAAGCGCTCCGTTCTGATACAAGTGTTGTAAATTTACTGCGGCTTGTCACGGCGTGCAGGGATTTTGAAGCGGTAAGAGAGCAGACGGAGAGCATTTGCCGCGCCATGTACGAACAGGAGGAACAAAATCTGCATGGCAGAAGTGTGGCCGGCGAAGTGACGGAGAACAGGGTCAGTGTGGACACGGCTTATATGCTTGCCTTTTTAAACGGAGCGTTTGCTTATGTGAGAGAACGTGGCATGCAAAAAAAGAAGGTGCTGGGATGGAGCGGCAGCTTTATGAAATGCGGCCTGGCCGTTTTTCTTCTGCTGCTCCTGCAAGAGGAGCAATTGGGGCCGGGCTGCAAAGAGATGTGCAGGCGGGCCGCCGCTGCCGTTGGCTTTGAAGCAAAAAAATATGATGAGGGTATGGACAGCGTAACAAAAGAGACAGATCAGGACTGTTTCTGGAGCTGTCTGAGGCAGTGGAAGACGCGGTTTCTGCCTTCAAAGGAGGAAAAGCAGGATTACATGCAATGGATAGAGGGGCTTGTAGAGAAGCGGACCGCCGGTATTATGGAAATTAATCGCCGCAATTATTATGGGGAATGTGCGGCATTTATTGCGGCAGTGGGCGAGGTAAAGGCATCCTGGGGCGATGGCGGTGAAAAGCAGCGGGTTATGCTGTCCTATAAGCAGGCTTATTCGCGCAGAAGAGCCTTTCACGAGGAACTGCGCAGATTTGGAATGCGGGACCGCTGAGGGAAAGAAGGTTACACGAAAGAAGCAGGCAGCGTGGGAAATCCGCTCATAATAATAGCCTTTTCCTGCCGGATATGTTAAAATCATAAGAAAGGAAAGAAACAGGGAAAACAGGAGGATGAAACGACAGGCGTATTAGTTGCAGACAGGAAAGGCGGGGGTTACATGAAATTAACTTTTATCGGAGCGGATCATGAGGTAACGGGAAGCTGTCACTATCTGGAGGCGTGCGGAAAGCATATACTGGTGGATTATGGCATGGAGCAGGGGGTGAAGGTGTTTGAGACAGCGCCCCTCCCTGTTCAGGAGAACATGATTGACTATGTGCTGCTGACCCATGCGCATATCGACCATTCGGGTATGCTGCCGCTATTGTATGCCCGGGGGTTCCGGGGGCAGGTGCTGATGACGGATGCCACGGCGGATCTGTGCAGTATCATGCTCCGTGACTGTGCCCATATCCAGATGCAGGAGGCAGAGTGGAGAAACAGAAAGGCAAAACGGCATGAGAAAATGGAGCCGCATGATCCGGTCTATACAATGGAGGATGCGGACGGTATCATAGCGCGGATCGTGCCCTGTCATTATGATGCGGTCATTGACCTGTGCGAAGGCGTGAAAATCCGCTTTACGGATATCGGGCATCTGCTCGGCTCTTCCAGCATCGAAGTGTGGGTCAATGAAGAAGGACAAAAGAAAAAGATTGTCTTTTCGGGTGATATCGGCAATAAAAATCAGCCGCTGATCAAGGATCCCAAGCTGACCCGGGAGGCCGATTATGTGGTGATGGAATCCACCTACGGCAACCGTATTCATTCCATGGATAAGCCGGATTATGTGACGGAGCTGGCCAGGATACTCAGTGATACCTTTGCCAAAGGCGGCAATGTGGTCATCCCTTCCTTTGCGGTCGGGCGCACACAGGAGATGCTCTACTTCCTGCGTAAGATCAAGGCCGACCGACTGGTGGAAGATTTTCCGGACTTCCCGGTCTATGTGGACAGTCCGCTGGCGGTGGAGGCCACGGGAATTTTTAACAAAAATATTTATAACTGCTTCGACGAGGAAGCGATGGAACTGGTAAGACAGGGGATTAACCCGCTGCAGTTTCCCGGACTGCATCTGTCGATTACAAGTGATGAGTCCATTATGATTAACTTTGACGAAACGCCCAAGGTGATTTTGTCGGCATCGGGTATGTGTGATGCGGGGCGTGTACGGCATCATCTGAAACATAATCTGTGGCGCCCGGAATGTACCATTCTCTTTGTGGGATATCAGGCCGTGGGCACACTGGGACGGATCATCGTGGACGGCACAGACGAGGTGAAGCTGTTCGGCGAGACGATCAGCGTCAGGGCACGGATTGCCAAACTGGCCGGTATGAGCGGTCATGCGGATAAGAACGGACTGCTCGAATGGATCGGCGGTTTTGAGAAAAAGCCCCAGCGGGTCTTTGTGGTACACGGTGAGGACAGCATCTGCGAGGAATTTCGGGACTGCCTGGAACGGGAATACGGCTTTACGGCGAGCGCACCCTACAGCGGTTCCCGTTATGATCTGCTGACCAATACATGTGAATATGCGGCGAAACCTGTTCTGCTGAAGAAGCGCAGAAAGGCCGGCGATATCTTTGACAGACTTCTGGCGGCCGGTCAGAGACTGCTGAACGTAATCCGCAAGAATGAAGGCGGGACGAACAAAGACCTGGCCAAATTCGCGGACCAGATCAACTCGCTCTGCGACAAATGGGACAGAGACTAAACAGTAGCAGCCCTGAAAAAAGGGCGATGCGGAACTGAAAACAGCATCGGACCGGAAGGCGCCGGGAAGCATAAACAGACGCGCAGGCGGCTGTTAATGCTTCCGGGGGTATCGGCGCCGGAGGGGCGATGCGGAACTATAATCGGAAATAACAGACATGAATATCATAGCAGCAGTGGACAATAACTGGGCGATCGGTTACCGGAATGACCTTCTGGTGCGGATTCCCAATGATCAGAAGCATTTCCGGGAGGAGACGATGGGGAAGGTGGTCGTACTGGGCCATCGTACCCTGGAGACCTTTCCTCAGGGGATGCCTCTGCAGGGCAGAAAAAATATCATACTTTCCGCGGATCGGAAACTGCAGATCCGGCATGCTCTGGTGGTGCATTCTCTGGAAGAACTGTTTCACGAACTGCAGCCGTATGCTTCGCAGGACATCTATGTAATCGGCGGGGAAAGTGTATACCGCCAGCTCCTGCCGTATTGTGATGTGGCGCATATTACGAAAATTGACCGCCGGTATGAGGCAGACCGCTTTTTCCCGGATCTGGATCAGGATCAGGAGTGGAGGATCACCATGGACAGTGAGGAGCAGACCTATTTTGATCTGGAATATGTGTTCTTAAAATATGAGCGGGTCGGCGCTGCGCGGGCACTGCGTCTCTGAACAGTTTACAAAATTTTTAGAATTAAGCAAAGCCTTGTAAAATCAAGGCTTTGCCGGGATTATTAGCACTCATTTTCAATGAGTGCTAATTTTTTCTTGACTTCCGTGCGCTTGTGGCTTACAATCGGAGATAAATAGAAAGGATGTGAAAAAAATATGGCAGCAAGACAAGGTAATCTGTCAATCAACAGTGATAACATTTTCCCGATCATTAAGAAATGGTTATATTCTGACCATGATATTTTTTTCCGGGAGCTGATTTCCAACGGCTGTGATGCCATTACCAAATTAAAGAAACTGGATATGATGGGAGAGTATACCCTGCCCGAGGGATACAAGGCGAAAATGGAAGTGATCGTCAGCCCGGAGAAGAAGACGCTCACTTTTATTGACAATGGCCTTGGCATGACGGCGGACGAGGTGGAGGAGTATATCAACCAGATCGCTTTTTCCGGTGCGGCGGATTTTATTGAGAAATATAAGGACAAGACCAATGAGGATCAGATCATCGGCCATTTCGGCCTGGGCTTTTACTCAGCGTTTATGGTGGCGGATGAAGTGCATATTGATACCCTTTCCTATCAGGAGGGTGCGAAGGCGGTTCACTGGGAATGTGACGGCGGCACACAGTTTTCCATGGATGAGGGAGAATGGGATCAGGTCGGTACAAAGATCACACTGTTCATCAATGAAGACTGCCTGAAATTCTGCAATGAGTATGAAGCCAGAAGCGTGATCCAGAAATATTGTTCTTTTATGCCGACGGAAATTTATCTGTCCAAGCTCAACACCACCGATACCCAGACGATTGATGAGAGCGAAAAGCTGGACAGTGACACGGTACTTGAGACAATCAAACCGGAAAAGGACGAAGATCCTGTCAGACTGAAGATCAAAAAGCGGCCGGAACTGATGAACGACACCAATCCTCTCTGGGCAAAACACCCCAACGAGTGCAAGAAGGAGGATTACCTGGAATTTTACCGTAAGGTATTCCTTGATTACAAGGAGCCGTTGTTCTGGATCCATCTGAATATGGACTATCCCTTTAATCTGAAGGGTATCCTTTATTTCCCCAAGATCAATATGGAGTATGAGTCCATTGAGGGGACGATCAAGCTGTACAACAATCAGGTATTTATCGCGGATAATATCAAAGAGGTCATTCCCGAGTTTCTGATGCTCTTAAAGGGTGTGATCGACTGTCCGGATCTGCCGCTGAACGTATCCAGAAGCGCGCTGCAGAATGACGGATTTGTAAAGAAAATATCCGACTATATTTCCAAAAAAGTGGCGGATAAGCTGTCCGGCATGTGCAAGACGGAAAAAGAAGAATATGAGAAATACTGGGATGATATCAGTCCCTTTATCAAATTTGGCTGCCTGAAGGATGATAAATTCTGCGAAAAGATCACGGATTATATCCTCTTCAAGAATCTGGACGGCAAATATCTGACCCTGCCGGAATGCCTGGAGACAGGAAAGACCGATCCGGATGAGAAGCCCGAAGGCGAAGCGTCTGAGGCGGATCATACCGAAACAGCGGATCAGGAAAGCAGCGCGGACACAGAGCAGACCGGGGCGGAAAATGTCGGTGAGACAGATGCGCAGGCGGCTGATGCCGGGCCGGACGGCGATAAGGACGCTACGGCAGAAGGCGGCGAGGCGACGGATGAGAACGGGGAAAAGGTAGAGGCGGAAATCGTTGAGGACGATGAGGACGAAGGCGAAGAGGAAGAGAACGAAGAAGAGACAAAGAAAGTCATCTACTATGTAACCGATGAACAGCAGCAGAGCCAGTATATCCGCATGTTTAAGGAAGCGGGCATGGACGCGGTCATCCTGACCCATGACATTGATCAGCCCTTTATTTCCCAGCTGGAGTCCAAAAATGAAGGCATTAAGTTCCAGCGTATCGACGCGGATCTGACGGATACCTTCAAAGAAGAGACAAGCGAAGAGACTGCCAAAGAGCTGGAAGCACAGTCAGAAACCATCGGTAAGCTGTTCAAGGAAGCGCTGAATAAGGAAAATCTGAAAGTAACGGTAGAAAAGCTGAAAGACGAAAAGATTTCCTCCATGATTACGCTGTCCGAAGAGAGCAGACGGATGCAGGATATGATGAAACGGTATGCAATGCCCGGCATGGATCCCGGCATGTTCGGAAACAAGGAGGGCGAGACGCTGGTACTCAACAGCAGCCATCCGCTTGTAAAATATGTGCTGGAAAACCAGGAGAGCAGCAATGTGAAGATGATCTGCGAACAGCTCTATGATCTGGCGATGCTGCAGCATGCGCCTCTTGCACCGGAAGCCATGACAAAGTTTGTGGCAAGGAGCAATGAGATCATGATGGCATTGACGAAGTAAGGCTGAATTCAAACAGACTCTGACGAGAGCAATCCATGGTCTGAGCGGCCGCCGTGAGATATCATGGCGGCCTTTTTGGTACAGGAAAAAAACAGCGCTACCGGCATATAATAAAAACAGAACATGATATGTCAGCGACCGGTCAAGGAAACGCTGATATGGAAAAGGAAATGACATATGTCAGAAAAGCTGGAACTTTTGTTAAATGCGGCGTTGGAGGCTACGCCGCAGGAACGGGAAAAATCGGAAATACTGAATGTTGGTTTTGATGCACAGGAAAGAACTTGGGAGGTTATCGTGAAATATCACGGCGACCTCTTTTTTTTGGAAGAGTTCTCCATCGGGGTGGAACCTCTGCTGGCAGGTTATGCCATACTGACTGTGCCGGAGGGGAGGATGCCGCTTTTATCGCAGGCGGAACAGATTGAATATGTGGAGAAACCAAAGCGGCTGTATTTTCAGACCTTTGCCGGCAAACAGGCTTCCTGCATGTTGCCGGTGACAATACGGCCGCCTTATCTGAGCGGGAGAGGCGTGCTGATTGGGATTGCCGATTCGGGGATAGATTTCCGGCATCGGGATTTCAGAAACGCCGATGGAATGACAAAAATAGCAGCACTCTGGGATCAGAGCCTGCCGCCGGATGAGGAGAGAGGCCGCCTGGCGCCTGCCGGTTTTAAAACAGGAGTGGAGTTTACGGAAGCGCAGATCAATGCGGCGCTGTCGGAGGAAGGCAGTGCAGAGACTGACAGGATGCAGGACGTCCGTGATATCAGCGGCCACGGCACGGCCGTGGCGGGAATTGCGGGCGGTAACGGAGGTGTGGCGCCGGAGAGCCGCCTGCTGATTGTCAAACTGGGAGCCCCACAGGAAGATTCTTTTCCCAGGACAACGGAACTGATGCGCGCCCTCACCTATCTGGTCCGAAAAGCTGTGGAGATGGAAATGCCGATCGCTGTCAATGTCAGCTTTGGCAATACATACGGCTCTCACGACGGCGGTTCCCTGCTGGAACGGTTTCTGGACAATGCATCGGAAGTGGGGCGGTGTGTGATCTGTGTGGGAAGCGGGAATGAAGGTGCTGCCATGGGGCATGCGTCAGGCATTCTGAAGCGGGAAAGAAAGGAAGATTTGTCCGTGGGGACATATCAGGGCGCATTCAGCGTACAACTGTGGAAAAATTATGCAGATATCTTTCGCATTACTCTCACATCTCCCTCCGGGAGGAGCGCGGTGTTTTCGACCGATGGGAGGGAAACAGAGAGAATGCGGCGTATGACACTGGGAGATACAGAGCTTCTTCTTTATGTGGGCGAGCCCACCCCCTATTCTGCACAGCAGGAAATTTATCTGGACTTTCTGCCCCGGGAGCGGTTTGTGGACAGCGGTGTCTGGTCACTGACGCTGGAACCGGTGAAAATCGTGACCGGGGACTATAGCCTGTATCTTCCCAGCCAGACAGCGCTGGGGGCCGATACCCGTTTTTTCCGTTTCACGCCGGATACGACGCTGACCATACCATCCACGGCCTCCCGTGCCATTACTGTGGGGGCTTATCATATACAGAACGACGCCTATGCGGATTTTTCCGGCCGGGGTTATCTGTTTGCGGCAGACGCACAGGAGCGGCTTGGCACCACCTGGAATAAACCGGATCTTGTGGCGCCGGGCGTGGGGATCAGAACCGCCGCCGCCGGCGGCGGCTATGGCAGCGTAACCGGTACATCCTTTGCCACACCGTTTGTAAGCGGCTCGGCCGCTTTGTTGATGGAATGGGGAATTGTCATGGGAAATGATCCATACCTGTACGGACAGAAAGTGAAGGCTTACCTCCAGAGAGGAGCAAGGCAGTTGCCAGGGTTTACGGTGTTTCCCAATGAGATGGTGGGGTATGGGGCGCTGTGTGTCGAGGATAGTCTGCCTGTGTAAATGAGAGTAGATTTTTAGGGGAATAAGCACTTTATTTTGGCATATATGTTGTCAAATAAAGTGCTTATTGTACGTTGTTTGGATTTTATATAAATATTTGGTAGGGCTA
>CAJULA010000036.1 GCA_910587155.1 uncultured Lachnospiraceae bacterium
TGTCTGCAACTCCTGCCATAAGGTCATCATAACTATATTTGTCTGTCAGCACCACAGGCCCCCGCTCGACCATGTTATGTGCCTCAGGGGCATTATGCGTCAAAAAATTAAACATATCTCTCGCAAAGTCCTCAGCCTTGATGATCTTATCCCCATTCTCCGTCACAATGTGTAAAAAACTGCCGTCTCCCGGAACGGAAGCCAGCTTCTCTAAATTTATAAACAACTGATCCATCTTTTTTCCTCCTACTTAAACTGAATTTTCTTCAACGCTTTGAAACCGTCCCCGTTTACGGAGACAAACCGATCTCCGCCACCTGTCACCAGACCAGACACAACATTTCCGGTCATAAGCATTTCCTCAAGGGAAGATATCACAGCCTTCTGCTGCACTATTGTGCCTCTCAGGCCCTCTATCTCTTCCAATGCGCTTGTCTGCTGCCAACAGATAGGATTCCATTCTCCGGTTGTTTCTTGCACGCATTTATAGAGCGTATTCTGGTATAGGCAATAATCCCCTACCTGATAGGATACCTCCGGATCATAATCTTCCGTAGACACTGCGCTCTGTTTCAGCTGCTCAATCGACCGACGATTACAGAGTGTATTCTGAAATACCTGAATCGGTGCCGTATTGACAATATCGGCATGAGCCGGATCAGAGGTTTCCGTAATTTTTAGTGCTTCAGAAAAAATAGGAGTATTGTTTGTGTAATCTTTCATTACATCCTCCTCAATATAACACATTTTGTTAGCGTCTTAATTTTCATGTTACAAAATAACGAAATACGTTATTTTCAGAGCCTAAAACTTATCCAAGATCTCAAATACCATCTCCATATCCCCATCCTTTCCTTTATTTGAAAATGCCTTTATCGCCAGCAAATCTCCATCTTCATCATATAAAGCGACCTCATTGATCGTCTGACCTGCCAGAGTTTCCTTCGCCAGCGTGGTTACATACATTGCACTGATTTCATCCGGCTGCAAAGTCACGCCATCTATCGGCTGCCGGTGCAATTCATGCTGCAGGGACACATCCGTGGCCAGAGGCGTCCTAATTGCCGATCCGCTGGCTGCCCCGTCACCGAACGCCATGCCGATCGTCTTAGGAAGATCCGGTATCAGCCCGGCCCTTGCCTGCACGATTTTCTTCTTTGCGATATTGGTAACTATACTGTCCGACATCTAAATATCCTCCTTCCATTCTGCCGCATTCAGCGTTGTGCTTCCGTCAAGCAAAATACCCCCATCCAAAAAATTAAGGTTCTTTTTTATCAGGATGGATTCAGCTTCAACAGCTTCTTTCTGTCTAACTTCAAGCCTGTGCCGGTCCCTTACTGGGAATAATTCAAGCTGGCTCCCAAGCAGAAAACTTCCGTCAAGCGCAGCGGTTCCATTCAGATATGTAATCCCACCATTGCTATACAGATAAAAATCCATTCTGTGGCGCATCCGTTCCACCGTTACGGTGTTTGCAAGTTGGACCACTATATCAAGCCCTTCCGAGCCATGATAAATAATCTCGATATGGGCCGGCACCTTCCCTTTGATAAGGCTCCGAATATCCTCCATATACTTATCCGGATTATCCTTAAATGTCATATTGATATACAACTCGGCACCCGACAGTTCAATGTCGCACTCACAGTCCACAAACTGTCTCACAATCGCTTTGATCTTATCTGCGGAAAGTTTTCCAGAGCCTATCAGCAATGCATTGATATAGGCTTTCCTCTCTTCCAGCGTTTTGTTTGCATCTTTCATAATTCCCAGAAACGCCTCATATCTGGTAAGCGCTTCATCATCCATATATTTCAGAAACTGAAACGCCATCATATCTTCCATATCCTGGGCCATAAGATCGATAATCCAGCCGGCCAGCCGAAACACCGCATCCATTTCTTTGATGCTCCTGTAATAGCGCGGACTGTAGGAGGCGATCTCTTCATATCCGCTCCGCTGCTGGTTATTAAATACAAGCATACGCATCCCCCTATCTGTTCAAAGCTGCCGCTTCGTTCATTGTCAGTTCGCCGAGGACAGGGACATTATCCGCCTCAATATTTACATTTTCAGACAGTCCATTTAGTGTAAGGTTTGCCAGATCTTTAATTCCTGCTGTATTGGCTAAAATACCGATCACTTTCATATACTGTGCCACCATATTCTCTTCATCGGGAGTATCCAAGGCAATATCCTTCATATAGTGAATCAGTTCCTGACGGACCGTTTCTTTCGTACTCTCCAGCGAATATCCGGATGCAATAACCACATCAAAAGAAATATTGACTGCCTCCTGCCCCGCCGCCACCGCAAAAAACTTACAGCCAAGAAGCACCTTCCCCTGTCCTACTCCTTTTGAGCCAGGATCCATCTCTTCCTGAATCTGTTCAATCAGCGAATCCGGGGGTGCCGTTCCCTCCGAACTAATGATAAGGGCTTTTACCGTACATGGTCCATACGCCAGCGGCGTAATGATTGCCCTTCCAACACCATCATACGATTCACAGCTGGTTTTGTACTGCTGCTTATTCCAGTTTTCAGCCGGCTCGGAGAGGGCTTCTTTCCACCGCTGCCGCAGATCTTCATCGCTTTCCTCATCTGTGCCGGCCGCATACATATCTCCAAGCGTGGCAGATTTCAGTCCCATAGTATTGCGCACCGGAATCAGTCTCTCCCCTTTGAGCAGATAATTTGTCTTCGTTCCCGTAAGTTCAGACTGTAAATAAAAATCTTCCCCCTCCTGCACAACCATGAAATAATAACCGCCGGCCATGAACCTATCTCCTACCAGATCCGCTGGCGCCACGCCGTCAAATACCGGCACATAATAAGATGATGTGGCCGCCTTGCGGTATACCTGTTTCTGTGCCGCCCATTCATCCAGCACATCACCCGTGCATGTATCTGCAAACAGCAGATCGAACACGGACCGGAGATCCTCATAGAACTTTGCGGCTCTAAGACAATGGCCGGCTGCTGCATCCATATAGACGCTCCCTTCTCTGGTATCAACCCCCAGAGCATCTCCCATCTCCCTTGCCTGCTCCATAAAATAATCTTCGGTAAACTGTTCAAACACTCAAATCACCTCCTTTACCGGGATTTCCCCATATATCGTGTCAACATCAAAGGTAATGATACAGCTGTCCTGCATGGGATAGGTATCTCTAAACTCAATCTCCACGTTATAAACTCGGAGCACCCGCGGATCATGAATCAGCGTATCTGTTACCAGAAATGATATTTCCGCCTCTACGTACTCCCTTGTCACCTCCTTGTCCATCAGCGTATCTATAATTTCACTCCCATACTGATTAGAATAAATCAGGCAGCGGAAACGAGGCGTAAGTATCGCCTTTTTAATATATTGGTTCATGGCCTCCTGTCCATCAACGAAACCTATGATCCTTCCTTCGTCCCAATCAATTCTATAGGTTCGTGAGGTTTTTTCCTGCTCATTTTCGATTGTTTCAAATGGAATAGGGATATCCAGCGCCATAAGAATCACCCCCTTCTATCCAAAACATAATATTTTTTTCCGTTGTTGTAAGAAAGCAGATATACGATTTCTCCCGCTTTCAGTCCGGTATGGAGAATAATTTTCCCTCCTGTGAGCTGGAAGTTTTTCAATTCATGCGTGTGCTCCCCACTCTTTGCAATTCCCGGATGCTCATGCTCTCCCTTTTCATCCTCTGCCCCTGTCGGAGCATACAGCGCACCATCATCCTTCATAATGTCTGCCTCAATCTCATGGTCCGTTAAATGTTCTGGAACTATCAGCGAGTTAGCCGAAAGAATCATCTTTGCATCATTTGTGAGTGTTATTTCCAGTGGAGAGGCATTTGTTACAGTCCCCTCAACTACCCCTGTCCCGTCCGGCGACATACTCTGTATCATCTGCTTTAAGCTTGTCTGATCCTCCATAATCCTCCTATCCAGCAGAATCAATATCATCTGCAAAATTCAGTTTCAATGTCATTTTGTGAGATCTTCTTGTGAAGGTATGGGAATCTTCGTCAATATAAAATGTCCTTTTTATCCCCAAATGGGGAATGATCACATAGACACATCCTCCCGATACCGCCTCCGATATTCCAATGCCGGATACTTTCAGGGATTTTGACGGCATACCTTTTTCAGAGAATACCGATTGAACCAGCTCTTTTATCTGGGCATCATTATAGCTGTCGTCCACGGATTTCACCTCCATGAACACCCCTATCTTTCCCTCTAAGGCCGTATTCACTTCCTCATAGACAACCGCATCCTCCTTTGACAAAAGCCGCACTCTCGTCTTTATTCCCACAATACTTTTTGTATAGTTATAGTCTGTAATGTTGGCACCAACTTCCAGTACCCACTGCAGGGCGGATTCAGCCCTCCGCTTCAGATGGATATTTCCTTTCTCTGAAGAAATATAATAACGGATGCCCGTCGCTTTATAGGTACTGCTCAGGGCATCCAGTAAAACATCATAATATGTGGTTTTTGCTTTTGGCAACTCCGGAATAACATACACAGTATCCACGGCTCCGCCTCCTGTCATCCCAATCCGGGCCATACAGTCATTGAAGATTTCCGTTGCCGTTTTATTGGTATAGCAAAAAGAATCCTTATTATTCGCCAAATAGTACATATTATCATAGGCGGTAATCACAAGTTTTTTCTTATTGCTCTGCGTGTGAGACACGATGATTCCCCGGAACAATTCAGAGCCGTCCTCATACATAACACACTGGTCCCCATCCTCACAGTCTACTGATACCCGTTTATGGCTGTCCCCATCATCATCCATCAGCGTGATTTTAACATTCCTTGGTGCGGCTCCTTTCCTGCCTCCCCAGGTAATTGTTTCAAAGCATTCGGAAACATCATATCCCACAGTTCCTTTGATAATAATAAACTGGATCATAAGCACCTCCCTCCTACGCTGCCGGAATGGTCAGGACCTGCCCCGGATAAATGAGATTCGGATTTCCACCAATCACCGATTTATTGGCATTATAAATAATCGTATATTTAGCTCCACTTCCATAAAATTTCTTGGAAATGTTCCACAGGCAGTCCCCTTTTACCACCGTATATGTCTGTCCGCCTGATGAAGAATTATCGGTTCTGGATACAGGTGCTGAGATTGTGGCCTTTTTCGTGGAAATCTCCACCTTAATCTGCCGTATGGTTACTTCTCTATATTCCTTTAAAGTAATGGAATAGTGAATCGTTTCCAGATCTCCGCCCTGCTCCTCCGTATCAAATTTTTCTATCGTGACATACATAGACACGTTCATGCCGCCGGTAATCGTAAAGCGCACGGGCTTTCCACTGTTTTTTAAATCCAAAATTGTATTAACAGCAGAAAGCGGATCCGGAATGTGCTTATAATCGCACCCGCTGAAATAATGCCTTGGAAAGAAACTGGAAAACTTGATGCTGGCCGCTTCGCTGTCCTGAATCACTGTCACTTCTCCAACACCGCATACCCTCATTTTGTCATTGTTGCTCCCATAGGATATTTCAACTTTTTCCGGAAGGACGGGAAAGCGGAATTTAGTGTACTGCTGCGCAAGATACATCTGACAACTAGAACTCATATGACATTTCCCCCTCTTCCATAATTTCCTGTCGAAGAATATCCATCAGGACACCCCTCATATTCTCAACAAGTACGTTTACGATATCCTCTTTGTTGGCACCGCCGCCACTGACTTTCATTTCCCCGGCACCCTCAATCCTAAGAGTAATGGTCTTATCACCGTAATCATCTCCGCCCCCTGTTTCCTCCGGAGGGGAAACGTAAAAGTCTTTGTTTTCATTACCACGCGACAGAATATTTGATGTTTCAGCAGCGGTATAAACCACCTCACCACCGCCAAAATTGACAAGTTCAGGCCCTTCCTCTCCCACAAGCGCAAGGCCCGGCTCAGCGTCAAGGGTTCCTGTAGCATATTCATGATATCCGCCGCCGCTCAAAGTGTTATTTGCAAAGTTCAGTGAATCAATCGCTGTCTGCGCCCTTGCCACCCCGGCCTGGATCTCGCTCACATAGGCATCCATCGTAGCTTTTGCATTGGCCTTTGCTTCTGCGGAAAGATCCATGCCGTCAACCATATCGCCCATCTCTGTCTGCATATTTTCCAGTTTTTCAGAGAATTCCGTTTCCAGGTCTGCCACGCTTGCGGCTGTTTCGCTCTGAGCCGTCTGCAGATTGTTGTACTGCTGAACCACAGCGGACAAATCCGCATCGTTCATGCTCTCCATGCCGGCCAGCATTGCGGCAGATTCCTCACTTCCATCTGCCAAACTTGCCAGCATATCGCTCAATCCCTCGATGTCGCTCGCCCGCTCGGTAAGGCTGGCCATATTCTCATTGTAGGAATTCCAGTAATCGATCTGTGATTGAAGAGCGTCTTTGATACTTTGAGAGGACATAGCAGCCACATCCTCCACCTCATCCCACAAGCTGTATTGCCCCTGGATGCTCTGCAGCGCCGCTTCATATGCGGCGTCATATTCTTCGCAAAGAGCCTGCAGTGCCTCCGAATACTGGCTCAAAGCATTTTGCGCTTCCGCATATCCATCAGATGTATTTTCTACAGCCTCCTTCTCCTGTTCAAGTTTTTCAGCCATATCAGTAGCGGATGCACTTGCCAGGGCGAGTTCTGCCATCATTTCCTCTATTTCATCCTCGGAATATCCCATCTGTGCATAGCAGGCTTCGATACTTTCCGTCAGGGTATCAAAGTTCTCTTTGGCCCCGTTTGTTGCCTCCTTTGCCTGATCCCATACATGGTAAGCATCTTTCACCGAACCACTCCAGTTCATTTCAGCACCATCGGCCCAGCCGGTCCATGCTAAAATCGGATGTTCCTCTGCCCAGTCCTCTTCCAGAGCACGATCATACTCTGCCTTGGCAGCTACCTGTGTTTTCATTGCTTCATCATATGTCCGCTGCGCTTCCTGATACTGTGCTAAATAATCCATAAGCGCATCCATATTAGCCTGCGCCCGTTCCTGCTCTGCCGATTCCGAAACCACAGCCCACAAATCTTCCACGGACATATTCAGTTTTCCATTGGTTTCATCAAGCGTCAGATTTAATCCCTCATAGGAACCATTCAGACGGTCCACGATGTTCTGCATGATTTCCAGCTGGCCACCCGACAGATCCGCACTCTCCGACATGGCCACCAACTGCGCAATCAGTGATTTGGAATCTGATTCACTCTGCTCTATCGAATCCATGGTTTCATCATAGGTATTCGCTATTTCATCCAGCGTGGTCTTGAGCTGCTCATTATATGCGATCAAGTCCCCTATAGTTTGTTTATTATTCTCGAATGCTTCAGACAGTTCATCAATCTGGTTTTTCAGCTGATATGCCTCCACCGTGTCTGCCGCTCCGGCTTCTGCCAGCGCATCATACTGCTCCTGCAAATTTTCCAGTTCATCAGCCATCTCTTGGGAAGATGCTGTCAACGATGCTTGCGCCTTTTCAGCCTCATCCTCTTCATTTGCCATAAGAATAACTGCTGCTGTCACAGCCGCTATCCCCGCTACAATCAGCGTCAATGGCCATATGGCTGCACTTAATGTCACACCGAATGTTGCCGTAAATGTAGTAGCGATATTTGTAGCTGCACTGTATGCCCCCAACCCAAGAGTCACTGCTGCCACTCCCACAGTCACACCCACAAGAACGGCAGTAATAGCCGGATGCTCATTGATCAGCTTCGTAAATCCGTCTGTAATATCCGCAATCCCATTCTGAAATTGGCTTATCACCGGATTCAGGTCATCCCCGATAGCAATAGACAGGTTATTAAAGCTGTTCTCCATCCTCTCTGTGCTGAAAGCAGTGGTATTCGTCATTGCCTCGTATGCTGCCTGGGTAGTCCCGGCAGAATTCGCCAGCTTTTCCAGGTTGGAATTAAAGGTATCCAGCCCCTGGTTGATAATAGCATTTGCCGCCTTTCCAGCCTCGGCGCTGCCCCACAGGTTCATCATCGCCTCTCCATCCCGGCCGGCGCTCTCGTACACAATATCCAACACGTCAGCCAGAGTATATCCTGCGTTCATCAGCTGTCCGAAGGACATTCCCGTTTCCTCCGTGATGATTGTGGCCACATTGGATCCGGCGCTGCCCAACTCATTGAACATGCTGGAAATATAGGTCGTGGACTCCTCAACGCTGATGCCGGCTTTCGTCAGGCTGATGTATCCTGATTCCAGATTGTAGAGATCCACCGAATATGCCGATGCGGTACTGATCGCCTTTCCCATGCTGCTTGCCATCTGGTCTATTGTCAGGACGCCCAGGTTTTGGGACGTAACCAGACTGTCGGAAATATTGGTGACTTCCGAAGCTTCCAGCCCATAGGCATTCAGCGTGGTTGTCAGCACAGACAAGGCCGATGAAGAGGATGTAAAACCGGCAGTTGCCAGCTTTGAAGCCTCCCCCACAGTTGCCACTGCGGCTTCCGTTGCTACGCCTGCGGATATGGCATTATAGGACGCATCTGCCAGTTCATTCACATTCCTCGCCGTATCCATGGAAAGATCTGATATTTGCGCAGATAATTCACCAGCAGACAATACTGTTGTGTCAGCAACCGTGGATACCATGGCCACATTCGTCTCAAACTCTGCCGCCGCCTGGGAGCAGCCCATAAAAGCGCTGCCGATTGCAGTCAATGCCGCTACAATTCCGACAGTGGCCAGCAGCTTATCCAGTCCCTCTACAGCACTTTGTGACCGTTCTCCAAAATCTTCTGCATCATCCCCGGCATCCTCTGCTTCATCTCCGAAATCCTCCAAATCATCCGCCGCTTCATCCAGCGCATCCCCTAAATGGTTTAATGCCTCTTCCGACATGTAGCCCATTTCCACAAGTTCCTCTATGGAATAGATGGCTTGCATTGCTTCCCGGTCGTAATTTCCTATCCTGTCAATCCAGTAATCCGTGGCAGATGCCGCACGGTCTATAGCATCCGCAGCGCCGACGGCTCCTTCCGAAATCACATCATAGGAAGAATCGGCGGCGGCTCCGATCCGGTCAAAAGAATCCAGCGCACGGGTACCGGCGCTGACCATAGCATCGAATCTTGAACTAATCTCGTCAACAGCCTTGAAAATAACAGATAATCCAGCCATATCTACCGCCTCCCTTCCATTCTGCGATATAGTGAATCTTTTCTGCAGGGGGATTCATCCTCGATTATTTCTGATGCAATAAAAAAGCACTTCGTTTTCTGCGGCATGGCATCAAATTCTTCCGGACGGAGATTGTGCCTTTGCCACAGCCTATGTGCCCAGTAGCCGTCTGTCCCCCTGCTCTTTATCAGTTTTTTGCGTCCTCTACCTCCCGCTCATTGTTTTCGGCCGCATCCATCAGTCCCAGGATCTCCAGAACCTTTCTGGACACATAGCCATACTCGTCATTGTCCGGGAAAACCTTCAGCGGCATGTCAGTAATGTCAACACAGTCGTAAAACTTCATAAGTTCCGGATCTTTCAAATCCGGATAAACCAGCGCCTCCACAATGATGTGTCTGGTTGCTTTCACGCTGTCTTTCTCGGTCCTGAACACCACTTCGCCGTTCTGTACGATATAATTCCCCTTCTTATCCTTCATGGGAGTACGGGACTTATACATATCGTTGATCCTGGCAATGGCATCATTGTGCAGCTTCTTGATCTCCATCTGCACCACCTCGCCCTTTTCATCCTTGAAACGTTCCGGCGCCGGAACCTGAAAAATCTGCTCCTGTTTGGATTCTTCTCTCATAAAATACTTCAAATTTTTATTTGCCATAGTGTATCCTCCTGATTTACCGCTACGGGCCTCTATCTTGACCTGTAGCATGATTTAAAGCCTATCTACGGGTTAACCACTGTTTCGCTCCAAAACAGGCAGGACGGGGCGCACACAAAAGCCCCGTCCTTTCACTCCTGTTTAGACCACGTTCCTCGCCCCGAACGCAATGGATTCCTTAACCAGTTCTCCATCGGTATCGATATCCAGAAGCGGGATCTCGCCGGTGATCACAGCGCCGGTTACAGTTACCGACTCGCTCCCCACTGTCTCATAGTAGTCCGAATCCGGATCCGTGCGAATTCCCTGGAACGTAAATTCCGGCGTCTTTCCGTTGGAGATATACTCTTTTACGATTCTCTCATACCGGGCTGTGGTCTTGTATTCATCCAACGTGCCGGTAATGTCATAACCAACCCAGCGCCGATGCGTCCCCTTTTTTCCGACGATCCGATAATTCGCCACCTTGGGGACAAACCGTATCGTCATCTTTACAGAGTCCATCACCTCTACGCCGTTAATATACGCCTTGCCCTCAACGGCGCTAAGGGGCTTAATATTTTCTGACATATTTTATTACACCTCCTTCTATCGCGTGGAAACAGAAAAGTACAGTTTCTCGGCAGAATCCACCGCCTGCAGACCGACATTGAAAAATGTCTCGTCTCCCTGACTGCGGCTCTGGTCTACATAAAAGTCCTCTTCCAGATTGATATTCATGATCGAACCGTCCCCTCCGTCAGAAACCGGTCCATAGGATGTCAGCATCTCCCGGCCCAGCCCCTCCATAATAAGCCATCCGTCCGGATCGTTATTGAACTTATTCGGAGGAAAGTTCAGGCGCAGATCTTCCGCGAAGGAATCGTATACACGGATAACACGGTTTTTCGCATAATCGGAAGTCCGGTCCGTGGTAAAATTGTGAAGGGAATTGATGTCATATTCGACAACAATCTTATCCTCGTCAGAACGGGAAAAGAAAAACTCTCCGTTCTTAATCGCCTCGATAGCCTCTTCATTGGACTTCACGCCAACGATATCAATCGCTCCGGTATATTCCACATAAGTATTCGACTGTGTCTTGGATGCCCCCGCCGTTGCCCCCGCTACCCATGCGCACGCCTGGGCGACTGTAAGCTTCTGCCCATCTTCCGTTCCATCATCCAGAACCACGGAATTGGTTACATTGATAATGCCCTCGAAATCAGCCTTACAGTTCGGAAGCACCGCCTGAACATATTTTCCGACACTGTTACGAAGCATCTTGATCTTGGCGATGCATACTGTCTGCAGGGTGGTTTCCGTAACCGGGAAGCACATGGTATTCCACCGTATTTTCTCCACCTTATCCAAAAATCCGGTAATTGCAGAATTCTCCGTTGTTCCATTGCTCCCTCCTTCCAATCGCAGAGAAGCGATTGCTTTCAGTTCAGTCTCCCCGGCAGCCGCCTCAAAAGTAACATACTTGCCTGCCGAAGCCGCGATCAGTTCCTGAAAGGTTTTCATCCCCTCATAAATTTCCACCTTCTCCGTACCCATATAGACAGTCACATCAAACCCGCCCAACACGTTTTCCGTAGATACAACGGAAATATCATTGCCTCTGGCGCCAGGATAGGATGCCGTCACTGTCAGGCCGTCCTCCGTGGTTGCTTTCGCCGCAATACCGGTATTGATGATATAGACATAACAGGTGATCGCATTCTTAAAGATTTCACGTACCATCAGCATGAAATCGTCTGTATCATAAACGCTTCTGCCAAGCTTATGCAGATATGCGTCCGGGGAGTCCACCGACAGCTTGATAAACTCTCCGTTCGGTCCCCAGTCATATCCGACAAAAGGGATCACCGCAATGCCGCGGGTAGAGCCTTTCGCCTTCTGCTGCCGCTTGGACTTCACATTGACGTATGTTCCGGGCCTGGTTTTCCCTACGTTGATGTCAAAATTTCCACCAGCCATTATTTTTTTACCTCCTTCTTTAACCATTCATCGATAATGTTCTGCATCTCTGCGATGGAATATGATCCATTTTCCTTACCGATAGTTGCCCCGATGAAGGTGCTGGATGTTACACGAAACAGTTTCATGCAGTTTTCTTTCAGCACTTCATACGGGAATTTTCTTTGATCAGAAACTTTTTCAGGTTCTTCTACCGCCTGATTCACCGCAGCTTCACCGGCGATTTTCCCTTTAGACATGTCAATCCTCCTTCCCTATTGGCAACCCATTCATAAATATATCCCTGGCAAGAGTAACTTCCTTCGCATTATACCGGGTGTGGCGGTTCCATGATAATTCCAGCTGGTACACACCATTCTCAATTTTTTTGAGTTTCGGCATATTTACACGAAAATTCCTGCCGGTTTGTTTTCCGGTTTCATCCACCAGCGGCACTTTCCTTCTGTTTCCCATAATCGCCTGCAACACCTTTTCACCCATTTCGTAAGCCGCCATTGTGGAATGATCCATAAATTTGATATACATGGCAAACTCGGTCATAAAAGCGTTTACCGAAAACCCTGATGCCGCAGGAGCCGGAGTGGGATAGAACACGCAGGGAAGCAGCATATCCAATGGCACTTCCTCAAAATATGGCTGTGCCGTGATGATGCTGGCCACAAAATAGTAAATGGCCGCAACCTCATATTCCAGCATATCTTCACCTCGCAAACTATACAAAATCCGAAAAATATTGCTCTAACCATTGCTGCATCTTCCGCTCCATGAACTGCGGGGCCATCCTCTCCATGAGCCTTATGGCATCATCAAAATAATGGCTGCCCTCTATCCATTTCTGCTTTAACAGCATACCGGTTTTGGCTCCAGGCTGGTATATAAAACGCTCTCCCTGCCACTCCCCGGGTACCCATCGCATATCAACACCTCTCGGATTCAGCCAGTGCCCGTCATTCACAAAAGACGCATACTCTACATTGGTGCCTACTTCTATCTGCAGACCGCCTTCCTGGGCGATAAAAACGCTTCCTTCGCCGCTTTTCTGAAAGCTGTTCAAAAGCAGCCGGGTATCTACTGAACCGGCCTGTATGATGAAATCCTGCACATAAGAAAGGAACTCCACCGCAATAGCATCCAAAAATCGGGAGAGTTCCTTTTCAAATTCTTTGCCACGCCCGGCCTGATTCAGCCGTTCTACAAACCGCCTCAGTTCCGTGGCATCTATGCTCACATACCTTCCTGCCACTACATCACCCCCTTCACCTTCCCTTTCCGTTGGATTTGCACGATTATATGGTGATCCCGGATATTTCGCGGAACTTCCGCATAGTAGGAAATTCCGCTGCCAAGTTCGATGATTTTGTCATTTACCCGGACGTCTGTCCCATACGGCAGATTCAGCTTTCCAACCACGATATATTCGTTGGCATCCTCTGTCTGCTCCATTGTACCTGTGTCAGATACATTAAAATGGCATGGAACATCCGTCACATCCGGTTCCGCAGGATAAGAAAACGCCTCCCCGGTTATCCCGTATCCCAGATTCTTTCCATCTTTTTTCATATGGTAGATAGCGCACTTGTGATCCAGCAAATTTTCAAACGACATACAGCACCTCCTACAGTTTCCGCAGCTTCATAACTACTTTCCCCTGGTCTTCCGGCAGGACATATTCTTCCAGCATCGCCCCAAGCCCCAGGCTGTCCGCAATGTCAGAGCCTGTGTCAACCGTATACGAATAATCATCAAAGGTTTCCGAACTCATTATCCCCTCTTTCTGCGTGATCGCCTGCTTTGCATACGCCTCCGCAAGAAGGATCACTGCCATCGTCACATCCGATGGCAGTTCACTCTCGTATTCCTCTGAATCAAATTTGTTATGGGTGTGAAAGATCACGTATTTTTCTGCCCTGGCTATATCATAAGCGAGCTGGGCATCAGTTCTGGCTTCGACCTTTGGAGATGCGGTGTAATCCCGAATCTGTTTAGGTTCTATCCAAGGTCTTTTCATGCCGTACCTCCTACGCTTCCGGTCCAGGAACCACCTCAAGATAGATTTCTGCAGATCCGGCAGTCGCTGCGGTACCCGTCTGTGTAAACTGTGCATACACCTCCGTATTGCTTCCGCCCTCCACAAACAGCTCCTTTTTATAGATGCCCACAGTGCCAGCGGTCACATCGCTGGAAGCAAGAAACTCATTCTTGCCATCCTTGAATCCGACGGTCAAAACATTGGTGGTTGCTGCGTTAAAAGCAGTCTTTACTACCGCGATGGCTCTCGTTACAAATGTCCCTTTGGGAATTCTACAGATAACTGCACCTTCTCCAATTCCCTCGGTATTATAATTTACGGTACCTGCATGAAACATCTGAACCATACCACAGGCACCAAAGTCATACGGATATAACTTCATTGCTCATTCCTCCTCTCAATTCTCCAAGCCCATCTTGGCAAAACTTGACAGACCGAGAAATCCCTGGATCCTCTCGGCACGTTCATCATTGTTGCGGCAGTCTTCTATATTGATTCCATACTTCTCCGCCAATGCAATCAGTTCATCCTTTTTCATTCTACCAATATCATCAGCGGAAATTTCTTTTGCCTCCAGATCTGTATCCAGCGCCGGCTCAGATATTTCCTCAAAGCGACCGGTTCCTAACAGTTTTTCAGCCAAATCATCTTCTGCATCAAAGGGAGCTCCCTTTATGCACGAAAAGCCTTTCGTGGTATAAGAAAGCCCCTGGTTCAGTTTTAACCTTTTCATCGGACACCTCCTAATTCAGAGAGGGCAAATTGGTGATCATCGCTGTCGCATCTTTTTCTTCAATGATAGCATCAAAGTCCAGATGGCACACATAAAACCTCTTATCCTGCATGATTGCCTCCTTACCCTCGGTCGTCTTACGGATCTTCATATCATAGGTGTTGACAACAACCAGGTTCTGAGGATCTGTAAGCAGAATTTTGTCATCGCTCATGGAGGGGCACTCGACCGCTTTAATCTTTGCAGGCGAAGTATACACATTCTCCGGAACGGCGCCCCCCTTCTCGACGACCTTATTCAGCAGGTAAAGTTCCCACTGCTGCGCACGTTTAGGAGACATCAGCCAGCGGAGCCTTCCATTGTTGTACTTATTGGGCAGCTGCTGGAGCGTCTTATAGAAAATGTCCAGACTCATGGTTGTGTCACTTGCTGCATCATACACATGGCCACCGTTACTGATCTGCTTAATCCACCCATCGTTCAGCTTCAAAAAATCATAATCCTTATCCGTGGGCGGCGTTGATTCATCTCCGTTCA
This sequence comes from uncultured Lachnospiraceae bacterium, assembly GCA_910587155.1. GTDB lineage: Bacteria > Bacillota > Clostridia > Lachnospirales > Lachnospiraceae > VSOB01. Next base: position 15,079 of record CAJULA010000036.1, read on the forward strand.
GATAAATATCCTCCAGATCGACACCGAGCTGCCTTGTCATAAGATTGGTAATAATGGCTTCCAGCTGCTGTCCTTCGATGTTCTCCCTAAGAGTTTCCTCGGTAATCTCCCAGGGCAAACGGACTGCCTTGCAAGCATACTCGATCACGCTGGTGGTTACGCCGGCTCTGTATCCATCATCCTGATTCTCTACCTTGGCCCGGAGCAGTCTGGATCCGATGCCGATCTTATCAATCTCACCGCTTTTTGCGGTTCGCATAACATGTCTTACCAGCGGTCCGAGGTTTGTTGCCTCAAAAGTCTGCTGGATAAATTTCCTTGCCTGCTCAGGATTCAGTAATCCATGGCTCAGGCTACCGGTCTGGATTGTTCCGGCCTTGTTGATAATTGCTGCGTTAGTAGGCATAATTTTTTCCTCCTTCTTTCTTAAAAAATACCAGTCATATAATGAGGCTCCGCCGCTTCTTTCTTGACGGAACCGGCATCATCATTGAGATTGCCGGGAATCGCCCTGCTTTTCATCACGGGCTCCAACGCTTTCATTACAGGTTCCATGGCCTTCTTTACCTCTTCCCCGACCATCTTCGCAACCGCATCCACAGACAGTTCCCCCGCAGATGCGCCGCCATCAGCAACCGGATCTGCAGCATCACCGTTCCCCTCGCCCATTGCTGCCGGAGCCATGGCCTCCAGCTGCTTTACAACAGGTTCCATGGCCTTCTTTACCTCTTCTGCCACTACCGCTTTTACTTCATCGTTCGTCATGTCAACATCCTCCTTCTGAACATTATTTTCTTCTGCCGGTTCATCCTGAAAATCTGCCAGAAATGAACCGAGCGTATCATAAATGCCTTTAATGGCATTCAGATTTTTTGCGCTGAGGCTTTTTCCTTCCTTGCGGACGGGATCCGGAGCCTCTTTCGCAGCCTTCTCCAGCGACTTCACGATACTTCCATCTGATGTGAGAAGCTGTGTCACAATATCGTTGAAATCCTCCAAGGCTTCCCGGATAGTGCTTTCATCTGAGTTATATCCCCATTCCCAGCATCCGGTATCCGGATTATAGAAATTTCCTTCCAGCGTGCTTCTGAGCGCATACCATGCAGAATAAAAATTATCCTCTTTTACCCTGCGCTGGAAATTCGCTTTTACGGCGCCCTTCTCCACCACATCAAATCCCATTGCTTTAGCCAGACGCCGGAATAATCCCTTGGGCTCTTCCTGTTTTTCAACAGGCAGTTCCACATCCTCCTCGGAATATACGCCTATACCGCCCATGGAAAAGCCGGTGATCTCCCCTTTCTGTACGGATTCCCATACATCGGCATCACTGATCTCCATTGTCATAAGCCATGTTCCTTTTTTGATGGCTTCTCCTTCGATCTCCATATCACATTTTGCGACATAGGATTCCACCACGGTGGCCCCGCTACATTTCTCAAAACAATGCTGCAGATCCACCTGATTTCCGTTCTTGGCAAACCAATAGGCCGCTTTTGTGATTTCCTCTTCGGTCATATAATTACCCTGGCTGTCCTCCACCATGGGCTCATACACGATTCCGGTCACAAAGTGGCTGTCAGTATCAGCTTTCAGAATGCGCCCGAATGTGGCGAAGCTTGCGGATCCGTTCTCTGATTTGGTGATCAGAAACCGCTTTTTATTCGCAGCCTTATCCACCAGCGACACAAAGCTGATTTTTGCATCTGTAATTGCGTATGCTTTCGCAATCCGCGGCATAATCTCATACCTCCTTCCAGTTATTTTAAATGGATCACATTAAAGCGCCCACACTCCCTCCTTTCCCGAAAAGCGCAACAAAAAAGACACCCTTCCGGATGCCTCCTTTCAAAATCCATTATGCAATTTTATCTTCCAGCTCTCCGAGCGCATTGTAAACATCATCCGTCGTAAATTTCCGATAAATGCTCTCGAAACAACCTGAAATTTCTCTTAGAACCTCCACTTCCATCTTATCCAGATAGGCCAGTATTACATCCACATCCTCCCCAAACGCTTCCATGAGTGGATCGATAAGATGTTTTACGATATCCACGCCCTGGGTATCTGTTTCCCGCCACCATTTGATTAAGCTCTCTATTCTGTTTTCATCCATATCAATCACCCACCTCTCTTTGTTCGGCATCCGGAAAGACCGTATCTATATTGTGGTCTGCGTCCTCAAATATCCCTACAGTTACACCGTCATACTTTTGGAATTTGCGATAGCCTATGATATCCCCATCATCGTTTTGGAGTTCCTCCGTGAGCGCCGGCCGGTTTGCAGTGTATGTACCCGCTGCGGCTATCTTCTCCGTATCCCAGCTTTCTGGAAACCAGGATTGCCCTGACTGTCCTAGGCGTTTCTCTGGTGCCGTATGGTTTGCCACCCCACCTATGCGGACACCGTTGTCATAGGTCTTTTCGACACTATATGCAATTCCCCGGCTTGATAGTTCATCAAGATTCGCCTGTGAATGGCCTCCACCCGTCATATTGCCGCCATTGCGTCCGCCTGCCGGCTTTTTCGGATTTGCCAGATTAGAGAAATCACCCACAGTGGAGTGCCTTGCGGCTGAACTTCCTACAGTAAATATACCATCTTCCCGCAATTCCTGCAATGTGGATTTTTTGACCTTTTTCAGCATTTCATCACTGTCGATCAGCCCGGCATCATAAAGAGCCATTTTCGCTTTTCCAAGATACCTGACCTGTTTCTCCCTCGGCTTCCCCTGAAAGTTTTCCAGTGCGGAATACGGCGTGATCCCGGCTTTTGCCTTATTTTCTTCATCCAGTTCCTTTTTCCATGCTCCATCATCCTCCTCAATATATTTTTGCTGAAGCCGCCTACGTTCCTCCAGGCTCATTCCAAGGGCATCATCTGCTGCAACTCCCCTGTGGATACAATGGCAGTTTACCGTTTCCCCGGCAGGGAGAATCGGATCCCTGGGATACATGGGATGGTAGACAACGCCATCCCTCCCCTTTAATTCAAACGGCTGATCCTTCGGCACGATCTGTCCGTCCATCTCCACATGATTCGGACGGGGTTTATTTTTATGCGCTCCGGTATGCCGCCATTCTTTCCGATCCGTAGATGGGCTTTGCTGAATCGCCTCTTCTCTGGCAACCGAGTGTGCACGCAATACCTCAGTAACAGCTACCCGCCTTGCCTGATAGTGTTCGTTTCGCCAGCCTCCATCCATTATTTTCCGTGTCAGTTTTTCAATGCTTTCCCCTTTGTCTATGGTGCTCTGAATGATATCCGAAATCTGCTGATGGGTGTTTATCTTCATCAGTTCCCCCAGCCTCTTGCTCCAGGAGGCAATCCAGCTCTGTGTTCTCTGCCGTATGATATCGACCACCAATTCCCCATCCGTTTCCTGCATATACACGGTGGCCAGCTTCGGTATCTGCGTCTGGAGCATATCTGCCGTCGTGCCTTCCACCTGCTCCGCAATATCGTCTCCATCCATCATTTCAGATACTGCCCGCTGCGCCTCCTCCCACCCGGAACCGGATGCGGTCTCAAGAGCCGCCACAAAGTCATCGGTCTGGTTCTGGAGCGTTTCTGCGACTTCATCCTGCATGGTGTTGATGGCGCCAACGGTATCTTCCGCTTCTGCATATCCTTCATCAGCCAGCGAATCCGCAAGATCTTCATCAGCTTTTGCAAGATATTGGTCTATCGCCCCGATAATGCCGTCTGCATTAGACAAGAGGGCTTTTGCAATCGCCTGATAATAATTTGACTTTTCAGACATATCACTCACCCGCTTTCTCCTGATACCCTTTCAGCGCTTTCCGGATTTCCAGCATAATGGGAACGATATCCGCATCATAAACAGCAGCCTTTTGAATCTGTCCGTCAAGCTGCTCTATCTCAGCATCCGTGACCGCCTTTTTCTCCTTCTGAGGCTCTCTCTTTTGACCTGCAGGCCCGTTTTTCTGTGCCGGCAGGTTTCCTACTGGGGCGGATCCAAAATCCGGCTGCTGGCTTTGTGAGAGCGTTTTTGTATACGCAAGGGGAATATCACCCCAGTCTCCCTCATAATCTTCGCAGCCGTCCTTTCCCAGCACCTCATATGTAAGCTCTTTTGCCGTATTGGGCGTTAGACCGCCAGCCCGTTCAGTAATGTTCAGCATTTTCTGGATATCATCAGGATTAGTAATATCCGGCTCGTCAAACTGCACTTCCACATACCGGAACCGGTAGCCATTCAGAAGTTTCTGGTTAACGATCCATGCCAGAGAAGTCCTCTCCGGCTGAAATACCTGTTTTTCAGTAACTTCCATTGCGGTCTGTGCCGTTGCCCTGTTGAAGTCCGTGGTATATCCCACATACAGATCCGGGAGTAGGAATGCTGACTGCGTCTTCTTTCTTCCGTTCTCCTGGTACTCCTGAAACAGTTCATCTTTTTGCAGAATAGAGGCAAGGTCTTTAATCTCCACTTCAGGGGGCTTCTGCTCCGCAAATGCAGCTGTGGTCTCTAAGGTGTCAGTCTCTAATACCAAAAAAGAGTGCTGTCCGCTTTCTCCTTCAATGCCTTCCATATACTCTTTCAGCTTGATAAATGCCGAGTCTGTCAGGGTTCCCCCCTTGACCAGTATCATAAGCGGTGTATGTCTCCCATGCCGAAAATAATTATTATTCAAAACCTCCGCCCTTCGGTTCCCATCAACGGTAAGCACTTGCCCAATCCAACGGACCTCTCCGTATGGCATACTTCCAATGCGGAATTCAATAATCTCATTGGCCTGATCGTCTATGTCGATGGGACTGTCGGCCTCGCCTATGTACTCACCGCTTCTCTTATCCATAATACGGGGATCCCCAAACTCCTTGAAGTACACCGTCTTACCGCCTACATTCTGCCGGAATTTACGAAACTTCTTTTTTCTATTGATTGCTGTCCCCTTGTAGAAATACTCTATATCCACATATGGCCGAAGCGGATATGTCATATCAATGGATGGAGTATCAATGATAAACTGCAGCTCCACAACTTCCTGTGCCTGGTTTCTGATAACTTCGCAATAAGATATTCCGTATGTCTCCCTGTCACGGATAACATTTTCAAATACTTCTTTTGTTTGCATATCCATATTGAGAAGCGCTATGATCTGCTTCAGCGCATCCCATTCCGTTTTCATCTCTGATGTTTCAGTATCATAATCTTCTGCATATCTCACAGAAATACCAAAACCGGCAATATTGCTCTTATATGCTCTGATGCACTGCGGCAAAATTGTTGAATTATCAACCAAGGCTTTCAAACCACGCATATCAATGGCATGAGGTATCCAGTCAGAAGCAGATATCTGTATGGACGGATCCAGTTGCTCGCCCTTGTCTGACTTTTCCACTTTCCGCTGCGCATAAAACACTGTTGGTGCATCCATGCTGGAGGATTTTATTATTTTCACATCCACTCTTGGCGTAGGCGCTTTCTTTTCATCCATCAGCCCTTCCCTCCCTTCTTTTTATAATTCAGTGGAAGACATACAAGCAGGATGCAATCCCCTTCATCCGGGGAAGAAAGCCCTCTGTCTTTCATATCCTGTTTGCTTTCAACCTTCTGCTTGCCATTTGGCAAAAACTCACACTTCCTACACGACAGCTGGCCGATCAGATCGCTGTCATCCGGAAGTATGATCTCCGGCGTGTGAGGATGTCCGAAATTGTCATATGGGGCAATCAAATCCCTTACCACTCCCATCATATATGTAGTCGAATCTGCGTAATACCGATGTTTAATTGAGACACCAAAATTTACCGGCAGAATTACCATATCCCCAAAAACAGCAGGTTCGGATTTCCTTAAATTCCTAAGCTGATCCACCACACCGCCGCCAACGCCGCCGTCATCCACCTTGACACCGATCTGCCCCTTGAACTGGAACCGCTGTTTCAGTTCCTTATAAAGCTTTGCTATCGTGCCGGTTGTCCAGGTGGTATCCTTGCCATTGTACTTTTTGTAAATCTGGACAACTTCATTTACCCGATACCCGATGCAGGTTTTATCATCTCCAAACCGGGCCACATCACAGCCTATTTCAATCCGTTCTACGCCGCTCACATCTATCGGCTGGAGATTCCCGGCGCCGTCCCGGTACTTTCCGAACGCTCTGGCTGTAGCCTCCGACATCTCGGTCTTAATGCTCTGCTCCAGAAATGAAATAGGGATAAACACATCATCCTCCTGCTCCGGGAACTCGCCATACACCCGCACCCGGACAACATTGCTGTTCTCTCCATATTTCCGCTTCATAGCTGCGATATTGTCTTTGTTGGTGCGCCTGCTGTTCTCTGAATTTACCGTATGGCACCGGTACAGCGCCCGGTCTGCGGTATGGCTGTCGTAAAATGTACCGCTGGTCTTTGTGGGATTGCCCATCAGGAGCAGCTTATTGTTCTCACCGGAAAGCGTTCCCGTGATTGCTTCCATGATCGGATCTGCAACACCGGAGGCTTCGTCCACAATGAACAGCATATTATCCTCGTGGAATCCCTGCATGTTCTCCGGCTTTGTCGCTGTCCTAGCAACCGCAAACCATCTTTTTTCATATCCTCGGAGATAAACATATGTTTTGGTCCATTTGACCATCAAGGGCAGCAACGGAGAGTTATTCATCCATTTATCCACCTCGGACCATAGCACATCATGAAGCTGCTGCTTTGTCGGCGCCGTGGCAACAATCCGGGAATATGGGAAACAGACCAGAAACCACAGAAGCAATGTAGCCTCTACACCCGTTTTGCCAACGCCTTGGCCGGATTTCACAGATACCCTGGCATAGTCACGCAGATCATGTGCTACATCGATCTGCCAATCATCCGGCTCAAAGGATAGGACTTCCCGCATGAACAGCACCGGATCATTCCGCCAAAGAGGTATGCTTTCATCAAGGAATTCATCAAGCCACTTTTCATTCTGCATTTGAATTCCCCCTCTCTTTTGTAACCTTTTCCACCCACGATTTCACAATATCGTTTGTGGAAGTATCCCCCTCCAGCTTCTGCTTTTCCAGATGCAGCTTTGCCAAAGCCTCTATCGCCTTTGTTTTTGCCCGCTGCACTTTTGTGAGTTCTGCCTCCAACGTCATAATGCTGTTCATAACAGGTTCCATCCCTGTAACGCTTGTCTCCGTTACCTTTTTATATTTTCCGGCGCCAATGCTCTCTCCATCAAGGTCTGTCAGATCTTCTACCTTTTTCGTCTTTGATACCGCTTTTACAGCAAGGCCATGATTTTCTGCTTCCAGTTCCCGGTACTTCTTAATGCTCCGCATAAGTCTGCGCTCCCGCACGGAGAACATCTGCAGCTGCATGATCAGCTGTTGCTCTTCGGCGCTATCCATGCTGCCTATCAAATCCAGTTCGTCTTCATCCAGCGTATCCCAATAAACTTTGGAATAGGCCCCATGCTTCTCCGCATTTTTATTTCGCTGGGGGGCTGCGCCCGAGCCGCCCTTAGAGCCTTTTGCATTTTGATTTCCCGGCTGGCCGCCTTTAGATCGTTTGGAGCGTTCCGTAACTTTTGTTTGGAGCGTTCCATTCAGCTGTTCTTCCCATCTGTCCTTTGACTTCCATCCCCTGACAGTCCCAGCAGATATATTTAGTTGACTTGCAATCTCAACTAAATCAATCTTTCCGCCAGCATCCATGTATATTTGGAATGCTTTATTTCGGTTTGGGTCACGCGCCCTCGGCATATCACCACCTCTCTTCTATTCGTTTTTTGTTTTCATAAAAACGGAGGGAGGCAATACGCTCCCTCTCCGTTCCGCTCTACGAATATTATTTGTTAAAACATTAAATCTTCGTTATAAATTCCGCTTTTGAAAATCCCTGATCCGGTTTAACCATCATTTTCAGGAAGTCCTCTTTTGAAAATTCAGAAAGCCGGAAGATTTCTTCTGGTCTCATGCCCAGCTGCTTTCCAATTTCTTCAACCGACTTCCCTTCTGCCATCAGTTCCTTAACGATAGCTTTCATAGGCCCCAAAAGATGGGTACCCCTTGCCCTGTTGTGCGTAACGGTTCCGTAAATATTCCCCGCCTTATCCTTATGCTCCACAACAACCACCGGCACTTTCCCGTCCAGCATGGAGAGCAGCGGTTCTTCTCCAGCAACCGTCCATCTGTGATATCCGTCAATGATCGTCATGTCTGGGCGCACCACAATGGGAAGCGTCCACCCATTCGCAAGAATAGACTGCTTCAGCAGATCCAGGTTCTGCTTTGATACTTTGTTCGGGTTATAATCATTTGGTCTTACCTGATCTCTGTCTACCCATTGCAGAGTAGACAGCGGGCTGGATATCTTAGCATCCATCCGGCATCCCCTCCTTTCTTTTCGCCTCAGTAATGTATTTCCCATAAATTCTCTGATACAATGCCCGGAATGAGCGCAGCTTCGGATCGCCGGATATGAGCCCCTCGTAAATTGCCTTGCAATCCTTATTATCCGCAATGGCCGAAACGCTCATGAAAAAATTCCGGTACCGGTTTGCCACATACCGCTTGTGCTCCGTCTGAAAATTGCTCTCCATATCCGAGAATAATTCCAGAAGAGCCGCTTTGTAATCCTTTTCTGCGATTCCCTTCTCATTCTCCTTTCGGGCGGCGGTGCTTCTACCAAACATCTCACTGTCCCAATACAGAGCGGCAAGATATGCGTTTGGTTCCCGCCGAATAATCCTCTCCATCAGATCCGGATAATACTCATTCATTTTTACCAGGCTCTTGGCTGTATCAATGGAGAAAAACTGCGATACCCTCAGCTGCCTTTTTTTGTGCCGGACTGCCATAAAAACAGATATATCTCCGGTATATCCACCCTCTCCCGCAGGAGATACAACCATACATCGTTGTTGGTCCAGTCGTAAATCGGAAACACCTGGTGCTTATTTGTCATCGTCTTTCCGGCTTTCAGCATCACGGCAATGTTTTGCAGGCGCTGCACAGATTCCGCCGTCCGAATTCCGGTTATTGTAATCCCATCAGCGCATACACGAGGCAAAAAGTCCTGATAAGCATCCACCCGGGGCCGCAGCAGCAAGTGGCTCCTTATGGCAAAGACCGGCGGCTTCCGTACCCATACATCTTTCTTATATCTGTCCCAGCAGATGAACGATTCATCGTTGGACAGCTCATTAAAACAGTTATAGTGCTTCACCTCCAGGCAGAACCACTCAAACTTTGCTCCCACCAGCATAAATTTCTTCCGCCATTCCTTTACCTTTTCCTCCATGCACGGGAATATTGCCTCCTCGTCAATGAATTGTACGGTAAGCTGGGCGGGGTTAATCTCTCCTGCCTGTATCAGATCCATCACAATCTGGGCCATACATAAACTGTCCTTCCCACCGCTAAAGGACATATACACCGGGAGGCCGTTCCGAAATACATTCTTGATCCGGATCTTCGCCGCCTCCACTACATCAATGCTGGCCTGACACCTCTTTACAGCCATATCTTCTCCCCACATTTCGGGCAGACAACAAACTTTCTTATTTCGGTGGGATCTTCATTATCTGCCGCCGGTTCCTCCTGCATGATTGCGGCCGGGGCCTGTTCTGCCTGCTGCTCTCCCTGGCTGGCCTGCATCTGCTGCTCCCTTTTCTCTGCCGTCTCTTTAATGCTCCGAATTTCCTCTTCATCAAGGGTACCGTATTCAGAAAGCTTGCCTGTGATATCCTCGGCTTCCGATACCATCTGTTTCAGTATTTCTTCATCAAATCCGGGGATATCCAGATCTCCCTGCAGGTCCTCCAAAAAACTGTTCAGTGTTTCCAGGTTCTCAATCCCCAGGCTGAATATCTTATTATCGGCGATCATAAGTTTTTTCTTCTGATTTTCCGTCAGATTGTCGTATCGGTACACATCCGCCGTATCTTTCCCCATGGCAATAAGGGTGTCATACAGACCGTTTCCCGCCAGAATAACATTGTTTTCATCCACGACAATCGGTCTGATCTGCCCGAACATCTCCACGCTCCGGCGGAACTCCTTGATCTGCTGCTCTGTGTGTATCCTGACATTCTTTTCAGGCTTTACCAGGTCAGCCAATTTCATCTTTACTACTTTCATGTCCGCATCCTCCAAAATAATTTGGTAGGAGCGTCCGCAACGTATGATCTATATGCCATCTGCAAATAGCAAAATTGACAGCTATTGCGGACATTTGCCTGCAAGTGCTGTCAAATAAAAACATTTTATTTCAGACTATCCAGAAACTCTTTTGCGCTCTGGATATGCTCTGCCGCCTCCGTTACGATAGAATCATCTATCTCGTAGATCTCCGCCCAGGCATTTTCTACGCTGCCGGTCCACTGCCTTGCCGGCCAGGGATGCGTACCGCAGAGATACCCGTTTTTCCAGTCATAGATCGGCGGCATCTCCAGATTGTGATAATGGATATATGCCAGCATCTGTTCATGCGTCCAGTCGGAGAGTGGGCTGTATCTCG
>CAJULA010000037.1 GCA_910587155.1 uncultured Lachnospiraceae bacterium
GATAATGATATTATATCAGATACAGGCGGTGGTATCTACTTTTTCAGCGGCCTCGGTAACGGAAAGGGGGTGTGCCATTTGAGTATGCTTTCATCTTTTATTCCTTCCGTATTGGCCAGTGTAGTTGCCTTCTACCTGTGCAAGTGGTTAAACGGTAAAGATTGATGCGGTAACTTAGCCCAAACGGTTGACTTCTCCGTAAAAGAAGAAGCCCCGATTGCATCACCAGTACAGTCGGGGCTTCGTTCTCTTTGTGCCATATGAGCACTTTCATCTTTTTGCCTATGCATACTATAACATATGCATTCGACCAAATCAAGTCTATGCAGAAATATTTGTTTTATGCCCCATATGCAACTGTAAGTAGACCGTTCACTTCTGGCAGGCTTCGCTTTTTCCTGTATGTAATACTTTTATGCGCTCATATATTTTCTATGGGAACGTTTTACATTTTCCCTGCCCACCTGACAATAAATCGTTGTCGTATCCGGTCTCACATGTCCCAATATCTTCTTCACCTCCTCTGTCGCCATTGTTCTCCGGAGTATCTCTTTCACACCCGAAACAGTGAAGTGCTATACAGTCAGCCTTTTATGCGGTACACGCACATCTGTAGAGAAATTCTACCAGGGCAAGGTCACGTTCCAAACCACATTTCCTCCGCAGCTTTTCCGGTTCTATAACTGACAAAGGCTTTTTGATCAGCTTCTCTGTTTTGATTGGATCAAGGTCGGCCGCAGGATTTTTCGCAATGTAGTTTTTCGCATTTAGCCAGCCAAAATAGTGATACTAATGAAAAATATTTTAACTGTTGACATAATTGCCGCACAGGTGTATTCTGTAGTTGTTGATATGAAAATTCCATATTGCCTATTTTCTCTTATTCAGAGTGGTGGAGGTACATAGGACCTGAGAAGCCACGGCAACCCCGTAAGGAAGGTGCCAACCTGAGCGAGCAGATCGAACAATAAGAGGATTTGAGTATCAAGATATCAAGTCCGCTTAGCAAAGCGGATTTTTTCTTTCATGGGAGAATATTTCCCGTGAGTCAATTTATTTCTGCAATAGGAGGAAAGAGAGATGGAGAAACTTTTATTTACGTCAGAGTCCGTGACCGAAGGGCATCCTGACAAAATGTGTGACGCGATTTCCGATGCGATACTGGATGCGCTGATGGAAAAAGACCCTATGAGCCGTGTGGCCTGTGAATCGGCGAGCTGTACGGGATTTGTACTTGTGACAGGTGAGATTACGACCAATGCTTATGTAGATATTCAGAAAATTGTTCGTAAGACTGTAAAAGAGATCGGTTATGACCGCTCCGAGTATGGTTTTGACGGCAATACCTGTGCCGTGATGGTGGCGATTGACGAGCAGTCTTCCGATATTGCCATGGGTGTGGATAAGGCGCTGGAGGCAAAGGAAAACCGGATGTCTGAGGAGGAGATTGAAGCCATTGGCGCAGGCGATCAGGGTATGATGTTCGGTTACGCTACTAATGAAACACCGGAGTATATGCCATATCCCATTGATCTTGCTCATAAGCTGGCCCTGCAGCTTACCAGGGTGAGAAAAGACGGGACTCTGAAATATCTGCGTCCTGACGGTAAGAGTCAGGTTTCCGTGGAATATGATGAAAACGGCAGGCCGAAACGTCTGGAAGCAGTGGTGCTCTCCACACAGCATGATCAGGATGTGACACAGGAACAGATTCATGCAGACATTAAAAAATACGTATTTGATCCCGTGATCCCGAAGGATATGATTGATGGAGACACGAAATTTTTCATCAATCCCACAGGCCGTTTCGTGATCGGCGGGCCGCATGGAGACGCGGGGCTGACAGGGCGGAAGATCATTGTGGATACTTACGGCGGATATGCCCGTCATGGCGGCGGCGCTTTTTCCGGTAAGGACTGCACCAAAGTGGATCGTTCCGCAGCATATGCGGCGCGTTATGTGGCGAAAAATATCGTGGCCGCGGGCCTGGCTGACAAATGTGAGATTCAGCTTTCCTATGCCATTGGCGTGGCACAGCCGACTTCCGTTATGGTGGATTCCTTAGGAACCGGCAAAGTGGCAGACGACAAGCTGGTTGAGATCGTACGTGAAAACTTTGATCTGCGTCCGGCCGGTATTATCAAAATGCTTGACCTGCGCCGGCCTATCTACAAGCAGACTGCGGCATATGGTCATTTCGGGCGTAACGATCTGGATCTTCCCTGGGAAAAAACGGACAAGGCGGAAGCGCTTCGCAAATATCTGTAATATAAAAATGAAGATAGAAAAACGGTATGGCTTTGGTCATGCCGTTTTTTACGTTGATTCCATGTCTTGGTTGTCTTTCACGATAGACATATGAGCGAATAAACTTTGACCATTTCGTTCATTCGGCAGGACAGAAGCTGAAAAAGTCTCTATACAATAACTTTCGGCAGAGGTGTGCCATCCCGGCTGCTCACCTTGCGAAAGGTATTAGTGGTTCTTGCCGCTGCGCCTCTGCCTGCAATTTCCGGACACGGATGTCCGGAAAAGGCTGACTTGCGCCTGGATGGCGCATGGAGGCCGTTTGCACGCCTGCCTATATCTGCTGCCGCAGTGCTTAGAACCGCTTATGCCTGCAGCACGGTGAGCAGCCGGGATGGCACACCTCTGCCGGAAAGCCAGACCCTGTCAGAACTTTTTCAGTTTCTGTCCTTTACCTATGTTATATTCACGACTTATTCACACATGGGTATGCCTTTGTTGTCTTTCCTGCCATGTTGCCAGAAAAGACGAAACGTAGTATAATAAATTAGAATATTATGGTATCGGGCAGGAGAACATGGGAGTTATCATGACGATGCGGCATGAGAATAATGGATGATTTATTATGGAATTTTTTATTCAGATCAGAGATTTCATTGTAAAAGACGTTGAAAATGCCAATGAGACGAAAAGAGCTTCCGTTATTATGCGTTCCTTTTCGCTTATCCTGTGCATTTTTTCCCTGATTCAGAGTATCTGTATGGCTGTTTTCAGAGAGTGGGGCGGGGCGGCAGTCAGTGTGGTCGCTTTGGTATGTTATGCGGTGATGTTTTATTATACCTACCGGAATCGCACCAGGACAGCATTGCTTTGTATCATTCTTTCCACTCTGTTCTGGGTGATTCTTTTTGTGATTTTATTTGGCGGAAACTGTGGGATACAGCATTTTCTTCTTGCGCTGCTTGTCCTTCTTTTGCTGGTTTCTCATGCGGATACGCGGCATAAAGTGCTGATGGCACTGGGGATGTGCGCCGTGAGTCTTTGTCTGTACTGGTATACACAGATGAGTCCGCCGGTGAGAGAGCCGGGGCGGGCAGCTCTTATTGTCATACAGACCCTCAGTACGGTGGGCGTATTTTTTGCAATTTCTGCCATAATTCTGCTTTTCGGACAGGATTCTCTGCTGAGGGAGAAAAAGCTGGTGGCCTATAATGAAAAGCTGAGAGAGACTTCTTCCCGTGACCCGCTGACGAAGCTGTACAACAGACGGGCCATGCTGGAATATCTGGGCAGGCAGGCGGAGAAGGTAGAACGCTATGGAAGCTGGTTCGACGTGGCGATCGGGGATATTGATTTTTTTAAAAAAGTGAATGATACTTATGGGCATGAAGCCGGAGATGCGGTACTCGTGCGGGTGGCCGGGCTGCTGTCTGAATATATGAGTGATAAAGGCGAGGTATGCAGGTGGGGCGGTGAAGAATTCCTGCTTGTCTTTACGGATATCAACGGGGAAGAGGCGCTGGTAAGGCTGGAGGAGCTGCGGACGATGATCGGGCAGCAGGAGATTGCCTATAAAGAAAAAAAGATTCGCATTACCATGACGTTCGGTCTGGATGAATATGATAATAAAAAGCCTATAGATGATACGATACGCAGCGCGGATCAGAAATTATACATTGGAAAGAAAAGCGGCAGAAACCGGGTGGTATTCTGAGCACGACGAAGAGACGGGAGTATGAAAGATGGCATTTGCGCATTTACATGTCCACACAGAGTATTCTCTGCTGGACGGATCAAATAAGATCAAGGAATATGTCAAACGGGTAAAGGAACTGGGGATGGACAGCGCAGCCATTACCGACCACGGTGTGATGTACGGGGTCATAGACTTTTACCGGGAGGCCAGAGCGGCAGGGATTAATCCGGTGATCGGCTGTGAGGTATATGTGGCTCCCAATTCCCGCTTCGACAAGGAACTGACAGGCGGTGAGGACCGTTATTATCATCTGGTGCTGCTGGCGGAGAATAATACCGGCTATGCCAATCTTGTCAAGATTGTCAGCCGGGGGTTTACGGAAGGCTATTATTACAGGCCGCGTGTGGATATGGAAGTGCTGCGGGAATATCATGAGGGAATTATCGCTCTGTCCGCCTGTCTGGCGGGGGAGGTGCAGCGCTATATTTCCAAAGGGCTGATTGATGAGGCCGCAAAGGCTGCCCGCCGGTATGAAGACTGTTTCGGAAAAGGCAATTATTTTCTGGAACTGCAGGATCATGGTATACCGGAGCAGAAAACAGTCAATACGGTGCTGCTGCGGCTGAGCCGGGAACTGGACATTCCATTGGTGGCCACCAATGACGTGCACTACACGTATGCACAGGACGAGAAGCCGCATGATATTCTGCTCTGCATACAGACGGGAAAGAAGCTGGCCGATGCGGACCGGATGCGGTATGAGGGCGGCCAGTACTATGTAAAAAGCGAAGAGGAGATGAAAGGACTGTTTCCCTATGCCTGGGAAGCGGTGGAGAATACCCAGAGAATAGCAGACCGTTGTCACGTGGAAATAGAATTCGGCGTGACCAAGCTGCCGCATTTCGAGGTGCCGGAAGGATTCTCTTCCTGGACCTATTTACAGGAGCTATGTCACCGGGGCCTGTCAGAGCGCTATCCCGGGGAAGCAGACGCGGAGACAGAGGAGGGCGCCACGCTGCGGAAGCGGCTGGCCTATGAGCTGGATGTGATCCGTACGATGGGATATGTGGATTATTTTCTGATCGTCTGGGATTTTATCAATTTTGCGAAGCAAAACGGCATTGCCGTCGGTCCGGGCAGGGGCAGCGCCGCAGGCAGCATTGTCTCGTATTGCCTGAAGATTACGGATATAGACCCCATCCGCTACAATCTGCTGTTTGAGCGTTTCCTGAATCCGGAGCGTGTGTCCATGCCCGATATTGATATTGATTTCTGCTTTGAACGGCGGCAGGAAGTGATCGACTATGTGGGGCGCAAGTATGGCCATGACAAAGTGGTGCAGATTGTTACGTTCGGTACGTTGGCGGCCAAGGGTGTGATACGGGATGTGGGGCGGGTCATGGATCTGCCGTACAGCTATGTGGACACCATTGCGAGGATGGTTCCCAATGAGCTGAATATCACCATAGACAGGGCGCTGGAGATCAATCCGGAATTCCGTGCGCTGTATGCCGAAGACGAGCAGGTCCATAACCTGATTACTATGTGCAGGCGTCTGGAAGGGCTGCCCCGGCATACATCCATGCATGCGGCGGGGGTGGTGATCTGTCCGGAAAGTGCGGATGAATTTGTCCCGCTCTCCCGAGGATCCGACGGCTCCATTACTACGCAGTTTACCATGACCACGCTGGAGGAACTGGGGCTTTTGAAAATGGATTTTCTCGGCCTGCGCACGCTGACTGTGATACAGAGTGCGGTGGACAATATCCGTCGCAGCAGCGGCAAAGTCATTGACATGGGCAAGATAGATTACAATGACAAGGCTGTACTGGAAGCGATCGGAACCGGCAGAAATGAAGGCATCTTTCAGATTGAGAGCGGCGGCATGAAAAATTTCATGAAGGAATTAAAGCCGCAGAACCTGGAAGATATTATCGCGGGTATTTCTCTTTACAGACCGGGCCCCATGGATTTTATCCCCCAATATATCAGGGGAAAAAACAGCAAGAGCGATATTGTCTATGCCTGCCCTCAGCTGGAACCGATCCTCAGGCCTACCTATGGCTGTATCGTCTATCAGGAGCAGGTGATGCAGATCGTACGGGATCTGGGCGGCTATACGCTGGGACGCAGCGACCTGGTGCGCAGAGCAATGAGCAAGAAAAAACAGGCGGTCATGGAAAAGGAGAGGGCGAATTTTATTTTCGGGAATGAGGAGGAGGGAGTGCCGGGCTGCATCGCCAGAGGTATCCCCGAGCACACGGCGAGCCGTATCTATGATGATATGATGGATTTTGCCAAATATGCCTTTAACAAATCTCATGCGGCCTGTTATGCAGTCGTCTCTTATCAGACGGCATGGCTGAAATACTATTATCCGCTGGAATTTATGGCAGCGCTTCTGACGTCGGTCATTGACAATCCCAGAAAGGTGTCGGAATATATTCTGGCGTGCAGAAGTATGGGGATTTCCATTCTGCAGCCGGACATCAATTTCGGGGAAGCAAACTTTTCCGTATCGGACGGCGCCATTCGCTATGCCCTGACCGCTATCAAGAGTATCGGCAAGGGTGTGATCGAATTTATTGTGGGAGAAAGACAGAAGCACGGTCCCTATAAGAACCTGAAAGACTTTATCACCCGTGCATCCGGCAGCGATCTGAATAAGCGGGGCATCGAAAACCTGATCAAGGCAGGCGCCTTTGACGGACTGGGCGGTACGAGAAAGCAGCTTATGAGCATTTATGTACAGGTACTGGAAAGCATTCAGCAGGATAAGAAAAACAATATGGCGGGACAGCTCACCCTCTTTGACCTGGTGGGAGAAGAGGACCGGAAAGCCTATGACATTCATCTGCCGGATGTGGGCGAGTACTCCAGAGAAATGATGCTGACTTTTGAAAAAGAAGTGCTGGGCATCTATGTCAGTGGTCATCCGCTGGAAGAATACGAAGCCATCTGGAAAAAGCATATTACGGCCACTACCGCCGATTTTCTCATGGACGAAGAAACCGGTGCCGTACAGATAGAAAACGGCAGTACGGCTACCGTGGGCGGCATCATCGCTGACAAAAAAATAAAATATACCAAAAATGACAAAGTCATGGCATTTCTTCAGCTGGAAGATCTGGCAGGCAGCATAGAGGTCATTGTGTTCCCCAGGGATTATGAGAGATACTCTTCCAGACTGACCGTGGACAACAAGGTCTTTATCCGCGGCAGAGTTTCCGTGGACGAAGAAAAAGACGGCAAACTGATTTGTGAGGAACTCACTGCCTTTGAGGACATTCCCCGTATGCTCTGGATCAAATTCCCGACTTTGCAGGAATATGAAGCAGGAGAGGCACATATGTACGATATCCTCAGACAGTCCGACGGCAAAGACCGGGTGACCATTTATATTGAGCAGCCAAAATCCATGAAAAAACTGCCTGCCAATATGAGTATTCAGGCAGATGAGATACTCCGCCGCCAACTGGCACAAGCTTTCGGAGACGAAAATGTAAAAGTGGTTTAAAGTGGTGAAAACACATTGAAATCCCATAAAAAACAGGATAGAATATAAAAAATATGCAGGACTGGAACAGGAGGAACTATTATGGCAAAAGAGATCAGGACCATCGGTGTGCTGACAAGCGGCGGCGATGCGCCGGGCATGAATGCGGCTATCCGCGCGGTTGTCCGTAAGGCGATTGGCAACGGTGTCAGCGTAAAGGGAATCAAAAAAGGATATCAGGGGCTTTTAAATGAAGAGATCGTGGATATGGAAGCCAGGAGCGTGTCTGATACGATACAGAGAGGCGGCACGATTCTGGGGACGGCCAGATGCCATGAATTCAGAACCGAAGAGGGACAGGCCAAGGGAGCGGAAATATGCCGGAAGCATGGCATAGACGGTCTGGTGGTGATCGGTGGCGACGGCTCTTACAGGGGAGCACAGGCGCTTTCCCGTCATGGCATCAATACGATCGGCATACCGGGCACCATTGATCTGGATATTGCCTGTACCGAGTACACGATCGGATTTGATACCGCAGTCAATACGGCCATGAATGCCATTGATAAGGTACGCGACACCTCTTCTTCCCATGAGCGATGCAGCATCATAGAAGTCATGGGCAGAAATGCCGGTTATATCGCGCTCTGGTGCGGGGTGGCCAATGGCGCGGAAGATATTCTGCTTCCTGAAAAATACGACTACAATGAACAGGAAATTATCAACAATATCATCCGCAACCGAAAAAAAGGCAAAACCCATCATATCATTGTCAATGCGGAAGGAATCGGACATTCCACCTCCATGGCCCGCAGGATAGAAGCTGCCACCGGTGTGGAGACAAGAGCCACCATCCTGGGCTATATGCAGCGCGGCGGCAGCCCCACCTGCAAGGACAGATTTTATGCTTCCATCATGGGCGCCTATGCGGCGGATATTCTCTGTGAAGGCAGGACTAACCGTGTCGTGGGATATCAGCATGGGCAGTTCCTTGATTTTGATATCGAGGAAGCACTGGAGATGAAGAAGGATCTGAACAACTATCAGTTTGATGTAAGCAAAGTGCTGTCATTGTAACGGATCTTGCTGGGAACATCATTTTTATTTATGCAGACGGAGCACCTTTATGATTACAAGTGCAGGCAATGCCAGAGTCAGGGCGGCCATACAGTTGAAACAGAAAGCAAGAGCGCGCAGAGAAATGGGTGCTTTTCTGACAGAGGGCGTGAAAATGTTTCTGGAAGCGCCAGAGGAGCAGATTCGGGAAATCTATGTTTCCGAATCTTTTTCCTGTCAGGATCAGGAGCTGAAAAGAGCCGTGACAGAGAAAATGGAAAGGCTTCCTTATGAGATGGTGTCAGAACCTGTTTTTCAGAAAATGTCAGATACCTGTACACCGCAGGGGATTTTGTGCGTGATGGAGGCGCAGCATTATGTGCCGGCAGATTTGCTGAAAAAAGAAGCGCCGCTATTGCTTCTCCTGGAAAACATTCAGGATCCCGGCAATCTGGGGACGATGATGCGGGCCGGAGAGGGGGCGGGTATTGACGGACTCATCCTTTCCAGAGATACGGCAGATATCTATAATCCCAAGACCGTGCGGGCCACAATGGGCTCCATCTACCGGGTTCCCTTTCTGTATGCGCAGGATTTTGGAGCAATGATGGCGCGGTTAAAAGAAGCGGGTATCTGTATCTACGCGGCGCATCTGCAGGGAGAAACGGATTATGACAGGTGTGATTTCCATGGCGGCAGTGCATTTCTGATCGGAAATGAAGCAAAAGGCCTGACCGGCGGGACGGCAGCCCGGGCAGACCGGTATATGAAGATTCCCATGGCAGGAGAAGTGGAATCGCTCAACGCGGGCATTGCCGCCGCCATACTGATGTATGAGGCGGCGCGGCAAAGGAGGAGACAGAGATGAAAATCGGTATGATCGGACTGGGCAATATGGCAGATGCCATCATAGGCGGCATGCTGCAAAAGAAGGTAGTGAAAAAAGAAGAGCTGATCGGTTCCGCGGCGACGGAACGGACGGTCGCACGGATGAGAGAAAAATACGGATTTCATACGACAAGGGATAACAGAGAGGTGGCCCGGGAGGCGGATATCCTCATACTGGCCGTGAAACCGCAGTTTCTGGAAGAAGTAATCGTACAGATCCGGGACTGTATCAGAGAAGAAACATTGCTGATTACCATTGCGGCGGGCAAAAATATCAGATGGTATGAAGAGACGTTTAAGCGGCCCATCAGACTGGTGCGCTGCATGCCCAATACCCCGGCCCTGGTGGGAGAGGGATGTACTGCCGTCTGTCCGGGAGAGAAAGTAAGCGAAGAAGAGACGGCGTATGTTCTGCGGCTTATGGGCAGCTTTGGCAGTACCTGTATCATACAGGAGTCAAGGATGGATGCTTTTTCCGCAGTGGCAGGCAGTTCACCGGCCTTTGTATTTATGTTTATGGAGGCGCTGGCGGACGGCGGTGTGGCGGCAGGTATGACAAGAGAGCAGGCAGTTGCGTCGGCGGCACAGGCTGTTCTGGGCAGCGCGAAACTGCTGCTGGAGACCGGCAGTCACCCGGGAGCGCTGAAAGACATGGTCTGTTCCCCCGGCGGGACGACGATTCAGGGCGTGCGGATGTTGGAAAAAGAGGGGATGCGGGGCGCGGTAATGGATGCGGTTGCCGCATGTGTGGAACGCGCGCGGCAGTTATAAATATAGATTGTGAGAAAAAAATTTCTGGACCTGGTATAATTTCCCGGAAAATGTTAAAACTTGACAATGTGTCATAAATTTGTTATTATTTAATAAATGATTAACAAATTCGTAATATTTGTTAATCGAATTCTGGAGGGAATTATGAAGACAAGGGGCAGAAAGCTGCTGCATCGCCTATCCGGCATACTTATGGGAGTTGCCGCCATTGGACTGTTACGGTTAACTGCTGTTGCCGGTAGTACGGACAGCCTGCACACGCTGAATGTCGGTGCAGCTGCGATACTGGACGCTGATCTGACAGTCAGTGAAAAGAGCGATTCAGAAGTAGCATCAGTGTCGCGTGATGTGGAGCGCGATGCAAACAAGGACAAAGAAAAGGAAAAGGACAAAGAGAGCGCGCAGGAAGAAGACGACGCCGAAGAGTCCAACCTGGTTATGGCAAATGTGGAGAATGCGGTCAATGTGAGACTGGAGGCGAGTGAAGACTCCGAGAAGGTCGGCAAGCTGTACAGTGACTGCGGAGGAGAGATACTCGAGAGACGTAACGGTTGGACGAAGATAAAGTCCGGCAATGTGACAGGCTGGACGAAAGACGAATATTTGTTGTTTGGAAAAGAAGCGGAGGCCATGGCGGAGGATCTGGGTAATCTGATTGCGACCATAGAGGCGGATACGCTCAGGATCAGGAAGGAACCGCAGTCGGACGCCGGTGTCTGGGGTCTGGTGGCAAAGAATGAAGAGATGAAAGCGCTGGAGATCATCAATGATGACTGGATCAGCGTGGAATGGCAGGGCGATATCGGATACGTGTCTGCCGAATATACAAAAATAAAGTTTGTGATTGATTCCGGGGAAACCATGGAAGAGATCAAAAAGCGCGAAGCCAAAGAAATGGAAGAAAAACGGAAGGCAGATGCAGAGAAGGCGAAACTGACAGAAAACCGCGGCGCGGTTCCGGTCAATGCTTCCGATGATATGCTTCTGGCGGCACTGATTCAGTGCGAAGCGGGGAATCAGCCATATGAAGGCAAGCTGGCAGTGGGCGCGGTAGTGATGAACCGTGTGAGAAGCGGCGGTTATCCCAATACCATTTCGGGTGTGATCTATGCCTCCGGCCAGTTTACACCTGCCGGTAACGGTAAAGTGGCAAAGCGTCTGGAAGCGGGTATTCAGGACAGCTGTATTCAGGCGGCGCGAGAGGCGATCGCGGGTGCATCCAACGTAGGCGGCGCTACCCATTTCAGGAGAGCAGGCAATCATGACGGTTTGATTATTGGTAACCATGTGTTCTGGTAAAGGAACAGGGAGAACGTGTCACAGCCGGAGGCCGGGCGGAAAGTAAATAGCGGAAAAGCAGGAGGGTATCCCGGGGCCTATGGCCGAGAGATACCTTTTTTTATGGATCCACAATCTTACTTTTTCTGGAATCTGTCACTTTTTCTTGAATGAAGGCGCATAATATAGTAAGATAAGACTGCGACTTTAAGAAAGGGGAGATGATGCGTGTTATTTAACTGGAATATGGCGGTTGTATGGCTGATCGTACTTGTGCTGTGCCTGGCGGTAGAAATCATTACGCTGGGCCTGACTTCGATCTGGTTTGCCATTGGTGCACTGGCGGCAACCGTAGCCGCGCTTTTGAGGCTTCCGCTATGGATGCAGAATACATTATTTGTTCTTGTGTCCCTTGTGCTTTTGTTTTTCACAAGGCCGATTGCCGTGAAGTATTTTAACAAGGACAGGGTTAAGACCAATGCGGAGAGTCTGATCGGGAAACAGGCGATTGTGATCAGCGGTATTGATAATCTGCAGGGGACAGGGCAGATCATGGTCAGCGGGCAGGAGTGGAGTGCCAGAGCCATGGAGGAGTCTGTCAGGTATCCGGTGGGGGCAGTCGTGGAAGTGATGGCCATACAGGGTGTGAAACTGATTGTAAGGGAAAGAAAAGAGGAGATTTGAACATGGTAGGTGGAGTGATCGTATTAATTTTATGTCTGATTTTGCTTTGTACCGCGGCATCCTGCATCCGTATTGTGCCGCAGGCCAATGCTTATGTAGTGGAACGGCTGGGCGCGTATCAGGGGACATGGGCGGTAGGGATCCATTTCAAAGTGCCTTTTATTGACAAGGTAGCCAAGAAAGTGATTCTGAAGGAGCAAGTGGTGGATTTCGCACCGCAGCCGGTAATCACCAAGGATAATGTCACCATGCAGATTGATACCGTAGTATTTTTCCAGATTACGGATCCCAAGCTGTTTGCCTATGGTGTGGAAAACCCGATTATGGCCATTGAAAATCTGACAGCGACCACACTGCGTAATGTGATCGGTGAAATGGAGCTGGATCAGACACTGACATCGAGAGAAGTCATCAATACAAAAATGCGCTCTTCTCTTGACATCGCAACAGATCCGTGGGGAATCAAGGTGAACCGTGTGGAACTGAAAAATATCATTCCGCCCACGGCAATCCGGGATGCGATGGAGAAGCAGATGAAAGCAGAGCGTGAACGTCGGGAAGCGATCCTGCGGGCGGAAGGAGAGAAGAAATCAACCATACTGGTAGCGGAAGGGAAAAAGGAATCCGCCATCCTGGAAGCGGAAGCGGAAAAACAGTCCGCGATCCTGCGGGCGGAAGCGCAGAAAGAGAAAATGATCCGTGAGGCGGAAGGCGAGGCAGAGGCGATACTGAAAGTGCAGAAAGCAACCGCAGACGGTCTGCGTTTTATCCGCGAGGCGGGGGCAGATGAAGCGGTGCTGCGCCTGAAGAGCCTGGAAGCGTTTGAGCGGGCTGCGGACGGCAAGGCGACGAAGATCATCATTCCTTCTGAGATACAGGGAATGGCAGGGCTTGCCTCTTCCGTAAAGGAACTGATAGCCAATTAATCTATGACCAGAAGATAACAGGGAAGTTTGAGATGAATTTACAGGGAAGACATTTTCTAAAGCTGCTGGATTATAGCCGGGAGGAGATTCTCTACCTCCTGGATCTGGCAGCCGATCTGAAAGAAAAGAAGAAAAAGGGGATTGCAGTCGATGTACTCCGCGGCAGGAATGTGGCCCTTATCTTTGAGAAGACAAGTACAAGGACGCGCTGTGCTTTTGAGGTAGCGGCCCATGATCTGGGGATGGGAACCACTTATCTTGATCCGTCAGGTTCCCAGATCGGAAAAAAGGAGAGTATTGCCGATACCGCGCGGGTGCTGGGCCGGATGTATGAAGGCATTGAGTATCGGGGATTCGGCCAGGAGATTGTGGAAGAACTGGCAAAGTATGCGGGGGTTCCGGTCTGGAACGGCCTCACGGATGATTTTCACCCGACGCAGATGCTGGCAGATATGCTGACGATCCGCGAATGCCTGAGCAGACTCTCCGGCATACGTCTTGTATATATGGGAGATGCCAGGTTTAATATGGGAAATTCCTATATGGTAGTGTGCGCGAAGCTGGGGATGCATTTTACGGCCTGTGCACCGGAGAAATATTTCCCGGACAGCGCGCTGGTGAAGACTTGCCGGGAGCTGGCCGGGCAAAGCGGCGGGACGATTTCGCTGACCTCAGACCCCACGCAGGCGGCAGCAGGGGCGGATGTGATCTGCACAGATGTGTGGGTATCGATGGGAGAGCCGGATGCGGTATGGGAAGAACGCATCCGCGATCTGTCTCCTTATCAGGTAAATCGGCATATCATGGAGCTGGCGGGTGAGCGGGCCATATTTCTGCACTGCCTCCCGGCCTTCCATGATCTGAAGACAAAGATTGGCAGTGAGATGGGCGCCCGTTTCGGGATTACGGAGATGGAAGTGACGGATGAAGTATTTGAGTCCGCACAGTCGGTGGTATTCCAGGAAGCAGAAAATCGGATGCATACGATCAAGGCTGTGATGGCGGCTACATTGGGAGCGAAAGTGTGAAGACGGAAATCCTGAAAATGCTCAGAGAAGCGCAGGGCTATGTGTCCGGCCAGGAGCTTTGCGAGCGGTTCGGCGTATCGCGGACAGCGGTATGGAAGGTGATAAACGGACTGAAAGAAGAGGGCTATCAGATCCTGTCCACCCCGCGCAGGGGCTATCGGCTGGAGGAATCGCCGGATATCCTGTCGATGAGCGAACTGAAAAGCCGCATGCGTACGAAATGGCTTGGTCAGCATGTGGTATATTTTACAGAGACGGATTCCACCAATACACAGGCCAAACGCCTGGCGGAAGAGGGCGCACCGGCGGGGACCCTGGTGGCGGCGGACATGCAGACTGCCGGAAAAGGACGGCGGGGACGCAGCTGGCAACAGAGTCCCGGCATGATGGTATCCATGACCTTTATCCTGAAACCCGAATTTGCTCCGGACAAGGCATCCATGCTGACCTTGCTGGCGGCACACAGCGTGGCAGGCGCCATAGAGCACGTCAGCGGACTGCCTGCCAGGATCAAATGGCCCAATGATATCGTTATCAACGGCAGAAAGACGGTGGGCATCCTGACAGAGATGAGCCTGAGTGTGGAACAGGACAGCATCCATTACGTGGTGGTGGGGATCGGCATCAATGTCAACATTACCGCCTTTCCCGAAGAAATCCGTGAGGTGGCCACTTCCCTGTATCTGGAATCAGGCAGAAAGGTGAGCAGAGCCTGCCTGATCGCGGAAGTGATGAAACGCTTCGAGGAAGACTATACACTGTTCCTTGAGACGGAAGATTTGTCGGGCATACTGGATGATTACAATACGCATCTGATCAGCAGAGACAGAGAAGTGAGAGTGCTGGATCCCAAAGGAGAATTTACGGGGATTTGCAGAGGCATGAACAAAAACGGGGAACTTCTTGTAGAGAGAGAGGACGGCAGCATATCCAATATATATGCAGGTGAGGTTTCAGTGAGAGGATTATATGGTTATGTCTGATGAGCGGATCATACTATGCGGTGCCAACGCATACGAGAAGAAATATTATTTCAATGAAAGATTCAAGCAGATTCCCGGATCCATTCAGGATGAACTGCACATTCTCTGTGTGCTGTTCACGGAAGAGGCCGGAGGCATCTTTACCATCGTTTTCGAACCTGACGGCAGCGTATCTCTGGAAACGGACGCAGAGGAAAGCGATATCTACTATGATGAGATCTCCAGCGGCCTTCTGATCGGAGAAGTCCGCAGGAAGCGCAGAGAGCTGCTTGCTTCCCTCAGCCTGTATTACAGAGCCCTGATCCTCAAAGAAGACCTGACAGAGCAACCGGAATAAAAAACAGCATCTTTATGAAGAGAAGATGCGGAACTATAATAGGAAAAAATTATGTTATTAGTTGTAGATGTAGGCAATACAAATATTACCTTCGGCGTTTTTGACGGAAAGAAGCTGAAAAAGAGCTTTCGCATTACGACGAAGATACAGCGAACTTCTGATGAGTTCGGTATTACGATCATGGAACTGCTGCAGATAAACGGGATGACCGTACATGATATTACCGGAATCAGCATGGCCAGTGTGGTGCCCAATGTGATGCACTCGCTGACAGGCGCCATGGTCAGATATATCCATCAGAGGCCGCTGATCGTAGGACCGGGTGTGAAGACCGGCATTAAAATTTCCGGTGAAAATCCCAGGGGGATCGGCGCGGACCGGATTGTGGATGCGGTGGCGGCTTATGAGAAATACGGCGGCCCCGTGCTGGTGCTGGATTTCGGTACGGCGACGACCTATGATCTGGTAAGAGAGGATGGCAGCTTCAGTGAAGGTGTGACTGCGCCGGGTCTGCGGATTTCTCTGATGGCTCTTTCCCAGGAGGCGGCAAAGCTGCCGGAAGTAGAGATCAGAAAACCCAAATCCATACTGGCGCAGGAGACCATATCCAGTATGCAGGCAGGACTTGTATACGGTCAGATCGGCCAGACAGAGTATATCATCAGGCAGGTGAAAAAAGAGACCGGCTACGCTGATCTCAGGGTTGTGGCGACCGGCGGGCTCGGCAGGATGATTTCCGAAGAAACGGATACCATTGATATCTATGACAGTGCTTTGACGCTGGACGGCCTGCGGATAATTTATGAGAAAAATACAGGCAGCAGATAAACGCGTCGGTTCTGCAACTGAAGTTGGAAACCGGAGAGAAGAAGCGGCAAGAGATGGTGGAAAAAGAAAATCTGCTCCGATCCATGCGGATCGGGGATGTGATCCTGAAAAATAATGTGATACTGGCTCCCATGGCAGGTGTAACCGACCTGCCATTTCGTTTCCTGTGCGCCCGCCAGGGAGCGGGGATGGTCTGTATGGAAATGGTCAGTGCCAAGGCTATCTTTTATAAAAATAAGAATACGGATGCCCTGATGGAAACAGATCCCCGGGAAGGGGTGATTTCCCTGCAGCTTTTTGGCTCAGATGCGGATATCATCAGTGAGATGGCAAAAAAAATTGAGGAACGCCCTTTTTCCGTGCTGGATATCAATATGGGCTGCCCTGTACCCAAAGTGGTAAATAACGGGGAAGGTTCTGCCCTGATGAAAGATCCCATTCTGGCAGGCAGGATCATAGAGAAAACAGCCAGAGCCATTCACAAGCCGGTGACGGTAAAGATCCGCAAGGGGTTTGACGAAGCTCATGTCAATGCGGTGGAGATGGCCCATATCGCCCAGGAGTCCGGCGCTGCCGCTGTGGCTGTCCATGGCAGGACAAGGGAGCAGTACTATGCAGGAGAGGCGGACTGGGAAGTGATACGGCAGGTCAAGGAGAGTGTGCGTATTCCAGTCATCGGCAACGGGGATGTGACTGATGGGGCTTCTGCCCGGCGGCTGCTGAAAGAGAGCGGCTGTGACGGTGTGATGATCGGGCGGGCAGCGCAGGGAAATCCGTGGATATTCCGGGATATCATTGCATATCTGGCAACGGGAAAGACACCGCCACGCCCCGCCGCGAGAGAAGTGAAGGAGATGATAGCGGAGCATGCGGCCATGCAGTTGGCGTGTAAGGGAGCATACACCGGAATCAGGGAAATGCGCAAACATGTATCATGGTATACGGCGGGCTATCCCCACAGTGCGGCGGTCAGGCGGCGGGTGAATGCGGCACAGTCCATGGAAGAACTGCTGGAAATCCTGGAAGAAACAGAGAGCCTGCAGTGAAAAAGGAGTCCGGACCATAAGTGACTGATACTTTTGCAGTAAGGTGCATATACTGCAATATGGAAAAAATCATCGGTATCTTTACGGTACAGGAAAGCAGAAAGAAAAACAGACTACGGAAGAGGGCAAAGGAGATATTGTGTGTTCCCTGGCCTCTGCTTTTGAGCACCGGGGTGTTTCTTGATATCCCGGTAGAGGGATATGGAATCAGAGGACCTGGCGACGACGATATGAGGCTATGGCAGCAGATGCAGGAGACCGGCGCAGGAAAGGGAGAAACAAAGGAAAAACAGTCAGATTTGCCCGCGCCGGAGCTCAGAAAACGCAAACGGCAACAAAGACGGATGAACGGGACTATCCGGCATATCAGGAAAGCTATGTGCGGTAAATACAGCGGGCGCAGCGAGGGACAGAGGAGAGAAGTGCGAGATGTGACATATATGTCAGAAAAAGCATTTCTTTTTTATTCCTGGCAGGAGGAATTATTTCCCACAGAACTGATGCTTGCTTTTTACCGGCACTGCCATCAGGAAAACCTGCTTGTGTTCCGGGCAGAGCAGCTTATTTTTGCAGATGGAGAAGTGGCGCCGCAAGAGAGTGGTGAGGCTTTTGCCTGGGGGATGTCAGGGGATCCGTATCTGACGGTTATGGAGGGAATCTATGATTCCTTTAATTATGTAACAATCATAACAGAGCGGGAAGCGGCATGGCAGGGATTTATCGAGGAGGCCTATGAAGAATACGGGCTGTCTGTCAGATGTGTCCGGGATGAGAGCAGGGTGACTTTTCGGGAAAAGAAAACACTGATTGTGGATATGAGCAGGGAGGGCAGTCGTTGTATGGGAAACTTTCCGCCGCAGAGCGTATATCTGGATATGATGCACACGAAAAGCAAAAGCCGTCGGATTGCTGCGAGATGTGATAAGATTCCTTATATCTCCCTGCACAATGCCCTTGACACTGTGTTAAGGGATGGGGTATAATCTCGACGGAGATGGTCAGGGAATGCGGAACCGGCCCGATGCAGCGCTGCTGCGGCAGGCGCCACGCCCTGCCCTGTAAAGACGGATCATGGATATAGGGGTAGTGCCAGACGGCTTGGGGAAACGCTGATGAAAGTGTTTCCCGCGCCGGATTTGCGCTGCGAAGCAGCATTTTCCTTTGCAAATCCGTGCGCATCCGCCGGAGGCTCTTTGGAGCGCTGATTTAATCAGCACTTCCTTAGATAAGCCAGAAAATCAACACGATAATGGAGAGGTGGCATACAGAAAATGGAAGAGAAAAAAAACATATTAACGTATGAGGGGCTTAGAAAATATGAAGATGAGCTTCATGAACTGAAAGTTGTCAAACGACAGGAAGTGGCGCAGAAGATCAAGGAAGCCAGAGAACAGGGCGACTTATCTGAAAATGCGGAATATGATGCGGCCAAGGATGAACAGCGGGATATTGAGGCCAGGATCGAAGAACTGGAAAAAATCCTTAAAAATGCGGAAGTGGTTGTGGAAGATGAGGTCGATCTGGACAAGATCAACATTGGCTGCCGTGTGAGGATACTGGATCTGGAATTCAGCGAGGAACTGGAGTATAAGATCGTTGGTTCCACAGAGGCTAACAGCTTAAAAGGAAAGATCTCCAATGAATCTCCGGTAGGCCGGGCCCTGATGGGGAAAAAGGCAGGAGATGTGATAGAAGTGGAAACACAGGCCGGCATATTGGAGTATAAAGTCCTGGAAATACAGAGAAGCAATTAAGGAAGCGCTGATTTAATCAGCACTTCCTTAAGGAACGATTCAGACAGGCCGGTCTGGATAGTGATACAATCAGAAGGAGAGGTAAACGTGGGAGAAGTGCAGAACAGACAACAGGAGCAGGACCTGGGACAGCTTCTGAAGGTGAGAAGAGAAAAATTAACGGCGCTCCAGGAAAAAGGAAAGGATCCCTTCCGACTTACAAAATATGAGGTAACTCATCACAGCATGGATATAAAAGAGCGGTTTGATGAGATGGAAGGCCGCACAGTGTCACTGGCCGGCCGTATCATGTCCAAACGTATTATGGGTAAGGCTTCTTTCTGCAATATACAGGATCTGAAAGGCAATATCCAGTCTTATGTAGCCCGTGACAGTATAGGAGAAGAAGCCTATGCGGAATTTAAAAAATATGATGTGGGCGATATTGTCGGTATGGAAGGAGAGGTATTTAAAACCAAAACGGGCGAAATCTCCATACATGCGGCAAAGATTACACTCCTGTCAAAAAGTCTGCAGATTCTTCCGGAAAAATATCATGGATTGGTGAATACTGATCTTCGTTATCGCCAGCGGTATACGGATCTGATTATGAATGAGGAAGTCCGTGATACCTTTATCAAACGTTCCAAAATCATCAGTGCGATCCGAAGGTATCTGGATGGCCAGGGATTTATAGAAGTGGAAACCCCTATGCTGGTTTCCAATGCCGGTGGCGCGGCGGCCCGCCCCTTTGAGACACATTTCAATGCACTGGATGAGGATCTGAAACTGCGGATTTCGCTGGAACTTTACTTAAAGCGACTGATCGTAGGAGGTCTGGAGCGTGTCTATGAGATCGGGCGTGTATTCCGTAACGAAGGGCTGGATACAAGACATAATCCGGAATTTACTCTGATGGAGCTGTATCAGGCATATACGGATTACAACGGTATGATGGATTTGACGGAAAATCTGTATCGCTATGTGGCACAGGAGGTATTGGGAACGACGATCATTACTTACCGGGGCACTGAGATGGATCTGAGCCGTCCCTTTGAACGCATTACTATGGTAGAGGCAGTGAGGAAATATGCAGGTGTGGATTTTGACAAAATCCATACGCTGGAGGAGGCCAGAGCTGCGGCAAAAGAGAAGGGTGTGGCGTATGAAGAGCGCCATAAAAAGGGAGATATCCTCAATCTGTTCTTTGAAGAGTTTGTAGAGGAACATTTGATCCAGCCTACTTTCCTGATGGATCATCCGGTGGAAATTTCCCCGCTCACCAAGCGCAAACCGGACAACCCGGATTATGTGGAACGGTTTGAATTTTTTATGAACGGATGGGAGATGGCAAATGCATATTCCGAGCTGAATGACCCGATAGATCAGCGTGAGCGTTTCAGGATGCAGGAAGAGCAGTTTGCACAGGGCGATCAGGAAGCAAACCATACGGATGAAGATTTCCTCAATGCCCTGGAAATCGGTATGCCCCCCACAGGCGGTATTGGCTACGGCATCGACCGGATGGTGATGCTTATGACAGATTCACCGGCGATACGGGATGTGTTGCTGTTCCCGACAATGAAAACGCTTGGCAAAGAAAGCCAGTAAAATCAAGGGTTTGCGGTACTGGAAGTTGTGAACTACAACAAATTTACAACAATTTTACAACTCATAACGAAGAATAATGAGCGTTAATGAATAGTTGTACTCATAAATCCAATTCAATATTTTGTACGATAAGGACATTTTTCTAAAAGAAAATTTTAGGGAAGTGTCCTTTTGTTATGGTCAAAAACAAAATAAGAAATGGAGGAAATGAACATGAGTAGTACAGCGTTAGGAGCAGAGAAAGCGGCAAAGATTATTTTTATCAGCAAAGCACATGAAAAATTCTACTATGAGAAATTAAAAGAGGTCAGGTATCAGGATGTGTACCACAAGGCTCTTGTGTACTGTCTTGGCATCAGTGATGACACAAGAAGGAATATTAAGAGCATTTACAATTTTAAGACAGGCTGTGTAAAAACGGAGTGTCTGCATGAAGGCTGGCAGACCAGCGGGAGCTTAAAAGTAGTCAGGATGGCGTTTAACCTTTACTGCAATGGTACGCCAAGTGTCTTTGATTACGATGATGCGGAGGAACAGGTGGACGAGTGCAGACGGTACACAGTGGAAGAACTGTTCTGCTGTGCCTATGCGCCTTATTTTTGGCAGGCGGTACAGATTCGTTATCCGGAATATGTAACATATAACCACAAGTTGTACGCCATGCTTGGAGGACGGGATTGATGTTAAAAGTCAGGCTTATGGGAACGAAGAACGATATTAAGTGGTTCGGGAAGATTTTACAGAGGAACCCGAAAATCGAAGTGACGGAGTTTTCCGATATGTTCCCAAACAAAGGGACAAAGAAATATTACAGGGCTTATGTGGAAGTCAGGAAAAGCAACATAAAAGAAAATTAGTAGAAGCAAAGGAGAATTGAATCATGTGTAAAATAATCGCAGTCGCAAATCAAAAAGGCGGTGTCGGAAAGACAATCACCACAAGCAACTTAGGGATAGGGCTTGCAAAACAGGGGAAAAGGGTATTGTTAATAGACGCAGACGCACAGGGAAGCCTTACCGCAAGTCTTGGATATGCAGAGCCGGACAGTCTGGAAGTCACGCTTGCAACCATTATGGGGAATTTAATCAATGATGAGGAAATAGAGCCGGGGGAGGGTATCCTCCACCATGAGGAAGGGATAGACCTTATGCCGGGGAATATTGAGCTTTCCGGTCTGGAGGTTTCCCTTGTAAATGTTATGAGCCGGGAAACGGTGTTACGGTCATACATAGAGATTGTCAGGGGCAGTTACGATTATATCCTGATTGACTGTATGCCTTCGCTCGGCATGATTACCATAAATGCCCTTGCCTGTGCTGACAGCATTTTGATACCCGTACAGGCGGCATATCTGCCCGTCAAAGGCTTGCAGCAGCTTATTAAGACGGTCGGCAAGGTAAAGCGGCAGATTAACCCGAAACTGGAAATTGAGGGGATTCTGCTTACAATGGTGGACAGCCGGACGAACTACGCAAAGGACATCAGCGCCATGCTGAAGGAAGCCTATGGAAGCCGGGTGAAGATATTTGCCAATGTTATTCCCATTTCTGTCCGGGCGGCGGAAATTTCAGCGGAGGGCATCAGCATCTACAAACATGATCCAAAGGGGAAAGTGGCGTCTGCCTACGATTCTCTGACAAAGGAGGTGCTTGCGGATGGGCAGTAATACAAAATCAGGGAGCGCATCAAAAATTACGCTGGAAACATTTGATGATTTATTTGGTGGAAGTGTAGCACCGGAAAATGGAGTTGAGCAGATAATCAATGCGCCGCTGGCGGAACTTCATACGTTCAAAGCCCACCCTTTCCGGGTGGAAGATGATGAGAAGATGGAGGAAACAACGGAGAGTATCCGGCAGTATGGGGTGCTTGTTCCGGGCATTGCAAGACCGAGGGCGGGTGGCGGCTATGAAATCATAGCCGGACACCGCCGCAAACGTGGATCGGAGCTTGCCGGAAAGACGGAAATGCCTGTGATTGTCCGAAACTATACCGATGATGAAGCCACAATTATCATGGTGGATTCCAACATTCAGAGGGAGGACATCTTACCAAGCGAGAAAGCGAAAGCCTACAAGATGAAGTATGAAGCGATGAAGCATCAGGGGAAGAAGTCAGGGAAAAATACCCTTGACGAAGTGGGGGAAGCTGCCGGGGAGAACGCTAAAAAGGTTCAGCGGTATATATGGCTCTCCCGGCTGTCGGAAGGGCTTCTTGCTATGGTGGACGGTAGAAAACTCGGCTTTTCACAGGGCGTTGACATTTCCTTTCTGTCGGAAGAAGCGCAGTTATGGGTACAGGCTGTCATAGAGGAAAAAAGCTGCAACATCAGCATGGTACAGTCGGCAAAAATCAAGGAATATGGCAAGAACGGGGAGCTTACCCTTGCAATGGTGCGCCTGATACTGGCGGAGGAAAAGCCGAAGGAAAGAAAAATAACGATAAAATCAGATAAGATTGGCAGATACTTTTCAGAAAGCTATTCTAATGAGGAAATTGAAAATATCA
Source organism: uncultured Lachnospiraceae bacterium (assembly GCA_910587155.1). GTDB lineage: Bacteria > Bacillota > Clostridia > Lachnospirales > Lachnospiraceae > VSOB01. Next base: position 23,117 of record CAJULA010000037.1, read on the forward strand.
TTCTCTCGCTTCTTGATAAGTGGAAAGAGGAAGGGGCGGTTTGATAATGGGGTATTTGACAAGCGGAAACATAATTGTTGATGCAATGGGTTCTGTCAATATTACTGGAAACGTCATTCCCGCTGTCT
>CAJULA010000038.1 GCA_910587155.1 uncultured Lachnospiraceae bacterium
ACCTTTTTTACTTTTTCTTCCAGTTTTTTCTCTGGCCTGTCCGCCGCTTATTTTCTGCGGTGGAATTATATATTACCATCTCTTTCCTGTATTTGTCAACACCTTTTTTTATTTTCTACGACATTTTCTGTGGTGACGATGTATTCCCGATGGAATAACATGAAAACAGCCGCCAGATCTCTCCGGCAGCTGCTCTCGGCTCTCATATTTTCCATTATTGTCCAAAGGACACGCTGATGAAATCATCGCTTCCGCTTAGCCTCTGACAGACACACACGGATTCGCAAAGGAAAATGCTGCTTGGCAGTGCAAATCAGGTGTGGGCGACGCCAGATCAGCGTTTTCCTAATTCAAATCTATAAAACCGCCGGAACGCCCCGCTCCATTGCTCTGTGCACCCATGGCATATTCCTGCCGCAGTGTAAACTTAGCCACCAGATTTCTGAGCATATCCGCCTGACTGGAAAGCTCCTCGCTGGCTGCGGCACTTTCCACTGCAGTGGCAGAATTGGTCTGCACCACACTGGATATCTGGTTCACGCCGGTCGTGACCTGTTCCACAGCACCGGCCTCTCTTTCAGCGGCTTCCGCTATCATATCCACTTTGGATGCTGCCGTCCTGACCTTATCCACTACCTTGGTCAGTGCCTGTGCCGTGGAATCTGCAATCTCCATCCCCCGTTTTACGGCTTTGATGGAATTTTCGATCAGTTCCGCAGTATCTTTGGATGCTTCCGAACTCTTGCCTGCAAGGTTGCGCACTTCGTCAGCCACCACTGCAAATCCTTTGCCGGTAACGCCTGCCCGCGACGCTTCTACGGCCGCGTTGAATGCGAGAAGATTTGTCTGGAAAGCAATGTCTTCAATCGTCTTGATGATCTTGCCGATCTCATTGGATGTGCGGGTGATCTCCTCCATAGCAGTGATCATCTCCCGCATATACTGATTGCATTCTTCCATATCGTCGCCGGCAGTATCGGACTGTTCCTTTGCTTCTATTGCATTTTCTGCCGTATCCTTGACCTGATAGGAAATATCAGAAATCGTGGCGGCAAGCTCCTCTACCGCGGCAGCCTGTTCCGTAGCCCCCTGCGAGAGTGCCTGCGCGCCGTCCGATACCTGCCCGGAACCTGCGGACACTTCGTTTGCACTTATATTAATCTGTCCCAGTGTGGAACTCAGATCACGATTGAGCTTGCGTATGGACAGGAGCAGGTTGCCAAAGTCCCCCACATAATGCTGTTCCGCTTCCGTGCGGACATCAAAATTGCCGTCCGCCATTTCCCGCAGCAGTCTGGAGGCATCAGAGATAACGGCTGCCAGTATAACCGTCATATTTTTAAACGCCTGGGCCAAAGACCCCAGTTCGTCCCGCGACCGATATGTAATATTGATGTCAAATTCACCGCCCACAATTTTGTTGGCAGCACCCTCCAGCTCACGCAGGGGCCGCGTGATCAGCCTTGTCAGATAAATGGAAAGAATCAGGGTAATGATCAGTGCCACGCCTGCCAGTCCAAGCTGTTCAAATACCAGGGTCTTCTGCATACTGACGGTGTCCAGATAATCCTCTTCCGCATTTTTCTCTGCGGCATTGCTGATCTGTATCAGCATATTTACAGTCTCATCTATTAACGGCTGATACTCATCCAGCAACAGCGTCTGGGCCGCTTTGTTGTCCGTCTGCGCAATCTCCAGTACTGTCTCCTGCAAGGTCACGGCCTCAGTCAGACTGTCCGCAAATGCATTCATCAGTTCTGTCTCATCTGAAAAGTTGGCAAACACCCATTCAGAGTCTTCCTCCAGCTTATCCAGCTCTTTTCTGATATCGGCCATATAACTCTCTCTTTTATCCTCATCATCCGTAATCGTATAAAAGGAAAGGTCCTTGACAACGATCTGCAGGCCACGGCGCATGCTCATAATCCTGTTTGTGATCTGATATCCTACATTATAAAAGTCAGAGTATTTCTCCGCATTCATCTGCAGCCCTCTGATGGATGTCACCACTGTTATACAGAACAGGACGATGATCAACATAAATGTTACCAGTAATTTTGTTCCGATTTTCAGATTTTTCATTTCCATCTCCTTGTGTTTTACCTGAGAGTTCCTCACGAGGTTACTTTTGTGATATTATAAATTATAATAGATTCCCCGTGATCTGTCTACTTTCCGGCAATTTCTTTTTATGGAAAATATAAGGAGCGGTTAAAAAAATCACAATTCGTGGAAAATCGGCTCCATCTTGTCAAACGTACAGAAAAAACGAAATCCCAGGCCTTTTAACAATGCTTTGGCGTCTTCCAGTCCCTCGCCCAGATGTGCCGGCGCATGACTGTCGCTGCCGATCGTTATAATTTCACCGCCAGGTTCCCGGTATTGCTTCAATATATTGATGGAAGGCGTGGTATCTTTGAGACCATATCGGTGGTATGAAGTATTAAATTCTATGCCTTTTCCGTCTCGGATAACTCTCTGCAGGATTTCTGATATGACAGGCCTGATCTTTTCATAGGGAAACACGCCTTGTTTATCATATCGTGCTATGAGATCCAAATGCCCCAGTACACTGTAATTCTTGTATGTACTCACAAGATTGTATATTTCCTCATAATAACGCCTGTTATATTCCTCCTGACTTCTGTTTCTCTGAAAATCCTGTGTCCAAAGTTCCAGATTGTCTATCTGATGTACCGAACATATGACAAAATCCAGCGGATATTTCTGAAACAATGTCTCGTATTGGGGAATTGTGTGCATCTGCATGCCAAATTCCAGCCCCGCCCTGATGGTGATTTTTGCATCATAAATATATTGAAGTTCTCTGATCCGGGCAAAGTACAGGGGATAGTCAACATTTGCAAGCAGCTCTTCTCCCCTGCAGATCATGGGTTGATCGCAGTCCCAATCATCCTTGATGCCATAATCCACATGATCCGTAAAGCATAGTTCCTGTATTCCTCTCGTTATGGCGTCTCTGACCACCTGGTCCATGGAATATACCGAATCATCACTGAACTGTGTATGTACATGATAATCTGCCAGCATACGAATCCCCCTTTAGTTTGTCAGATTGTTGACCCAGTCGTATTTTCTGTAGTGACGGTATACGGCCGGCAGCTTTATGATCTCATCCAGATTGAGAATAAAATAAACGGTCAGCACCGAAAGACCGGCCACAAATGCGCACAAATATCCAAGCGGAACAATAATGCACCACAGTGTCACTGTATCGTAGAGTAATCCAAACCTTGAATCTCCTCCTGCGGGAAAGATACCTCCTATCGTCATACTGTTCACGGATTTGCCTACAAGATAATAACTGCACATAAACAGCATGCCTTTCAGATAATCCTTTGCCACCGGTGTCAGCGTGGTCATCTGCAGGATCAGCGGTGTCAGCGCAAGCAATAGCAGGCCCGAGAAAACACCACAGACAAGAGCCGCTTTCGTTAGCGCTCTGCCCATTTTTCTGGCTGTTTCCGGATGATCCGCTCCCAGCTCGTTTCCGACAAGTATACTGCCTGCACTCCCCAGCCCAAGACAAAGACAAAGACAAACCAGCAGATTTTTTGAAATATTGGCGATACTGTTTGCCGCAACCGCATCTGCTCCCAGATGTCCCATAATAACGGAATACATCGTAAAACCTCCGCCCCAGACAAGTTCATTGAACAGAACAGGCCCCACCTTTTTCCAGAAACGTCCTGTCAGCTTCCCGCCTGACTTCCACGGGCGGATTTTCACATGTTTCATCTTCCGCACACCATAAGCAATACACCACAGCATCTGCAGCGCCGTTGCCGCCACCGTGGCCAGCGCTGCCCCCTGTACACCGAGGGCGGGCACTTTCAGCAGTCCGAATATCAGAATCGCATTCAGGCAGATGTTGAGAATAACGGTTACGGTATTGATCACGGTACCTAGTTTTACTGCATCACAGTTTTTCATTACGGTAAGATATCCCTGAGATACGGCCGACAGCAGATAGGAAATCCCCACATACCGCAGATAACTGCTCCCCCTAGCAATCAGCTCCGTTTCATTTGTGAAAAAGCACATGATCCTGACCGGATACAAGATCGCACCCGCTGAAAAAAAGACGGCCACCAGGCAGGAAATTCTAAGGACAAGACTTACGGTCTGCGAAATGCCGTCGTAATCTTTCTTTCCATAATATTGTGCAACAAACATGTTTTCGCCTATGATAAATGCTGTCATAAAGAGATTAACAGAAATGTCACCTGAGCCGCCAGTGCCACAGCCGCCATGGCATTCTGATCCAGGCGCCCCAGCATAATGGCATCACTGGCTCCCACCAGCGCAAGCACAAATTGCTGAAAAGCGATCGGTAACACCAACCGCAGGAATTTTCCATGCAGGATATTGTATTCTTTCATCACGGATCTCCCTCCCGATTATGGATTTCGATTGGAAACCAGTTTCTTTTTTAACAATATCATGCTTTCTTATATAATTCTTTCAATATTTGCTCTTATTTTATAACAATCTTTTATTTCTCTTTTCTTGCGTGCTGCAAAATCCATGTCGTCCAGTCCGGATAATATCTGGCCAGAATATGAGTATCATCTGTCGTACATGCTTCCGACAGGTTGCCGGTCTCATCATCAAAAAGTTCATTGGCATCCAGATAAAATATTGTCTCTCCGTCTGCCATCCGTGCCAGCGCCTCATTAAAACGGTCAATATTTTCATTATTGTAAATCGGAGACGCCGCTGATTTCTTTTCCGTGATATGCAGGTTCGCCTCGAGGAAAATCAACGCCTGGGGCTGCAGCTCGCGGATCCGGTCTATCATCTGTGCATATTTCAGTACTGTATGATCAAAATCATATCCCAGTTCATTGATACCCATCATCAGATAAATCTTGCCGAACTGTCTTTCCGAAAGAACTGTTTCCAGCCGTTTCTTCTCTCCGGATGTGGTGGAAAACTTTTTGGAAAAAACCTTATATACACTCATGCCCAAATCTGCCACCACTTCCGCGTTTCCCAGATCGCCATATTCCTGAAGGCCTACCGTACGCGAATCCCCGATAAAAAGTGCGTCATCAAAATAGGTGCGATCCGCCGTATACATTTCAGGCTGCTGCCCGATTTCTTCTTCCGTTTCCGAAAGTGACGTCTCTTCCGGCAGAGCATTTTCCTCCCCGCCGGAGGAAGAATTCCCGCCTTCGCCCAAACTGCCTGTGGCATCTGCCTGCCCGGCATCCGCCGTCCCCTCTGCCGCACTGTCGGCAGCCTTTGCAGCCATGTGCACAGCACCGTCTTCTTCCGCCCCGGCGTCATCCCAATCCCAGACCTGTCCGAGGGATGCAGACACCGCCTGCGCTTTTGTGGTCATATCTGAAAGCCATCTGTTCATCTCCCCGCTCCGGATACTGTCGTATCCTCCGATCAGAGCGGCAATCGTCAGACTCATTACAAGTAATGCCGTATAAGAACATTTTCCTTTCTTTCTTCTTTTTCTTTCTTTCATATCCGGTTTCCTCTTATCTATGAAAGTATTAAATCCTTCCGGCAGGTCTGCGCACTCGCTGCGCTGTCCGTGCATGCGCAATGCAGCTTGCTGCATGTGTGCATATCCTTTCTGAGAGGAAACACTGATTAAATCAGCACTTCCTTAGAATTGATAATACAGAAACGGATCATCCAGACCCAAATACATACAGTATACACTGGCCCAGAACAAGATCAGCAGCCCAAATGTTACCAGAAATGTATCCTTCCTTTTTTCATATAATTTGCGCGGAATTCCTGTACAGCAAAAGACGGCCGCCGCCAGCGACAGAAAATAGGCGACCGCGTATTTGGCAAAATCCCCCTGAAATACGTTCGCCGCACTGCCTGGCTGTCGGAAAAAGGGAAACAGCCTGCTCAGATAAGTCACAAGCTGCCCCAGGTCTGTGACCGCAAACACAAGCCAGGACAACGGGATCACCGCCAGCATATACAGGTGCCCCAGAAAAGGCAGTCTGTCAAACACGGCTGCCAGCCCCCTTTTTTCCAGCAAAAGCAATAGAAACAGAAAAAAGCCCCACAAAACAAAATTCCAGCTTGCTCCATGCCACAGCCCTGTCAACATCCATACAAAAAAAAGATTGCGGTACGGATGGTGCCGGTTGCCGCCCAGCGGTATGTAAACATATTCCCGAAACCAGCCGCCCAGCGTCATATGCCATCGCCGCCAGAATTCTGTCATGGAACGGGCCAGATAAGGATTTCGAAAGTTGTCCGGAAATTGAAATCCCATAATCAGCCCCAGTCCCCTGGCCATCAGGGAGTATCCGTAAAAATCAAAGTAAATCTGCAGGGTAAACGCCGCAATGCCCAGCCACGCCAGCGGGCAGGAAATACTATCATATCCAATTGTCCCCATCTGTGTCCACAGACTGCCCACCCGATTGGCAATCAGCACCTTCAGAGCCAGTCCGATCGTAAATTCCCGCAGCCCCTCTTCCACATTCCCATAAGAATGAATCCGAAACTGCATCCGCGCCTGTACCTGACTGTATGTCACAATCGGTCCGGCTATCAGTTGAGGAAACATGCAAAGATATGTCCCCAGTGTCAGAATCGACCGCTCGACAGGTACTTTTTTCCAATAAACATCCAGCAGATAGGAGCTGATCTGAAAGGTATAAAAGCTGATGCCAATGGGCAGAGGCAGATTTACTGCCGGGATACTGCTTTCCATCCCCATCCGCTTCAGCAGAGCGTTCATATTTGCACTCAGAAAATCCAGATATTTAAACCAGAACAGGCTGCCGATATTCCATGTCATACCCGCAAGCAGCCATACGCGCCGCCAGCTTTCCTGTCTGCATGCCGCAATCAGACGGGCCGCCATATAATTGCCGAAAACGGAGACAAGGATCAGCAGCAGATATGCGGGATGCTCTCTGACTCCATAAAAATAAAAGAGCAGACTGGCCCCAAACAGCACTGCATTCCTGCCGACTGCGGGAAACAGGAAATACACCAGTAAAAATATGGGTAAAAAATAAAAAAGGAATGTAAAACTGCTGAAAACCATAGGAGGATTCCCTTCTTTCCCATCATATGCCCTGATAATCAGTGCAAAACCATTACTTCAACGTCTCACCATGATTAAGCACAAGGGTGCTGTACAGAAAGAGCACATCACACCCCTTAAAGTCCACAAACTGTCCCAGGAGATCCGGATGGATATAACGGATATCCACCAGTGTGATCTTCCCATAACCGCTGATCAGAAGAGGCGCCAGAGAAGAGCCAAAAGAATCCCGGAACAAAATGAGCCTTTTGTCCGCAGGCGCCTGGGGATTGTCAATGGTAATCAGCGAGAGAGAGCCGGAGAGAAACATCTCATAAGGATCCCTTCCCATAGCCTTTTCGCTGTCATAGACCGGTATCTGCGCCTCATTCTGCCAGTCATACACCTCACAGTCCTCCATGGAGGCACCAGTCAGGTAATACAGCTGATCCGGCGAAAGCGGCAGTGCCGCCTGTCCATAATAGGCGCCATAAAAATCCCGCTCCAGAAGACGGATTTCCCAGTCGTCCGTCAGCTCCGCGTTCATGGAATCTGCAAGACGCTCTGCCACATCCATGATCCGTTCCTGTCTCCAGTGGGGATCTGTGCGATAGTAATCGTCCTTTTCCAGGAGATCGGAAATCCGGACATACTGTGCAAACTCCGCCATGTCTTCCATCTGTTTCTCAAACGCCGCATAGTCAAGGGCCAGATGACCGCTGTCTTTGGCCAGAAAGGCATTCTTATCGGGTATTACGGAAAAGAATACACGATTTTGTTCTGTCAGATATGTTTCACAGATATGGCGGAACCGCTCCGTACAGCGTCTGCATGAATCCCTGTCCACCGGATATTCCATGGACGAGATATGCCCCTGCGCCACATAAATCCCATTGTTGTCCTGCCTATGGAAGATCTCTGCCGCAGTCAGCGCTTTGACACTGCGCAGCAAATCCCGGAAAGGGAATGTATCTGTCACATGCGCTTCAAAGCCTGACATAAACCGGCCAGACCATATCCCGGCCCACGACAGCTGCGGCATGGCCGCCAGACTGCGCCGTTCACTGTCGGAATAGACGCCTGCCGGCAGACACAGATTCAGTAAAAGCCCACCGGCAAGCAGCAGCGCGGTCAACAGGCAGAGTATTTTGTTTTTTTTCTTTCTCTTCAATGTTCCCGTCTCCTCAGAATCTGAAATACAGGAAGGGATTAAAGGACCCATCCACCAGATACGCTGTCACGATCAATAATAAAGCCGCCAGAACAACCGGTTCCACCGCATTACATAGTCTGCCACTACGCGGTCCTTTTGCAATCTTTCCAAACAGCCATCGCAGTACCGGTGTGGCACCGGTTATTCCACCCAGCAGTACCACGGCAAAACTGCGCAAACAATAGATTGCTTGGGGAGTAGCCAGGGGAATTTTACCTAATCCAAACAGTCCGCCCAGACCGGCAAAAGCCTGCGGCAGGCTTTCGGCGTCAAACAGCACAAAACCAAGCAGCACAAAAAACAGGACATACAGATGAGACAATCCCTTGTGCCTTTCCAGTACCCGGAGCAGCCATAGTTTTTCGAGTATAAGCAGACCGGCAAACAACAGCCCCCACAGCGCAAAATTCCAGGCCGCTCCATGCCAGAGTCCGGTCAGGATCCACACTGTCAGAATATTGAAAAGCCACCGCCCCTTCCCCACACGGTTGCCGCCCATGGGAATATATACATAATCACGAAACCAGCTTCCAAGTGTCATGTGCCACCGCCGCCAGAACTCCGTTATACTCGATGAAATATACGGATAGGAAAAATTTTCCGGAAAGCGCAGTCCGAACACCCCTCCCAGGCCAACAGCCATATCACTGTAACCGGAAAAGTCAAAATAAATCTGCAACATAAAGCCGATCGCATAAAGCCAGTAAAAGAGTACTGATTTTTCCTCTGAAGCACGGAACGTGGCACATAATTCGCCCAGTTGATTGGCCAGAAGTACCTTTTTAGACAGGCCGATGGCAAAGCGGCGTATTCCCTGCGCCGCCTGATCCCATGTATGTTTCCTGTCCCGTAATTGTCCCGCCACCTGGGAATATGTCACGATCGGTCCGGCTATCAACTGGGGAAACATGGCAATATACGCGGCCAGATCAATCAGATTTCTCTGTGCCCGCTCTCCCCGGTAAACATCCACGGTATAGCTGATCATCTGAAAGGTATAAAAGCTGATGCCGATGGGCAGAGAAATACGCCAGAGAGGAAACTCCTGCCCGGTTACGGCCCGGATGCTCTCCAGAAAAAAGCCGGCATATTTAAAGTACAGCAAAAAAGAAAGGCTGACTGTGACTGAAAGGATACAGAAAATCCTGCCGGACGGCTTCCCTTTGTAGCGCTCCACCAGTAATCCAAAGCAATAGCCGGAAAAGATGGAGAGCCCCATCAGAAAAACATACCGGGGCTCTCCCCATGCATAAAAGAGCAGGCTCGTCAGCAGCAGCACTGTATTTTTCATCCGCCCCGGCGCCAGAAAATACAGTCCGACTGTCAGTGGCAGAAAATAATATAAAAATGTAAGACTTGAAAACAGCATCGTTTTTACTCCTGCGCGGACTCCCCTGCGCTGTTAGCGGCCTCTCACGCGATGGGTGATTCCAGCATAACCTGCGCGCCGGTAAGCGCGGACAGGGCATTGCTCTTAAACAGCTCCATTGTCTCTGCTTCGCCGTAAGCGGTTATCACATAGGCGCCGTCCACGTCCACAATCAACAGGGTGTCCGGCTGGCCACAGATCCACTGTCTGCCCATTGTGTATGTCTTGAACGCTTCGGCAAAAGCCTCCTTGTCCGTGCCGTCTTTCAGGTGATACACCGCACCGGTAAACGTATTCGCATTCATCAGGTGCACCATGGACGCCGCATCGTCCACACTCCCTGCCTGTTCCGGCGGCAGTCCCAGCGTAAGTTCAAGCTCCTGCGTCTTGCTGATATCAAATTTGCCCGGTGCATCCATCACCGCATTGGCCTGATCTCCGCCGTACATGGCAAACAGATCATCTCCTGTATAAGCGCCCACCACAGCAGTCAGTACAGACAGCGCATCCGCATAGGCAGATTCTTTTCCGCCGCCTGCTTCATCCGTGCTGCTGCCGCATCCTGTCACGGTCACTGCCATAGCCAGAATTACCATTGTCCTGATGATGTGAGAAATGATTTTCTTCATAATCATGCTTTCCTTTCCTGTATCGCAATATTTGTGATAATTGTTTCTTTATACAGTAATCTCCATCTTTTCGGAAATCCAGTCAGTTTTTTTTAAATGGTCATACAGACTACTGCATAAACTGCCCCGCCCCTGCAGCGGTTAGAGCTGTTTCCCTGAACTGTTATCCTAAGTAATCGGTTACGATACGGATTGCAATCTCTTTTGCCTTCTGGCTGGATACCTCCATACCGTCGCTCTCTGCCAGGCGCACACAATAATAAACAGTCCTGTCACTGCTCTGCGCAAAGCCTGTAAACCACGCATCAACAACGATCCCCTGCGCCTTTCCCATGCCGGTCTTCCCATAGAAAGAAAGGCTCTCTCCCTGTGATTTTTCAACAAGCATAACCCGTTTTAATTCATCCCTGCTCTTCTTTGCGTAAATCGAGTCCTTTCCAAAAATGCGTTCCATAACATCCACCTGTTCTTTGGGTGAAATCTTCAGAGATGATTCAATCCAGAAGCCGGTCAGCGCCCGGTTGGAATTATTCGTATTTAACCGCCCCTCCCAGTCAGAAATATCGCAGTTCCCATACCGGAGTCTGTCCAGTTCCCGCTGTATCTTCTCTTTTCCCGTCTCGTCGATCAATTCCCGGAAATACCAGACGCAGGAAGCGCGGAAAGCGTCCCGAAAGTCAATATCGTGGTTCCAGTTCTCATTCCAGAACACCTCACCGCTCCATGTGCGGACAGAGTCCTCCGGGTCAAGCACCTCATTCTCCAGGGCGATCAGCGATGATACAATCTTAAAGGTAGAACAGGGAGAACTCTGTATCATGGCAAGTTCCCGGTCATATATGACATATTCTCCGGCAGCGGTATCATATAAAACCGCTGTGCCGTTCAGTCCGTCAAAATATTCTGACCAGTCGGCCTCCACTATGACCGGTTCATCCTGATGCTGTTGTGCAGACCTTTCCTCCTCCGGGGCTGCGGTATTTTCATTCTCCCACACCCCCTGCCCCTGCGCTGTCAGTGCATTCTCCTCTGACAAATCCTCTGTTTCCTCAAAAGTTTGCGTTTCTACTTTAGTCCCATCCTTTTCATAGTCCTGGTCGCGGACGGGAGACGCTCTGCCACAGCCGGCCAGAAACAGTCCGGCCATGCACACAATGAAAGGGTATACCACTGCTTTGAAATAACGGCTGTCTCTGTTCATATGCATCATTCCCCTTTTGTGATGTAAGCTCATGAAGTGGCATACCAAAATCTTATGGCAGTCATATTTTAATGTCAAGTTAATTTTCTGCCAGCGGATATTCACACAGCCCGCCAAGACTGACATAACCGATTTCCAGAGAACTCTCACTGAATTCATAGGCACCGCCATAGGTATCAAGACTCAGATACGCATTTTCCAGCTCCTCTTCTGTCACAATCCATGCCATATGTACCGTTACCGTCTCTCCGGGACTGATGGCGGCAATATAATTATTGTTCCGTTCGCCGCCATGTACATCATAATATACCATTTCTTTGCGGGAGGACAGGCCATAGTTGACTGCCCTGTCCCATGCATCGTTTTCCCCGGGCCTTTCGTCTGACACGATCTGCATACGGCCATCACGCTCGATCATAGGCACAAAACTGCCAAAAAACAGGACATCCCGCATTTCCGTGCCGCCGGTATTGGTGTATTCCACCGTAGCATAGAGCAGTTTCTGCGGTACTTCTCTGGAGGTTACCACTTCACTGAGATTGTCCGTATTCCCCAGCTTCACATACTGGATGCTCGCCGGGCGGAGCTTGCCGCTGCTGTCCGTTTCCTTTGCAAAGTCCTCATCCAAAAGTGACGCATCCAGCAGGCTCAGATCATCCGAGGTCTGTATCCCGGCCACTCTGGCAGAAAGTCCCTGGTCATTCAGCGGAAATGCCTCGCCTATCGCATGCGTATTTTTCATTTCTTCAACGGCAACGGAAGTGATCGTCTCATATTCTTCACCTTCCTCATACTCCTCTTTCTCTGAGCCCGCCTGCAGACTGCTCCAGTCCTGCGCGGCGATAAGCTCCCCCTCTGCCGCATCTTCTGCCGGGACCAGCTTTACCTGTTGGGCAATCTTAATTGCCTCCTCCTTGCTTACATCGGATGCCACATACATCTCCATCACATAATGAACATCCGTGAATGCCACATAAATGCGCTGGTTGAATGTGATTTCATCTTCATTCAGATTCGGATATTCCAGATACACCCCCTGGCTGCCGTCAGCCGAAAACTCCTCGCTGGAAAGCACGTCGCCATGTTCGATCTCAAACTTGTTATCACCGGTATCCATCCGGTAAAATACCATCGAAACACCGCCCTGATACAGGGCATCCGCAAAGCAGTATTTCCCCGCTTCCACGCGAACCATTCCCTCCGGCAGATAACCTGCCTGCATTTTTACATCCGGTATGCGGCCAGTCTCCTTTGCCACACTGTCGTCTGTGGATTCTTCGCCTGTAATATTCACACTGACGCCATGCTCCCCGATCTTTCTCTGCTGCATCCGGTAAATCCCCACACCCGCAAATACCGTAGTACCGCATAACGCCACTGCCACCAGAGCCACCGCCAGCGTTCTTTTCACTCTCTTCCGACCTTTTAATTGTGGCGTCTGCGTCTTTATCTGTCTCTTTACTTCTTTTTCTATCATAACCCTTATCTCCTCCGGCATCTTTGGAAAATCGTACTTTAAATCTTCGAATTTCATATCCCATCCTCCAACATCTTTAACAGCTTGCGTGCACCTCTTACTATGACGATTGTCCCAGTTCCCTGCGCATCTGCTTCCTCGCACGGGCAAGGCGGTTCTTAACGGCGCTTTCCGTTATCTCCAGCATATTCGCCGTTTCCTTTACACTATAACCCTCCAGATAGTAAAGGGTAATGCAGATCCGTGTCTCCGGCGGCAGCCTTCTGACTGCTTCGTACAAATCCGAATAATCCTCTCCTTCTCCGGCAACCTCTTCGCACTGCCACTCCTCCAGGGATACCACGCGCTTTGCCCTGCGCATAAAAGTATAGCACTCATTGATCAATATCCGTACAAGCCAGGTCTTTGCATGGGAATCCTGCCGCAGTGTATGCAGCTTTGTAAACGCTTTTACAATGGTTTCCTGTATCGCATCCGCACAGTCCGCATCACTGACAAGCAGCGTTTTCGCCACATGATACAGTGTGTCCTGCGATGCTAGAATGAGTTGTCCTAACTGTTCTTTTTTCATAATGTCCTTTCTGCCGGCCAGCTTTTGTATTTACATTAATTAGATGCCCGGGAGAGGGAAATGGTCTCTGGCAAATCTGCAAAAAGTGAAAAAATTTTCTGTTTCAGAAAACAAAAAAAGATGGGGAAGCAACTACCCGAAAGAACAGAAAAATAGCCTGTGGTAAATAATCGACTATCGTCAAGTTTACCACAAGCTATTTTCCGCTTACGCTAAGAAGCCTCATATTCCTGCGACTTCTCTTCCTATTATACTGCCTGATAAAAAAAATATTCTTATAAAAGATACGACTATCGTCAAACTTGTACAAGAACAACAGAAGTATAACGACTATCGTCATCTCTTCTGTGTTATTATCATAACCTATTTCCATTTTTTCGTCAACCTATTTTTTTCAATCCAAAAATGTTTGTCTCTCCCACTTGGCCATCATACAAGCACCTTGCTATATCATTTTCTATGGATGGCCTCTTATTCTTTATGCCATAAGCATATTTCTTCATAGTATTGGGAATAAAATCAGCAATTTGAAGCCCAATGTTAAGATCCTTCTTCTGGTAAAAATTGAAAGTTGCAATCTGTGTTCTTACAGCATGATTGTTCATACACCTTGTTCCCCGTTTGACTAATTGGCGAAAATAATTAGTCAGCCGATTATCTGCCTTCGGATTCTGTGATTCCAGATAAATGGTACCTATAGCATCGCTTTTTTCTAAAAAATGAACAAAGTTTTCAACTACTATTTCCAGACATACCAAATATTCATCATTCAAAAATTTACTATTGTACTTTGCTTTATATTCATCAGGATTGATAACTGCTGCAAAAACAGTTATGTCATCTTTTTTGAACAGATTTCCCATACTATCCCAGAACAGTTCCCGCTTTTCCTTTTGCCGCATTACCTTGTATATATCTTTTCGTGCAATTCTTAATTCACTCTCATGCAAAATAACGTTTTCATCCTCAAATATATTTTTCTTCATTTTCCGCACATATGGGCATATTTTATCTTCATATATACCCCTCTCTATTGCACATCCCCCTAATGCAAAATATACGCTTGGCGGAGTATTTTTGGATTCATCCAAAAACAAAAAATATTCTTTCATTGTTTCCCCTTTATTTTTGAAACTTTTCACTTATTTTGATCAAGGAATCTGCAGCCTTGGGGTTTCTTATAAGCTCCGGCAGTAAAATCTTTAGCATCTGGGTCTCCATACTTTCACTTGCCGGCTGCATGCCATTATAGGCTTCTATGACAGCCTTAATATTCTCATAATCTTTCTTTCTAATATCCTGGCTTAAAATGTCCAGCTTATATGTGATTGCATTCAAAATTGATATAATTTTACTACCTTCACCACCTTCCATTTCCTCAATTTCATCTGAATCATCTTCATATGCAAAACTTAATATAGCTTTCTCTAATCTCTCTCTTGTTTCTGCAACAACATCCAAATCTGTCAAATCATAATCAAATGTTCTAATCGAAGAAACATCAAATGGAATCTTCTCACCTCTCCGTTTTAAATGGATAACCGGCTTCCCTGTTGACGCCCGATAACCAATTTCAAAGAAGACATTTGGGTTTTGTCCTGTCAAATCTGCGATTACCAGTTCATAACGGTCCAGACTGTCCAAAATGTCCTGGGTAATCGAATCCGGCGTGTTTTTATGATCAATACGTATTGCACAAAAACCACATTGTTCACACACCGGTTTTATAATATGATTAAACAACTGATCTGCATTTTTTCTGATGTCGCTACCGTCATCACCAATAGGAGATACTACAAAGCATTTTCTACGACTGTCCTCGTTTTTTTCTGCCAACATATATACCCCTCTATCCAGCTTACATATGATTTTATTTTTTAACAGATTATTAATCACTCCCGCAAATTGCCCTTCTGTGTATTCCCCAATCTGCCTTTCATTCAGATATTCTTTCATTTTTTGAACTGAATGTTTCTTGTTATCCCCAAGTAGAATCAATATTTCCTGCTTGATAACAGCGCTTTTCGTCACGTTTTATCACCTCTTTTCTTTTGATTATATACTATTCTTGTAATTTGTCAATAAATATTTGCTTTTTTCTTGTTTTCTTGTATCTCTGTTATAGGCATCATCCACAAAGTTTTCAAAAGAAGGCGGATAAAAAAAACAGTGCCGGGATGTAATCCCGGCACCGACTTTGCCTTTAGCCCGAAGCCTGCTCTCTGAGCACTGACTTTCAGCCTTCTTTATTTATAAAACTCTTCTGTATAACTGTCGGCATTTTCTTTTGTAATCAATACGGTGCCTGAGTCCACGACGGAGTCAACGGTTTCGCCATTTAAATATCTGGAGGCAAATTCGCCCGCCATATAGCCCATCTTATAGAAGTTCTGTGCCATGGTTCCCCAGATCTTGCCGTCTCTGATATATTGCAGTGTATCCTCGTTGTCATCAATGGCCAGAATAGTAATCTGCCCTTCCATCCCCAGTTCTTCCACCGCATTCGCTGCCGCCACGCCGCCGATGGATTCCAGGCAGAAGATCGTATCTATCTCAGGATGTGCCTTCAGATTATCTTCAAATTTCTGCAGGGCCGTGGCACTGTCTCCGTTGTCCTCGTCCGTCAGAACCACTTTGATATTGGGATAGTCCGCCGCACATTTTTCTTCAAAAGCCGTCTTCTGTTCAAGCTGGTTGCTTGTATCAAGGTTTGCCATCATAATCAGCACATTGGCTTCCCCGCTCATTTTTTCATTGACATAGTCCGCAGCCAGTTGTCCGTATGCTGTATTATCGGTTCCGATAAAGCTAACCCTGCCGCTCTCTTCGGAGTCGGAGCTGATATTGATAATCGGAATGTCTTTTCCCTGTGCGTCCGCATACAACCCCTGAATTGCAGAGTAATTATAAGGTGTTGTCACAATAAGATCCGGCTGTTCCACAATGGCACTCTGCACAGCTTCATACATCTGGGTATCGTCCAGCACGGAAGGCCCGATGATCTTGAGTTTGAATCCAAACTCCTCTGATGCGGCAGTGATTCCGTTATCCGCACTTGTAAATACAGCGCTGCCAACCAGAGGATTTACCCAGATAACATAAGGCGCTTCTCCGTCATCTGCTGCTGCTGCCTCTTCACCTGCCCCTTCTTCCGGCGCATCCGTCTCCTGAGAGACAGGCGCCTCCCCATCTGCTGCCGGTGCTTTCTCAGCCGGTTCTGACCCGCATCCTGCCAGTGTGAATACCATTGTTCCCGCCAATAACAGTGCCAAGATTTTCTTCTTCATTTTTCTCTCTCCTTTTTCTGTTTTATAATACAGGTAATTGCGAGACGCCTCTTCTATCGTCAGAGTCTTCTGTTCTGCCGCGGCTCATCACCATAGCGATTTGATTCGCAATTATCCGGTTTATAACATGGTGCTATACGCTATAGGTCTCCAGTCCGGTAGCCGCGCGCATTATGCGCTCCTGGGAAAAATGCTCCCTGTCTATATTGCCGGTTACCCTGCCTCTGCTCAGTACTATAATGCGGTCACACATACCGAGCAGTTCAGGCAGTTCGGATGATACCATAATCACCGCAATTCCCCTCTCCGCAAGCTGCGTGATGACATGATAGATTTCCACTTTGGCTCCTACGTCAACACCCCTTGTTGGTTCATCCAGAATCAATACTTTGATCTCCTTCATCAGCCATTTGGACAATACAATTTTCTGCTGATTTCCGCCGGACAGATTCATAATATTATCTTCAATGCCATTTGCCTTCACTGACAGCTTTTCATAAAATTCTCCGGAAATTTTCTTTTCTTTTTTCTGATTGATGAATGTTCTGGAAGAAACCATATCCAGACTGGCTATGGTCATATTTTCCCGCAAGTTCATCGGTGCAATAATCCCCGTCTTTTTGCGGTCTTCCGTTACCATACCGATCCCCATTCTGATCGCTTCATTGGAAGATCTGATCTGCAACGGATTCCCTTCCAGATAAATGGTGCCTGCAGATTTCTTGAGACTTCCGAATATGGCATTCATGGTTTCGCTGCGCCCGCTTCCCACCAGACCGGAAAAGCCCAATATCTCGCCTCTGGCAACCGAAAAGCTGACATCTTCCACCAGATTTCTGTTTTTTACATAGGGATGTGGTATGGTAATGCCCTCCACCCGCAGCTCCTCTTCCCCGATGGGCAGTATTCTTTTGGGGTACATTTCTTCCAGCTTTCTGCCTACCATATCTTCGATAATACGATCTACATCTACCGCCTCTTTTTGATAAGTGGAAACCAGATTGCCGTCTCTTAGCACCGCGATTCTGTCTGCCAGTGCGAATACTTCGTCCAGCTTGTGGGAAATATAGATGCAGGAAATGCCATTCTTACTCAGTTCCTTTATGATCTCGATCAGATTTTCGGCATCTGTCTCCGTAAGCGCCGAAGTCGGCTCGTCAAATAATAAGATCTGTGGATTGGCAGCGAGCGCCTTGGCAATGGATAAAAGCTGCTGCTGGCTCGTACTCAGGTTATAGACCATCGCCCTTGGATCCGCATCCAGTCTCACCTTATGCAGATACTTTTCGGCTTCTTCGTATGTATGCTTCCACTTGATAAAGCCATGCTTTGCCTGCCAGTTTCCAAGCAGTACATTTTCCGCCACGGTCAGTTCTGTATGGAGGCTGATCTCCTGGTGGATCATTTCTATGCCTGCCATTTTGGAATCGTTGGCGTCTTTAAAACGACACAGATTCTCTTTTACATAAATTTCCCCTTCATACTGACCAAACGGGTATACGCCGCCCAGAAGATTCATCATTGTCGATTTCCCTGCACCGTTTTCCCCCACAAGTGCCAGAATCTCTCCTCTGTACAACTGCAGATTAATGTCCCGGAAGACTGAGACTTTTCCAAATGACTTGGATACGTTTTTTAATTCCAGTATTTTTTCCATGCTTTCCTCCTCCTGACGCACCGATGCGTCATACTGGCAGAACCGGAAGTTCTGACTTTGGATTTTTTACTTCCATCATCAGGATCTGCGCTTGCTGCGCTGATACTGGTCCAGTCCCACCGCAACAATGATGATCAGGCCCATTACAAACTTCTGCCAGTAGGCAGATACGCCCACGAGGTTCATGCCACTGGATAAAACATTCATCAAAAGTGCTCCCAGAACGGTGCCCAGCATGGTGCCGGCACCCCCATTGAGGCTTGTCCCGCCGATGATCACCGCCGTAATAACCGTCATCTCTGTTCCGTCTCCCACGCTTGGCTGTCCGGAGCCCATCCTTGCCGCTGTCATAATGCCGGAAAGCGCCGCCATCACACCGCTGAGCACATAGACACTTGCCGTAATTCCCGCCACATTGATGCCCGCAAAGCCTGCCGTCTCCGCATTCCCGCCGATCGCATATACCTTCCTTCCGTAAGTCGTCTTTGTCAGAACGACATGGGCAATGACAGCCAGCCCTACTGCCAGCAAGACGACATTGGGAATTCCCAGTAGGCTCCCTTTGCCAAACTCGGAAAAAGAATCCGGCAGAGGGTACACAGCCTGCCCTTTTGTAATCACAAGTACCAGCCCTCTTGCCATATACATGGTTCCAAGTGTTGCAATCATGGCCGGTATTTTCAGTTTTACAATACACATGGCGTTAAAAAGACCCAGCACTGCCCCCGCTGCAAGTCCCAGCAGCACCGAGATGATAACGGGAAGTCCATTCTGCATCGCCAGTGCACTGATCAGCCCACAGATTGCCAGCAGGGAACCTACCGAAAGGTCAAGCCCCTTCGCAATCAAAACAAAGGTCATCCCTATGGCAATAATCAGTGTATAGGATGTGTTTCTGCCAATATCCATCAAATTGCTGAATGTGAAAAAAATCGGGTTTTTCATCTGAATCAAGACAGAAAGCAGAACCAGAATCAATAATATTCCCATTTCTTTGGCCTTCCATGCCGATTTCAGAAAATTTGTTTTTTTGCCATCCATATCTTTTATCCTTTCTTCACTATAGGTATTTTTCAAGTGCCCACAGAACATTTTCTGCCAGCAGTTTCTGCCCCAATGCATTCAAATGCAGTCCGTCATTGAGCAGAATTTCCTTTGCCTGATATCTGTCATATACCCCGCGCATATCATTGCACTTTGCCCCGAACGTCTCAGCCACTTCTTCTATGATGGAATTGACTGCATCTATGTTGGCTTTCTGATAGTTCCAGTTGTCATTCGGAAACCGCTTTCCGATTCCCTCCACAAGCACCGGCGATATGGTTGACAAAATGGTATGTACATTATTCTTTTGCAGCCTTTTCACCATATATACAAGATTTTTCCTGTATTCCTCCAGGCCAAGGCAGCTCTCCCCATCCTCGTCCGCATTTTCTCTCATATCGTTCGTGCCAATCAGGATATGCGCGATATCAGGGTCAAAATTCATAGCCCTTTCATAAAATTTCATTTTAGCGTCGTCGCTTTTGTCTCCCGATATGGCCGCGTCGATCCAGATCAGCCCCGTTTCGTTCTCATAAATTTTTTTGATAATGTTGAAATAGCTCTCTCTGTCACTTGTGATGGAATCCCCGATAAACACAATTTTTTTGTTGCCTTGTACCTTTGGAATGTTTCCGCTTTTCCTGATCTCCTCTGCCTGCAGGCTTACCGTACTTTCAAACGCAGCCAGCAGTTTCCGAACTGACTCTTCTTCGGCGTTAAAAATACGGCTCAGCCAACCGGCATCTTCCTCTGGTACATCAAGAATCAGCTTCTGCATGTTAAATTTGATGTTATTATACAATTCAGACGTTAATGTATGATCCATTTCTCCCTCCTATTATGCAAGCGCTTTCCTTACTATATAAGTATCATATTTGCACATTTAAGTCAATATAACAATTATATTTTCAATATTTTTCATCATTTTTTACAATATTTCACCGTAACATTTGGTTATTTAACACAAGCGCTTGCATTATTTTTTCGAAAACATATTTCTTTTTCAAACCCAGTATTATATAATGGCTCTATAGGATATGAGCAAAACATTCGGATTGAGAAATCTGTCCCCGACCGTATGAAGACCTTTCCAAAACCTTGATTTATCGGGTCTTGCTCATGATTATCATGTCTTACCTATAATGAGGGGGTTTTATGGCTACTTTAAAAGATGTGGCAAAAAAAGCCGGCGTTAATATATCGACTGCTTCAAGAGCCTTAAACGGAATTGGCAATATATCTGAGGTCACAAAAGAAAATATCCGGCGCATCGCAAAGGAATTAAACTATATTCCCAATGCAAACGCCCGGATCCTTGCCGGAAAGAGTTCCCATATGATAGGAATCATCGTCCCGGAAACCAACAGTGATTATTTCTCCAAAATGATTAACACTCTGGAAATTTCACTGCAGAAGCATGATTATTATCTCCTGATCTCCAATACACAGTATCAGCCTGATAATGAGCAGAAAATCCTGGAAACCTTTATCAATTATAATATAGACGGCGTTTTTCTGTCCTGTACGGTTGATACCGACAGGCTTTCCAGATATCAGATTCTGCTTAACAGTAATCATATCCCCCTGATCGCACTTGACGCCAGGCAGCCCGGTGCTGTCTGCAGTCAGATCAATGTCGATGATACTTCGGGTATGGTAGAGTCCATACAATATCTTTTACATAAGGGGCATACATCCATCGGTTATCTGGGCGACTATATCATCAAACAGACACTGCGGGAAGATTTTTTCAGAGAGGCACTGACCAGGTGCGGGCTGCATCCGCAGGAACATCCCACCTTTACCCACCCGACCATGCGTTTTGAGCCCGCCGGCTATGAAGGGATGAAATACTTTCTCTCTCTTCCCCGGTATCCCAGCGCATATCTGGCCGGCTATGATGACATTGCAATCGGCGCCATGCGGGCTGTTTCCGAAGCCGGGCTCAGAATCCCGGAGGATATCGCGATCATTGGCAATGACAACGGACGGGCCGGGGATTTTCTGCCAAAACGGCTGACCACTCTGGCTCCTCCTGTCGAAAAAATGGCGCAGATCGGTGTGGATCTGATGCTGGATTCCATCCGCAGCAAAGATCTGTCCATTACGCACAATGTTTTCCTGAAACCGGAACTGATCATACGGGAAACTACCTGATGAGCCATAAAAACCAGAACCTGTGTCAATGGAGGTAAAGTTCCATGAGAAAAAGAAATGCTGTTGTCAATATCAAAGAATGTGTTGCCTGCGGGTGCTGTATCAAAGTCTGTCCGCGCAGTGCCATTTCCATCCCGGATGGCATCCATGCCAGAATCAATTTGGAATTATGTGTCGGATGTGGGCAATGTGTTAAAGAATGCCCCGCAAGCGTAATCAGACTGGAGGGTACGGAGCAATGAAAAATAAAAAGAAATGGTATGATTATCTCTGGATCGTTTCTCTTACTTATCTGATCCTGGGATTTTTCAATATCCTTTTTGCATGGCTGGGACTTTTCTGCTTTTTTATCCCGCTGTTTATTGCTGTCATCAAAGGCAATAAAGCCTACTGTAATAAATATTGCGGCCGGGGGCAACTGTTTTCTCTTGCAGGAGACAGGTTCGGCCTCTCCCGCAGAAAAGATATTCCCCGGTGGATGAAGTCTCATTATTTCAGATATGGCTTTCTGCTGTTCTTTTTTTCAATGTTCTTTGTTATGCTCTGGAACACCTGGCTGGTATTTGCCGGCGCCAGAGAATTGAAAACGACAGTAAAACTGCTCTGGACTTTCAGACTTCCATGGCACTGGGCCTATCATGGTACGCTGTTCTCCGATGGCGTAGCCGCGATTGCATTCGGCTTTTACAGTGTAATGCTCACCTCCACTGTACTGGGGCTTGTTACCATGGTGCTCTTTAAGCCCCGTTCCTGGTGTGTATACTGTCCGATGGGAACGATGACTCAGCTCATATGTAAGGTAAGAAATACGAACAGCCAAAGTAGCAAAGGTTGATGCCCATTCCCCAAATCTGGCAGAGATACCACTTTAATTAACCTTGTGTTTC
>CAJULA010000039.1 GCA_910587155.1 uncultured Lachnospiraceae bacterium
CGGGGCGCACTCGAAATGCGTTAGCCCTCCGGGGCACGAGGGTTCGAATCCCTCCGTCTCCGCTGAGAAGCCGGAATTTTGGTTCCGGCTTTTTTGCTGTCCCATGTTCTGCATTTCGTCTGACGAATCTGTATTTAGGGAAACGTTGATGAAAGCGTTTCCCGCGCCGGATTTGCGCTGCGAAGCAGTAGTTTCCTTTACAAATCCGGTTTATTAAAATGTTACCAAAAATCCAAAGAAAAAGTTGAGCAAGCCTGTAAAATATTATATAATGAAAAAGAAAAAATGTGCGGCAGACCGCACAGAGGAAGAAGGAGGTTTCTTGATGAAAAGAATAGGGTTGTTGACCAGTGGGGGAGATTGCCAGGCGTTGAATGCCGCTATGCGCGGTGTGGTGAAATCCATAATCAATGCGTCGGATCAGGTCGAGATTTATGGCTTCCTTGAGGGGTATAAAGGATTGATCTATGGCAATTACAAGATGTTGCAGAGCTCTGACTTTTCCGGTATTCTGACAAAGGGCGGCACGATTCTGGGAAGTTCCCGCACACCGTTCAAGCTGATGCGTGAGCCGGATGAGAATGGTCTTGATAAAGTGGAGGCCATGAAACATAATTATTATAAATTGAATCTGGATTGCCTGGTTATACTGGGGGGTAACGGAACACATAAGACTGCCAATCTGCTGCGCACGGAAGGCCTGAATGTTGTGACACTGCCCAAGACGATTGACAATGATCTGTGGGGTACTGATATGACATTTGGCTTCCAGAGTGCAGTGAATATCGCGACCGATGCCATCGACTGCATCCATACGACCGCCGCATCCCATGGACGTGTATTTATCGTGGAGGTAATGGGGCATAAGGTGGGCTGGCTGACACTGAATGCCGGTATCGCAGGCGGGGCAGACATCATTCTGATCCCTGAGATTCCCTATGATATCAAGAAGGTTGTGAAAGCGATTGAGACAAGGCATAAGAGAGGCAGCCGTTTCACGATTCTGGCAGTGGCGGAAGGTGCGATTTCCAAGGCAGATGCGGCTCTTTCCAAGAAAGAACTGAAAAAGAAACAGGAGAAAAAAGTTTATCCCAGCGTATCCTATCAGGTGGCGGCAGAGATCCAGGAGAGATCGGGACTGGATGTACGCGTTACCGTTCCCGGACATACGCAGCGCGGCGGCAGTCCCTGTCCGTATGACAGAGTATTCGCAAGCCGTCTTGGTTCCGAGGCAGGCAAGCTGATCATGAAGGGTGAGTACGGGTTCATGGTAGGCTATAAGAACAGAGAGATCGTGAAAGTGCCGCTGGAAGATGTGGCGGGCAAACTGAAATATGTTTCTCCGGATGCGACGATCATTAAAGAAGCGAAGATGCTGGGCATCAGTTTCGGCGACTGATCAGCGTGCCCTATTGTCCGGAGGACCGGTCAGGAGTGTAAAACATGTCATATACGGCACTCTACAGGAAGTTCCGCCCTGTTCGATTTGAGGATGTGAAAGGGCAGGAACATATCGTAACTACATTAAAGAATCAACTGAACGCGGAAAGGATAGGCCATGCCTATCTTTTCTGCGGCAGTCGGGGAACCGGCAAGACAACCATAGCCAAGATATTTGCCAGAGCGGTCAATTGTGAGAATCCAAAGAACGGGGATCCCTGCGGGGAGTGCGCTGCCTGCCGTGCCATTGGTGCGGGCGCGAGCATGAATGTGATTGAGATTGATGCGGCATCCAACAATGGCGTGGACAATATCCGTGAGATTGTGGATGAAGTTTCGTATTCCCCGGCGCAGGGCAGATATAAGGTTTATATCATAGATGAAGTTCATATGCTTTCCATAGGCGCCTTTAATGCGCTTTTAAAGACATTGGAGGAGCCGCCTTCTTATGTAATTTTTATTCTGGCTACAACAGAAGTGCATAAGATTCCGATTACCATATTGTCAAGGTGTCAGAGATATGACTTTAAAAGGATTCCCATAGATACCATTGTGGGGCGGATGCGGGAACTGATGCATGAAGAGGACACTTCGGTGGAAGAGCGGGCGCTTCGCTATATTGCGAAGGCGGCGGATGGCTCCATGCGGGATGCGCTGAGCCTTCTTGACCAGTGTATCGCATTTCATTTTGGAGAGACGCTGACCTATGAGATGACGCTGGATGTGCTGGGGGCAGTGGACACTTCGGTATTCAGCAGAATGCTGCGTCTGCTATTGGATGAGAATATTATTGGCGCCATAGAGCTTCTGGAAGAAATGATCATGCAGGGACGTGAATTGACGCAGTTCGTGACGGATTTTACCTGGTATCTGCGCAATCTTCTTCTGGCGGGTGCCTCCGGGGATGGTCTGGAGGACGTAATTGATATGTCAGCCGATAATCTGCGGAATCTGAAAGAAGAGGCAGAAATGACGGATACGGCAGTCATTATGCGCTATATCAGGATTTTCTCGGAGGTTTCGGACCGGATACGTCATGCAACACAGAAACGTATCCTGCTGGAGACGACGCTGATCAGGCTTTGCAGGCCGGAGATGGAGACAGAAACGGATGCACTTACGGCGAGGATTGCAGCATTGGAGAAAAAGTTTGAGGAGGGTGCCTTTGTGCCTGCAAAAGGGACCGCTTCCATGACTTCGGGAACGGAAGCTGAGGCCGGAGGTATCACACATGGAGGGAGGGCGGCAGAGAAAGCCGCACTCCTGGCAGCGGCGATTCCACAGGATGTGAAAGAACTGATCGGGCAGTGGAAGCGCGTGGTGAACAGTGCGCAGATGCCGATGAAACAGTATCTGCGGGAGGCACGCCCCTCTCTTGGCCAGGACGGCCGCCTTTTACTTGTCTTTCAGGATGGTCTGGCTTCTGATTATTTCCGTCAACCGGAAAACAGTCAGCGGCTGGATGAGCTTTTGTCCGGCTGCACCGGGAAAAAAGTGGAAGCAGACATTCGTATTATGCAGGATGTGAGAGAATTTGAAGACAATTATGTGGATCTGCAGGCTGTAATCCAAATGGAGATAGAGGAAGAAGAATAACAGAAACTGGAGGATGGAAAAATGGCAAAACGTGGAGGATTTCCAGGTGGTGGTATGCCGGGCAATATGGCAAATCTGATGAAACAGGCGCAGCGTATGCAGCGTCAGATGGAAGAAAATCAGAAAGAACTGGAGACAAAAGAATTTACGGCCCGCGCAGGGGGCGGCGCGGTGGAAGTGACTGTCACGGGCAAAAAAGAAGTGACAAAGGTGAAGCTGTCCCAGGAAGTGGTGGACCCGGATGATGTGGAAATGCTGGAAGATCTTGTGATGGCGGCGGTCAATGAAGCCCTGCGCCAGGCAGAGGAAGCCAATGCCGAAATGATGGGCAGGATGACCGGGGGGCTTGGGCTTGGCGGAGGTATGCCGTTTTAATGGACTTATACAGCGGATATATCAATCGGTTAATAGAAGAACTGTCGGGATTGCCGGGGATCGGCTCAAAATCTGCCCAGCGGATGGCATTTTATCTGATCAATCTGCCTAAAGAGCGGGTACAACGGTTTGCGGGCGCTATTGTGGAGGCCAGAGAAAATGTGCGTTACTGTGGGCAGTGTTGTACGCTTACGGATCAGGAACTGTGTCCGGTCTGCGCCAATCAGAGGCGTGACCAGTCTACCATCATGGTAGTGGAAAATTCCAGGGATCTGGCGGCCTATGAAAAAACGGGCAAATATGAAGGCGTTTATCATGTGCTGCACGGTGCTATTTCTCCCATGCTGGGAATCGGGCCGGGAGATATTAAATTAAAAGAGCTGATTGCACGCCTTGAGAAGGATGTAAACGAGGTGATCATCGCCACCAATTCCAGTCTGGAGGGCGAGACAACAGCGATGTATATCAGCAAACTGATCAAACCCACGGGCGTGAAGGTGACCAGGATCGCCAGTGGTGTGCCGGTAGGCGGTGATTTGGAATATATAGACGAAGTGACACTGCTGCGGGCACTGGAGGGGCGGACTGAACTGTAGGAATCAGACAATGGAACGAGTATGACAGGCAGACGATTATATGCCGTGATAGTCAACTTGTGACAGGCGTAACAGAGAAAGGGATTGGGATGATGAAAAAAGAAGTATTTGGAACGACAAAAGAAGGCAGAGAAGTCTTTCTGTATACACTGGAAAATAAGAATGGCATGAAGGCACAGGTTATGGATTATGGGGCAGTTCTGGTGAATTTGTTCGTACCCGATAAAGCCGGCAATCTCTGTGATGTGACACTGGGATATGATAAACTGGAGGATTATTATGCCAACGGCAGTTTTTTCGGCGCTACGATCGCACCCAATGCCAACAGGATCGCAGGCGCCTCTTTTTCCATTGACGGGGAAGTCTATCATCTGGATAGCAATGACGGCCCCAACAATCTTCACAGTCATTTTGACCTCGGTGCTCATAAGAGGGTATGGGAAGCGCATCCGGAAGAGGGATGCATTCGCTTTACACTGGATTTAAAAGATGGCGAAATGGGCTTTCCGGGCAATAAGACATTTTCCATTACCTACACACTGACTGAGGATAATGCTCTGCGTCTGGACTATCATGCTTCCACGGATAAAAAGACAGTGCTGAATCCGACAAACCACGCCTATTTTAACCTGGCAGGGCATGACGGGGCGGTGATCGTCGACCATGTGCTGTGGCTGAATGCCAGCCATTATACTCCGGTAGTGTCCGGTGCGATTCCCACCGGTGAAATTGCGCCTGTAGCGGGGACACCACTGGATTTTACAAAAGAAAAGAGAATCGGAGACGAGATCGGCGCGGATTTTGAACAGCTTACACTGGTAAGCGGTTATGATCATAACTTTGTTTTGAATAACTGGAAGGGAGATCTGCAGCTTGCGGCGCGCATCAGTGAGCCGAGAAGTGGCAGGGCGATGGAAGTCTATACGGACCTTCCCGGGATTCAGTTTTATGCGGGCAACTGTATAGCGGAAACGACAGGGAAAGGCGGCGTAGTCTATAAGGAGCGATGCGGCTTCTGTCTTGAGACCGATTATTTTCCGGATTCGGTTCATGAGGAACATTTCCCAAGCGCTGTTTATGGTCCGGAAAAAGAGTATACCAGCACTACCATATACAAATTCATGTAAGGGAAAGGCTGATGAAAGTGCTTCTTTAGTAAACCCCCATGTCATTTTCTCAGCACCACTATGAATGAAAGGAGTTTACCATGAATCCTCCGGGGGATGCACACGGAATGCAAAAACAGCATTCCGGCGCTGTATGGTCAGTGCAGCAAGTGCGCAGACCTGCCGGAGGGATTCAATATATTATCATATCCCAAAGTGCCATCTGTCATGGATGGCATTTTTTGTCGCTGAAAAAAGAGTGGGGCGCGACAAAATGCGACTGTCGTTTCAGGTGTGGGGACGTATAATAAAAGCGGACAGGCATGTTCCGTATGACGATAATGCTCAGGTCAGCGGCAGCTTTTGGATGAAGGAGGGAGCATATGGAGGCGAAATTACCGAGAAGCATGTGCCTGGTGGGAGAGGCAGAAGAGGGCAGAAAGGTATTGATAGAGGAGTATGTGGTATCCTTTCTGCAGGAAATGATGAAACAGACGAAAGGTCCTCATATCATTGTATTTTTTGGCGACGGATATGAGAAGAAAGGAGTCCGGCATTATCTGATCAGGGGAGCCGCTTCCCATAAAACTTCCGGTGAAGGACTGAAAAAGATGGACGAGTTTTATTTCAGGACCATTGGCAGGCAATACTTCCCGTCTTTAAAAGGGATTGGCTGGTACTATATGGAAGAGGGGGAAAAGGATATCCTGGAGGTACTGCGGCATATGTGTGAACAGGATCTGAGAGATATCAAAGGATATTATCTGTTTTTTGAAAAAAATGAGGGAATGGAGGATTATCTGCTGCATCGTCGGCGGATGGAGCAAAACGGTCTGGATGTCATAGACGGGAGCGGTGGGAAAAAAACTCCGGGTAAAAAGCCGGTGGTTCACACGAGAGGGAAAAAATTAAATCCCGCACGGCCTGCACCTATGGCGGCTGTACAGGTACTGAATATGGTGAGTCTCTGTATTCTGATCATTTGTTGCATTATAGCGGTTACCACCTTGAATCAGTATGACAAGATGAAGCAGTTGGAGGAAACAGTTACTTATCTGGAGAGTAGTATGGAGGAACAAAAAAATTTACCGGAGGAATGAAATGTGTTATACTGAGGAGACATACTGACCGGGCGCCCGGAGGAGGCCGGATCAGACGGCATACAGAGGAACATACATGGCAAATTTCAGGGATTACATAAAAAGAAAAGAGAAGAATGAGGAAGAGAGCCTGGGGAAAAAGATATTCAGACACCGATTGACCGTTCTGTACCGAAGCGCTCTGATCGTGGCTGTGATTGCCGCTGCCGCGGTGGTGGTGATGATACAGATGAAAAACAGAGTATTTGGCGAATATCAGGTAACTACATCTGTTCCCCGGGAAAGCGTTTCCAATGCCACGATCATGGCTTTTGGAGAAAATATCCTGATCTATGGCAGTGACGGTGCGAGCTGTATCAATCGCCGGGGAGACGTGCTCTGGAATCAGACGTTTGAGATCCAGAATCCTGTTCTGGCCATCTGTCAGAATGTGATGGCGATCGGAAACTATAATGGAAGGATTATTTATCTTATGGACACGGGAAAAGCCATAGGAGAGATTGATACGAAGATGCCAATCCGAAATTTTGCTGTTTCCGCTAATGGAGTGGTGGCGGCAGTACTGGATGATACGGCTGATATCACATGGATTTACCTGTTCGATTCTTCCGGCAATACACTGGCATATTTTAAGACGACCATGAAAGACAGCGGTTATCCGGTCAGCATCACCATTTCCGATAACGGCTGTCTTGTAGGCGTGTCTTATCTGTATATGGATAACGGTATGATGCGTTCCAGCGTGGCTTTTTATAATTTCGGCCCGGTAGGCCAGAATGAAATTGACAATTTTGTCAGCAGCTATGATTATATGGACACGGTAGTTCCCCTGATTAAGTTCCTGGGCAATGAAAAGGCAGTTGCCGTTGCGGACAACAGGCTTGTCTTTTTTGAAGGAGATCAGAAGCCGGTCAGCATTGCGGATATTTTACTGGACAGTCAGATAGTGGGGGTTTATGATGGAAATGATTATGTGGCACTGGTGTACAATGATGTAACAGGGCAGGCACTTTACAAGGTGGATATTTATAATGACAGCGGAAAGCTGGAAGACACTGTGATGGCCGATATGCAGTTTTCGGATATCCTGTTTTATAAGGATAAGGTTATTATCTATAACGAACAGGAATGCCTGGTACATACCATTGGCGGGATGGATAATTTCAATGGAAGATTTAATGATCTGGCGCTGCTGCTCATACCGACGGACAAATCTTATGAGTATGTGATGGTCACACCTGATTCCATAGATACCATCGAATTAAAATAAAAGAGTCTGCAGAAGAAAAGAAGGAAAGGGTACACAAGGATATGAATATTGTTTTTTTTATTGTGCTAATGCTCATGGTGGGCGGCGGCATGAAAGGCTATGGACGGGGGATGGTGGAAGAACTGAACAAGGTGATTGCATTGATACTGGCACTTGTGGCCATAGGTATGTTTGTCGTGGCCGCCACCGGATATATGGAGCATCAGACACTGCGAACCATTTTGGGTATTGTCTGTATGACGGTTGCCATTCTCATTTACAGAATCACCGATTTTATATTGTCTTCCCTTAAACTCATATCCTCAATACCGGTATTGCGCGGTGTAAACCGATTGCTGGGTCTTGGCGTGGGTGTCCTGGAAGCGGTGCTTCTGATCTGGGCGGTATTTATTGTTACTGTGGCCTTTGAATTCGGAGGCATCAGCAGTTATATTCTGGAAAGCATCCGGGAGAACCGGCTTCTGACCTGGTTGTTTCAGAACAATTACCTTGCAGATCTGATATCCGGATGGCTGCCGGTGATTTCTGATGTACTGGCGGGATAAACAGCAATTTAGAGATGTCCGGATGTCGTGCTGACATGGTGGCAACGAAAATTACACTTGTATCAGGCAATGGGACATGATATAATACTTTTCACTAATCTGTATACCGCATTCTCAGCGGTATTCTGAAAGCCGTAAGGCGTCTTGCTCCGTTTCAGGGCATTGTTCACATCATTTCAATCAAATCAAGGAGGTCATCATGTCAAATCGTTTGCAGCAATACTTTCCCATGATCCGTACAAAAGAAGAAATACTGTCAGAGATTACAGGGAGCAGAGAGCTTTCCGGTCAGTTTTACAGCTGGTCGCAGCAGCAGAGGGAAGAGTTTCTTGATTTCTGTTCAGGTGCGAGGGGAGTGAGGATTTTATATGATTCTTTCAGCAAGGAAATACTCAATCCGGAGAGTACACCGGAACGCCTGGAGGATCTTTTGTCCCTCCTTTTAAAGAAACAGGTAAGAATACTTTGTGCATTGCCGAATGATTCTACGAGGATAGCCGATGAAAGCACACTGGTTGTCACGGATATTGTAGTGGAGCTGGAAGACGGCAGTATTGCCAATGTTGAGGTGCAGAAGATCGGCTATAAGTTTCCGGGAGAACGATGTGCCTGCTATTCATCAGATATGCTTCTGCGGCAGTATAAGAGGGTGAGAAGTGCCAAAAAGAAGAGCTTCAGTTATGAAGATATACAAAACGTATATACGATCGTCTTGTTTGAGAAAAGCCCCAAAGCGTTTCGCCTGTTCCCGGATACCTGTATCCACTGCTTCGCACAGCGTTCTGACAGTGGTCTGGAACTGGAATTATTACAGAAATACATCTTTATATCGCTTGATATCTTTAAAGAGAACCGTTACAATAAAACAATAGAAAGCAGACTGGAAGCATGGCTTACATTTTTCAGTGAGGACAGCCCGGAAAGGATCGTGGAGTTGATCGGGGCATATCCGGAATTTAAGTTTATGTATGAAGATATTTACCGGATATGCCGTAATATGGAGGGAGTTATGGGGATATTTTCAGAAGAACTCAGAATACTTGATAAAAATACCGTACAGCTTATGATCGATGAGATGCAGGATGAACTGAATGTGTTGAATAAGACGGCAGATGTATTGAAGGCGGAACGTGACACATTGAGTGCGGAATGTGACACATTAAGTGCGGAACGCGACACATTAAGTGCGGAACGCGACACATTAAGTGCGGAATGTGACACATTAAGTGCGGAATGTGACACATTAAGTGCGGAATGCGATACCTTAAGCGCAGAGCGGGATGTACTTGATATGGAACTGAGCCGTATCCGGCTGCTCAACAGACTGCTGGCGCAAGAGGGCCGTACTGATGATATGGTCAGGGCTGCTATGGATGAGGATTACTGTAAAGAGCTGTACAGGGAGCTTGAAATTTAGTAAGGAAAGGATGGTCATGACTTATGAAAGCACTGAATGACTGCTACACGTTATCCAATGGGATTCAGATTCCCTGTCTGGGATTTGGTACCTATAATGCGAAGGGAGGAGATAATCTGGCCATTAACCGAATGGCCATTGAGGCCGGTTATCGCTACTTTGATACGGCGTCTCTTTATGAGACGGAACGTGTACTGGGGCAGGCGGTCAGGGAGAGCGGCATTGCGAGGAAAGATTTTTTTATCGTATCAAAATTGTGGATTGATGAAAGAGGGTATCAGGAGGCGAAGGACGCTTTTGAACGTTCTCTTGAAAGACTGCGTATGGATTATCTCGATTTGTATCTGATTCACTGGCCGAGAGGCAAAGAGGGAGATACGGACTGGAAGGAAAAGGATTTGGATACCTGGCGGGCATTGGAAGAGCTCTATAAGAGCGGAAGGGTAAGAGGGATTGGACTGAGCAATTTTCTTCCTCATCATGTGGATCCTATATTGAAGAACTGCCATGTGACACCGGTGGTGGATCAGCTTGAGATACATCCCGGTTATACCCAGGAAGCCGCTGTGCGGTACTGCAGTGAAAATGATATTCGGGTACAGGCGTGGAGCCCTCTTGGAAGAAGTGCAATGCTGGAGCATCCTGTTCTGAAATCTTTTGCGGATAAGTATGAAAAATCAGTGGCACAGATATGTCTGCGTTTTTTGCTTCAGAAAGGGATCATACCGCTGGTGAAATCCTCTTCCATGGAGAGAATGAAACAGAATCAGGATATTTTTGATTTTGAGATCTCATGGGAGGATATGTCAGTGATCAATAATATGCCGCAGAATACATGGCTGGGCGAGCATCCCGATTTTGCGGTTCCCAGAAAAAAGAGCAATCCGGAACAGTAAACCCTGATTTTACATATTGGCGGCAGCAGGAGTGAGACGGGCAACGAACAGAAAGGGGAAGCATATGGATGGACTGGAGCAGTTTCGGAAGATCATGTCGGAGACGGAAAATGTAGTATTTTTTGGCGGTGCCGGGGTTTCCACTGAGAGTGGCATTCCGGATTTCAGGAGTGTGGACGGGCTTTATAATCAGAAATATGAGTATCCTCCGGAGACTATTTTAAGCCATACGTTTTATCGAAGCCACACGGAAGAATTTTATCGCTTTTACAGAGATAAGATGCTGTGTCTGACGGCAAAGCCCAATGCAGCGCATAGTAAACTGGCGCAGTGGGAACGGGAAGGGCGTCTGAAGGCAGTGATCACGCAGAATATAGACGGTCTGCATCAGGCGGCGGGCAGCAAAAAAGTGCTGGAACTTCATGGAAGTGTACATCGGAATTATTGTGAGCGCTGTCATAAATTTTATGATGCGACGTATATTCTGCATTCGGAAGGCATTCCCCGGTGCGAATGCGGCGGCGGGATCAAGCCGGATGTTGTATTATATGAAGAAGGGCTGAATCAGCTGACAATTACGGAAGCTGTTGCATTTATCAGCAATGCGGATGTGCTGATCGTCGGAGGGACTTCGCTTGCGGTATATCCGGCAGCGGGACTGATTGATTATTACAAAGGCAATAAGCTGGTTCTTATCAATAAGACTGCCACGCCAAGGGACAGTATGGCGGATCTGATCATACAGGGCAGTATCGGAGAAATTTTTTCAGCAACAGAATAAAAAAAATTTTGAGGTTGAGCATGCAGTTTGATTTTCAGGAAGGAGATATTGTAAAACTGAAGAAGCAGCATCCCTGCGGCGCCAGAGAATGGGAGATTCTGCGGATTGGTGCTGATTTCAGATTACAATGTCTGGGATGTGGGCACCAGATCATGGTGCCAAGAAAGACAATAGAAAAAAATGCGAGAGAACTTCATAAAAAACCTTGATAAGGGTGGATTTTTATGGTATTATATCTCCCTGTGATATATTTTATTCCTTGCTCCTTTTATTGAGAAGGGGCCAGAGACCAAAAGGAGGTAAAGCATGAACAAGTATGAATTAGCCGTGATTGTCAGTGCTAAGATCGAAGATGATGAAAGAGCTGCCGTTGTGGACAAATGCAAGGCGCTGATCGAAAGATTCGGTGGAACGATCACCAATGTTGACGAATGGGGCAAGAAGAGACTTGCTTATGAGATTCAGAAAATGAGAGAAGCGTTCTACTATTTCATTCAGTTCGATGCTGATTCCAGTGTCCCGGGAGAGATTGAATCCCGTGTTCGTATCATGGACAATGTGATCAGATATTTATGCGTTAGACAGGACGAGGCATAAAAAGAAAGTAGGGACTATATGAATAGAGTGATTCTTATGGGCAGATTGACCAGAGATCCGGAAATCCGGTATTCTCAGGGTGAAAATTCGACAGCGGTTGCAAGATATACACTGGCTGTTGACCGTCGTTTTAATCGCAACGGAGACGAAAATACCGCAGATTTTATCGGATGCGTTGCGTTTGGACGGCAGGCGGAGTTTGCCGAAAAATATTTGCGTAAGGGAATCAAAATGCTTGTGACAGGACGTATTCAGACAGGCAGTTATACCAATAAGGACGGCGTAAAGGTTTATACGACGGATGTGATAGTAGAGGATCATGAGTTTGCGGAGAGCAAAAATGCAAATTCCGGACAGGACAGCAGTTATGGCGCACCTGTCAGCAGACCGGAACCGGCTTCCATCGGGGATGGATTTATGAATATTCCGGATGGCATTGATGAAGAACTGCCTTTTAATTAAGCATCCGTACAGGCTAATACGTTTACACGGATTATGATCGTGAGACAGGAGGTATGCATCATGGCTTTTAACAAAGCGGATAAATCAGATGGACCGATGAAGCGGAGAGGCGGAATGCGCAGAAGAAAAAAAGTCTGTGTATTCTGCGGCAAAGATAATGTGATAGATTACAAGGATACAAACAAACTGAAAAGATATGTATCTGAAAGAGGAAAAATTCTTCCCCGCCGAATCACCGGTAATTGTGCAAAGCATCAGAGAGCGCTTACCGTAGCTATTAAGAGAGCAAGACATATTGCGCTGATGCCATATGTTGCTGAGTAGGTAGAAAAACATAGAGGGCATAGGCGAAGTCCGGGGATTCATAACCGGAGTCTGGCCGCAATGGCAAAAGATGACCAACTGCCTTACAGCAGTTGGTCTTTTTGGTGTTTTATGCAGCGTGTCTTTGATCAGATTTATCGTCAGTTTTTGACAGGCACACATATTATATTTCATAGTTTGACATATTTATACAAAATAGCCGTATATTTGACGATATAATCTTATAGCTTTTAAGAAGGAAAAATGCTATAATTAAGAAACGCTAAATCGGACTTCTGTCCGGAGGGAAAGACATGAAGAAAAGGATTAAGATTAAAGGGAGACTGCGATCCTATCTGCAAGGTTCCATTATCATGGGGATTCTGCTGGCCCTGGTGAATCTTGTTATCTATCTGATGGATTATCGTTCAGGGCTGCTGCTGACAGGAGCATTGCTGATTTATTTTATCGTAGTCTTTATGATGATGTTTTACAATAAGCCTGTCATTATGAATGAACTGATCAGTTTCGCAACCCAATATGGGCAGATTCAGAAAAGGCTTTTACGGGAAATGGAAATACCCTATGCGCTTCTTGATGAAGCCGGCAAAGTGATCTGGAGCAATAAGGCGTTTGAAGCGGTCATACATAAGGAAAAAGGATATTTCAGATCCATTACTTCCATTTTTCCGGAACTGACAAAGGACAAGTTCCCGGAGGAAGAGGAAGAGTCGGAACTGGATCTGGAATTTGAGGAATGTGAATTTTCGGCGAAAATGAAGCGTATCTCACTGAAAGATATGGCATCTAACAGTGAGATATTTCAGGAACCCAATTACAAAGGCTATCTGATTGCCCTGTATCTGTATGATGAGACGGCACTGAAGATTGCTTTAAGAGAAAATGATAATCAGTCGCTGGCAGTAGGGATGATTTATCTGGACAATTATGAAGAATCCCTGGAGAGTGTGGAAGAGGTAAGGCGTTCCCTTCTGATTGCCCTGATAGACAGAAAGATTAATAAATACATTGCTTCTCTTGACGGCATTGCCAAAAAGATTGAAAAGGATAAATATCTTGTTATCTTGCGCAAAGAATCGGTACTTCAGCTGGAAGAGAGCAAGTTTGACCTTTTGGATGATGTCAAGACTGTGAACATCGGAAATGAGATGGCGGTTACGCTGAGTATCGGGGTGGGGCTGGACGGGCTCAGCTATACACAAAACTATGAGTTTTCCAGAACAGCCATTGATCTGGCGCTGGGCCGGGGCGGCGATCAGGCCGTGGTCAAGACATCCACTTCCATAACCTACTATGGTGGTAAGAGCCAGCAGGTGGAAAAAAATACAAGGGTTAAGGCAAGGGTTAAGGCTCATGCGCTCAATGAGATCATTTCTTCCAAAGATAAAGTGCTGGTTATGGGACATCGGCTGGCTGATATGGACAGCTTCGGGGCGGCCATTGGTATCTATCGCATAGCGAAATCGCTGGAACGCAAAGCCCATATTGTGATTAATGATGTGACTACGTCAGTGCGGCCTCTGTATGATATGTTTCAGCATAATGTCGAATATGAAGAAGACATGCTGATCAACAGCGCAGAGGCTGTGGAAGCGGCGGGAAACAATAATACCGTATTGGTTGTGGTGGATGTGAACAAGCCAAGCATTACGGAATGTCCGGAACTGTTGCATACCTGCAAATCCATTGTCGTATTGGATCATCACCGCCAGGGTTTTGAAACCATAGAAAACGCGACGCTTTCTTATGTGGAGCCTTATGCTTCCTCCGCATGTGAGATGGTAACGGAGATTTTGCAGTATATTAAAGAGGGCATCCGTCTCCGGATTGAAGAAGCGAACTGTATGTATGCAGGTATCATCGTAGATACGAGCAATTTTACTACGAAAACAGGGGTCAGGACTTTTGAGGCGGCAGCGTACCTGCGCAGAAACGGCGCTGATGTGACAAGGGTGCGCAAGCTGTTTCGGGAAGATGCACTGGAGTACAAAACAAAAGCGGATGCAGTCAGTCAGGCGGAAATATACCGTGGAGATTTTGCCATTTCCGTCTGCTCCAGTGAGGGGGTTATGAGTCCCACGGTGCTGGGGGCACAGGCAGCCAATGAGTTGCTGAATATCAAGGGCATCAAAGCCAGTTTTGTTATGACACAATATCAGGGCAAGATTTATTTCAGTGCGCGGTCCATTGATGAAGTGAATGTTCAGGTGATCATGGAACGGTTAGGGGGCGGTGGTCACATGAACATAGCGGGTGCGCAGATGGAGGATGTTTCCATAGAAGAAGCGGTACGAGTAATGAAACACACATTGGATACTATGATAGAAGAGGGTGATTTGTCATGAAAATAATTTTATTGCAGGATGTGAAAAGCCTTGGTAAAAAAGGAGAGATTGTGGAAGCCAGCGACGGCTATGCGAGGAATTATATTCTGCCGAAAAAGCTGGGGGTGGAGGCAAACGCGCAGCATAGAAATGATCTCAAACTGCAGAAAGCAAACGAAGAGAAGGTGGCGAAACAGCAGCTGGAGGCGGCCAGGGAATTTGCAAAAGAGCTGGAGACAAAAGAAGTCGTCGTTAAGATGAAAGCCGGAGAAGGCGGCAGAGTGTTCGGTTCCGTATCTTCAAAAGAAATCGCACAGGCAGCAAAGGTTCAGTGTGGGATGGAAATTGATAAGAAAAAGATTCAGATGCAGGAACCGATCAAGAGCTTTGGCATCTTTGAAGTGACAGTGAAGCTGCATCCGAAAGTAAGTGGCAAGCTGAAAGTGAAAGTACAGGAAGACTGACAGAAGGGAAACATATGGCGGCAATGGAAGAAGCGCTGTTAAAAAGGGTACTGCCCCATAGTGTGGAGGCGGAACAGTCAGTGATCGGTTCCATGCTGATGGATCGGGAGGCTATTGTCGTAGCGTCAGGGATCCTCCGGGGAGAAGATTTCTATGGCAGGCAGTATGGCGTTGTATTCGAAGCGATGGTGGAACTGAATGATGAGGGCAAACCGGCAGATCTGATCACTTTGCAAAACAGGCTCAAAGAGAAGGATGTCCCGCCCGAAATCAGTTCCCTGGAATTTATCAAGGACATGGTGGCAGCTGTACCCACATCAGCCAACATCAGGTATTATGCGGATATTGTCGCGGAAAAATCCACTTTGCGCAGACTGATCCGCCTGAATGAAGAAATTGCCAATACCTGCTATGCGGGAAAAGAAAGCCTGGAATACATACTGGAGGATACGGAAAAAAAGATATTTGATCTGCTGCAAAAGCGAAACAGCAGCGATTATGTGCCGATTCGGGAGATTGTAATGAATGCGATGAACCGTATCGAGGCAGCCTCCAGAAATAAAGGGGTAGTGACCGGAATTCCGACGGGATTTATTGATCTGGATTACAGGACGGCAGGGATGCAGCCTTCCGATCTGATTTTGCTGGCAGCCAGGCCCTCCATGGGAAAAACGGCATTTGTGCTCAATATTGCACAGTATGTTGCCTTTAAGCAGAATGAGACGGTGGCCATATTCAGTCTTGAGATGTCCAAGGAACAGCTGGTGAACCGACTGTTTTCCCTGGAATCCAAAGTGGATTCTCAGCACATCAGAACCGGAAATCTGACCGATACAGAGTGGGAAAAATTGATTGAAAGTGCAGGAATTATTGGAAAGTCGCATCTGATTATTGATGATACGCCGGGGATCAGTATTTCTGAGCTTCGATCCAAATGCAGAAAGTATAAGCTGGAGCATGGGCTCAAAATGATTATTATAGATTATCTGCAGCTTATGTCAGGCAGTGGGCGTACCGATTCCAGACAACAGGAAATTTCTGATATTTCACGTTCGCTGAAGGCGCTTGCAAGAGAACTGAATGTTCCGGTGCTGGCACTGTCTCAGCTCAGCCGTGCAGTGGAACAGAGGCCGGATCATCGGCCCATGCTCTCTGATCTGCGGGAATCAGGAGCCATTGAACAGGATGCCGATGTGGTAATGTTTATTTATCGCGATGATTATTATAATAAAGATACAGAATTGAAAGGT
Source organism: uncultured Lachnospiraceae bacterium (assembly GCA_910587155.1). GTDB lineage: Bacteria > Bacillota > Clostridia > Lachnospirales > Lachnospiraceae > VSOB01. The sequence goes on from CAJULA010000039.1 coordinate 16,544, forward strand.
GTGGCGGAGGTGATCATAGCCAAACAGAGAAATGGTCCCATCGGAACCATTAATCTGGCATGGCTTCCGGATTACACAAAATTTGCCAATATACAGAAATAGCTTACAGGATACGAAAGAGGACAGGCATTAAAGGGCCGGTTCTCTTTGTCTGTTTTACGGGAAAAACAAGTATTGCGATCAGGACTGACAGGAGGAAAAGGTATGGAACAGAAAATGTACATGATTTCGGATGCGGCAAAACAGGTAGAGGTGGAAAGCCATGTATTGCGCTACTGGGAAGAGGAACTGGAACTTCCCATTAAGCGCAATAAGCTGGGGCACCGTTATTATACGCCGGATGATGTAAACAGGCTGAAACGGGTAAAGACGATGAAAGAACAGGGATTTCAGCTGAAAGCTATCAGAAAAGCGTTGAAGCAGGAAATGGAAGGAGCGGAAGAACAAAAAGAGCTAATGGCACAGGAACATGTCATGAACGGTGAAAACAGTCTGGTCAGCGAAAGCGAAGCGATGGGACTTTCAAAGGATGGCAGTGTACATAGTGTGGAAACGGAGCATAGCCTGCATGTCAGGGAAGAAAAAGCCTCTGAGGATGGGGATAAGGCATACAGACTGCAGGTGCTGCTAAAAACTATGATTGCAGATGCAGTCAGAGAGGAGAATCAGATTTTCTGCGATCAGATCCGGGAGAGTATGTTGAAAGAGCTGGATTATCAGTTCAGGCTGCAGGAAGAGAGGGAGGAAATCCGTGAAAATGAAAGAATCAGACGTGAAGAGGAGCATTTTCGTAAGATTGATGAGTTGATCCGGGAAAAAGCAGCAAAGAAAGAGAAAAGAAAAAAGCACTCATTCTTTTGAGTGCTTTTGTATCTTTTCCGCCAGAATGGAATGATCCGTATGCAATTACTCTTCAGAAATAGAACCTGTAGGGCATGCGCCTGCACAAGAGCCGCAGCTGATGCACTTATCGGGATCAATCTGGAACTGTGTATCCCCCATACTGATAGCGCCTACAGGGCACTGGCCTTCACATGCGCCGCAGCTTACACAAGCATCACTGATTACATATGCCATAACAATATCCTCCTTAGATTCTGATTTTTATTGATAGATTGTTATCAATTTCCAAATTTATTTTAATACAAATATATTCTGAATACAAGTAGAAAATGCAGGAAATCCGGTCAGGCTGATCCGGTGCATGTCAGGGAGCCGCGTCTTTTGCACGACGTGCCTTGATTCCGTCCAATATGACCTGCTTTTTTTCGATGACTTTGTTTTTATCCATGGGCTCCACCCCGTCCAGCTTATAGGGGATTCCCAGCTTTTCATATTTTACCTTGCCCATCGTATGATAGGGCAGGACATCCAGCGCCTTCAAGGTCTTTAGTCCACCGATAAAGTACCCCAGCTGATGCAGATATTTATCATCATCGGTAATACCCGGCACGACCACATGACGTATCCAGATGGCAATGCCCTTTTCGGAAAGATATTCTGCAAACGCGAGAATTTTGTCATTGGGCTGGGCTGTTAGTTCTTTGTGCTTTTCCGGATCAATGTGCTTGATATCCAGCATGACGAGGTCGGTAAGGGTGAGCAGTTTATCCAGCTTTTCCATCCAGACATGATGATCCGGATTAAACGCAATACCGGAAGAGTCAATGCAGGTATGGATATTTTTTTCTTTTGCAAGGGTAAACAATTCAATAAGAAAATCCACCTGCATCAGGGGTTCGCCGCCTGTGACGGTAATACCGCCTCCTTTATAAAAGCTGACATTTCTTTCATACTGCTCAATAATCTCACTGGCTTCCATGACAGTGCCCGCATTCATCTCCCAGGTATCAGGATTGTGACAATAGGCACAGCGCATCGGACATCCCTGTACAAATACCACAAAACGTACACCTGGTCCGTCTACGGTGCCAAAGGATTCCAGAGAATGGATTCTGCCGCTCATGATTATAACCGCCTTTCTATACGATATATTTACTGACGTCAGCCGAAGCTGCCCACTATAAAAAGTATACTATCTGTCACCGGAAAAAGCCAGTGCTTTTCTATTTATTTGACGAAATTATCACCGGATGATAATATGAAGAAAGTGCGGCGGAAAAGTTTGGGGAACCGTGATGCAGGGAGGAAAGAAAAGTGATACGGAAGAGAAAGACGATACCATTGAAAAAATTATATTATCTTGCTTTTGTTTTTCTGATTGTGATTCCCTTTCTGGCGGCATTGCTGATTGCGTTGTTTGTGTTGAACAAGCAGTTTAAAAGGCAGGCAATAGAGAATATAGAGAGGGCGCAGGATACCATTGTTACGGAACTTATTTCGGATATCAATGTGATGTCTATGCGCCTTTCCCATCTGATCCATACCAATAACAATGAAATCATTGATTACGCGGCAGGAACGGATACCAGTGATATCCTGGAAAAATATGAGTATGAACAGCAGCTTACGCAGGCGGGGAGCCTTGCCCTGGAGCCGGTGAAAGATATTCTTTCCGTTGGTTTTTATATGAAGGATGGACGGGAAACCTATATCAAGAATAAAATTAACCGGGGGCCGAGCCAGATCAAAGAGATGAAATGGTATCAGGCGGCGCTGGAGCACCCCAATACCGTGTTTGTTGGGTCTTTTCATACAAAATCTGCCAATGACCTGTTTCACGGCGGGAAAAAGGACCTGTTTGTTCTTGTTTTTGCCCTTTCGCCCAATGTTTCGACGGATCGTTCCAAAAAGCTGGAAATGGTGACATTTTACCAGATTACAGGCGCAGGGGAAACGATCCGGGAATATAACCAGAATTATCAAAGAGGTAATAACAAATTGGGGATTACCAGGGTCACGGATGAGGAGGGCAATATCATTTTTGATACGACGGAGGATCAGGATTTTCCTGAAGCAGAATATATCAGAGTGATCAGTGATGTTAAATTTGGAAATACCATCTGGTATGTGGAAAGTTATATCAGGGCAAAGGAATTGACAGAAGAATTCTGGAGTGTGGCGCGGATGATCGTTTTGGCGGCGGTACTGATCTTTCTTCTGGCGGGATATTACTTTAATTATTTTCTGCAGGGAATCATTAATCCGGTTGCGGAGATTAATCATGGACTGAAAAGAGTGGAAGACGGTGAACTGGATGTGCATATATCGCCACAGGGACAGTTTGAGGTGCGCAGTATGATCCATCAGTTTAATGCCATGGTACGCCGAATCCGGGCATTAATTGAAGAATATGAGGAGAAAAGAAGAAAAGGGGAGAAAAAGCCGGAGGATTATTTGAAAGAACTGGTATCGGGCATGCAGATGCCGCAGAGAGTTCATGAACAGTATCCCGAACTGTTCGGAGAAAGATATGTGTTGATTGGTATCAGCGCCGGACAATATCCACCGGGGCAGAAAAATATGGATATGGCAGAAAAGCTGACGGAGGGGTTTGAGAGAAACCATCGTTTTGCCGCAAGATGTGTTCTGTACAGGGAGAGTGTGACGTTTTTTCTTGTTTTATACAGGATTAGCGAGACGGATGTCCGATTTCAGATCAGTCGTATGCTGAATGAGCTGCAGGAAACAACAGGGAAGGAATATGGTGTGCAGCTTTCTGCCTGTGTAGGAAAGGAAATGTATGGCTGGGAATCATTTATGGAAGGATTGAACGAGATACGCAGAAAGAATTGCCTTTCCATCCTGTTGTGGCTTACGAATCTTTTTTCCTGGATCATGGATTATTCGGCATCAAAACTGAATGTATCGGAAACGGATATTATGATCAGGGCAAAACGGTACATTGCCGATCACTATGAAGATGCACAGTTATCCCTTTCCATGGTGGCAGAGTATGTGGGATTAAATGAAAAATACTTTACAAATCGCTTTACGAAAGAAACCGGTGAGACATTTTCCGGCTATCTGAAAGATCTGCGGATGCAGAAAGCACAGGAACTGCTTCGGACAACGAGCTTCAAAATATATGAAATTTCTGAGATGGTGGGATACCATAATGCGGAGCATTTTACAAGAATGTTTAAGAAGGTGAATGGAGTAAGCCCCGCACAATACAGAAAAATGCTCTGAAAGACAGCATTTTTCTTACAAAAGATAAGAAAATCTTACAAAAGGTCAGATTTGGGGCAAAATGGAAACTGTAAAAAGATCAGAAAAAGTGACAATAAGAAATGGAGGATGCCGGGGATGCCTGCTATGCTGAATGCGTGGTAGATCAAGTATAGAAAGGGAGGTATCACTCAAATGAAAAGAAAATTTGCAGCAACTCTTTTAGCATGTGCACTTCTGGCAGTTACCCTGACAGGATGCGGCGGGAGTGAAACAGGAGGCCGCTGAAAAACATTCTATTTTTTGATATTAAATTTTTGAGGCACGCAAAAATCCACCAGTTTTAAATGAACTGATGGATTTTTGTAATTCAGATAGAGATT
>CAJULA010000040.1 GCA_910587155.1 uncultured Lachnospiraceae bacterium
GGCTATGAGGATATGGAGGAAGACGGTGGGTATGAAGAAGAGTATGAGGACGGGGAATATGACGACATGACCTACGGAGAGGCCTATGCGGATGATGAAGCCTGCGCGGAGGAGTATGAGGACGACGAAGCCTGTGCGGAGGATGGGTATGATGATGACGGGGCAAAAAACAGGGGCAGGAAGGATGCCGGCAGAAAGGCATATATTCTCCGGGAGGAGGATTACCTTGTACAGATAGATCCCAGTTACTTTGAGGATAAAGAACCGATTGAACAGCCGGCCATGGTGACCGGTTATCTGGAACAGAAACTGATAGAGGAAGCGGCCAGGGCGCATGAGGTGGAATTGCGGGACGAGGAATTACAGCAGGCAGACGGTGATCTCGGCGACAAACAAAGAGAGCTGGAGCAGGCCATGGCCAAACTGAATGAATTACAGAAGGAGATTGAGAGGCTGAAAGGCCGGAAATGATGGAAAAGACATATACGACAAAAGAACTGGGGCGGCGGTTTCTGTATTATTTCCGCCCATATCGTGCTACGCTTGCACTGGATCTGGTCTGTGCGCTGCTGACGACGCTCTGTGAGATTGCACTGCCGCTTTTGATCCGGCAGATTACCAATACCGCGCTGGCAGATGTGACACTGCTGTCGGCACGGATGATTCTGGGCTCTGCGTCTGTTTATTTTCTGCTGCGGATCGTGGATTGTGTTGCCAATTATTACATGGCAAATATCGGTCATGTCATGGGTGCCAGGATTGAGACAGATATGCGCAGGGACGCTTATGCACATTTGCAGCAGCTCTCCCATACTTATTTTAATAATACGAAAGTGGGACAGATCATGGGCAGGATTACCAATGATCTGTTTGACGTTACGGAATTTGCGCATCATTGTCCGGAAGAGTTTTTCATCGCGGCGGTCAAGATTGCTTTTTCTTTTGCCATACTGGCAAAGATTAATGTGCCGCTGACGGTACTTGTCTTTTTGTTTGTGCCGTTAATGACCATCGTCTGTATGAAGATCAACCGTTATGTAAAAAAAGCGTTTGCCAGCCAGAGGCATCAGATTGGCGAGCTGAATGCGAGAATTGAAGACAGTCTGCTGGGCCAGAAGGTAGTCAAAGCCTTTGCCAATGAGGAGATGGAAACTGCCAGATTCGAAAAGGGGAATCAGGAATTTCTGGAAATCAAAAAGATGTCTTACCGGCTGATGGGGTATTTCAGTACTTCCACGCGCTTCTTTGACGGGCTGATGTATCTCACGGTACTGATCGGCGGTGGTTTTTCTCTGATGGACGGGCGGATTCTGCCGGGTGATATGGTGGCCTATGTTCTGTACGTGACCACGTTGCTTGCGACCATACGGCGTATTATAGAGTTTGCGGAACAGTTTCAGCGGGGAATGACAGGAATTGAGCGCTTTTTGCAGATTATGGACGCTGATATCGAAATATTTGACGAACCGGATGCTGTCATATTGCAGCATCCGCAGGGGGAAATCAGCTTTCATGACGTCAGCTTTGAATATCCGGATGATCACAACCAGGTGTTTCGTAATCTGAATCTGACGATAAAAGCCGGGGAGCGGGTGGCTATCGTGGGGCCTTCCGGCGGTGGCAAAACGACGCTCTGTAATTTGATCCCCCGCTTTTATGATGTGACAAAAGGGGACATCTGTCTTGACGGGAAAAATATCCGTTCCTATACCCTGCGGAGTCTGCGGCAAAATATTGGTGTGGTGCAGCAGGATGTGTATCTTTTTTCCGGGACTGTCTATGAAAATATTGCCTATGGCAGGCCGGGTGCCTCGCGTGAAGAAGTAGAGGAAGCTGCCGGTCGGGCCGGCGCGGACGGATTTATAAAAATGCTGAAAAACGGGTATGATACGTACGTGGGTGAACGGGGTGTGAAGCTGTCGGGCGGACAGAAGCAGCGGATCAGCATTGCCCGGGTATTTCTGAAAAATCCGCCTGTTATTCTGCTGGATGAGGCGACGTCGGCACTGGATAATGAAAGTGAATACGAGGTTGCCAGGTCGTTGGAAGAGCTGGCCAGAGGACGCACGACGCTGATCATAGCCCACAGGCTGTCCAGTATCCGCAGCTGTGACCGGATCCTGGTGCTGACGCAGGATGGGATTGCGGAAGAGGGCAGTCATGAGACATTGATGAAAAAGAGAGGATTGTACTGCCATTTCTATGAGATGGCAAATACGTGGAAATAAGACGGAGGTTTGCGATGGCCAGAAATCATGTGGAGGAATTCCGGGGAGATCTGCGGGAATTTCATGAGATGACGGAGAAATTTTATGCGGGAGAGGTGACGGTGCCACAATATAAGTCCTTTTCCGGGGGCTTTGGCAGTTACGCTCAGCGCGGCGGGGAGAAGAGTATGCTCCGTCTGCGTCTGACCGGCGGGGAGATTGATAGGGAAAAACTGGCGTTTATAGCGGACTCGGTGGAAAAGTATGCGATAGACCGGGTACACCTGTCTACCTGTCAGAGTGTGCAGCTCCATGACCTGTCCAAAGAGACCGTGTGCGCTCTGATCGAGGACGCATTTGATCATGGTATTATTACGAGAGGCGGAGGCGGAGATTATCCCAGAAATGTGATGTGCTCTCCTCTTTCCGGTGTGGAAGAGGGAGAATGTTTTGATGTAATGCCTTATGCCAGGGAAGCGGCAGACTATTGTCTGGGACTGATCCATAAGGTAAAGCTTCCGCGTAAGCTGAAAGTATGCTTTGAGAACGGTGTCAGAAACGATACGCATGCCACATTCCGGGATATGGGATTTGTGGCGGACGGATCGGGGAAATTTCTTGTCTATGTGGCCGGGGGACTGGGCAGCAATCCCAAAATGGGTGTCCAGGTGGCCGACGACGCACAGCCGTCGAAAATACTGTATTATATCAAATCCATGGTAGATATGTTTACACAGTACGGAGAATATGAAAAGCGGGCCATGTCACGGAGCCGTTATCTGCAAAATACGCTCGGCGTTGACGGTATCAGACGGGTATTTGCGGAAAAGCTGCAGGAAAATCTGGAAAAAGGCGGCCTGGATATTGATGCGGTGCAGTCTGAGATCAGCAAGGCGGCGGATGGAGAGATCAGTGACAGACGGATTATAAAGCAGAAACAGCCGGGCCTGTATGCCGTGTCTTACCATCCGTTCGGCGGCAATCCGGCGCCGGATTTTTTCCGCAGACTTCTTGTTTTGATCCGGGATATGGAGGAAGTAAAAGTGCGCCTTACGCCGGATGAGGGGCTGTATGTGATCAATCTGACGGCCCGGGAAGCCAGGCGTGTGCTGGCAGCGACGGATGACGGAGCCATGACGGCCTTTGAACGTTCTGTCGCCTGTATCGGGGCCGCGACCTGTCAGGTGGGGATCGGCAGGTCCCAGGAATTGCTGGCGGCCTGTCTGGCACGGGTAAAAAAGGAGGGATTTGCAGACGGTGTCCTGCCTGCGATCCATATTTCCGGCTGTCCTTCTTCCTGCTCTGCGCATCAGATTGGCGCCATCGGTATGCGGGGCGGCAAGAAACCTACGCCGGAAGGGCCGAAAAATGCGTTTGCCATCTATGAAAATGGCAGTCCGGTTTTCGGTCATGAGCGGTTTGGAGAGGACCTGGCCAATATGCTGGAAGAGAATATTCCGGAGTTTCTGGTATCTCTGGGCAGGGCTGTGGAGGCGGAAGGTATGACCTATGAGCAGTTCAGAGAGGCGTACCCGCAGAGGGTGAGAGAAATTGCGGCACAGTTTGCGTAAAATTCCGGTTGTGCATCATCCGGCAGAAGAGCGGGAGATTGGCGATGAAGATTGAGAGGCTGGCAGGAATACTGGCGATTCTTCTCCGGCAGGAAAAGGTGACGGCTCCTTATCTGGCAAAGGTGTTTGAGGTATCCCGGCGGACTATAAACCGGGATGTCGAAACACTCTGTATGGCAGGGATACCGCTTGTGACAGAGCGGGGAGCAGGCGGAGGGATTTCCATTATGGAAGGATACCGGATCGACCGCACTCTGTTTTGCACCACGGAAATGCAGGCAATTCTGGCCGGTCTGCGCAGTCTTGACAGTGTCAGCAAAACGAACCGCTACGCCTGCCTGATGGAAAAGCTGTCTGTGGGATCATCGGATATGACAGCGGGAGACTGTCATATCCTGATTGATCTTTCCGCCTGGCAGAAAGAGATTCTGGCGCCAAAGATCGAGCAGATACATCATGCCATCCTGACAGGCAGAGAAATATCCTTTACCTATATTGCTCCCAAAGGAGAATCCCGGCGGACGGCAGAGCCTTATTATCTGCTCTTTCAGTGGTCTGACTGGTATGTCTGGGCCCGGTGCCTGCGGCGGCAGGATTTTCGGCTGTTTAAGCTGGGGCGGATGGTGGCGATAGAGATGGGAGAGACTTTTGAAAAGTGCTCTGCCCCTTTGCCGGATCTGTCTGCGGAAAGGGTGTTTCCACCGGTATACCGGGTAAAAGCACGGATTGATTGCCGGTTTAAATGGCGGCTGCTCGAAGAATACGGCCCGGATTCTTTCGTGGACGGGCCGGACGGCTCTCTGCTTTTTTCTTTTGATTTCACTGACAGAGAAACGATCATTCGCTGGATTGCCTCTTTCGGGGACGGGGCGGAACTTCTGGAGCCTGCCTGGATGCGCAGGGACGTGGCGGCGTTTGCAGAAAATATCCTGAAAAAATACAGAGAATCATGACAGACAGCTGTCGTGTTTCTTGTGGTAAAATGGATCAAAGAAAACGTCACAGAACAGGAGGAAGTGCAGATGAAACTGGAAGGGTTTGGAATTTTTGTCAGTGACATGGCGGCTATGATCCGTTTTTACCGGGATGTGCTGAGCTTTGAGATTAAGGAAGCGGAAGACACAAAAAATGTATACCTGGAGAAGGATGGTACTTTGTTTCTGATGTTTGGCCGTGCGGATCTCGAAGCAATGACCGGAAGGAGACTGGCATATGCGCCGGAAATCAGCGGGCATTTTGAGATTGCGCTTGGCGTGGAAAACTATGCCGCGGTGGATAAAACCTATGCGGATATTCTGGCAGGCGGCGGACGGTCCGTGATGCCTCCGGCCACACAGCCATGGGGACAGCGTACCTGCTATATCGCTGATCCGGAGGGAAATCTGGTGGAAATCGGATCATTTGTAAAGTGATAGGGAACAATTCGGGGGCAGCGCAGCTACAGGCGCTGTCCTTTCTGCGTCTTTAGGAAGTGCTGATTAAATCAGCACTTCCTCAGAGTCTCCGGCGGATGCGCACGGATTTGCAAAGGAAAATGCTGCTTCACTGCGCAAATCCGGCGCAGGAAACGCTTTCATCAGCGTTTCCTTTACAGGCAAATTTCTCTTCCCAGCCTGCGCAATCAATGATATACTGTTACCATAATAATCCAATTATCCATACAATGGAATGTTGCCACAGAAGGCGGAGGACAGTGTATGAGGAAAAGAAGCGTATGCGGCATGGCCTGTCTGTTGCTGACGGGGGTGCTGGCCGGATGCGGGGCTGTCGGTGGGCGGCAGGAGCAGACGACAGACCGGGCAGGGGCGTGGACGGAATCGGAGACGCAGAGCGTGGTGTTGCCGGAGAGAATCTGGCCGGAAGAAGAAAAAAGCGAAGAGATGGAAATGACAGAGGCGGCGACGACAAAAGAAGCTGTCGGTGAGATATGGCTGTGGCAGGCTAAACCGCAGCCGCCGAAGAAAGATCCGCTGGAAGCACTGCTGGATGACCCTTACGGAGACTATCAGGAAGAAGGCGGTGAGATTGCTTTTGTGGCGGACGGTCCCGTGATGGACGGCGGTTATAATGAAGCGATTTATAAAGGAATCAGGATGTATGCGCTGGCCGCCGGCATTTCTTTTTCCTACTATAGTACGGATGCTGCCGTGGCAGATATGGCAGGCGGATTTCAGGAAGTGGTCAGGCGGGCAGTACGGGGCGGTGCCAACGTGATTGTCTGTTCGGGATATGACTTTCAGGAAGCGGTGGGTACGATGCAGGAAACATGCCCGGATGTTTCTTTTCTGCTGATTGACGGTGTGCCGCTCAGTGAAGACGGTGAGCATGTTGCCATCAGGGACAATGTACATTGTGTTGCCTTTCATGAAGAGCAGGCAGGGTATCTGGCCGGGTACATGGCGGTGCTGGAAGGATATCGCCGTTTCGGATTTATCGGCGGCCGGGAAGTGGATTCGGTACTCCGGTACGGCTACGGCTATCTGCAGGGAATTGATGATGCGGCAATGGAGATGGCACTGACAGATGTGGAAGTGAACTATCGGTATGCGGAAACCTTCCAGCCCTCTGAGGAGATCAGGGAGATGATACAGGGATGGTTTGAGGAAGGGACGGAAATTATCTTTGTCTGCGGCGGTTCCCTGTACCGGCCGGCTGTGGAAGCGGCGGACAGCACCGACGGCCGTCTGATCGGTGTGGATATGGATCAGAATCAGCTGTCGGACTGTTTCCTGACCAGTGCGGTAAAAGGGCTGGATGATGCGGTGATTATTTCCCTTGATGACTACTATGCTTCCGGGAAAAAATGGTCGGAAGAATTTGCGGGTAAGCTGACATGGTATGGTGTGGAGAATCATTGTGCGGGAATTCCCACTTTCGGTACGGCGTGGAGATTTGAGCATGTGACAATGGAAACTTATTATGAAATTTATAAACGGATGAAACGGGGAGAGATATCCGTGTCGGATAAAACTGACGTGCGGCCTTCGATATCTGTTGCGGTGGAATATTTTTGATACAGGAGGATAAAAGGTTGCACGGGAAAGTTATAATGGCGGGGAGGCGGCTGCTGTCGCTTACCGCCATGATCATGCTGCTTGTCATTCTGTATGGCTGTGGCAGGTATAAGCCGGTGTCCGCGGATGCAGGACGCATGGGAGAGGCAGCTTCCGGTCAGGAGGAGATTGCCAGGGGGAAGATACGCACAGCGGTGGAGATGCTGGAGACACATACATCAAAGATGGAGCTCTTTTATGACAGGGAGTCCGGTCTGCTGGTCTGCTTTCTGTCAATGCCGCGGATACCCAAAAGCGATGACGGCAATCTCTATCTGTTTGCAGAGGAATGTTATGAAGATACGGAGAAGCTGACAGGTGAGCCGGTGGCGGTGGGAACAAAAGAGAAAGTATGCAGGCTCTCTTTTCCCTGTGAGGAGGGATATCTGTTCTGCCGGTTTGTTCCGGCGCTCCTTATTGATGGAGACTATGTGCCAATGAGAGAGGGACTTTGCCTGTCGAATCCACAGGATATGGCAGAGAATCAGGACGCCTATCCGCAGCCGGAATCCAAGAAAGGGCTTTTGCTCGATCCCGCCATGCTGTATACAGAGGAGACGGCGCAGCTGGGGATTAAGCACGCGATTTACAATATCCCTCTGTCTCTGATCATGGGTGAGACGACGAATGATCTTTGTCCTACGGTAGAATATATGTATCAGGGCACCTGTTATCATTTTAACGGAGCGGAGCTGTTTGCCTATGATACGCTGTTTACTTATCTGACGGATATGGGGATGTGCAATACGGCCATTATCCTGAATGACTGGAATGAAGAGCATCTGGAGATGATACATCCGCAGGCCCGGAATGAGGAGAGCGGCGCCTATTATTACATGTTCAATACGGCGGATGAGGAAGGGACCAGGGCGCTGGAGGCGACGGCCAGTTTTCTGGCGGAGCGCTATTCCAGCGGAGAGCATGGGATGGTACACAGCTGGGTGATCGCCAATGAGATCAATCAGCATCATCTCTGGAACTATATGGAGACAGAAAACCTGGATTACTATGCGGAAGAATTTGAAAAGGCGTTCCGGATCTTTTATCAGGCCATTAAGAGCTGCTATGCCGGCGCCAGAGTATATTACAGCATTGATCATGACTGGAACAGCAATGAGGGGGACAACAGCCATTATTTTAACGCCAGAGATCTGATCGGTGCGTTTGACCAGGCGGCAAAGGTTCACGGAAACTATGACTGGGGAATCGCCATACACCCGTATCCCAATCCGCTGACCCGTGTGAATTACTGGTCGCAGGAATATGATAAGACGATGGATGCGGATGTGCTGACAATCATGAATCTCAGTGCCGTGACGGACTTTTTCCGGCAGGAAGCGTATCTTGATACAGCGGGCGAGGTCAGAAGCATCGCCATCACGGAGCTGGGCTTTTCTTCCGGGGCGGGAGAAAAGCTGCAGGCTGCTGCTTATGCCTACTGTTATTATATCGCGGAGGCCAATCCTGATATCGACGCCCTGATTCTCAACCGGCAGACAGATGCGCCGGAGGAGATGAGACAGGGGCTGGCTTTTGGCATATACGGATATGATCACTCGGAAAAATATGTACAGGAGATATTCCGGTGGATCGACACAAAGGACGGAAGGAAATATACGGACTTTATGCTTAACATATTGGGGGCGGACAGCCTGGAAGAGGCTCTTTCCTGGGCGGCGTGAAAGCCTGCCGGGCAGACAGGGGTTCTGTCAGACAGGCTTTCGTTATTGTCAGCCCTTTGTAAGCAGGCCGGACTGAGACAGATAATGGGAGATGGCTGTGATATCCCCGGATGTGAGGCCGGTGAGCGATAAGACCAGACCGTCCGGTTGATAATGTTCAAAAATCTTTATAATATCATCTGCCCGGGCCTGATAGTTTCTGCCCTGTATGATCCCACCGGTGATTCCGCAGGCTTTAAAGCGTTCCAGCAGGACAACATAACTTTCAAAATCTGAGATGCACTGCAGCCTGATCGGAAATGATATCATATCATCGCCTTCCTTTCTGATTGCAAGTATAACATGCAAAGGAAGTCCGCAAAACAGAGATCAGGACAGGATGCAGTAAAATCAAGACGGATTTTAGCGGGGAGTTCCTATATGTTTATTAAGACGGATTTTCGCTCCGATCAGAATAACAAAGAGATCGTGCCCACATGCGAAGCCGGGCTGCCATATGTATGTCTGTGTACAGATCAGAGCAATTTTATCAATGGGGATTTTCCCTGGCACTGGCATGCCTCCTTTGAAATTGATCACGTAAAAGAAGGAGAGGTGGAGCTGCGTACCAGTGAGGAAACACTGCATTTGCATGAAGGAGACATGGTTTTTATCAATTCCGGTGTCCTCCATTCTTTCCGGGAGATTCCGGGGAAGAATGTGCTGGTGCATGCGCATCTGTTTGAAGCCTCTTTTCTTTCCGGAATGCATAACAATGTGCTGGCACAGAAATATCTGTTTCCCATATTGAAGAGCAAAGGGCTGGAAATCTTTTTTGTCAGACAGGATCACCCGGCCGGGCGGCAGATGGCAGCGTATATTCTGGAGGCGGAGCGGATGGTCGGGGAAGAGCCGTTCGGCTATGAATTTGAAATACAGGCACAGCTGGCAAGATTCTGGTGCCAGCTTTTGCGGGAGACGGAGCAGATCAGGACAAAAGACGGAGCCGGCAGCAATGTGGACATACTGCGGATCAAGAGGATGCTGCAGTTTATTCATGACCATTACTGTGAACGGATTACGCTGCATGATATTGCTGCTGCGGCCAACATCAGCAGCCGGGAATGCGGCAGATGTTTCAAACGCTGTATCAACGACTCGCCGGTGAACTATTTAAATGCCTATCGGGTGAGGATGGCTGCGCAGATGCTGTTACAATCGGAAGAGAGCGTTCTGGATATCGGCGAAAGCTGCGGGTTCAGTACAGGCAGCTACTTTGGGAAGGTATTTCTGGAAATCATGGGATGTACACCTTCTGCATACCGCCGCGGACAGGGCGGCTGCCCCGTCCGCGACAGATAGGAAGCGCGTCAGCGGACCGTTATTTAGACTGTGCCGCTTTTTCAGCAAATTCGGTCGTGACCAGATCTTCGTAGGGAACGCGTTTTTCCAGTTCCCCGGCTTCTTCCAGGATGTTCTGCAGCAGGTTAAAGGAATCTTCTGAAAAGATCAGAGTTTCCGCCCAGGTATCCTGATCGGCATAGCGCTTGACGATGGTGGTAATCGTTTCCAGATCCGTCTCTTCAAACTGCGGCTGGATGACTTTGGCGATTTCTTCCGGGCTGTGGTTGTTCACATAGTCCATACCTTTCTGCAGGGCGTTGGTAAATGCCTGCAAAGTCTGCGCATGTTCTTTGATATAGCTGCTCTTAGCACTGTATGCCGTATAAGGCACATAGCCCGAGTCCGTCCCCAGGGAAGCGACCACATAGCCGTCGCCTTTGGCTTCCAGGGAAGTGGCGTGTGGCTCGAATTCGACAGTGTGGACTTTTTACTACTCCAAAATTGTGAGAAAATTAAAGCCGCTGATGCGGTGTGTCTCCTTATCTATCTGTATGTCTCTGATCGTGCTTTTCCAGAAGGCCTGTTTGTGCGCCCGGTCAAGCTGTGTGTATAATGCCTGCCAGTCCCCGCTGAAGGTTTTGATCAGATTGCGGTAGCAATCCAGGGAGATATATTTCTCCTGCTTCTCATATTCTGCAAGCCGGGCATCGAGAATGGCGTATTGCTCATCATAATAGCTTTCGCTGATCCGCCCTTTCTGGAAGAGAATATTCAAGCGTTCCATTTCCCTGCGGACAGAATCGGGCTGGATGTTATTGTGGTGATTCTGATTTCTGAACTGTATATCGGCGATTTCCTGATCCAGTCTCGCTGATGCATGCGTCAGCATGTATTCCTCTATCAGATGTTCTGTCAGATGGGCGCAACTGTGGCGGCCGAACTTGTTTCCACATCTGTATTTTATGTATATGCTTTCCCCGCCGTTTTTTAACTTGTGTTTTTTCCGATATCCGGTGTAGTTGTTGCCGCACCACGGGCATTTGATGAGAGAACTGAACAGGTAAGGGTCACTGTTTCCCGGTCGGGCCCTGGAAACGGCGATCTGGCGGAATTTTTCGAACTGCTCCGGGGTGATGTATGGTTCGCAATACTGCAGATTGTCTTTGTCTTTTCCGGCGTAAGTTTCATTTTTGAACAGCCGGTCTATTTTGTTGGCGGAAGGCGCCCGGTCTCCGTATTTCTCCTGGAGATACCTGATGGTAGACCTGATGGAATAGCATGAGAGGTAGTGGGCATAGGCATCCTCAATGATGGGGGCGACGCTTTCATCCTTTACCAGCCTGTTGTCAACGATTTTATAACCATAGCACGCACATCTGCCGCTTGTCACTTCCCCTATGGAACGTTTGTAATCCAGGACAGCTTTGATCCGTTCGGAAGTGCGGTCACATTCGGCCTGATTGACAGACAGCATGATATTGATGACCATCTGCCCGTTGGCCGTGGAGGAATCGTAGTTTTCATAGATGGTTTTCCAATAGCAGTGGTGTGCCTGCAGTATTTCTTCCGTAATATTGTAATCTTTGATGTTGCGAAACCATCTGTCCAGTTTGGTGACAAGGATCATGTCTATCTTGTCTTTTTTCACATCGTCAAGCAGACGCAGCAGGCCCTTGCGGTTTTTCATTGATTTCCGGGCGGAGATGCCCTCATCGGCATAGCACCCCACGATACTGTAACCGCAGCGCTCTGCATATTCAGACAGCGCTTTTTTCTGCGCGGGCAGCGACAGACCGTTCAGATGCTGTTCTTCTGTTGAGACGCGGATATAGATTGCGGCGCGTAATATTTTGCTCATGGCGTTTTCCTCCCCATAACTGTGAGACGGTTATGCCGTCCCTGCTGGTGCAGGGGCGGTTTTTGTTATGGGAGCATACTTGCGATGTTGATGGTCAGATCATCATAGATGCATACCGGGACATCTTCGTCAAAGCTGTATTGATTTGAATTTTTCTCATTCTCAAAATCATATACCATGACGGTATTTTTCTGCGGGTTCACGACCCAGTACTCCCGGACGCCGGCGGTGCGGTATTTGAAAAGTTTTATGCCATAGTCATGCTGCGGGTTGGATGGGGAAGTGACCTCAATGATCCAGTCCGGCGCACCATTGCAGCCACGGTCATCCAGTTTGTCTTTGTCGCATATGACAGAAATATCCGGTTCCACATAGTTTCGATCGTCTTCATTCAGGAATACGGCGAATGGGGCGGGAAACACCTCGCAGGAGCCGCCTTTGGCTTTGATATGGTTGTGAATCGCTGCATACAGGTTTCCTACAAGTCTTTGGTGTCTGGTATTCGGCGGTGCCATCATATACATCCTTCCGTCGATCAGCTCCGCCCGCTGGCCTTCAGGCAGCGCGTAGATGTCCTCTATGGTGTAAGTTCTTTCCAGTGATATGTCCATAAAGTATCCTCTCTTTCTTTATTTGCCCGTGTCAGCTCGGATAAGTGATTTTATATACCCTGCCTTATTTGGCACACTGTCCAGCTTTTCGAGTATATCCTGCTCGGTATTTCGCATGATCCGGATCGTGAGGCTGACGGTGTGGGCTTTATGATAGCGGTCTTGTGGGGTTTCGCGTTTTTCCATAATTCTCCTTTCACACGGGAGGCCGGGTTCTCGCGGCCCCTGGGCAGTTTATTTCTGGTCTGAGGTAGTCAGATACACGTGGAGGATTTTTTCAATTTCCTCCGTGGTGTAACTCTAATTTTCAGGCTTTTTTTTGAGAATTTGGATAATATCATATGCCATGGCCTTCCGGGTATCTTGGCGTTCAGCTTCGGTCTCCATGCTGTCACGCTCCTTTCTTTATGTGATACCTTTATTATAATATAGGTAATGCACTATGCCAAGGAGGATTTCAATCCAATGCCTCATATTTCAATCCACTTCTTTATACGTAAGCGCTGATCTACCGTTTACGTTATATCAGTCCATTTCCCGAGAAGATCTGCAAAAATACGTTTCATTGTTGGACACTCCTTTCTTTCGTACTCGGCCATGGCGGTGGCCTGTAAGTACAGTATAGAAGGAGTCTCAGGTAAGTGCAAATAAAAAGTAGCAGCGGAGGGATTTTTATGACACAGGAAGATGTAATCAGATATCTGAGGCTTGCAGCGCGAAAGTCATACATACTGTCCCATTCAGGTGTGGATTGGAAACCGGAATACGGGCCGGAACTCGAACAGCTGGATCAGGAGATCGCTTCGCTGCGGGAAGCCATAGAGCAGGAGCATAAGTGCAGAGAGAAGAAAGAGAAATAAGTACAGACTGTCAAAACATATCTATAGAAAAAAAGAAGAGAGGGTATGCGGATGGCAGATGAAAAATTTGATATGGAGGTAACTGAGGAAAGAGCCGCATACATGAAAAAACTGCTTGTTCGTCTGTATGCGCATCAGATCGGGGCAGAAGTGAAAAGCATTAAAGTCAGACCGGTTTCAAAAGAAAACAAATAAATCATAAGAAAAGGAGAATCACAATGAACGAGATCAAGATTACCATCGAAGGACTGAAGGAACTGACGGAAGCAGTAAAGGCACTTGCAGGAGCCGGTATCGGATCGACGGGAAGGCCGGCAGGAGCGCCGCAGGCGGTGGCATTCACGCCTGCACCTGCGATGCCGACAGTGCCGCCTGCGCCGAATTATGGACAGGCCCCGGCAGTCACGCCGGTGCAGCCCGTTCCTGCGGCGCCACCTGTGCAGATGCCACCGGTTGCTACAGTACCGGTATCTGTGATCCCTACGACCGCGGTGGCGCAGGCTTATACGCTTGAACAGCTGCAGGTGGCAGCGGCCGGGTTGTCCGGTATGGGGAAGATGCCGCAGGTGATGGGGATCCTGCAGCAGTTTGGCATCCAGGCAATGACGGAGCTTCCCCCGGAGCGTTATGGGGACTTTGCCACCGCATTCAGAGAGGCAGGTGCACAGATCTGATGGGTAAGAAGAAAGAAGAGCGGGCACACGCGCTGCTGTCAGCGTCCAGTGCGAAAAAGTGGATACACTGTCCGCCATCGGCCCGACTGGAAGACTCTCTGCCGGAAAAAGAATCCGCCTATGCAGAGGAGGGGACACTTGCGCACCAGATTTGTGAACTGAAGCTGCAGAAACTCTTTACGGATAAAAACATGACCGATCGTACCTATAAGAGCCGACTGAAAAAGCTGCAGCAGGATAGCCATTACGCATCGGAAATGGAAGGGTTTACAGATGAATATGTGGATCATGTGTCCGGTATCGCGTTCGGCTTTCCGTCAGCGCCATTTATAACGGTTGAAAAGAGGCTGGATTACAGTCCATGGGCCCCGGAAGGCTTTGGGACGGGGGACTGCGTTATCATATACGGAAAAGAGCTCTATATCATTGATTTTAAGTATGGGAAGGGTATTCCCGTAGGGGCAGAAGGCAACTATCAGCTTTCCCTGTATGCCCTGGCAGCCTATAACGAGTTCGGCATGCTGTTTCCGATCGAGAACATCCACTTACATATTGTTTGTTCAGCCGCGGCTGCACAACTTCTCTTCATGGTCCACTACGTTACAGGAACTGCTTTCCTGGGGAGAACTGGTTGTGAAGCCTGCCGCTGAACTGGCCTTTAAAGGAGAAGGCGAGTTCAGGCCCGCGGATTACTGCAACGGGGATAAGGAGAATTATTGCAGGAGTGGTTTCTGCAAGGCATATGGCCTGTGTCGTGCGACCATGGAAAAGAACATGGCCCTGTATGAAAAAGCATGGGACAATGAGCAGGCCCGGAAAATACTGCCGCCGCTTATCACATGGGAAGAAGCGGGGAGCCTGCTGAAAAAGGCTCAATACCTGAAATCATGGGTGGAAAGCCTGGAAAAAGCGGCTCTGAGCGAGATACTGTCAGGCGGCGGGGTGCCGGGATGGAAGGCAGTAGAAGGCAGAAGTACCCGCAAGCTTTCCGATCCGGACGCGGCTTTTGCAGAACTGATGCTGGCCGGATATGAGGAGGCAGTTTTATTCCAACGGGTGCCCGTTGCGCTGGGGGAGCTTGAAAAGACGGTCGGGAAAGAGGACAGGCAGAA
Source organism: uncultured Lachnospiraceae bacterium (assembly GCA_910587155.1). Classification (GTDB taxonomy): domain Bacteria; phylum Bacillota; class Clostridia; order Lachnospirales; family Lachnospiraceae; genus VSOB01. The sequence goes on from CAJULA010000040.1 coordinate 14,952, forward strand.
GATAAACCGGAAATAAGGCTGAATGACCGGGGCCGTGATGCCATTCACTTTTGCGGCGTCAACCAGAAAACAAAGAAGTGGGAGACAATATCCACCTATGGAGGAAAGCTGACGGAGAATATCGTGCAGGCAGTAGCCAGGGATTTGCTTGCCAATTCCATGATGAACCTGCACCGGGCGGGATTTCGCATCAATTTCCATATTCATGATGAAGTAATCCTGGAAGTAGCGGAAAACTCCGGACAGACACTGGAGGAAGCGATTGCAGTTATGTGCCGCCTTCCGCCGTGGGCCCACGGCCTGCCGCTGAACGCGGACGGTTTTGAATCACACTATTATATAAAAGATTAAAGCGGGGGGAAGAAGCGTGCAATATGACATGAGCATCAAAATCTCAACGGGCACCAGCAGAAAATCCACCGTCTGGAATGTGCAGGAGACGCGCTGGTCCGAGTTCGTGCAGAGGCTGTCACGGCCCCAGAGAACGCAGGAAAGCTAAATCCCTCCCGAGGGCAGAACAGGACAAAATAAAGGACATTGGGGGCTTTGTAGGCGGTGTTCTGAAAGGGCAGCGTCGGAAAAATGAAAATGCAGGGGAACGTTATCTGATCACACTGGACGCGGATACAATTGAGCCGGGCGGTACACAGAGGGTATTGAACGCTGTCTCTGCGCTGGGATGTATCTATGCCGTGTATTCCACAAGAAAGCACGAGGGTGCTGCGCCCCGGCTGCGGATTATCCTGCCGCTTGACGAACCCTGTTCACCGGACGAATATGAGCCCATTGCCCGTAAGGCAGCCGGCTTTATCGGTATGCAGATATTTGATCCGACGACGTTTGAGCCGGTCAGGCTTATGTACTGGCCGGGATACAGCAGGGACAGCGAATATGTATTTGCACATGAGGACAGGCCGTTTCTTTCCCGCCAGGGGATGCTTGGCTGCTATGGGAACTGGCGGGATGTATCGGAATGGCCGGAGGTTCCGGGTGCTGCCCGGATCAGGGACAGATCGGCGAAAAAGCAGGGAGACCCGCTGGAAAAGAAAGGCATTGTAGGAGCCTTCTGCAAAAATTACTCCATAGAAGAAGCGATGACCCAGTTTATTCCGGGCACTTACAAGCCGTGTGCCGATCCGGGGCGGTTTACCTATGTGGACGGGAGCACGGTAGGCGGCGCGGTATTGTATGAGAACGGGAAGTTCCTGTACAGTTATCATGCGACAGATCCGTGTTCAGGCAGGCTGGTCAATGCTTTTGACATGGTGCGGCTGCATCTGTTTGGTGAGGAGGATGACGAGGCGAAGCCGGATACACCGACGGCCAATCTCCCTTCTTTTAAGAAAATGTGCGAGTTCGCGTCGGGACTGCCCGCCGTGTCGGACATAATGGCAAAGGAAAGATATGAAGCGGCGGTGCGAAGTCTTTCGGCGGCGCCGGCTGCGGAAGCGGAGCAGGAACAGACAGACGCCTCATGGGTGCTGAAACTGCAGGCGAACCCGAAGACGGGAGAACCCCTGAATACCATCCAGAACGTGCAGACTATCCTGGAGAACGATCCAAGACTGAAAGACAGAATCTATCATGATGAGATGGCAGGCAGGGTCATGGCATCGGCCTGCCTGCCGTGGGAGCCGCAGAGTACCCCGTACGAGGTAAGGCAATGGAAGGATGAGGATGATTCCGGCCTGCGGGGTTATATGGAGGCCGTTTATCATATTACGGGGAAAGAAAAGGTATCGGACGGTTTCGCGGTATATGCACTGAATCTTCGGGTACATAAACTGAGGGACTACCTGCTTTCGCTGGCAGGGGATCGAGAAGAGTACATTTTTCCGTTTTCTGGGAATGGACTGGTATTCCGATTCGTTGAATACGTTCGAGGGAAAAGATGCGGCAGAGCTGCTGGAGGGGTACTGGATCATAGAAGCCGGGGAGCTGACAGGCATGACGCGTTCTGAGATGAACACGGTGAAACAGTTTCTGAGCAAATGTGATGACGTGTACCGTGCCGCATACGGCAAGTGGACGAATAAGCATGTGCGGCAATGTATTGTTGTGGGTACTACCAATGAGACGGAATTCTTGAAAGATTATACAGGTGGCCGGCGCTTCTGGCCGGTGGATTTAGGCAGGGCGGGGTGCAAAAAGAACATATGGCGCGATCTGCCCGGTGAAGTGCCGCAGATATGGGCGGAAGCGGTTTTGCGGTATTGTCTGGGGGAACCACTGATATTACGGGATTACACAGATGCCTGCGAACTGATCAGAGAGACCGAGCAGGACATAAGAAGGCTTAACTATAAAAAGAAGACCATTCTGCAGACGAACGTAAAAGACAGCAATCCTGAATTCCCCTACCAGGAACAGCATTTCAGGATACAGGGGACCGCATTTACGACAAGGGATGACAGTGGCCTGCGCTGTAGAGAGGCCTTGCTTGAGCGTAGAAAGGCCAATGCGCTGCGGATCAGGACGCAGGTGGAGGAGTGGATGCTTACAATCCCGGCGCGTATGCAGCGGATTGTAAGGTACAGGTATCTGGAAGGCCTGTCCTGGGAACAGGTAGCGGTACGGATGGGTAGAGGGGCTACGGCTGATGGTGTGAGGAAAGAGCTTGAAAGGTTTTTGGGTTGACATGCTGGTGAGTTTGTCTGAAAGATCAGTAGTGACATAATTTGAAATATGTTGTATAATAATGTCATTAAAATTCAAAAAGGGGAAACTCAGATTATGAAAAAGAAAGTAATTATTTTAATCGGATTATTAATGAGCCTGTCATTGTCGGCCTGTGGTTCATCCGGTACTGCCGCGTCAAAAGGAGATGAAACAAAAGCGGAAGATACACAACAGGAAACCACTGAAGGTGATCAGGAAAAAGATGATGAAGAAAGCGAGGCTCTTGAAGAAACACAGGAGGAGCCGACAGAGTCCGCAGAAGAGGAAGAAAACGAGACTATATACAATATCGGTGATAGTGCGTCATTAAAAGACTGGGAGATTTCCGTAACAGATATGCAGGTTGTTGACTCTATTTCTGCAAAATATGTTTCTTTTTCTCCTGATGAGGATGGAAATAAATTCATCCAGGTATTTGTAACGGTAGTCAATAACGGAAAACAGGCGGATCGTTTCCTTCCGATGGTCGGATTTGGGGATGATGTAAGCACTAAGATATTTTTTGGCGACGGGTATGAATTCAGTTCTACAAATTTGCTGGGATACGATAACGAGATGCATGATTCAACATTAAATCCGTTATCCTCCAAATCCGGAGAAATCGTATTTGAAGTACCGGAAGCCGTGTCTGGTTCTGAAGATGAGTTATTGATACAGTTTAAGGCTGATAGCGATACCCTTAAATTTAAGATTCGGTAAAAATGTGCCCGCCCACGGCTAACAGCTGTAGGCGGGTATAACTTTTAAATAATACTTTACTTTTGTCATGACATAAGTTATAATAAATTATAGCTAAAGGGGCAAGGCTTTAACGGAAAGGAGAGAATCACATGGAGGTATTAGAAATGACTGAAAAAGAACAGGCAACAAACTTGATGGACAAGTTCATTGATTTACAGCGGATCAAAGCGGCAGGGGATAAGGACAAAGAAATTGATTACCAGTTAAAGACAACGAAAGCGAAACTTGAAGCGCTGGGAATCGTAACAGAGAATCTCGAAATTAAGGAATAGCAGAAAGGGCGGGCTTGACACCGCCCAATCTCCTAAGCGCATCTTACCATTGATAGAGGGGTGATGTAAAGTAGAAAAGAAAAAAATGGGCAGGCCAACAGACATCCCAAAGAACAACAGAGAAAGTTTCCGCTTATCTGATGATGATATGGAAAAATTAAAATACTGTATGAAAAAAGCAAATATGTCAAAAACTGATATTGTAAGAAGGGGGATTGATTTGGTCTATCAAGAAACCGTAAGCAAATAGAGGGTGTTCCCCGTTCAAAGATTACAACCTCTACTATCTGCCAATCCACCAAAAAGCAGAGCCGATTATTTCAGAGAGCGCAGGAAGAAAACAAGTGCTTTTTATGCGGAAGTCGATACGGAAGAATAATGGAGACTGCGATCCGAAAAATATTTAAAGTTTGTCCGTTTTGTTGTAATTTATCATTAAGAATGACAAAAAAATGAAAAATCCAGAAAAATCTCCAGAAATGCTGAAAACAAGCCATTTCTGAGAAAATAAGCAATGAAAAATGTCATTTTAAGTGCAAAAGAAAAATTAATCGAAATAGAGCCGAAAAAACAGGCTCTATTTTTTATTCAAAAAAATTCAAAAAATTGAAGGCGCAAAACACTGATGAAATGGGGATTTTGAAGAAAAGATAAAGTATTTTTGAAGATTATTAAAAGTGTGCTATTAAATAGTGCGGACATTTTCGTTCTTATGTGTGTATGGATGTCCGCAAAGGATTTGTTGTGTTTATCATGTTTTTTGCATGATGTAAAAAACTGCGGACATGCTGGCAGGGAATTACCTGTAGATTATTCATATTGCTATTTATCTCACAAGTCATAAAATCCATATCAAATATTTATTTGGTATTGATTTTATAATTTGTGAAAATAGGGCCTTAACGGGTCTTTTAGTACCATATAAGTGTAAGAGATAAAGCATTTCATCAGTGCTTTACCTTC
>CAJULA010000041.1 GCA_910587155.1 uncultured Lachnospiraceae bacterium
AACCCGTGTTACCGCCGTGAAAGGGCGATGTCTTAACCGCTTGACCACGGAGCCTCATCCGGGATATCTCCCGCTCTTGCACATTTGATGCCAAGACTGTTACAATGGCCGGAAATTCTGACCAAAGATATGTTACCATACCTGTTTCTATTTTTCAAGTACAATTACAAATTTTCTCACACCTTTTTCTGCAGCGTCTCCGCATAAAAGTGATACGCCATCTCGGCAAACCGCTCTCCTTCCGTATCATAAAACTGACCGTCTGTCTCATCCAGAATCCGGTTATCTTCCTCTGTCAGATATTCATGAATATCCCAGTATGCTTTCAGGCGGTTATCCTCCCGGAATTTGTCAAACACCTCCATGTAAGTGTGATGCAGCAGCTCCAGCAGGCTTCTATCGCCCATACGCTGAATCCCACGCATGGCGTACCAGTACCCCGTATAGCCCCAGTTGCAGAAGAACTGCACAAAACCGCCGTTATACATATCCACGACAAGCTTCCATAAGGCGGCAATCTCCTGCTCATCCGCGTCCAGCTTATCCCAGTCGCCTTTCATTGTATCTTCCAGCTTTTTGCAAAAATCCATGGCATATTTATCCCACCGAGCCACATAGTCCGCCATACCCGTTCCCCTTCCTTTTTCTTTTTGAGTCTTATTTTGTCTATTATATCAACCCGCGCATACGACGGCAAGCCTGTTTTTTACTAAAACGCAGAGAGCCACGTCATGGCTCCTCACGACAAACGCTCGAGTGAATCAATTGTGAGCATTTCGTTCCTTCAGCAGGACAGAAGCTGAAAAAGGCTCTGATACCCTATCTTTGGGCCGAGGTATGCCATCCCGGCGGCCCACCTTGCGAAAGGTATTAGCGGTTCTTGCCGCCGCGCCTCTGCCTGCAATTTCCGGACACGGATGTCCGGAAAAGGCCGACCTGCGCCCGGATGGCGCATGGAGGCCGTTTGCTCGCCTGCCTGTATCCGCTGCCGCAGCGCTTAGAACCGCTTATACCTGCAGCCCGGTGGGCCGCCGGGATGGCATACCTCGGCCCAAAACCATGATCCTGTCTGAGCTTTTTCTGTTTCTGTCCTTCCTATATGTTATGGTCACAATTGATTCACGCATGCGTTTGTCGCACATGGGCACTGCTGAAAAACTTGACAGAAAATCCGCAAACAAGTATCCTATTTACAGTAACTTTTGAAATCTACCCTACCTGCAAAAGGCGGCGTCAGCTTATGGCAGTAACTCCGGAAATCAGAAAATTAAACAAACGAAATACTTATTTGTATATCTATCGGCACAAAGAATGTTCCAAGCAGGAGCTTGCATCCAGTGTGGGGCAAAGTCTGCCGACAGTCAATCAAAACGTAAACGAACTGCAGGAAGAAGGATATGTCCGCGTCGCAGGACGGTATGAATCGACCGGCGGCCGCAAACCGATGGTTCTGCAGTGTACGCCCGATGCACAGGTTGCGGCAGGCATACAGATACTGTCCGGACAGGTCACTGCGGTCCTGTTGGATCTCTACGGAACAGTTCTGTCCTGCGGCGTGCTCAAAGAGCAATATGTAAACGAAGACAGGTATTTCAGAAAGATTGGCCGGTTTATTGCTGATTTTGTGGACTCCGGCGCCTATCCCGATGAAAAACTGCTGGGGATCGCCGTAGCCACACAAGGCGTCGCCGATTACGGCCACAAAAGGCTGGTCTATGGACGGATCCTGGACAATACGGGCCTTTCCGCCGATCAGCTTTCGGACTGCATCGGCAGGCCCTGTATCCTCATGCACGACAGCGAGACGGCGGCCTTTGCCGAGAGTTTCCATCGCCCCGACCTGCGTGATTCCAGCTATATCTTCCTCAACGATTACCTGGGCAGCGCATCCATTATCAATGGCAGTCTGTACCGGGGCAATCATGGACGCGGACAGCTTCTTGAACATGTAAAACTGGTGCGCGGCGGCCGCAAATGCTACTGCGGCCAGTATGGATGTGCCGAAAGTTATTGCGGCGCTTACGGTCTGCACAAAATGTCCGGCCTGCCGACAGATGAATTTTTCCACCGTCTCCGCAGGCAGGATGCACAGGTTATAAAAATCTGGGATGAATACCTTGATTATCTGGCCCTTTTACTCCACAATGTCCTGATGACAATGGATGTCGACATTATCCTCGGCGGACTTCTGCGCACCTATATGATTGCGGAAGATCTGCAGATACTCACGGAAAAAATCCGCAGCCAGACCGACTTTGCCATCTCGGACCGGACCATCACACTGGAATACATCACTGACTATCCTGCTGCCCGCGGGGCTGCTCTCTATCTGGTACAGGATTTTCTCGACCACTTCGAAACCTGAACGCGCCGCACCTGCACAGCCATGTGGCAAATACATACCTATCGCCATCCGGCATCACTCTATATAATCTGCACAAAAAAGCAGTCGCCTGTCCGCAGACAGACGGCTGTTTTTGATTGAACCATATCTGTCCCGTCACCCATCTTTGCCAAAATAAATAATTAAACTCTTTTTTAAAAATATTTATTGTATATATTGACAAACAGACAGATATCGTGTATTCTGAATTACATAAAGAAAACAGTTTTCTAAAAGTAATTATTTAAACAGTTTTAATTCTTGTAAAACGCAAAGGAGAAAAAGATATGTTTAAGGAAAAAAGTAATCTGTTCAAAAAAGCAGTTGCAGCGATATCAATCGCCGGACTCACCCTGTCCCTGACCGCCTGCGGAAACACAGCCTCTTCTTCCCCTGACACGGCTTCCGATACGTCTGCTGCCTCCGCCGACGCTTCCGACACGGCCGGCGGAAGCGGTGAAAAATACCGGATCGGCCTTTCCATGGGCACCAGCAATACAGAGTTTTGTATGAAGCTGATGTCCGAGGTCGAAAATGCCTGCGCCGAAAATCCCGATGTGGAGCTGACCACCCTCTCCGCAGACAGCGATGCCAACACACAGGTCACAAACATTGACAATCTTGTAACCTCCGGCGTGGATGCCATCTGCATCTACCCGGTAGACCCTGAAATCTGCGCCGATGCCATGAAGCGGGCACGTGACGCCGGCATCCACGTCGTTATCGTCGACCAGATGCCTTCCGACACGGACAGCTTTGATGTGGGCATCAGTGTTTCCATGCACGACCTGGGCGCCGGGGTGAACGAAATGGCCTCTGACTGGATCGACGCCACCTTCCCTGATGCCGCCGACGGCACCGTCAAGGTAGGGGTACTGGGACTCTGGGCGACGGAACAGTTTGCGGAACGCTGTGATGTCTTCAACGAAATTGCCGACTATAACGCAAAAGCTGTTGTCTGCGAAAGCTACGATCACAACATATCCAATTTTGCGACAGAAACCGCACAAAATGTTGAGATTCTTCTGCAGAAGCATCCGGATATCAATGTCATCCTCTGCTTTACCGATACCCAGGCGACCATCGCCGAAGAAGCCATCCAGAAAAACAAAGATGCCATGAATCTGAACCTGGACGAAATTGCTATTTTCACCGTAGACCATTCTACCGCTTCCTTTGAATTGCTGGGACGTTCCGCCGACGGCGAAAGCTGCCTGCGCGGCATTGTAACGACCAACCTCGGTGTCGGTCAGCTTCTGTATGACTGTGCGGTTAAAAATTACGATCCGTCTGAACTGGTGGACGGAAAGATCAAATATCAGGAAATTTATCAGATCAGCACTTCCAATATGGACGACTACGCCCAGTACATACTGAACTGATCCAACCCCTGATGCAGGCAGGCCCTGCCTCAGAAAATCCACCCTCTTTCCCCTGCGGCCTGTCCGGACGACGCCCGGTCTGCCGCAGGGGAAAAACAAATACCGCCATAGTATGGCGCATAAAAAAGAAAGGACGGTGATATTTTGTCCATATTACAAGTCGAAAATCTGACCAAACGTTACCCCGGTGTGGTGGCACTTGACCATGTAAGCTTTGCAATTGATCCGGGTGAAATCCGCGGTCTGATCGGAGAAAACGGCGCAGGCAAATCTACCCTTTCCGTCTCGGAAACCCAGGTTATGTTCGAGATTGTCCGCGCACTGAAAAAAGACGGCCTGGCCATCGTCTATGTCTCTCACCGGCTGGAGGAACTCTTTGAGCTCTGTGATTCGGTGACTGTCATGCGGGACGGGCATACCATTGAGACAAGAAAGATTGAAGACATTGACCGGCCTGGTCTTATCAGGCTGATGGTAGGCCGTGAACTGAGCGAAACTTATCCCCAGCGCATCCCGCCTTCCGACGAGGTGGTACTGGAATTGAACAATGTGTATGGCAACGGTGACGTGGGAATCAGTCTCCGGCTCCACAAAGGCGAGATTCTCGGTCTGGGCGGCCTTGTGGGCTGCGGCCGCACGGAGCTTGCCAAAATGATCTACGGGGCCGTGCCCATTGACAGGGGAGAAATGCTCCTGTTCGGTCAGCCGATCCGCCTCTCCTCCCCGGCGGACGCCATTGAAAAAGGCATCGGTCTCATCCCGGAAGACCGCAAAACCGAAGGGGTATTTATTGATTTTCCCATTGACTGGAATATCGTCGTCCAGTGTCTGAGAAAAATATCCGGAAACGGCGTGGTGGATACCGACGCTATGGACGAGATCAGCAGGCGCTACATCAGTGAAATGAATATCGCCACCCCCAGCGCACAGCAGCTGGTAAAAAATCTTTCCGGCGGCAACCAGCAGAAGGTAGTCGTGGCCAAAGTACTCGCCACACAGACAAAGGTCATTATCTTTGATGAGCCCACCCGTGGAATAGATGTAGGTGCAAAACAGGAAATCTACCGCCTGATGAATGACCTGACAAAACAGGGAATCTCCATCCTGATGATCTCTTCTGATATGGAAGAGCTTCTGGGTATGAGCGACCGTATCGTCGTACTCAGCGACGGCACTGTCGCCGGAGAGCTGTCAAAGGCAGAGTTCAGCCAGATCGCCGTCATGGAACTGGCCTCGTCCAATTAAGAAAGGAAGAAACAATGGAAAATAAAAAGAAATTTGACATCGGCAAACTGATCAGTGACAATGTCGCCTGGTTTGTGCTCTTGATCCTGGTAATTTTTTTCGGCATTTTCTCTGAAAACTTCTTCAGTTTTCGTAATATTATGAACCTGCTGTCCCAGAATGCTTACCTGCTGATCGCTGCCACCGGCATTACCTTTGTGATGATGAGCAGCGGCATGGATCTGTCCGTGGGATATGTGATGTCCACCATCGGCATCATCGGGGCAAAATTACTGATGGATGCAGGCATGCCCACTGTGCCGGTCATTTTCATCATGATTGCCCTTACCATCGCGATTGAGCTGTTAAACACCTTCCTTTCCATTAAACTCAATCTCTCCCTGCTGGTTGTTACCATTGCCACCATGACCATCTTTCAGGGCGCGACTTATATCATTTCGGAATCCAAGACCATCACCAATCTGCCCGACAGCTTCAAATTCCTGGGGCAGAAATACCTCTTCGATTCCATCCCCATCGCGGTCATTATCATGGTTGTGCTCTTCCTGATCATGAATTTTGTACTGAACAAAACCTACTTTGGCAGATATGTCTATGCACTTGGCGGCAACCCTGAGGCCGCCCGTCTGGCAGGAATCAACATCAATAAGATGCGCTATATGATCGCGGTCATCGAAGGACTGTTCATCGGTATCGCCGTCGTGCTGCTGATCGGACGTCTTGGATCGGCAGTATCCACCGTCGGTGTCGGCACTGAATTCAGTGTCATGACCGGCATCTTCCTGGGCGGCGTTTCCATCCGCGGCGGTGAAGGAAGGCTGTCCGGCGTATTTGCGGGTATCCTCTGCATCGCGCTGCTCACAAACGGCATGCAGCTGGCGGGCATCAATATTTATTATCAATATGTGGTACGCGGCCTGATTCTTCTGGCAGCCATCGGTTATGATGTATACCGGCTCAACCGCCGCAACAATAGAAAAAAGAAAAAACTGGAAGAAACAAGAGAGGCGAAACGAGCATGAAACTTTCAATCAAAGAGTTAAACAAAAAAACTGCCTGGGACAAAGCCGGGATCACGCTGCCGGTCTATGACGTGGCCGCCCTTCACAAACAGACACAGGAAAATCCCCGCTGGGTTCATTTTGGGATCGGTAATATCTTCCGCATCTTTCTGGGCGGGATTGCAGAGCAGCTGATTGCGCAGGGGCTGACCGACACCGGTATTATCTGCGCCGAAACGTTTGATTATGATATTGTGGATCGGATCTACGCGCCCTGCGACAATCTGGCGCTTGCAGTCACCCTGTATGAAGACGGCAGCATGGAAAAGCAGGTGCTCGGTTCTCTGGCGGAATGTATCCGGTCCGACAGTACAGAACCGTCCTGCTGGGCGCGCCTGAAAGCCATCTTTCAACATCCCGGTCTGCAGATGGTTTCCTTCACCATCACGGAAAAAGGATACGCCCTGCGCGGGACAGACGGCGACTATTTGCCTTTTGTAAAAAAGGATATGGAAAACGGGCCTGCTGCCCCCACCGGGGCAATGGCCGTGGTGGCAGCCATGCTGCTGGAACGCTTCCGCTCAGGCGCTGCTCCCCTCACTTTAGTCTCCATGGACAATTGCTCTCATAACGGCTCGCTTTTGCGTACTTCGGTTCTGACTATGGTCAGTGAATGGCACAAACGCGGCTTCGTCGGCGCGGACTTCCTTTCCTATGTACAGGATGAAGAGAAAATCGCCTTTCCCTGGACCATGATCGACAAAATCACCCCCAGACCCGCCGATTTCGTGGCAGAAAGGCTAAAAGCGGACGGTGTGGAAGGCATGGATATCCTTGTGACTTCCAAAAGTACTTACATCGCCCCCTTTGTCAATGCCGAAGCGCCGGGCTATCTCGTTGTGGAAGACCATTTCCCCAATGGACGCCCGCCGCTGGAAAAAGCCGGCGTATACATGACGGATCGCAAGATCGTGGACAAGTCCGAGCGCATGAAAGTCACCGCCTGCTTAAACCCCATCCACACGGCACTGGCTCCCTATGGTATGCTGCTGGGCTACGAGTATTTTGCCGACCTGATGAGCGATCCGGAGTTAAAAATACTGGCCCATCGCATCGGTTATGGGGAAGGGCTTCCCCGCGTGGATGATCCCGGTATCTTCTCACCCGAAAAATTTCTGGACGAAGTAATCCAAAAGCGGATGCCCAATAAATACCTGGGCGACAGCACCGCCCGCATCTGCACCGACTCTTCCCAGGGAGTCAGCGTCCGTTTCGGCGAAACGATCCGCTCTTATGTCAGAGAGTTCGGAACCGCGGAAATGCTGGAGGCCATCCCTCTGGCACTGGCCGGATGGCTGCGCTACTTCTACGCTACAGACGATGAAGGCCATCCCTTTCCCCTCTCGCCGGATCCTCTGGCCGAAGAACTGCATGCCATTGTGACAGAAGTCCCCATCGGCAGTCCGCATCTTGTGACCGATCAGGTGCGCCGCGTCCTGTCAAATGCAGAAATCTTCGGCAGCGACCTCTACGCCGCAGGCGTGGGGCAGAAAGCCGAAGCTATCTTCCGCGAGGAAATCGCCGGACCGGGCGCTGTCCGCGCTACTCTGAAAAAATATCTGAAGAAAGGAATGTAACATGGCCGGTTATTATCGAAAACTGTTTGAACCAAAGTACGGAGAGGCTGCACCCGACGCGATCATTGATGTGGGCAGCGACGTCGGTTCCGATCTGGATATGGAGCATCCGACAGAAAGCCGGATCCGGCAGAATTTTGAAACGATCACACTGCTGACGGAGAAATGGAGAAAGGTCTTCTGTTTTCCCACACTGATGCGCATTGCGACGGAAAATCTGTTCATTCCCTCCGACGGTTACAGCCTTCCTGTCCGTATCTACAAACCGCAGGGAAACGGGCCATATAAGACAATGGTATTCTTCCACGGCGGCGGCTGGACGATGAACAATGTGGATGTATACGATTACGTCCACCGCTATTTCGCCGCCTACGGTAACGTGCTGGTCATCGCACCCGACTATCGCCTCGCGCCGGAGAACCGTTATCCCAAAGGGTTCAATGACTGCTATAACACCGTCGTCTGGGCAGCCGAAAACTGTCAGACATATGGCGGCATCCCCAAAAACCTCTGCCTGTGCGGCGACTCCGCCGGCGGGACCTTCGCGGCAGCCGTCTGCCTGCGCGCCCGCGACGAACAGGGGCCGCACATCGCCAGACAGTTCCTCTTCTTTCCGGCGGCCGCCTTTGATCTGGGGTATCGCACCGAATCGGAAAAGCGCTACGGCAACGGCGACTATTTCCTTACCATGAACAGCGAGGACGGGATACAGATCCCCTATTTAAACGATCCCCGGGAGGCAAAGCTTCCCTATGTATCGCCTCTGTTTGCGGACGATCTGACCCGCCTGCCCCCGGCCTGCTTCCTCTCGGCGGAATGTGACCCGCTGCTGGATCAGGGCCTGATGTTCGCCGCCAAACTGCAGGATCAGGGAAATGAAGTGGAATACCACATTTATGAAGGGATGGTGCATGCCTTTCTCAACCGTCCCCAGCAAAAGACCTTCGAGGCAATGGATGACGTCATCGCCGCCATGCCATAATACTCGCTTTGTCAGGAATCAGGGGCTAAAATCGGTATCCACCGACAGGCCCCTTTGTTTTCCTTTATGCATCCCCATCCTGCGTCAGCTCCGCCACCTTTGCCACCTGCAGGACAATCTCGCTGAAATAGCGCGGACTTACCCGGGAGAGCGGGATTCTGGCCAGTTTTCGCCCGGAAGTCCCGTCGCCCGGCTCTGTCAGCCCGTAAAAATACAGCTCGTAAATCGTCACCTCTTCCGACTCATACCCCACGCTACTGCCGGAAAACGTCAGCTGCGCCCCTGCATCTTTGTCACTGCGGGTAAATTCCGTATAGCAGCCCGCATCCAGGATTTCCCCCCGTACCCAGCCTGCGGCAAGCAATTTGTTCGACAGTGTCCATCCGTTTACCTGCGCTCCGTAAAAACGGGTAACTGCTGCCACGCTGCCTTCCTCGTCCTGCGTCACCTGATAGATGGGACGTTCCAGCTGGGCAAAGGGCTGCGTCACATCATAATCGGAAAGCTGCCCTTTCCAGGCTTCCAGTTCTTCCCGCTCAAGCTCCAGCGGATGCACCAGCCCGATCATAGCGCCGGCGGGAAACGCATACTCCTCTTCCTCCACCGTATTAAAGCTGCCGTCCTCCATATAACGAAAGGTCTCTTTCAGTATGCCATTTTCATACACGCCCCAGATCAGGCCCGTCGCAAACAGATGCATAATGGGATTTTTGACAAAAAGCGCCTGCCACTTTTCAGCCTGCCAGAAGCGGACGGAAATAAGAGCCTGTTCCAGCCGGACTTTCTGGCTCGCCACTACGCTTTTTATCTGACGCTTCATCTGCTTAAAGGCACTGTTCGCGGCGGCCGCCTTTTCCGGATCGTCCTTTTTACCCGGCGCAGGCATGGTCTTCAGCCGCTTACCGCCCTCATCATACACTTCCGCCTCCAGCGCGGTATTCAGACGTACGGTAAAGGTGCGTGTACCATAGTCAAATATCTGCTCCATACTTTCGTGAAAGCCCAGATCCGGCACCAGCCTGTCTTCCAGCTCGTCGCGGCTGATCTGCAGCCGTTCGGCCGCATTTTCAAGCGCCGCGGCTGCCGCGTTTTTTACCTGCCGGGATTTGAACTTGCGGGACATCTGATCTACCGTCAACAGTGCCTCCTGGCTGCCGTGCAGAACCATCGCCTGCACGGCCTCCGCCGCCATAGCGCCCCGGGAATGATCCGCCCAGTCCCGGATCTGCTTATACAATGCGGGAACCACATCCGCACCGCCGTGAAAAGAAAACGCGTACAACACCCAGCGCTTTTTCGCCTCCGCGCCTGCCGCAAGCCAGCCCTCATACAAGGCACATACATATGCGGAGAGTGCCCTGGGATCAAGCGGCTGCACCAGCTCAGTCACGGTTTCCTCCACGCAGGGCTTTTCCATGTTCGCATAGACGGCCGACAGGGCAAGCATATATTGCGCAGAAACCGGTGATCCGTCCTGGCAGTGTACCTCCGGCAGCGTCAGTGCCATAACCCATTCCACCTTCCGCTTTACCGCACCCCGCAGCAATCCGGCGGCAAACCGCTCTCTTGCCATCACCTGTCGCTGCGCCGGATTTTCTGCCGCCTCCGCCTCTGCCGCAGCCATCACTTCCAGTTCGTCCGCCACTTCCGCAAGCAGTGCCTTTACCTTCTTGTTTTTCTCGGCATCCATCGCTTCTCTGATTTGCTTCAGGCAGGATGTCAACTCCCACTTTTCCACTGCCAGGGCGCCAAACTCTCTCTCCTTCACCTTCTTCGAAGCAAGCAGAGCCAGTACCTGGGGTTCCCAATCCCGATGCTCCCCGCAGATCTGCAAAAGCCGGGTCTGTACCTGCTTTGACGGATGCCCGGCGCAGGAAAGAATCAGCGCACCGTACTGCCCGGGAGACTGCGCCAGCACCTGCAGCGCCAGACAACAGGCGGCGGCGCTCCCTTTTGTCAGCGCCTCTTCCATACCGGCTTCCCAGATCTTCTCCCCATTTTCCAGCTTTTGTGCAAGCAGCTTCGCACACAGCCCGGTAAACGCTTCCTGTTCCCGCTTCTCTTTCATGGCATCCGTCATGCCGCCCAGAGCCTCCGCCGACATCGCCGCCGGGACTCCTTCTTCCTCCAAAAGCTGAAGCAGTGCTCTGACCTGTTCCTCCTCTGCCAGAAGGGACTCCTGCTCTTTATTGCCGCCGCACTCCCCCTGATCAGGCTGAGCGCCATTTGCTCCGTCCAAAGAGTCTATTTGCTGACAGAGCACGGTATCTTCTGCCGCCGCTTCCGAAAAGCTTTCCCTATCGGCAATCGGGTATCGCCGGAAATAACCGCATCCCTTGCGCAGCGCTTCCAGAATAAGCGCACGCCGGTATAAAGAACGGGCCCCTATTTTCTTCAGATTCTCTATTTTCCGGCAGATGCTTTTATTGAGATAATGGGTGCCTTCCCACTGCACCATAAAAGCATCCAGTACATCCACCTTATTCTTCCCCAGCAGATACCCTGCTGCCTCATCCTGGCCCGGATAATAACAACCCGCAATTTCCCTTGCCGTTTTCTCACAAAAGACTTCCCGATAGGAGGCCCGCAGCTCTTCATACAGCGCGGGGTTGGCATCTCCCACCGTCTCCGCCAGCATACCATAATCCTCCGACTCCATCTGCCTGCCGGCTTCCCTGACAGCTTCCGGATTGCCCGCCGCCATCCGCCTCACCCCGCTGCCATACCCGTTCCTCATACACCAGAGGACATACTGGTCATCTTCAATGGGCAGCATCTGCTCTATGTCTGCCATCTGCTTTTCACGCCAGTCCTCCTGTGCAATCTCCATGCAAATCTTAAGTGCCGTATTCTCCCGCCCCGCATACCTGGTATCCGCAGCCACCATCAGCCGCAGCAATCTTTCCAGGCGCACCGAATGACGGATGGCAAGAAAGGCACATCCCGCAATCACGGCCACCCAGCCACGGTTGATTCCGCCCAGCTTCCCATGCAGGACGGAAAGAAGCCGCCGCGGAAAAGGCGTGTCCTGATTGGTATCCTTCACATAGGAAAGCATCTCCTGCTGCTCAGAACCGCCAAGCTGTATGGTGACGGACAGGCCGTCTGTCAACCAGCCTTCCAGCGCGGCTGTCATCTCTGCCGCATTTTCCGCCCCCGGCTGCACATGGTGCAGATAAACGGCTGTCAGAAAGGCTCTCGTCTGCCTGCCTTTTTCCAGGGAAAAGGATTGTCCAAAGTCATAGCACTGCTCCATGGCCGCCGCAAACAATGTCAGATTATCCCTGCCCCACCGGCACAGCTCCCTGGCTTCCTGTGGCCGATCGTGAAACAGCGCCTCCCTGCAAAGGCTCCCCCATACGGCCAGCCTCTGCGCCTCTGCATCCCTGCCCGTCAGAAGAGGCAGCACCGGCTCCAGTTCCTTCGCACTGGCACGGTAGCTCTCCTGTACAAAAAATATCCACATGGCCGCACCGCCTGCCTGCATCAAAAAACGCAGATACCGTCCAAGCTCCTCCAGGCGTTTCTTTTTTCGAAGCCACTCCACATAATCTCCGCTCCGTCTCCAGAAAGAAGTAAAATTCTGCCGCTCCACACCATCCAGCAGTGTATCGTCCTCCGGACATTCCATATCCAGATATCTCTCCGCAATCTCACGGTTTTTGTTCGACAGCTTCAGGTTATCAAGCAACAACTGCCTCATTTGTTTTTCCTTTGTTTCGTCTTTCCCGATCATACTGTTATCCCCCATTCACAGAAATTCTTTTAAGCAGTCACTTGTCTCCTTACCCGCGGGAATAAGCCTGCCTCAACAGCTGCGCTGCTTCATCATCACTTTTGCCCACAAGCTCATTCACATCCATCCAGTGAAGGGACACCGTCTCCTTACGCAGTCCCATACTGCTATAGTAGGCGTCCGCAAAATTCCAGAATTCTTCCTCTGTCAGTGCATTCCCATTACAATCTTCACTGACCGTGTGCGCAGTATACTCTTCGCCCTCATATGTGAGAGTCTGGGTTGCAAGCGGCGTCTCCATAATATAATCATCTGTCATACATAAAGAACTGATCCGATACACATAACAATCCGGCGCCATTTTGATTTCATCATACACAATATAATGATCCCGCATGCCCTCCGGAGAAAACGAACGGTAAACTGTCATTTGTTCTTCGATCAGATCAGGCTGTGAATCGCCTTCCACGAAAAAAGTTTGCAGCTCTTTCAGATTCCCCGCCTCATCTATCCCATAAAACCTGCTGGTAGTATAATGTCCCGTGCCTCCCTGATTGGCAACAATCAGCTCAAAGCGACCGTCGTAATTCAAATCCCTGATCGTAAAAAAATATCTTTCATTCGCATACTCCATGGGAATGGCCCAGCTATCCCGGTTTTCTGCCAATATCATCAACTGCCTGTCACTGCTTAGATAACCCCGAAGACTGTCCACATAGTCGATATAATCTGTCCATGTCCCCATGACAAGAGACACCTGATCTGTCAGTCTCTGCGTCAGTAAATATTCTTCCAGCAGACCATCCCTGTAAAAGGCAGGCCCTTTCTCTGACGGCGCATCCATACGGTAACTTTCCAGGTCAGGATAATCCAGGTAAAACATATTGTCAGAATTTTCCTGTAAAAAAACCTCCGCCTCCTTCCATATATCAGATCCATTGCGATACGCAATCAACACAATCACATCTTTTTTCCCGTCTCCGTTATAATCCGCAAACGATACCGCGCTCACTTCCACGAAGTCACACGCTTTCCTCTCACTCCCCTCCGGGAAGGCATAAACAACCGCCCCTTCTTTCGCCAGTGCAAACCGCGGTGCCCCCGCAGCATTCCCGGGAGCAATGGATAAAAACGTGACTGTCCCCCAGCCGTCAAGCTCCACTTCAAAGCTTTGTTCCTGTATGATCCCCTCCAGAGGCTCTCCATTCTCAGAGAAATCATCTTTGCTTTCCCCGGAATCCGCTTCCCCGCCTGAAAACTCCGTCCCGGCCTCTGCCGTATCGCCCGGCGTCTGCGTCTTTTGGGAATCTTCGCTCCCTTCCTCCTGTACCTGTGCTTCCTCCCTTCCGTCCATCATCTCTTCCTTTTTTCCACTCCTTGCACATCCTCCGATACAGCAAAGAAACAGAAAAACAAGCAGCATCCATTTTCCTTTTTTCATCGTATCTCCCCGTCGCTTTTCCTTCCCTTCGTACTATTGCCGTAAAAACACATTCGGCAAATGCAGAATCCATCTTTATTCTACATTTGCCGAATCTATTTTTCAACTGTCAAATGCACTTCACATGTAGTTTAAAAAGGTCAATCCACACAAGGCAGATTAACCTTTCCGGGCAAGATTTCCTTGCCTTGTTCACTTTATCATATCATTGATAGCCTCGCCTATATCCCTATTCAGACATATGGACTGCTTTTCAATATCCTTCGGGCAGACGGCCTCCCCATAATTTATACAGGCATACACAGCTTTCGGATTCTCCGCCGTCATCTGCCAGAACGGATATTTAATAATAGCCGGGGTATTTCCTCCCACTCCAAGCTCCAGAAACAAAATACGCGTCTCTTTGTGCCGACGGACAAAATCATCATACCGCCCTGATGCCGCATACCAGCCTTCGTCCCGCACAAAAGTACCGTCACAACGCAGATTCATTGTCATAGGTGCCCCGCAGACGGGACATTTGGGTATCAGCTCTGTTGGAATCTTCCTATCCTTCTGCTCTGAGATCATCTTCCGTACCGCATCCTCATTATCATACGTCTTCTGATGGCATGGCCCGGAACACTGCCAGAGTCCATAATCCCCCTGGGTATAAAACAGTCGTTTTTTATCAAATCCTGTTTTCTGGAACTGGTGGTCTACATTCGTTGTCAGTACAAAATAGTCCTTGTCCTTGACCATCTCATATAATGCCGGATAAACCGGCTTCGGGGCATCCACATATCGGTTATAATAAATCTGCCTGCTCCACCATGCCCAGTATTCCTCCAGAGCAGGGTATGGATAAAACCCTCCGGAATACATATCACGGATATGGTATTTCGTTATAAAATCTCCAAAGTATTTTTCAAACCGCTCCCCGGAATAAATAAACCCCGCTGAAGTCGATAAACCGGAACCGGCGCCTATCACAATAGCATCCGCCTCTTTTACCGCCTCTGCAAGCCTCCCTATGCCCTCAGAGTAACTTTCTGTAGATTTCTTTGTCCAGATCCTTGAAAACATTAAAAACCACCTTCTTTACACTTGTTTCCTGCAACATAAATTCCTTAACCGTGTCTACCGCGATCTGCGCCGCCTTATCATTCGGAAAATGGAACTCCCCGGTAGAAATACAGCAGAACGCCACACTCTCCAAGTTATTTTCCGCCGCCAGTTCCAGGCAGGAACGGTAACACCCCGCCAACAACTCACAATCTGCCTTTGTGGGAGTACCGCCGATGACCGGCCCCACCGTATGCAGGATATATCTGCATGGAAGGTTATAGGCTTTCGTTATTTTAGCCTTCCCCGTTTCTTCCTCATGCCCCTGCATCCGCATCATTTCCGCACATTCCATGCGGAGCTGTATCCCGCTGAAAGAATGAATGCAGTTATCAATGCATCTGTGGTTTGGCACATAACATCCCGTCATACCGCTGTTTGCGGCATTCACAATCGCGTCACAGCGCAGTGTGGTGATATCCCCCTGCCAGAGATAGAAACCCTCCGACACCGGACTTAAGTCATCCAGTTCCGTGATCCCTTTGGCGGCCGTTTCCGCCTGCAGGTATTCATCCTGCACTCTGAGAAACTCCCTGCCGATCTGACCGGGAAGCCGGACATTCATTAAGCCCCGGAGCAGCCGCTTTTGCTCATCCTCCCGTGCCGGTATCTCCAGGTCCTGGTACTGCACATTTTCCTGCAGAAGTTCCCGTATCAAAAACTTCCTCCGTTCACCTTGATCCATTCCTGACTCCTTTTCTCAATCACCTGCTTAGGGCAGACAGAATAACACAGTTTGCATCCGATAAATGCGCTAAAAGAAGCAAGCTTCCTATCCTGCTATAATAAATTGATTGATAACAACCGAATCCGCCGGTTTTATTTCCGAACCACACTGATCCGTTCCTGGATATGTCCACCTTTCACGATTTCATCCACCATGGCAACAGCATAATCCGCATAGCTGATGATGCTCTCACCCTTTTCATTTAGCGTCAGCTCCTCTCCGCCAAGAATATATTCGCCGCCGATCTGTTTTCCCCCCGTACAACTGCCGTAACGTCAAGCCCACGCTGCATGGCTTCCTTTGTAATCAACTGTCCTGCCTTCCCATTCGCACACACTACCGCAATCTTCATAATAATAAATACCTGCCTTTCGTAATTTATTTGTTGTAAATATCTTTATTACAACCAGATATTAACACAGCTATATTGTAATGTCAATAGTTACAACTGATTTTTTCAAAAAAATTTTGAGGCTTTGAAAAAATACTCCAAAGCCCCAAATTCCAATTACTTTCCATCAATCAATTCCTTTGTATCCCGCCTGATATCTTCCAGGGTGATGGAAGACAACCCGGTCTCCATGGCCTTTTGCACCCGCAAACACTACTGTTTACGGGTCTCCCTAAACTCCCCGAGCAGGGCTCGAACCTGCAACAACTCGGTTAACAGCCGAGTGCTCTGCCAACGGGTGCGGTCGCATACCGAAAAACTCTTTCTCAAATAGTTATAAATGAATTAGTTTTATTCCATATTTTCTTCCCACCATGCTTCATTTTTTAAATAACGTTCCATGATATCAAATCGTCTAAATGCTGCCGCCATTGTTCGTCCATCTATTTCTGATAAATTATTATTATTAAAATAATCTCTTAGAATATCCACCATTGCCTGTTCTGCCTTGCTATACATTAGTTCCTTATTTTGTTCAAAATAATCTTTTAATTCAATAAAATTAACATGGGTAATTTTTTGCAAAGTGATACCAAACTTTTTTAAAATTTGTTTACCTATCATATATGACAGAAAATATTGACTATACAGTCGATGTTCCTTAATTCCCTCCTGTTCACTTTCTTTCTTTCTATTATTATCACAATAACGGAATATCAGCACTGCAATCACCATCTGAGCAGCATTAAGATCATCAAAAATTACTAAATAATATTTATCAAAAAATTCATTACGCCTATATTTTGCCAAATGCGGACTTTCCCGCCATATCGTGAAAACAGCCTCGGCCGCAACCGTTGACGGTATAACATTTACATTTAATGTATTATCCCTCTTTCGTTTATAGACATATCCCAAATCAGATGCACCGATTTCCAAAATTCGTTGACATTCATCGTTTGATTTTAAATCCCTGAAGTCCACCGGATTTTGACTATTTGTAGCATATATAATATCCTGGATAATACCTGGATTCTCAATATCTTCAACTTCATAAAGACGTACTAACAAATATGTCTGTGAAAAATCCGAATTGGGATTTTCTTTTACTGTCTGATGAATTGTTCTACATGTTTGTCCCCCATTTATAATTTGCAAATCATCCGTTTTAACTATCCAGTTCTGTTCCTGCAATGCATTAAAACTAAACTTTTTACAAATCATTGTTGCTCCATTATTAAAAAAGAAAAAATTTTGACGTTTATCTGTATCCAATAGAGTTTCTGTGATTCCATCATTAACTACATTTTTTCCTAAATAGCGGCGAATATTCTTTTCTAGTAAACTATCACCAAATTCTTCCATTAATCTATAGACTTCCATTACAGAAACACGTCCAAGAAGCACTCTTTTATAATTAAAATTCTCCTGAATAGCTTTTCCGCTTAAAGATATCTGCGTATTAATGACTTGGTCTCTATTAATGTATCGCATGATATCAACATGAGAAAAATGCTCAAACCTGACTTGACTCTGTCCTCTAAATGCATTATTAATATGATTCTGACCATCTTGATTCCAGACCAAGCCATTATTAAGCATCACAAAAGTTACATATGGAATTGCACCGTCTAATATAAAGGAGCGAATCTCTTCCACTTTTTTCCGACTCTGTACATTTAGTTCAATCTGCGTAGATGGATCAAATACACATTTTACGGTATTCACAGCCTTTTCAACTGCATTAGCCGGAAAATTGCTATCACTGTCCAGTTTTCTTGAATACTTTGATTGAAACAATACCACATTTAATTGTGAATCTTGTGCCTCCACAATATATGCCGCATCAAATCCTCCGTCATATCCCCCATCCGTCAAATATTGCACTGCCTCTATCATATCAACATCTAAATATGCAGCAACTCCTAATAATAAAAAAGCTTTAGAGCGATTCCTTTCATTATCGCTATCAGTAAAAATTTCTCTATTATCTTCTAGTATCTTATTTATTCTTTGATCAATAATTTGTTTTGCTATATCCATTATATACACCTGCCTTTTAGATTCATTAAATCAACAAGCCACCATCTAATTGAATATTTTATATTATATACCACACTTTTTCAATATTATTAGCTCATCAAACATAAATCAAACACAAATTATTGTAAAAAAGGACACATCCAGAATTTGAATAGCAGCGCAATCCCGATTTATTTTTAAATTGCCATAATATGCTATATGAAAATGTTTTTTAAATAATATACCCATTTCCATAATCATAATCTATTTTCTGTTTATCTTTAATCAGTTCATGCAAAAATGAAACCCTGTATAAATTCAATACAAGGTTTCATTACATGGAAAGCCACAGTTGTGCCTTCTTTTTCGTACATCCCGTAAATATTTTTCTTTTATAAATATTCCATATTAACATTCCTGCATAATATAGATTAGAATGAAAATCCGACATTTTGTGTGAAAACCATTTAGCCTCTAACAAGTGTCACTATTTCATTGAGCAATTGAGGATTACGCTTCTCGGTTAACAGTATATTGCCTGCCAAAATTTCTTCTCTCTTATCTTCAGATACACAAAAGCCTGCAACCACTGATGTTTGCAGGCTTTTGCAAGCTCCCCGAGCAGGGCTCGAACCTGCAACAACTCGGTTAACAGCCGAGTGCTCTAC
>CAJULA010000042.1 GCA_910587155.1 uncultured Lachnospiraceae bacterium
TAATGATATTATATCAGATACAGGCGGTGGTATCTACTTTTTCAGCGGCCTCGCTTTGAAGATGGCGGGTGTCCGGAAGATGATGGATTTCCATCGGAGGAAACCCTCGACTTGTGGGACCAATATCAGGATGCTGTAGTGACCATCAGCCAGCCTGTTACATGGGAAGAGGCGGAAGTCCTGATAAAGTGTTGTCCTACCGACCGAATGGCGGGAGTGGAATGGTCACTGTTACACTGTATAGAAAGCTGTATATCGAACTCTGATTTGCTGGAGACACCGGGCGAATTAGAAAAATATAGGAACTTACTTAAAAAGTGTAATTCAGATCTGATGAAAGCAATGCTATTGGAACGATTGGAGTCATACCTTTCAAAGCCCCGATAACTTCCGGTTTATCGGGGCTTTGACCACGTTCATTCCTGTTTCCGGTTTCTTCGTTTTTTCTCATTTTTCCTGATAACTCACACCCGTCAGTATTTCTCCAGGATCTTTCCTGCCCGGTAATAAGACAGGTTGAAATCCAGGATTCCCATTTCATGATAAGCATCCAGCTTTTCCTTTAATTTGCGCTGATTATAATTCATCTCCGAATAGGACAGATCCGCATCCCAGCCGATCTCCTCAAGCACACCGGCCTGCTCCAGCATGGGAACGGCATCGCTGCTCAGTTTGAACCAGTACCAGTCATCGGAGGAAAGCGCCTGCCGGTCGTGGGCCAGATTGTATCTGATAATCTGATAGTCGGGCCGCGCCAGTGAAAAACCGATATAAAATATAGTCACGGTCACCATTGTGAACGGAAACAGCGGAAAACTGTTTTTGTATATCGTGACGATGCATCCTGTCAGCAGCACCGTCAGCAGTGCCAATGCCCACAAAACCAGAACACGCAAAAAGGTCAGATGATGCATGGCCACATACAGAAACATCCGCATGGCAGAGGAAGCGATCATAATATACGTGCAGCAGGAAAATACGGTCAGCACTCCCTTGAGCACCTTATGTTCCCTGAAGCGGGAAATGCACAGCAAAAGAATACACAGATTGATCAGGCATACAACAAGCAGCTGAAAAAATCCCTCTCTGGCATAGGAAGAATAACTGTACCCCTCCGGCAGCTGAAAACCTCCCAGAAACAGATAGGAAATCTGAATCACGGAAAAAATGAGGTAAAGGACTGTGATTACGGAAAGAAAACTGATCCCGATCACCGGCTCCCATCTTTTTTTCTCCGCTGTTTCATCCGCAATCTTTCCGTCCGCAAAGTAAGCCAGCAGGGCATAAGAGCCGCCCGTCCCCGCAAAAAACAGCAGAAGCATCCAAAAAGGATGGTCCGGAAAACGAATATTGCAAAGCAGCTTTTCAAGCAGACTGCGGAACACCGCATCCGCACTCGTCAAAAGCGCAGTCAGGACAAGCAACAGCGGCAGAGAAATGGCAATCCCGATCCAGACATACTGCATGGTCGGCGATTTATCCTTTTGCCTCTGTTTTGTATACCGCTTTAACGACTCAAACGGACAGAAAAGATATCCCATGGCCACAAAAGGCGCAATAAAAATCTGCCCCAGATATTTACCGAATCCCCACTTTTCCACCCGGCAGAAATGGCTGAAGAGAAAACTCAAAAACAACAGATACATCCCGCACGTATTGAAGGTAAGCACTGGGCGGCTCCCCGTCAGCATACTGCTTACACTTAAAAGTCCCCATGAGACAAAATAAAACCAGGTACTCTTTTTAAGCGGTATCCCCAAAACATGACATACCTTTACGAGCCCCGCCATTGTGACAGCGGAAATCACCACGACGGAAATGCCGTGAAATCCCGGATAAATACAAAGCGTAAATAAAATGCCATACAAAAGACATCCCAGACCGAAAAAACCAAAGCGATTCATCATCTGTTCCAGCTTTTCTCCAAACGCCGGTACCCGAATGGCCTGAACCTGAACCGGCGCCTGCATCCCCTGCGGGGGCGGAACGGGATTTCCCGAATATTGGCCATATGTCCCCTGATAAGTCTGCCCCGCCACAGGCGGCGTCTGTCCCAGTGATGCCGATGCCGGAGGAATGTTTTCCCCTGCCGGCTGCGGAGGCATCTCTGCCGGTATGGCCGGCTCAGGCCCGGGCTGCACAACGCGCTCCCGCTCTTTCTCATCCCCGTTCAGTTCCCCGTACATATTCATTCTCCCATACATATTTTATCCTCCCTATTTTAAGTTCCGCATCATTCCTTCAAATGCGCCTTCACCGGATAGATTCCTGTCCGCTCCGCTTCCATCCATCTATCCCGCATCTTCCGGCATGATGCTGTCTAAGTTCCGCATCATATTACATCTCATTGCTGCTCATCGGGCTGCCATTCCAGAATATCTCCCGGCTGGCAGTTGAGTGCGGCGCAGATTTTGTTCAGTGTATCTATTTTGATGGCCTTGGCTTTGCCGTTTTTTAAAATGGAAATATTGGCCATGGTTATCCCCACCCGTTCCGACAGCCGGGTTACGCTCATCTTACGTCTGGCCAGCATGACGTCCACATTTATGATAATCATATCCCCACCTTCTTCTCAAATGGTCAGCTCGCTCTCTTCCTCGAGCGCTGCCGCCTTGTACACCAGATGGGACAGCACTGCCGCAGCTACCGTCACGGTCACTCCCGCAAAAGCCACCATGATGCAGAGCAGCATCAGGCCGCCATGGCTCATTCCCAGCACATAGAAAACACCACTCCCCACAAACAGCAGCACCGAGTCAAACGCTGCCAGTGCGGATATATAGGTAAGCAGTCTGGCATTGAGATCGGTAAAGGAACGGTCTGCACCGATTTCTGTGGAAATCTTCCAGCCACATAACAGAACCAGGTAGCAGGGAAGCCCTGTGATCCATAAAAAAATCATCCACGGTAGATAACAATTCTCATATGCCGGGGCAGACTGTATGATCGTCCTGCCCCAAACCGGAAGAAAATAAAAGTAAATCACCAGACCGCAGACAGCCACACCGATGATAACCGCCTTTAAAGAATTGGCCAGCCCTTTCTGACTCATGTACGACCTCCTGTCCTCCCTGCCCGGACTTTTATACCCAGATATTCATTTCCGACACATAAGATCCGGTCATGCCTGTATCCCAGACCTTCCCGGATTTCCTTATTCTACCACCCGCGTTTCCAAGTGTCAATAAATTTTTATTGTAATACGATAAATATTTGCGGTTACTTATATTTTTCAGCCAACTACTGCCTGAAAATATCCGCAAACCACTCATAAGGGATTTCAAACGTAGGTCTGCCGGCGCAGCCAGCCTGAACCTCATATCTTTCATAACATAATACGATCCCGTCCGGAGTCAGATAGCATCTCAGATCTCCCAGATTTTTTACCAGCACATTATTATCAAATGCTTCGTTCCACCAATCCTGACCTGTCATCTCACAATACTTATAAACCGCACCTGTCAGGCGCTTCTTATACACGCTCTCTTCCACCGTAAAGAGATCGTCCATATGCAGCATAAGTCCGCTCTCCCGATCAAAAATCAAAGGCATGGAATTATTCCACTCCCGCATTCCGCCTTCATAGCCTCCTCGGAAATAATACATGGAAATATATTGTTCCCCAATATATAAATGGTCATATCCATGTTCTCTGTGCCAGGTGATCCACGCATCCTCATCCAGTTCCCCGATCTCCTGAAAAAAGGAATCTTTATCTTCTAAAGCAAGCTCCAGAAGTCTTTCCATCTGTT
Organism: uncultured Lachnospiraceae bacterium; assembly: GCA_910587155.1. Taxonomy (GTDB): domain Bacteria; phylum Bacillota; class Clostridia; order Lachnospirales; family Lachnospiraceae; genus VSOB01. The sequence goes on from CAJULA010000042.1 coordinate 3,753, forward strand.
GGTTTAACTGCCTGTAAGAGGCAAGCTCAGAATTAAATCTGGGCAGCGTGATGCTGAAATTTCCATAAGAGGAGCCATCTTCTCTTGTTCCATAAGATGCCTCATAGCAATAGTCTCCCTCCGTATCCAGATATCGCTTTGCCTCCTCATCCATTCTGCCCGGATAATAATAATTGCAATCATACAAAAGAGAAGTGTCCAACACCAGCGCTTCCGCCTCCAATGGTTCCATATCCTCAAATATAACAAAAGCGTCCCCGTCCAGAATATGCCAGAGGACACCCTTTTGGGCAGATTCATAATATCTTGCAAACACCTGTCCGTTTACCAGAAAGATACCTCTGTTATAACTCCCGGCATACCAGGGATACGTATCTTCCCTGCCCTGACCATCGTCTCCCGCAATGTTTTCCCTTTTTACCAGAGGGTGTTCTTTTCCTGTCGTCAACTCTATCGTCCGTATCTCCTCTTCGTTCATGACATATGCCTGTCCATCGGCGATGCTGAAACGCCACACATCAGACGCAAGGATCTCCTCCTCTCCCTGTGCATGCAGACGCACCAGCTGCTCCTGATCCACATCCACCCAGTACAAATCTCCCCGATAAGGAAGCACATCCCATATCCGCTCTTCTTTCTGCAGGACTTGCTGCTCCTGCTGCCCGTCCGGACTGTTTTTATAAAGTATGTACCCCTTGCCTTCTTCATAAAGCAGATAATACAGCCATTCTCCGTCCGTCACAAACTCCATGCATACACTGGGAATCAGCAGTTCACAGCCGCTTCCATCCAGATGCATGGAATAAAGATACCGGTCGCCTTCCGCCGCCTCTTCCGTCAGCTGGTAAAATGGGTCGTATTCCCTGTCATAAACAGAACGGAAATAAATCTGATCTCCCAACACGATCAGCTCCTGCATCGGAAAATCAGAAAGTTTCTCAAGCCCGCTTCCATCCGTCCCCACACGATAAAGGGTCCTGTTGTCACTGACATTGATAAAATAGACCTGATCTTCCCGGACATAGATAGATCCCGGAATCTGATCAGCCACGATCTCTACCGGCATCCCCCTCCCTCTCGTGCGGCATAAGGAATAGTTCATTGTCTGGCTTCTGAAGTAATAATATCCGCCCGCATAGAGTATGCTGTTGCCCTGATGCAGATTTTGAAGACCCTGCACGTAAAAGGCGTCTTCCGCATCCTCCCGCCCTTCTGCGCCGGCCTGCTGCGCATCTGCTTCTGTTTCTGTCTCTGCTTCCGTCTGCAGGATCTCCTGTAATTGCCGTTCCCCCTGGATACCTCTTACTGATCCTGCACCTGCTGCCACAATGCATCCTGTCAGGAAAAGCAGAATACCTAAACTCACTCCTTTTTTTACTTTGTCTGTTCTCATGTCATCACCTCGAATACGCTATGGGCCTCCCGTTTACGGGAAACCCTTGTTTTGATTCAGGATAACGCACAGATGCATCATTTTCCCATCAGCAATGTATCGTTTTTGCATCATTTTCCGTTTTCTTATCAACGCTTAACAGACACCTTATTCACGACAGGAACGTTGAATAAAGTGTCTGTTATACCAGGAGTTTTTATAGAAAATTTTCTCTTTATGGCTCAAAGCCATGCTCCAGATCCAGGGTGGCAAAATAATCTTCCTTTGTCTCCGCTCGCCGGATCAGGCGCATACTGCCGTCTTCCTTCAGCAGGATTTCCGCGCTGCGCAGTTTTCCGTTATAATTGTATCCCATGGAAAACCCATGGGCGCCCGTGTCATGGATAAACAGATAATCTCCGGGAACAATTTCCGGCAGAGGACGGTCAATCGCAAATTTATCACAGTTTTCACAAAGTCCGCCGGTCACATCATAGACATGATCCGTCGGTGCGTCTTCCTTCCCCAGCACCGTAATATGGTGATACGCACCATATACAGCGGGCCGCATCAGATTGGCCGCGCAGGCATCCACGCCGATATACTCTTTGTAAATATGCTTTTCATGAATGGCCTGTGTCACCAGCGCGCCATAGGGGGCCAGCATAAAACGCCCCAGCTCCGTATAGATCGCCACATCACCCATGCCCTGCGGCACAAGGATCTCCTCATAGGCTCTGCGGACACCCTCGCCGATAGCCATAATATCGTTTGGCTCCTCATCCGGCCGGTAAGGAATCCCCACTCCGCCGGAGAGATTGATAAAGGCAATATGAATATCAAGTTCCCGCTTCATCTCCACCGCCAATGTAAACAGAATCTTTGCCAGGGCGGGATAGTACGCCTCCGAAATGGTGTTGCTGGCCAAAAAAGCGTGAATCCCGAAATGCTTCACTCCTTTTTCTTTCATATACCGGAAAGCCTCCTTCATCTGCTCTCTGGTCATGCCATATTTCGCATCCCCCGGCTTGTCCATGATATCATTCTGAATGGCAAAATCACCGCCCGGATTGAAACGACAGCACATCGTTTCCCGAAAGGGCGCGATCTCTTCATAAAACTTCAAATGCGTGATATCGTCAAAATTGATGATCGCACCCAGATCATACGCCAGTTTAAAATCCTCCCGCGGGGTCACGTTAGAGGAAAACATAATCTCATCCCCAGAAAACCCCACCTTCTCGGACAGATACAGCTCCGTATAGGAGGAACAGTCCACGCCAATCCCTTCCTGCCGCAAAATTTCCATCAGAAACGGATTGGGCGTGGCCTTTACCGCAAAATATTCCTTAAATCCCCTGTTCCACGCAAAAGCCGCTTTCAGCTTTCTGGCATTTTCCCGGATTCCTTTCTCATCATAGATATGAAACGGCGTCGGATATTCCTTTGCAATCTCCTGTACCTGGGAAAGTGTAACAAAAGGCTTCTTTTTCATCTTCCATAACATCCTTTCTTTTTATCTGTCTATGATAGCATGCCACAGCCGTTTTCATCTGTCAATCCCGTTTTTCTGATTTGTAGTATTTTTTAGGAACACTATTGCAGTTATCCATGACAGTTTCATGCAAACATAGAATAAATCCCCAAACCGTAGCAGTGTACAGTCTGGGGATTCTTCTTTTCTTAAAAGACTTTATTATTGGGATTGTAGCTGGTACAATAGAGCATACAAAGAATTGAGACTTTTGTAGTAAGAGGAAAGGAAATAAACATGTATCCCCTCACCGAAGAACTTCTCCATTTCGGCCTCACCAGGCAGGAGGCCAACCTGTATCTGACCCTGCTTACCCATGGCGAGCTGACCGGCTATGAAGCCGCCAAACTGACCGGTATTTCACGTTCTAATACGTACAATGCTCTGGCCGGACTGGTGGAAAAGGGCGCCGCCTGGGTTATGGAAGAAAATGTGACCCGTTACAGCGCCGTCCCTTTTGAAGAATTCAGCGGCAACGTCATCCGCCGTCTGCAGCAAAAAAAAGAAGAACTGCTGCCCCGCCTGCCCCGGCGCCAGGCAGATATACAGGGCTATCTCACCATACGGGGCACAAGGCAGATCATGGATAAGCTGATCAGCCTGATCCTGGAAACCGGGCAGCGGCTGTATATTTCCGTGCCGTCCGCCATTCTCACCCAGGTACTCCCACTCCTGAAGAAACAGGTAGAGGCAGGAAAGAAGGTGGTCATTCTCTCCCACATCCCCCACCCGCTGGAAGGGGCCGTTTCTTATGTAACCGGCAGAGAAGAGGATCAGATCCGTCTGATCGTCGATTCTGTCAAAGTACTGACAGGCAGAATTTCCGATGGTGAAAATTCCGCCTGCCTCTTTTCCCAGAACCGCAATCTGGTCGATATATTCAAAGAAATGCTGAAAAATGAGATTATGCTTATTGAGATGGGAAAAATGGTTTGAATTCCATATCCCCCAGATAAACCCGCCCGCTCTCCTGCTTTGCCTCATATTCCCGCAAAATATGGGCATTGGCCCGGCCAATCTCCGCTTCCAGTTCTCTGGCAGAAATAAGGTGACAGCCCGCACCTCTGATGATGATCTGTTCCAGGCCATCAGAGGTGGCCACACTGATCTGATAGTGTGAAGCATGCTCATGGGCAAATTTTTCAATAAACCGGTCCGCCGTTTCCGCCTCTTTCGTGTAGACCACATGGATATTGTGGTAATCCGCCATCTCCTCCGCATGCCCCTCCAGACGATACGCGTCAAATACCGCAATCAGTTCACAGCCCCGGATGCCCTGATAATTACACAGAATATCCAGCAGTCTGCCTCTGGCGCCATCCAGATTTACCTCTGCCAGCTCCTTCAGTTCCTTCCATGCAAATATGATATTATACCCGTCCACCAGAAGATATTCCGGCTTTTTCACCTGCGGCTGATATGTCCTGGAACGTGAGGGCAGGGAGGCATTCTCTCTCTGCGCCTGCCGGCGTTTTGCCGAAATACCCTTACGGGATACGGGACTGTCCCTGCGATTGGCATAGGCAGTCTTATTTAAAATAGCGTCGATTTCTTCCGTGCCAATGGTCAACGCCTGCATGCCGCATCCCGCCTCTGACGCCCGCCGGAGAATCTCACCGTCCGACAGCTCTTCACCCTTTGCCAGAATCGAAGGCAGGTGCATATAGTTGCGGACTTCGTCCCAGGGCACCACAAAACCGGCGCCGTGGGCGCAAAATACGGAGGAAGAAGGATTTCTCACATCCCGCTCCGGATCATAGTCTTTTTGCGCCAGCACTTCCTCCGTATTGTGACAGGGGCCGTATCCTTTCAGTGTACAGGACAGCCGCCCCAGCCCTTTGGTATAGGCAGTCACCTCCTTCTGGTAAGACTGCAGGCAGACAGCCGGCGCACTGCCGCGGATTATCGTCATCTCCCCGGCCATCTGCGGCTGAAAGGCTTTCGCACAAAGCATATCCAGATCCGTCATGGCCCGGCCGGTCAGCCCCACCGGCACTTCCAGCGCAAAATCATAATACGGTTCCAGCAGCACAGACTCTGTCTGCATCAGCCCCTGCCGCACGGCCCGGTAGGTAGCCTGCCGGAAATCGCCCCCTTCCGTATGTTTGGTATGAGCCTTTCCTGACATCAGTGTCACCTTTACATCCGTCAGCGCCGCACCTGTCAGTACACCCCGGTGCTCCCGCTCCCGCAGATGGGTCAGCACCAGCCGCTGCCAGTTCCGGTCCAGCACATCCTCACTGCATCCGCTGGCATACTGCATCCCGCTGCCCGCATCACCCGGTTCCAGCAAAAGATGCACTTCCGCATAATGGCGCAGCGGCTCAAAATGCCCGACGCCTTCCACGGCCCCGGCTATCGTTTCCTTATACACGATATTGCCCGGCCCGAAAGAAACCTCCAGGCCAAACCGTTCTCTGATCTGCCGCTGCAGAATCTGTAGCTGAATTTCCCCCATCAGCCGCAGCTGCAGCTTCTTTCCTTCCTCATCCAATGCAAAGTGCAGTTCCGGCTCCTCTTCCTCCAGTTGCCGGAGCAGCGGCAATGCCTTCACCAGGTCGCATCCTTCCTCCAAAATCATCTCATAGCTAAGCACCGGCTCCAGTAAAGGCTGCAGAACTCCCTGTTCCCGGCCCAACCCCACTCCCGCAGACGTATGCTCCGGCCCGGTCACGGCCGCCACACATCCCGCACCGATCTCTGATGCCGTCTCATACTTTGCCCCGGAGTACAGGCGGATCTGACTGACTTTTTCCTCCCATGTCCCCTCCGTTGTTTCCACAGACAGCACATCCCGTACCGTCAGTTTCCCGCCGGTTACTTTCAGCCAGGTCAGCCGCTTCCCCTGTTCATCCCGGCTGATCTTATAGACTCTGGCGCCAAATTCGCGGGGATATTCCTCCCGCCTCTGAACTATGCACAGATCTCTCAGCAGCGCTCCTACGCCTTCCCCATGCAGGGCAGAGCCAAAATAACAGGGAAACAGCCTGCGCTCCCGGACCAGCTTTCCTGTCATCTCCTCCGGCACACGGCCCGTTTCCAGATACAATTCCAGCGCCGCCTCTCCGCACATGGCAATCTGTTCATAAAAGGCCTTCGTCCCCTTTTCCTCTTTGGAAAAATCCACACAGCCGTCGCTAAGCTCTCCCTGTAACTGCGACAACAGCTCCGCCTTCTTTTCGGCGTTTTCGAGACGGTCCATCTTATTGACAAAAATCATGACAGGGATGTCATATCTTTGCAGCAGCTTCCACAGTGTGCGGGTATGGGCCTGGATTCCCTCCACAGCGCTCAGCACCAGAACCGCCCCGTCCAATACCTGCAGAGTGCGTTCCATCTCCGCCGAAAAATCCACATGTCCCGGCGTATCCATCAATATCACATCCGCTTCTTCCCCCCTGAGCATCGCCTGCTTGGAAAAAACTGTGATCCCGCGCTCTTTTTCCACCGCATACGTATCCAGAAAGGCATCCCCCTTATCCACCCGGCCCCGCTCCCGCAAGGCGCCACTTTCAAACAGAAGGCTCTCCGACAGCGTAGTCTTGCCCGCATCCACATGGGCCAGCAGCCCCAGACAAATATGTTTTTTCACCTTTTCCGATTCCTGTTCGCCCATAAAAGCGACTCCTTTCGTGGTTACCTGCCCGGTAAATGATATTTCTTTTATTTCTGAAAAACCTCAGCAAAATATCCCCGTCCGGATATCGGTTCCCCGCCTTCCTGCAGATGACGCACATCGCCCATTCCCTGGCAACGGAACGCGCCGATCCCCCGCTCCACTTCCTCGCTGCTCACTACCGTCACCGACGTGGGCGGCAGGAAGATCCCATGGATCAGTGCCGGAAACGGGATATCCAGCAGATGGGACAGCATGACAAAGGTAATCGCCATATGACACACAAAAACAATCGTCTTATCACTTCCCGGCTCCATCCGATAATACCCCTGTTCCCTGTGACACCCATGTCCCGCTAAAAGCTCGTCCAGCTTTTCACAAGTCTCAAAATAGACCTCTTTCACAGACGGCAGATCACCGCTCTTTTCCATGATTTTTGTATCATACCACTTCTCTCTGTCGTAGAGCCCGGGTGCCTTTGCCCGAAGTGTCGGCAGTAAATCCCACGGAAGACCGTCTCCCCTGCCGTACTTCCCATCAATTTTGGCCCGGTATTCCTGCAGCCAGTCCAATACGATCCCTTCTCTTCCAAGCGCCGCCTCCACCGGCTGCGCCGTCTTCCTCGCTCTGCCCAGGCAGGACACATACAGTGCGTCCACATCCCAGTCCTTTACCCGCTCTCCCAGAAGCGCCGCTTCCCGCAACCCCTTCTCTGTCAGCGTATCATGCTCATAATCAGGATCTCCATGCCTGATAAATATCAGTCTCATTGATTGATTCCGTCCTTTCCAAAAATATGGCTTCCATTTACCCAATTCTAAACATCAGAGACATTTTGTAAAGGACTTTGCGGCCAAATTCATAAAAAATTTACATTTCCTCGGCAAAGATAAAAAAACTTTCCCTGCTGCTTTCACCACTGCCAGACACTGCACGCTTTTATCCGCTCAGCTTACTTCACTTTGTCTCCACCCTCCTTATAGAGTCCCGCGTACTCTCCGTCAGAAATTTCAAGGTATGCCGGATCCCCCGGATAATACACAATCATTGTTCCATCGTCGCAGGTGTAAATCTTCCAGTTATTTTCCTGCTGGCAACGATCAGCCATAGTATCATACAGAGAAAGACCGTCTACGGCAAATTGCAGCATGCCATCATCATCGAAAAACACTTCCAGCCTTCTCCCCGCATCATCCGTATAGACATTCCCCTTTTTGTACCAGTCATCGTCCGCACCATCCGCCTGCACCTCATTGAGATCCTCACCTGATTCCACATTCTCCGGGCTATCCGGCACACCATTGCGTGTTTCCGTTACCAAAGCGGCATTGCTTTCCTCTGTTTTTCCCGTCTCTGCCATAAATGCAACCCCTTTTGCATGAAACGACATTTTCCCTCTTTTTTTGATCCCTGTTTCCCAAAACCAGCAATTCTGTGTCCTTTCATGTAAATTACCTGTCCTTTGTTCTTTGACTGCTGTATGCTGTATTATATGGAAACGACTGATACAGCGCGATATATGGAGTGAGCAAAATGCGGATACCGATCTGTGACGACGATGCCTTGATGCTCAGACAACTGCAAAGCTTTATAACAAGTTTTTTTGAAACAGGAATAACAGCATGTCAGCACATCCGGAAATGATGGAGGAAAAAATATGTATTTCAAATTATTATGGAATGCGCTTGCCGCACTCCCGGAGGTAGAAGCGATTGCACTCGGCGGATCAAGAGCCGGTACGGACTATGATGAGAAGTCGGATTATGATTTATACATTTACTGCACCGGCATACCATCTGAGAATATGCGGAAATATATTCTGGAAAAATCCTGCCAATATACGGAGATTGGAAATTCTTTTTGGGAGCCGGAAGATGACTGCACACTGAAAGACGGGACAGACATTGATATCCTGTATAGGAATATCGGGAATTTTTCCCGCACAATCCATGCCGTCGTGGAAGAACATACTGCATACAACGGTTATACAACCTGTATGTGGCATAATCTTTTGCACTGCAGGATTCTCTGCGATAAAAACGGGGAACTGGAAAGCTTACAAAACAAATATCGGATTCCCTATCCGGATGAATTAAGGGACAATATTATCACTAAAAATATGCGCCTGCTGACAGGGAATCTTCCCTCTTATGACGCACAGATAAAAAAAGCTTTCAGCCGTAAAGATATGGTAAGCGTAAACCACAGGACAGCTGCTTTTCTGGAATCGTATTTTGATATTATCTTTGCGCTGAACAAACTGACGCACCCCGGTGAAAAAAGAATGGTTCCGTACGCAAAAGAAAACGCGAAGATTCTTCCCGCTGATTTTGAAGATAATCTGAATAAACTATTGCAAAACCTGTTTATAGATTCAGATAAAGCAGTACAGACTCTTGAGGAAATGATCACTGCTTTAAAAAATATCATAACTCAGGCGGAATAATATGCTTTGCATATTCTATTGAAACCAAGCATTCGCGTAAAATCTGAAAAAAGTATTGACGTATTCATACTATCGTGATAGTCTGATAGCAGATAGACTATCGTAGTAGTGCGAAAGTAATGCAAGGTGTACACCCTTACAAAAAACGCGCTTCGGTCCGGCCGGGCTGCGGCGCGGAGAAAGGATGGATCAGACCATGAAGAGAAAATACGGAAAGGCGGCCGGTGTGATACTGGCCCTTGCCCTGGTATCAGGTATGCTTTCGGCCTGCGGGGCGGCCGCCGGAACGGAGGCGGCGGAGACAAAAGAAACCGAGACCCCGGCGGACAGTACGGAGACGGCCGGGCTGCCCGAGGCAGGCATGGAGGCTGAAGGAAACGAGGAGGCGGCCGCGGACGGGCAGACGGACGACGGGAAAGAGCAGGGAACAGACGAGGACGGCGGCATATCCGACGATATTCTGTCGGATCCTACGCTGGGCGGCATTTTCCAGACCTATACTGTGGATGAGTATGAGGAGATCGTGGAGAATGTGAAAAAATATGCAAGCGACGGCGGCGGTACGGGCGTTAAGAACATGGAGGCGGATCTGGAAAAGCTGCGGGCGGATAACGGAAAAGGAGAATTTGTCGTCTATAAGCCCGCTTTTGAAGAAACTTACGAAGAAAACGGAGCTTTTGTTCAAAGTGGTTTCAATCCGGATATTGTGATGGATCCGATGCATGCATACAGAAGCGTGCCGGATCAGCTGACGGCGGAAAATTATGAGAAAGAAATCGCATCCGTTACCAAAACATTGGACGAAGCCATTTCCAAAGGGCAACTGACACAGGAACAGAAGGAAATCATTCTGGCCAAAATGAACGACAATCTGGCCGCTCTGAAATAACCGGCGGCCATTCGACTGCTTTTCCATGTAAAGATTGACAGTATAAGACTATTATGATAGTCTGTAAAGGCAAGAGACGATTGTAGTAGTGCGAATGCAGGAAAGGCGCGTGTTGATCATGGAAGAAAAATTATTTGATTCGGAACGGAAGGTCATGGAAGTGGTGTGGGAACGGGGCGATATTGCCGCCAGGGAGATCGCTCTGATATTAAATGAGCGGACCGGCTGGAATAAAAATACCACTTATACCGTGATCAAAAAGTGTATCCGAAAAGGATGGATCGAACGGCAGGAGCCGGGATTTGTATGCAGAGCGATACTGTCCAGAGAGCAGGCAAGAGAAAATGACACGGAAGAATTTGTCAACCGGGTATTCGGCGGCTCCGTTCCCCTTTTGTTTTCAGCCCTGCTTTCGGGAAAGAAGATGTCGAAAGACGAGATCAGGCGTCTGAGACAGATGATTGATGAAATGGAGTGAGCGGAATGAATCTGTTAAGAATGAGCTTGTCCGCCTCCCTGCTGATCGCACTGGTTGCCGCCGCACGGTTTTTCTGGCGCAGACGGATCCCGGGGAGCGTCATGAATGTACTCTGGGGCATTGTCTGCTGCAAACTGATGATTCCGGCGGATCTGTTCTCTCCCGTGAGGGAATGGTTGTCCTCTTTGCTGTCGAAAATATGTCTGCCGCAGGCCGTGGCGGATATAATCGTCGGAGACGGGATGGTGCCTGGAAACACCGCCGCTTTTTTCAATCCGCCTGTGGGATTTTATACGATGAGCGGAGGCGAGCGCACAGGTATTGCGGCGCTGCCTTTTCTGTATATGGCGGGCGGCATATGCCTGACAGTGTATTTTGGATGGACTTATATCCGGTGCATGGATATTGCGCGGATGTCGCTGCCGGCGGAAAACATTCCGGGCAGAGCGCGTTATGAAAGCTGTTTTCCGGTACGGCGTGTACGGATACGTGTTTCCGACAGGATCGTTTCTCCGCTGACATGCGGTATTTTGCGGCCGGTGATATTACTGCCGGAGACGGCAGACGGAGAAAAAGGGAAAGATCTTATTTATGTTCTCGAACACGAAATGGCCCATATCAGACGGTTCGACAGTGTACGAAAAATATTGCTTGCCATCGTGCTGGTCTGTCATTGGTTTAATCCGGCTGTCTGGGGCATGTATCTGCTGGCCAACAGAGACATCGAGCTGGCCTGCGATGAAATGGTGCTGCGTATTGCGGGCAGCGGCCGGCGGGCGGCTTACGCAAATATACTTTTGGATTGGGAGGCGGCCAGACCAAAGCAGCATTTGCTGGCGCCCCATTTCATGGGGAATTTTCTGGAAGAAAGGATTAAAAATATTATGAATAAAAGAAAAATTACTGTAACAGGAGTTATTTTATCTGTCATGCTGCTTTCCGGTACGGCCGTCGTATATGCAATGACACCGTCGGAAAACGGGGCGGGAAACGATGGTGCCGCGCTTTCGGACACCGCGTATGAAACGGACGCATATCAGCTTACGCTGTCAATAACAGATGATACGAAACAGGAAATGACGCTAAGTACGATGCGTACGGAGACGGGCGGGAACGATGGGAAAGATCCGTCAGGGGAGACAGGGGCAGCCGCAGAAGGATATCAATATGTGAGCTATGTCGAAGATCCCACGCTGGGCGGCATTTTTCAGCTCTATACCCCGGAAGAATATGCGAAGGAAGTGGAATTTGTCAAAAAATACGCAGACGGGGACGATGGCACCCATTCCGGCTGCCGGGCAATGGAGGAGGCGCTGGAAAAGCTGAAGGCCGACAACGGAAAAGGGGAATATGTTATATATAAAGCAGCATTTGAAAAAGAGTGGGAGGAAGACGGCTATTCTGTTTGTTCGGCCTTTAATCCCGCCATTGTAATGGCGCCGGAGCTGGAATACAAAAACGCGTCCATACCGCTGACTGCGGAACGTTATGAGAAAGATATTGAAAGCGTAACGGGTGTTTTGGATGAGGCCGTGGCGGACGGACAGCTGACGCCGGAAAACAGGGATATTATTCTGGGAAAGATGTATGATAATCTGGAAAAACTGAAACAGTAAGCGATATGGAAAGGAAAACTCCATGTGTTCGACAGCAGAGGATGATATCTTGCTACCAAGAAGATAGGGAAGAACAACCCGAAAGCGGAACAGATTTGAAAAAGCAGGGACAGAGGGGCGAGATGGTGCCCCTCTGTTTATATACAAATATGCTAAAGCACCATGAACAGCGTTCCTATTGTAATCAGTCCCGCTCCGGCCAATGATTTAACCGTAAAACTTTCATGCAGGAAAATGAAGGCAAGTATCAAAGTAATCACGACACTCATTTTATCAACAGGAACTACCTTTGAGGCTTCTCCCAGTTGCAAAGCCCTGTAATAGCAGAGCCATGATGCCCCTGTTGCCATACCGGATAAAATAAGAAACAGCCAGCTTTTCCTGCTGATGGACGCAATCCCGCCCTGTGAGTTTGTTAAGAAAACCATAACCCATGCCATACCCAGGACAACAACTGTACGCAGCGCTGTGGCAAGGTGGGAATTTACGCCGTCAATCCCTACTTTTGCGAGAATAGAGGTCAGCGCCGCAAATATGGCAGATAGTATTGCGAATAAAAGCCACATTTTTTCTCCTTTCACAGTTTGCAGATTTTCGATGCAAAACTTTGTTTTTTCATCCAATGGTTACTGAACGTATTCTGTTCTGATTCCACATGCCCCCCCTGTATCCGTAAATTGTGCAGGCATTCAGCGCCGTCTCCAACGCTGCAAATTCCTCATCTGTCAAATTCACGTTCCACGCACCGAGATTTTCTAAAATCCGTTCCTGATTCTTGGAAGCGGGAATCGGCACCACATTCGAATATTTGTACAGCATCCACGCAAGACCTGTGCGGATGTGGCGGACTTACGCAGGGCAGGTCAACATAATCCGTTTGCAGGCGAGGCATGGGAAGAGAAGCCAAAATAAGTAATCCGCCCCTTACGCTTCTGCTCCTCGAAATAATCAATGCCGCCGGAAGTCAGATACCTTTCCAGATTGCCGTCCGTCAGACAATGATGCGGTCAACCAGAGAATACACCTTCTGAAACAGGTAGCCGATAAAAATGGGGATGGAAAACGCATAATCAGCGATAACGGTCTGCCTTTTGTAAAATCAATCGTCTTATCCATTTTCATCTGCCTCCGTACCGAAAATATCCAGCAGCTCTTTCAGCTCGTTTCTTGCAATCTCATAACGTTTTTTCCGCAGGGCAATGCTCAATTCGCGTTCTTCATCGGACAGGGCAGCGAAAGCCTTTCTATCCGCCTGAATCACAGGGCGTTCCCATCGGTTGCACATGGTTCTAAGGAATCTTCCGCATCCATCCACATTTGCATATTTCTCTCAAGAGTTACCAATTACCGAATATTTTGTGTTATAATATTTTATGTGATTTTGTTTCCCTTAAAAATCATCAAATCACAATCAAAATTTGAAAGAGGAATGACAGTATGAAACCTATGTATGAAATCGACTTTTCTGCCCTGAGTGCAGAGGAAAAAGTGAAATTTATGCGTAATTTGCGTGATTCAATGAAAACCAGTTTTCAAGAAATGCCTTTCTCCACTCAGCTTCTGGCTCAGACCTTGATTTTTACTCGCTGGTGGAATTCCTACAAACATATGGCTCCCAACGATGCCACCCCGGAAATTTTAGGGACTGCTATAGAACTGCTGTGGGACTTTCAGGAGCAAAAATGTGACTCCAAAACCCTGGCTCGGTTCCAGAAAAGTTTTTGTGACTCTGCCTTGGAAATTTTGACTGGAGACGATGGCGAACTGAACGAGGATTCCGAAAGCGAAACTTTTTATCAGAAACATTTTCATTATTGGGATGCAATGTCTTATAATGTATTTCTCTCCGATTTGTGTACTGTATTAGAGGAGGCTGTTTCCCAAGAAATCACTTGGGATGCTGTGGAGGGCGTCATTGATGGAGATATTGGGGACACCATGATTGACTTCTTTGAAACGATTTATAAAAAAGATTCTAATGGTTACAATCTCTCTGAATTTGACCGGCGGCGGAAAGAAACATATGACACCTCCACGTTTGCCCGTGTTATCGCCCTGCTTCAACAAGATATGCGCACCGCTCTCAAGGGGATACCTCTTTCAAAACTGCGGGCGCAGTATCGGGACGAGTACCTGTTCTCTCCAGAGGAAAGTGTCAAAATCAGTGATTATCGATAGGTTTATATATAATAGGGTATGAGGAATTCCAGTTTATCGGGATCAAGCATTTGAGAAGGAATACAAAATATTTAAGGAGTTATGGAACAATGATAAAAATCCTGTTTATCTGCCACGGCAAGACTTCGTAAAATGGGTAAAAATGTTGAAAAATAAGGGGTTTTGGGGATATGGAGAGAGTTTCCACCTTTAATCTACTTATTTGTATTTTGTGAATAAGGGTATAGGGTGATGCAGGTGGTTCCCAAGTTCCCAAAATAGTGTATTAAGGAGTGATAGATTGGAGAGTATAAACGATATTGCAAAATATA
>CAJULA010000043.1 GCA_910587155.1 uncultured Lachnospiraceae bacterium
GCCCTTTGGAGGGCTAATAGCAAACCACCAGTTGAACTGGTGGTTGCTGACTTAGTTTGCAGATACAAAATATCGTAACATACTGTGTATACTATGCTTTTAAACAGCTTATGAATTATACGCTTCATCATATACGATAAAATATAGGTATTTTATACTATAATATGAACGAAAGTTTATATAGATTCTAAATCAGGAAAGTGATATAATGAAACAGTACATAAAAACATCAGATGAATGATTACGAAAGGAAAGCAATGGGAAGAATCATAGCAGTTGCCAATCAGAAAGGTGGTGTAGGAAAAACTACTACATCCATTAATTTATCAGCATCTTTGGCGGCAAAAGGGAAAAAAGTATTAATGATAGACAGCGATCCGCAGGGAAATGCAACAAGCGGATATGGTATTGATAAGAATGAACTTGATAATACGATATATGAGTTAATTCTTGGAGAATGTTCCATACAGGACTGTATTGTAAAAGAAATAGTTCCAGGGGTGTCAGTTCTGCCTGCAAATGTTAATTTGGCTGCCGCGGAAATAGAATTAATTGGTGTAGAAAAAAAAGAATACATATTAAAAAATGAAATAGACTGGGTAAAAGATTCTTATGATTTTATTATTATAGATTGTCCTCCTTCTCTTAGTATGTTGACAGTGAATGCTATGACAACAGCGGATGCTGTTTTAGTTCCGATTCAGTGCGAATATTATGCCCTGGAAGGCTTGAGTCAGTTAATTCATACTGTTAACTTGGTGAAAGAAAGACTGAATCCTCGTTTGGATATGGATGGTATTGTATTTACCATGTTTGATTCCAGGACGAATCTGTCTAATCAGGTTGTTGAAAATGTTAAAAGCAACTTGGAAAAAAGTATCAATGTTTATCATACTATCATACCAAGAAATATCAGACTGGCGGAAGCTCCCAGTCATGGAGAACCTATTCAGATTTATGATCCCAGATCAGTGGGAGCTGAAAGTTATATGATGTTGGCAGATGAAGTGATTGCCGGAGCCGGAAAGGAAATATAAATATGGCAGCAAGAGGATTAGGTAAGGGATTGGATTCCCTGATTCCAAATGCAATAGGAGAAAACAGAAAGAAAAACGACGGAGAAAATTTACAGAAAAATACAAATGAACCGGATAAGCTGATCAAAATTACGATGATAGAACCGAACAGGGATCAGCCTAGAAAAAACTTTGATGAAGATTCTTTGCAGGAATTGGCGGATTCCATTAAACAATTCGGCCTGCTTCAGCCGATTCTTGTACAGGATAGGAAAGATCATTATGAAATTATTGCCGGTGAGAGAAGATGGCGTGCAGCCAAAATGGCAGGTTTAAAAGAAGTGCCTGTCATTGTCAGAAATCTCACTGACCAGGAAATTGTGGAAATTTCTCTGATCGAAAATATACAGAGGGAAAATCTGAATCCTATAGAAGAGGCACAGGCATTTAAAAGACTTCTGACAGAGTTTCATTTAAAACAGGACGAAGTAGCCGAAAGAGTTTCCAAAAGCAGAACCGCAGTTACGAATTCCATGAGGCTTCTGAAATTATGTGATGAAGTACAGCAAATGGTAATCGACGAGATGATTTCTACCGGACATGCAAGAGCCATACTTTCTATAGAGAATCCGGAAGAACAATATGTAATTGCACAAAGGATATTTGATGAAAAACTAAGTGTCCGTGATGTGGAAAAACTGGTAAAAAACCTGGGTAAGCCAAAAGTTGAAAAGATTAAATCGGAAAAAATTCAAAGTCTGGAATATATTTATCGAGATACTGCAGCACGGATGAAGGAAATATATGGTACTAAAGTTAATATAACTGCCAAAGAAAATGGAAGTGGTAAAATTGAAATTGACTTCTTTTCTCATGAAGATTTTGACAGGCTGACAGATTTGCTGACTACATTAAGATAACCTGACTGTATATAGAAGTAAATTTTTACGGAGGAGAATTATGTCTAGTGCACTTTTGGATAGTATGGGACTTGGAAACCTTGATCTTGCATATTTTCTGCTTGGAATATCAGGGTTAACAATTTTTCTGTTTTTGATTTTATTGAGTATGCTTATTGTACAAATTAAAAAATTATCCAGACTGAATGAGCGTATAGAAAAATTCATGGGTGGAAAGGATGCAAAAAGTCTGGAAAAAGAAATCGCAGATATATTTGCCGATAATAATTTTTTAAAAACAGCAGCGGAAAAAAATAAAAAGGATATCAGACGGTTATTTCATAATATGGAATGCACCTATCAGAAATGTGGCATTATAAAATATGATGCGTTCAGGCAAATGGGAGGAAAAATGAGTTTTTGTCTGGCTCTGCTCGATAAGAAAAATAATGGATTTATTATTAATTCTGTTCATAGCAGTGACGGATGTTATACTTATACAAAAGAAATAAGTGCAGGAAGATGTACACTTGCTCTGGGAGAAGAAGAACAACAGGCACTAAATATTGCAATTCAGGAAAAAGAATGAAGGTAAAAGCCTTATGAAAAAGCTGGGGATATATGAAATCAAAGGTGGGGAAATATTGGCTAATCCTGTAATTACTTCAGGATATCAGATTTTATTATCGGAAGGTACAGTTTTGCAAAAGGAGTATGTCCAAAATCTGAATGATCTTGGAATCAGAGAAGTATATGTATGGGAGGAAAAAGAGAGGGGAGACAGTAGTGAGAAAACGAATAAAAGTCATGAACTGGCAGTAAAATGCAGGAAAGAAATCAGAAATGTATTAGAAAATCATATTTATCAGGATAACAGGGATTTGCATAAATTAAAAGAAACAGCCGCAATTATTATAGAAGATCTTTTAAACGAAGAGAATATTACAGAGAAAATGTTGGAAATGAAAGAGCGGACGGCCGATATTTATGAACATTCTCTGAGCTGCTGTATGTTGTCTATCATCCTTAGTTTGAAACTGAATTTCAAACCCGATGTGATTCATTCGATCGGTATTGGATGTCTGTTGCATGATATGGGTTTGCGTTACATTTCTGCAAAATATAATAACATTGATCTTGAAAGTATGCCTGAAAATCAAAAATCAGAATATAAGAAACATACTGTTTATGGATATTCCTCTATTGAAAATGAAAACTGGTTATCAGATATCAGTAAGGATATCATCCTTTATCATCATGAAAGACTGGATGGGACAGGTTATCCTTTTCACAGAAAAAGGGCTACAAAAGAAATCAGTGTTATCAGTATCTGTGATACTTTTGATGAAATGATATGTGGTATTGGATGCAGACAAAAGAAAGTTTACAGAGCGATAGAATATTTAAAATCCAATAAAAATACGAAATTTGACAGCAAAATTGTGGATGAATTTTTAAAAATTATCGTTGTCTATCCAATTGGAAGTTATGTATTGACAAATACCGGTGAAATTGGTATGGTTGTCAGGCAGAATGATAAATTTCCGGAACGTCCGGTTCTCCGTATCATAAAAGATGACGGAAAATCAATTTATCAGGGAATCACAGTGGACTTATTGAAAGAAAATTCAGTATTTATTGAAGATATAATCAATGAATAGGAAAGGGTGTTTAATTTTATGATTGATATTAAATTTTTACGGGAGAATCCTCAGGCTGTAAAAGAGAATATAAAAAAGAAATTTCAGGATGAGAAGATTGCACTTGTGGATGAAGTGATTCTTCTGGATGCAGAGAGCAGAAAAACGCAGCAGGAAGCAGATGACCTTCGTGCCGACAGGAACAGAATTTCAAAAGAAATCGGAAAACTGATGGGACAGGGAAAGAAAGAAGAAGCAGAAGAAAAGAAAGCGGAAGTGGCTGCAGGAGCTGCCCGCCTGGCTGTTCTGGAAGAAAAAGAAAAAGAACTGAATGAAAAGATTACGAAGATCATGATGACGATTCCGAATATGATTGATCCGAGTGTTCCTATTGGAAAAAATGATACGGAAAACGTGGAAGTTACCAGATATGGAGAGCCGTTTGTCCCTGCATTTGAGATACCTTATCATACGGAAATTATGGAACGGGTAAACGGTATTGATCTGGACAGTGCCAGAAAAGTAGCCGGTAATGGGTTTTATTATTTGATGGGAGATATTGCACGCCTTCATTCCGCAGTGATTTCCTATGCCAGAGATTTTATGATAGGAAGAGGGTTTACTTACTGTGTTCCTCCTTTTATGATCCGCAGTGATGTAGTGACAGGTGTTATGAGTTTTGCGGAGATGGACGCCATGATGTATAAAATCGAAGGGGAGGATTTATACTTAATTGGTACGAGTGAGCATTCCATGATCGGTAAATTTATTGATACAATTATACCCGAAGAGGAGCTTCCCAAAACACTTACCAGTTATTCCCCATGTTTCAGAAAAGAAAAAGGCGCCCATGGTCTGGAAGAACGCGGCGTATACAGGATTCATCAATTTGAAAAACAGGAAATGATTGTCGTATGCAAACCGGAAGAATCTCCTGTCTGGTTTGAAAAACTATGGCAGAATACAGTTGATCTCTTCCGTTCGCTGGATATTCCTGTAAGGACATTGGAATGCTGCTCCGGTGATCTGGCAGATCTGAAAGTAAAATCTTTTGATGTGGAAGCATGGTCTCCCCGTCAGAAAAAATATTTTGAGGTAGGGAGCTGTTCTAATCTGGGTGATGCACAGGCCAGAAGATTAAAAATTCGGGTAAGCGGAGAAAAAGGAAAATACTTTGCGCATACATTAAATAATACGGTGGTTGCTCCTCCCAGAATGTTGATTGCATTTCTTGAGAATAATCTGCAGGCAGACGGTTCCATCAAAATCCCTCAGGTGCTACAGCCTTATATGGGTGGTCAGAAGATAATCAAGTAATAGACAGATAATGCTTTTGGCGTTGACGATAAAAGAACAAATCAATGACTCAAAGTTTTATGGGAAAACAGAAAGGGATCGCCGTTTATACAATAGGGTGAAGCAGACAGAAACGAGGTGAATTTCTTGCATAAATATTTGCGTGCCATAGGATTTGGACAGATTAAAAACCGTAAGCAACTGCAGATTTTACTGACAGACTGTATTCGTACGGCAAACTACAGAGATTATTTTTCTTTCTCCAGCGAAGGGGATTTTATCTTTGTGGAATGCTGCAAGGAATTTGCCGAAGGAATGGGAATTGCGGTCAGAGGTGAATTCGATGAAAATAATAATTATATCTATGATTATTATTTTCCATATTTGAGAGGAAATTATATCAGCTCGGAAGAGGATATTTCCATAGAGCGGCATGCGGAAAAGGAATCCTATGCGGGTATTTGCGATGACCTGCGACTGGGAGTTTCTCTTATCTTTTATTTTCAGAATGTCATTTCCTATCTGAAATATAAAGAAAATAATCAACTACCGGTTCGAGGGACTTCTCTGAGTCTTTCCGCACTTTCCTGTCAGGGAACCGTTCTGATGCCAATCATTAAAAATGAAAAGCAGAAGAAAAAAGTAAGACAGGTTTCCAAAAACAGAAATCATCTTATTGCTGCTGCCCGCAATGGGGATGAAGAGGCGATTGAAAATCTTACGCTGGAAGATATGGATACCTATACTACCATTTCAAAAAAAATCAGAAAAGAGGATGTGTTCAGTATCGTGGATACCTGCTTCATGCCCTATGGTGTGGAGTGTGATCAGTATTCCATCCTTGGTGAAATCGTGGAATGTCAAAAAGTACAGAATGAACTGACAGGTGAAAATGTCTATCATATGGTTATTAACTGCAATGATCTGATTTTTAATCTATGTATTAATGAAGAGGATCTTTTAGGTGAACCGGAGATGGGAAGACGCTTTAAAGGAATCATTTGGATGCAGGGATATATCAACTTTCCGGATACAGTGTCATAAAACATAACCGTCCGGTCTATGTAACCATGCAGACAGGACGGTTTGTCTCCATTATTATTGGTCCGCTAAAATTTTAAGAGAACCTGTCATTGTACTCTTGCTATTATTTTGTGTTTATGTTACACTGTCTAAGTGAGTATCGCTGACGTAAATCGTCAGTTTGATCAGATTTTATAAATTTTATGTTGTTTAAGTCCTCGTAGCTCAGTTGGATAGAGCGATCGCCTCCTAAGCGATAGGTCGGACGTTCAAGTCGTCTCGGGGACGTTTAAATGCCGTAACTTCAAGGGTTGCGGCATTTTTGTTCCTTCAGGGATTTAGGTATAACCTCCTTATAAATTTGCTGTGTAATGGAGATCATCTTAAAGTACATCCGCTGGTCGTCCCCGCGCAGGACACCCACCAGGCCCCGTACCACATCCCAGAGCATGGGTCTTCCGATACGGGTCTCAAAGCGGATCAGGGCGTTTTCATAGTTGCCGGTCTTCATGTCCGCAATGGTCTGGTCCAGCTCCGCCCCGAAGTCCCGGCCTGCCACTCTGCGGTAAGAGGTGAGTATCTTCAGCACATCCCGGTCATTTTCCAGGTTCTGCCCGATAGTCAGGGCAAAGCGGGGAATCTCCGCCTCGATGAGCCTGCGTCTCTTTTTTACAAAATCAAAAGCCGCATAATAGGTTGAGAACCAGAGCGCCACGGCAGTGCCGATCGGGACCGGCACAAACAGCGGCATCAGGAACGCCATGGGGAGGGCGCAAAGCCCTACGGCCCCGGCAGTTACCCAGGCCCTGGCCGTGTATACTTCCGGTGTCAGTTCCAGCCCGGCGATGGTAAGGGCCGCCTGCAGCTTGTTCCGTTTCAGCCGGTCCAGGCGCAGGTAAGGGGCAAACAGCTTTGCGACTTTGGTGATATACACATCCAGGAGCTGTTCGTTTTTGGCGCCCTTTTGTTTCTTTGCCAGCATCATCATCTTGGATGTCCTGCTGGTGGGGATGTCCGCAAAGGCCGAGGACAGGTTATAGGTGGCAAAGCCAAAAAAGATAATGGCGATCAGTGCTAACAGGGTCATGTTCCGTCACCTCCGTATTCGATGGGCCTGCTCAGCTTCATGATCTGCGTGAAGGCAAACAGGATGATGCCCGCACAGATGGCCAGGGCAATCTTTCCCGGCGTGGTGTAGATCAGGGTATGGAACCAGTCTTTGTTCAGGAAATACAGCAGGGGCACATTGGCGATCACCAGGAACATCATGGTAATGGCTTCACGCCGGGGGCCCTGCATCATGGCTTCCAGCTCCGACTGCACCACACGGACATCGGAGAATTTCTGCACAATGGTGGGCAGCGTATTCTTCATGGAACGGTCCGACTGGCACTGGATCAGGATATTGGCCCACTCGTGGAATACCCGGTTGGGTATCTTCATCTTCAAAGAGTTGATGGCGCTGGTCATGTTGGCGTTGATCAGTTCGCTCTCATATACAAATGCCTAGAAGTTGGCTTTTATTGGTTCATTGATGTAAGGCAGGTTTTCCCTTACGGAGCGCAGCAGGTCCTCCGTCCGCAGGTAGGACGTGGTGATGATGGAGATGGCGGTCTCCAGCTCCTCGTTCAGATGCTTCTTGTAGCTGGCCGCCGTGCTGCGCAGATACCATATGGGCACCAGGGAAAAGCTTATGCCTAAAATGGGGACCAGGTACACGTTGCCGATCAGCAGCGCCAGCACCGCCCCTACCGCAAAAAGGATCAGGGTCAGCCGGGTGACTGCCTCATAGCGGTCAGCCCGCCCGGTGTCCTTTAAGATCTGCCGGATCTCTTAGTCCTGGTTGAAAAACCCCCTGGCCGGCGTCCCCATGAGCACGTTCAGCTCATCCGACAGGGTGGCGGTCTTTCTGCCGGTGTTGAAGATAACGTCCGTAAAGTCCCGCGGCCGCACCTGGAAGAGAGCCAGAAGCCCGGCGCTCAGCAGGGTAAAACAGATAAGATAGATCCAGTGCAATGCCTACACCTCCTTTCCTGACGGCTGTTTCCCCGAAGCCCCTTTACGGGGAGGGGCGCTGTCTAAAAATTCCTGCAGTTCCTTGTGGGAGATGCCGTTGTCCAGCAGCCGTTTTTTCAGTGTCTCGGACATGGCGCTCATCTTGCGGTGGCGGCCTACCACATGGGCGGCCCCGTGTTCATCGGTCACGTTGTCCACTACCTCATATTTATAGAGGGAACGGTACATCAGCTTCCCGTCCAGGTAATCCTCCCCCCTCGATGATCTCCATGATCTTCCGGGAGCGGTCCTCCAGCTGTTTGGTGAACACCACCACAGGGTATGCCTCCACCATGATCTGCATCAGGATGGAATCGTCCATGCTGTACTTCCGCTTGGCAAGGGTCATCATACGCCGGTAGGTGCTCTCGCAGGAGTTGGAGTGGATGGTGGTGCAGACCGTGTGGCCGGTACGGGAGCTTTCCGCCGCCGACAGGCTCTCTGCCGCCGACCGCATCTCGGCCACGCCGATCACGTCCGGGTGTTTCCGCAGCACACGCTCCAGAAGGAAGTCCTGGTTGATGTTCATGGACGGGTTTTCGTGGGGCCTTGTGAGCAGGTGGACCACGGAATTTAAAATATTCCCGTCTTCGTCCCGTTTCACCAGGTCAAACTCCCGGCTGCCTTCCTCTATGGTGATAAGGCGGCGGTTGTTGGGCACGTTGGATAGGAGCCATGCCATGATGGTGGTCTTCCCGGAACCGGTGGAGCCGGCAATGCACACGGAAACCCCGTAGCGGATGCAGGCGGTCAGGAAGTGGAGCATCTCCGGCGTGGCGCTCCCGGAATCCAGGAGCTTTTCCTCGGACACCGTATTCTGGTTGACGATACGGATGGAGGCATTGATGCCCACTTCCGAATCCACGATGGGCGTCTTATCCACGGAGATACGGATGTTCTTGTCCAGGAAGCCGATGACCGAGGGCATGGTGTCGTCAATGACCATGCCGCAGGCGTTCAGCATCCGCCGCACCACGTCAATGGCATGCTGTGGGGAGGAAAACCGGTCCGGGATCTTGATGCTGCGCCCGCTGTTCATAATGACCTCGATATCGTTGTAGGCGTTGATGTTCACTCCTCCACACCCGGCTGGTAGATCCATTTCTTTAAGAAGGAGTAGCCGGCCATGTCCTCATAAAGCCTGGCACACAGCTGCTCGGTGGTAAGCCCTTTGATGGCGTATTTGCGTTTCACCAGGTACTGCACCATCAGCTCCTTTAACACGGTGACAGCACGCTGCGAATCATTTTCCCCGGCGCCGGCTATGGTGGAAGCGTGGTTTTCGGAAAAATAGCGCTGCACATCCTCCAGCACCTGCTCATAGGTCAGGTCGCCGTTTTCCGTGGGGGCAAAGAAAATATCATTTAAGTTATTCATCGTATTCGTCCTCCCCGTCCGGTTCCTGTCCATACTCCTCCTCTGCGTATGCCCCGTCGCCATATTCCATTTCATAGGCATCCTCTTCCTGCTGCTCGGCAAGCTCCATCTGTTCCAGGGCATCCAGGACCTTATTTAAGGAGGCGGTATATTTGGAGTTGCAGTATTTGATGGCCTGGAACATGCCCCCTTCGGTGGCGCAGCGGTCGATTTCCTTCCCGTAGGGCAGGAGGCCGTCAAAGCCGCCGATGATGTACCCCATCTCGTCAAAGGCGTGGAAGGGGCGGGCCATGCCCGCAAAGGTCATGTGCTCATGGTAATGGAAACGTCCGTCTACCAGCAGGGGCTGGTGGGCTTTCAGGTAATTGATGCCCTTAAGATCCGGCGTCACGATGCGGAGCACCAGGTCTCCGGATTCAATGGCGGCAGGCGTGAATACGTTGGTCATGGCGGAACCGCAGTCCAGGATGACGTAATCCACCAGTTTCTTTGCCGAGGATATGAGCTGCAGGACCATCTGGTAGTCTGTCTCCGGATAGCTTAACGGGTTCTCCCCGGCGCAGTATCCCATAAGGCCGATATAGGGGTAATTCTTCAGAACTGTCACATGGCTGGCTACCTGGGATGTGTCGATCTCCACGCTGGTCAGGACCTGGCCGATGGAGACGGCTGTGGTGGTGATCTGTTCCGGGAGCCATACCGGGAGCATGGGGATGCCGGGCTCCCCGCTGATGATGATGGCCTTTCGTTTGTCACGGGTCAGCGCTTTGGCAAGGATGCAGCAGAACATGGATTTGCCGCTGCCGGGGCTGCCCCAGACCGTGATTGTTTTGGACATGGAAACCATTCCTCCTTTCTGCCTGCGGTCAGGTCTTGTTTTCTTCCTTGTTTCTTTCTTTATCAGGGGAGCTTTCCCCACTGGTTCCGGATTCCTTTTCTTCCGCAGAGGCGGAGTCTTCCCCGGTTTCCCCTGCAGCGTCCATTTCCGGATCTTCTGTTTCCCCTTCCCCGTCCGTTTCCTCGGTTTCTTCATCGGAAGGCTCCGGGAAGTAGATCTCCTGCAGGATCGCGTCCTGCTCTGCCAGGAGTTCCTCCGCCAGCTTTTCATTGCCCCTGGAGATCAGGGCTACATGGGCTACCCCGTCATTTTCCAGGGAGGTGATGACCCGTGCCTGTTCCGGGCTGGCAAGTACCGTGATGGTGGCGGACTGCTGTTTTTCTTCATCCTCCACCGGCTCCTTTGTGTTGTCCACGTTGACGCCCTTGGCATCCGTGACGGAAAGTACCCGGACAAAGCGCAGCTCCGGAACTTCCTCCGCTGCGTCCAGGAAATGGTATACCCGGATGATGTCATTCGGCTGCAGCTTGTCAGACAGGCCGGAAGCCAGCGTTTTCACAGTCAGGGAGATGGCCACCTTCCCGGAGGGGATGCTGTTTAAGGCCACGTCCGAGGATACCGGGACGGCACTGGTCTTGGATGTCAGGATATAGTCCCCCTGGGATAAGTCTGCCGTGGCATAGAGGCCTTTCACATCCTCAAGGGAGTGGGCGATATTGGGGGGAAGGTTGTAGCTTCCGACTTCTACGGTCTCCGTATTGTCTGCCGAGAGCTGTTCCCCTTTCAGCACGGGTTTTGTGACCCGGACGATCTCTGTCTTGCCGTTGGTCTGCTTCGCAATGGTGGGCAGGGCGACAAAGGCGATAACGGCTGCCAGCAGGATACTGAGCAGGCCGAAGATAAAGCGGTTATTCAGTTTCATGGTTGTTTTCACTCCTGTCATAATAAAGTGTGGCATCTGTCTGTCAGGGAAGGCAGATGCGGTTATAGGATTGCAGTTATGGTAACGGCCAGGCTCCCGGTCATCAGGAACGGCACAAAAGGAAGGGAAAGCATCCCCTTTTTCCGCCCTGCTGCCAGGGAAACACAGGCCGCAAGGCCGGAGGCTATGAGCAGGACAGCCAGCATACGGGAGGGGCCGTAGATAAGTCCCATAACCCCGGCCAGCTTGATATCCCCGCCCCCGATCCCGGCGCCTTCTTCTGACACCAGTGCGGCGGCCAGCAGGACCAGGAAGCCGGCTGCTGCCCCGGTAAAAGAGAAAAGGAATAAAAGCGGCAGGAGGGCGGTTCCGAAAAGCCCTGCACGTACCAGGGGCGCAGCAAGCGCAAAGGGGAGGAAGAGCAGGAGCGCCCGGCCGGGCACCCGCCTCTTTTTCAGGTCATATGCGGCAAATCCAGCGATGCACGCAAAGGCCATCAGTTCATAAAGGAAAATAGGGCTGCTATTCACGGTTGGTATACCAGTCATCAAACACGCTCTGGTGGATGGTAATGTAGTCATCCAGGTTGACCGAGAGCATCCCGTCCGGCGTCCATGCGTCCCATACCTGGGTATACACCACATAGCTGGTGCTGTCCGGGAACCATACAGGCGTGAAATGCACGGTGCGCCCGTAGGTGGAGAACTCATTGGGCTGGAAGGTGAACCTTGCGCTGCGCCCGCTGGAGACGCGCTGCAAAAGCCGCAGGTAAGTCCTGTACTGGAATTCCGGGAATACGGAAAAAGCAGTCTGCGGGTTGCTGTGGTGCCCGTCCGGTGAGTTTGTGGATAACACGGCCCGCACTTCCGTTTTCACGCCGTAGCCGCTCTTCATGTCCTTTCCGTTGGCGGTGGGGACGATATCATCCGGCATCAGTGTCATGGTTCCGCTGATTGAGGCTGAATAGCTGGTATAGTCATACTCCCAGTCTCCTTCATCTACCCATTCGCCGTGTCCTCCGGAACAATCCTCCGGGCAGGAGCCGCTGCATCCGTGGGAATGCCATTGCCAGTCCGGGACCCAGTGACAGCTCCACACGCCCCAGTTCGCACTGAGCTTCTGGGGATTGGAGGGGAGTGCGGGAACGGAATAGCCGGGGTTCACGTCCGTTGCCAGGGGATCGGGCGGTATCTTTTCGTTCAGGTCCACGATCTTCGCCACAAAGGTATCCTGGGCGGTGAAGCCCCTGCTCAATGACACCGTGATCGTGATGGTCTGGGGCGTGTCGGGCGTATGCCATTTCACCCACACCAGCTGGGAGTCATTGGCCGGTATGACAATGTTCCGGACGGTGTAGCTCCTCCCCATGATATGGAACGTGACCGTTGCCGGGTTGTCCGGGGTAAGGCGTCCGCCTGTCCGCAGCCGGATGGCAGTGATCACATCCGTATCCACCCGGTATTCCACGTCCGGCGCCTCGATCTCCCCGCCCGGTTCTTCGGTCTCTTCAAACCAGACAATGCCGATCCCAAGGGAGCTGATGATATCCCCGTTGGACTGTATCCCGCGCCTGCCGCCGGTCCAGGCGGGAAAGCCCAGGTCGCTGTACTCCAGGAACAGGGAAAGGGGGAGGTTCTGGAAAGCCACCGAGGGCAGCTTACTTCTGAGGGACCCTCCGGAGAGCTGGTCGTAGAGGGCGGCTTCCGTTGCCGTAAAAGCGTATTTTGTCCCGTTGAAGGTCACATACGCAATGGGCTCCAGCAGGATCTTGTACTGCCCTGACAGCATGCTCTCGTAGTTTACCCCTGTGGCATCGGCTACCATCATGCAGGCGTATTCCGAACAGAAATAGCGTTTGATGGCTTCGATGGAAGCGGGCCGGCTGTTGCTGTTGATGATGGCCGGCATGGAATAGGCCGGCTGCAGGCAGTTGTAAGGGACGCCGGACTGCAGGGAGAGCGAAGTCCCGTCCCGGTACTGGATCTTGTTCACCTTACCGAAATGCAGCATCGTGGATGCCTGGCTTCGGTTGGAGAAATCCACGGGCGTGCTCACGGCGGAGCCGGACTGGGCATCCACCACCGTCACCCGGACGCCATCGTTGCCGGGAGACCAGAAGTTGGTGGAGGTGCCCTGGTTCATGTTTCCCCCGCCGCCGTCAATGTTGCCCTGCCCGGAAGCGAAAGCCTGTGCAGGACACAGGCAGAACAGGAGGGCGGCGCAGAGGAGGGCATAAAAGCGTTTCAAACAATATCACACTCCAATCTTTTTCTATAAAAAGAAAACCGCCATTTCTGAGGCGGTTTTCCGGTTTCAGTATTCAGTTGTGTATCTGTGATACTCAGCGGGGCATCATCAGTTCCCCATGTTCCCGACCATCTTGTTAGGATCTCCGCTGCTGTCCACAGTGGCCTGGTTGACCTGTCCGGGAACAACCCATCCAAAAACGGGATCGTATACAGCCCCGTTTTCATTGGTGGTGCCGGCAGGAGGCGTACTGTCCTTTCCGGTATCTGTGGAAGAAGGGGCTGTTTCCGGGGCCGGGTTCGAGGATGGTTTCCCACCGGAGGCTGTCGTGACAGTCTTGCCTTCCGGGGGCGGAGGCGGTGTTTCCTCCTTTGTTTCCGTGGGAACGAAGTCAACTACAACTTCCTGCTCTGATTCCTCTGCCACTTTGGGGTAATCTTCCAGCTTGTCCGCTGCATTGTCCTGGTTCTGGATGCTGCTGTCTGCATGCTCCCAGGAGCCTTCCGTGGCATCCGGGGTATCTTTCCATTCCTCCTGGACGGCATCTGGGGGCTGCCCATCCGGCAGGAAGGCGGTCTTTGTATCCCGCCCCACAAGCCAGCAGGCGGCGAGGATGGCGATGCAGGAAACAGAAAGGACGGTCACGAGGAACCCTTTGGACTTTAAAAATTTTTTCATATAGCAGTCATCTCCTTTTTGGCTTTATATAAAAAACTTACGAGTAAACGGAGCCTTTCCCAACATAAATTTCAAAAATTTCCATTTTTTCCCCGATAGTATCCGATAAAGCGAAAGGTCAGGAATCCGGCAAGGGCCGTGAGAAGAGTGGTGAGGATAAATTTTTTAGATACAAACAGTTTCTTCATAAGAGATAAGCTCCTTTCATAGTTGGCGGCTGCCTGTTATTTGGCAGACTAAAATTTGGTGTTGTGGTAACCGGTCAGCTCCACGGGCCGGGTGATGGCGGGGTAGGAGTGGCCGAACATGTAGACATAGAACTCGACATTGCAGGTGAACACATACTCCACCCGGTCGCCTGTCACATGGAACGCGAGGCTGATGTCCCTTACCTGGTAGTCATCCGTGGAAAGGGGGATCTTGCTGGCGAGCCCGTTTGTCACCATGTCCTCCAGCATGGCGGTATAGTCCCCGCTGGAGTAGAGGGTATTTAAGTATTCGCTGAAATTGGTCTCCCTCTGGGAACGGTAGGTGTCCGCATAGATGCTGGCGCTTAGATTGTTCAGCTCCATCTTTGCGCCGTTGCGGATGTTGATGCAGGTAATACGGATGGAAGCATACAGCAGCAGGAAGGCGACCAGCATCACGATCCCCACCACAAAAAAACAGGTAAAGATAGAAATATCCCCACGGTCATTCCGGAGGGGATTTCTGCCTGCGCTGCCTTTCATACGTTGGTACGGTTTTTTCATACGCCACCTCACTTCCAGTAATGCTCTCTGACGCCGGCGCCCCTGGAGACAACCGTGATGTTCACCAGGTTGAAGTTCCAGAAGCCGCCCAGCTTTGCCCTGCCCGTGATGGTGATGTAGAAGGGGGTCCCCAGCTGGATGGCCCGGCTCATGCCGGACGGGGTGGGCGACTTGTAGGAGGCGTCAATAGAGTAGGAAATGTTTTCAGCCCCTTCAATCTGAGAGCAGAGGAAGTTAAAAAGCTGTTCTGTCTCCCCATTGACGCCCCCGGAAAGCTGGATCTGCTTCACCATCTGGTCTGCACAGTGGTCCAGTTCCTGTTTGGTGGAGATGATGCTGAACAGGTCCAGGATGAATGCCAGCAGGAGCACCGCTATGAAGATGAACACCACCGTACTGAAATAGTTGACATCACCATTCTCACTTTTCAGTATGTCCGCCGGGTTCCTGCCGTGCCTGCCCTTCCGGGGGGACGCCCTGCCGGCTGCTTTGATAGTTTGGGACAAAGTAAAACCACCGCCTTTCTGACGAAAACAGCCGTCTCCCGGAATGGAAAACGGCTGCTTTACATATTTTTGACTGTACCAAGTATAGCATGGATGCCTTTACGGGGAAAGAGCAGAACCGTGCCAATGTTGTGCCGATGGTGTGCCAATTAAAAAT
>CAJULA010000044.1 GCA_910587155.1 uncultured Lachnospiraceae bacterium
TTTACGTGCCTCAAAAATTTAATATCAAAAAATAGAATGTTTTTCAGCGGCCTCATCACAAGACGCATGGTATCTGCCCACCTTTTTCAAGAACTTATTTGTGCTCCGCCGCAATTGCGGTTTTATTTCTTTTTGCTCCTGCCGCTCTCCGTCTCTTCCGCTTTGTCTGTCGGCGCCGGGGAGCGGTCTTTATTTCTGCGTTTCAGTAAAAGCCAGGAGTCGCCGAAGCCGATCCGGCTCTCTCCGGGTTTTTCTTTGTGATCCTGTCCGGAGATATCCCCGGGTTCCGTATCGTATCTGAGAAATGTGCCGTCCTGCCCTATGCTGAACACCTGCAAATATGCCTGCGTGGAAACGGGCAGATGCCTCTCTTCGAGCTTGCGGCCGGTGATTGCTTTGATGCCTGCATAAATAACCGCAAATACCGGCACGCCGATCACCATTCCCAGGATACCGAACAGCCCGCCAAAAAACGTGATGGAAAAGATTACCCAGAAACTGTTCAGTCCGGTGGAATCTCCCAGAATCTTCGGCCCCAGAATATTGCCGTCAAACTGCTGCAGGATCAGGATAAAAATAATAAAGTAAAGACACTGCCTGGGATCTACCATCAGAATCAGGATCGCACTGGGAATCGCACCCATATAGGGACCGAAAAAGGGAACTACATTTGTCACCCCGATGATAACGCTGATGAGTACCGCGTAGGGGGTTCCCATCAGGATCGTGCCAAAGTAACAGATGATGCCAATGATAATGGAATCCACGATCTTACCGCTGACAAACCCGATAAACGTCTTGTGGATAAAGCGGACATTGGAGATAAAGACATTCGCGGTATCCGTATGAAACAGGGCATAGACAATCTTTTTCCCCTGTCCGGCAAAGGTTTCCTTCCCATCCAGCAGATAGATGGAAATGATGAAACCGATCAGCAGATTCCAGAGTGCTTTTGCCAGACCGATCACATTGCCGATCAGGCCGGTGGAAAGCGTGCGTACCAGCGTGTTGGCCTGCGGGATCAGCTCGGTAGTGGCCCATTCCTCCAGCCTGGCAGCGTGGCGTTCCAGAAGGACTGACATCGTCTCTTCCAACTCCTTGTTATTTTCAAATATACCAAGGAGCCAGTCATTCAGGTTATGGATATAATAAGGAAACTGCATAATAATACTCTGTATGCTTTCCACCAGCTGCTGTATGACAATGGAGAAGAAGCAGTAAAGAACGAAGGCAAGAAGAAAAAGTGTAATAAAAATACTGATCTTTCTCAGCCGCTTTTTGATCTTTCCCGTAAAATCCGCTCTCTCTGTATGACTGACGGATGCATAGAGGGGATACAGTATCTTCCTTTCAATATGATTCAATACGGGAGAAAGCAGGTAAGCCAGGACAAAACCATCCACGACCGGCATGATAATGCCGACGACGGAAAAAAATCCGTCCCAGAGTTTACTGCTGTGAAACAGCAGATAATAAAAACAGATGCTTCCGCATACGGCGAGAAATGCCGTAATGCCCCAGTACAGATATTTTTTATCCCATCGAAAATTCATAGATTTCTCCCTCTTACCTTTTTTCTTTGCCTGGCAGCCCCGGCAGGGTTATTGACCGATATAGTCATACTGACTCGTCCGGTCAGTGATGGAAAAGCCGGATTCCTGTAAACGCCATGGCTATCTTATATTTATTGCAGCAGGCAATCACATCTTCATCACGGACAGAGCCGCCGGGCTGCGCGATATAGCTGACGCCGCTTTTTCTGGCGCGTTCAATATTATCACGAAACGGGAAAAAAGCATCCGAACCAAGAGACACATCCGTGACCTGATCCAACCATGCCCGCTTCTCCTCTTCCGTAAACACTTCGGGCTTTTCCGTGAAAATGCGCTGCCATGCACCGTCTGCAAGCACATCCATATATTCGGCTCCGATATAGTTATCGATGGCATTGTCCCTGTCAGCGCGTCTGATCTGTTCCACAAAAGGAAGCTCCAATACTTTGGGACACTGACGGAGCAGCCAGTTATCCGCCTTTTGTCCCGCCAGCCTGGTACAGTGTACCCTGGACTGCTGTCCCGCGCCGATGCCGATTGCCTGCCCGTCTTTCGCATAGCAGACGGAATTGGACTGGGTATATTTTAGCGTGATCAGCGCTATCATCAGATCAATCCGTGCTGCCCGGGGAATTTCTTTATTTTCCGTCACAATATTGAACAGAGACGCTTCGTTAATCTGCAGTTCGTTTCTGCCCTGTTCAAAGGTGATGCCAAACACATCTTTGGTTTCCGTCGGCGCAGGCTCGTAGAACGGATCTATTTCGATTATATTATAATTGCCGTTTTTCTTGCTCTTTAAGATTTCCAGTGCTTCCGGTTCATAGCCTGGTGCGATGATCCCATCGGAGACCTCACGCTTGATGATACGGGCCGTGGATACGTCACATGGTTCGGACAGACTGATAAAATCCCCAAAGGACGACATCCTGTCCGCCCCTCTCGCCCTGGCATAGGCGCAGGCCAGCGGGGACAGTTCTCCCAGATCATCCACCTGGCAGGCACGTGCCAGGGAATCTCCGAGTGGTAATCCCACTGCGGCTCCCGCAGGGGACACATGTTTGAAAGAAGTGGCGGCGGGCAGGTTTGTTGCCTGCTTCAGTTCCTTTACAAGCTGCCAGCCATTGCACGCATCCAGAAAATTGATATAACCCGGCTTCCCACACAGAACACGGATCGGCAGTTCCGAGCCGTCTTTCATAAAGATTCTGGAAGGCTTCTGGTTGGGATTGCATCCGTATTTCAGTTCCAGTTCATTCATATTCTGCTTCCTCTCCTTTTATCCTTTGTTCTTATTTATGATACGGCTCTCATAGTTGCCTGTTTTGATATCAATATAACGGACAAACAAAGATACCTTGTTATCTTCATGCAGACTGTCCCAGATCAGATTGGTAAAACCGTCAATATCCTGATCCATCACCACCTGTTTCGGCTCTCCTTCAAAGCTGGGCAACGGATTGCCGTCTCCCATATAGGTATGGATAAAATGGCCTTCTCCCGCCGCCGGATTTTCATAGGCAAAGGTATATCTGCGGCAGGAATCCGGTCTGCCGTTATTGCTTTTTAATATGGACATCGCATAGTTGAACATGCCGTCACCGACATGAAGGATACCGGAAATACGCGGTGTGTAGTTGGGTGCATCCGGCTCAAAGCTGCGGCTTCTCAGTGACTGTTCAAAAGTAAGCTGTCTGTCCATTCCCTCATAGATGGTATCCGTCTGATCGCCGTTTGTCACGATTGTTTTGTTGCCCAGTACCCGTACGGGGGCATAGATAATCAGACTCGGATCGGTGAGTCTGGATTCGTCAAAAGCCTGGGTGCGGATACCGCTTCCCTCCTCGGCAAAGATCCGGTTTCGGCTGTTTTCGCTCCGCCCCATGATAAAATAGGCGGTAACGGCGTAAGCCCCGTCGGCGGACCGGCCGATGATAATTCCTCTGCCGGGGTAAGTATTGCCTTTTAACTCTTCTGCTATCTGTCTGCTCTTCATTTCTTCTACCCTCTTTTTGTGTCTGTTTTACTGATCTGACTCATGTCGATCTTCGTTCCCCATTTTCGGGAAATGACCCAGAGTACCAATATCAGCAGTACCAGTGTGGCCAGTACGGAAATGATTCCGTTATTGATGACACCCATCAGCACATAACCTGCCGCGCAGCATCCGGCCGCTACGCCTGCATAGACTACCTGCGTGGACACATGGTCGATATGATTGCAGGAAGCGCCAGTGGATGACAGGATCGTAGTATCGGAAATCGGTGAAATGTGATCCCCGAATACGGCGCCTGCCAGAATGGAGCCCAGAACGGGCATAATCAGATGCGCCGTGGCCGCCGGTGTACAGATCGCCGCTCCGATGGGGATCAGCAGCGCCATCGTCCCCCAGGAAGTACCGGTGGCAAACCCCAGGAAGGAGGCCACCAGAAAAGTGATGGCAGGCAGTACAAATACCGGGAAGGTGCTGTTATTGACTAGATTTCCCACAAAACCACCCGTATTTAAATAGTCCACACTACAGATGCCGCCGATGGCCCAGGCCAGAATCAGAATCGTAAATGCCGGAACCATGGACTTGATGCCTTCCGTGATGCCGTCCATAAATTCATGGAAAGAGATCACCTTCCGGGGAACAAACAGGAAAAATGCGGCTACGAGAGCAACAAAGCTGCCAAGTACCAGCGACAGAGAAGAATCACAGTTACCAAAGGACTGCGTAAAAGTGTATCCGCCGCCGAATGCGCCGCCCGTATAGGCCATGGCGATGACCGTCGCACCGATCAGAACAAGAATAGGGATGATCAGATCATAGACCTTTCCCTTATCGGATACGGCGGAATTCTGCACTTCGTCCGATTTGATCTCACCGTTGCCGGAAAACAGATCACCGTTTTCGATTGCATTTTTCTCAAACCTGCCCATGGGGCCGAAATTGAGATTAGTCACACAAATAATAATAATCATCACAATGGTGGTAATGGCATACAGGTTATAGGGGATCAGCCTGATAAACGTGGACATGCCGTTGCCCACACCGGCTTCTTCGATATAAGTTGCCACTGACGCGCCCCAGCTGGAAACCGGCGCGATGATGCAGACCGGCGCGGCTGTGGCATCCAGCAGATAGGCCAGCTTGGCTCTGGATATGCGGTGTTTGTCCGTAACCGGACGCATGACTGTTCCGACCGAAAGACAGTTAAAATAATCGTCAATAAAAATCAGACAGCCAAGTGCGCAGGTTGCGAGCGAAGCCCCTTTTCTCGTGCCGATTTTACGCACTGCCCAGCTGCCGTAGGCAGCGGAGCCGCCGGCTCTTGTGATTACTACTACGAGCGCGCCTAAAAGTCCCAGAAAAATCAGGATATTCACATTGCCGCTCATACGTTCTCCCATGACGGTAAACGTATTCATCACCATACCGACAGGATTTCCATAGCTGTAAATCAGAGCTCCCGTCAGTATCCCGATGATCAGAGAAGAGATGACCTCCTTGGTGATCAGCGCCAGGATAATAGCCACCAGCGGCGGCACGATCGAGAGCCAGCCGTAGTTCATTTGAGTTAATGCATCCATTGTTCCCTCTCATCCTTCCGTATTATGTCGTTTGCTGTATCTGTGTGCCGCTTTGAGAGCGGCCGCAATAATTCCTATCCATTATAATAAATAAGGAAGAGGTTTTCAACCTCTTCCCTGTTATTTCGCTTTCATTCAGCTTCGCTGGCTCTCAAAATCCTGCACATACTGGCAGATCAGTTTTACCGTACCCTCAACACCCAGCACACTGCTGTTGATACAGAGGTCATAGCTGTCTGCGCGCCCCCACTTACCGGAGGAATAATAATTATAATAGCTCTGACGCTGTTTGTCCTTCTTGAGAATCATATCTCTGGCTTTGGATTCGCTCAGTTCATATTTCTGACAGATCCTGCGGACACGGGCTTTTTCATCCGCATAGATAAACAGGTTCAGGCAGTTGTCCCAGTCACTGAGGGCATAGTCCGCACACCTTCCCACGATGACACAGGGCCCCTCTCCCGCAATTTTCTTGATTGTATCAAACTGGGCCAGAAACACTTTCTGACTGATGGGCATATCTACAAAGGAAGAAGCGTTATAGCCGAAAGAATACGTATCCATAACCAGATTATACAAAAATGAATTGGTCGGACGCTCGTCGTGATTGGCCAGCATCTCTTCACAGAAACCACTCTCTTTTGCCGCCCGGGTCAGAAGCTCCTTGTCATAAAACCGGATTCCGAAATGTGCGGCTACCTTTTCCCCGATTTCCCGGCCGCCAGAGCCGTACTGCCGCCCGATTGTAATGATTGTATTCATACAAAGCACCACCTTTCCTTTTCAGTATACAGAAAAAAATGCCGTTTTACAAGTTGTTACTGACTAGAAATCACCAGGTGCCTTAACCGCCCTTCCGGCAGGGGTGGCGGCCAGACCGCCTTTTCCTGTCTCGCGCAGAGAACTGTCCATTTTATCGCCCACTTCCCGCATGGCGTCGATGACCTGATCCGGCGGGATCCTGCTTTCAATTCCGGCAAGCGCCAGATCCGCGGAGGAGATGGCGTTTACCGCCCCGATCACATTCCGTTTTACACAGGGGACTTCCACCAGTCCGGCCACCGGGTCACAGACCAGCCCCAGCAGATTTTTCAGAGCCATGGCGGCGGCATGGACAATCTGTTTTCCACTGCCGCCCTTTAAGGAGACGAGGGCACCGGCCGCCATGGCAGATGCGCTGCCAATCTCTGCCTGACAACCGCCTGCCGCACCGCTGACAGAAGCCCTGGCCGCAATGACCTGTCCGATTCCCGCTGCGGTATACATAGCCTGTACAATCTGCTCCTCGCGGATATCATGCTCCCTGTAACAGGGAATCAGAACTGCCGGCAGGACACCGCTGGCCCCTGCCGTGGGCGCAGCCACGATTCGTTTCATACAGGCATTGGATTCCGCCGTTTTCAGCGCTTCCATGATAACCTGCCCCATAAAGGGACCGCACAGAGGCTGATTCGTTTGGCAATACTGTTCCATCCGCTGCCCCTGCCCTCCGGTCAGGCCGCTGGCTGATTTGCGTCCGGGTTCATAGGAATCCGACGCGTGCAGCATGGCATGCCAGGTATCTGTCATCTTTTTCATGGAATTTTCCCGGGAAACATTCCGCTCGGCCATATCTTCCCTGAGAATGGCCTCCCAGAAAGGTATGGATTTCTTTTCCGTATCTGCCAGAATTTCTTCCAGTGATGTCAATGCCATGTTATACCTCCTCACTGTTAAAATAAGCCGCCTTCAGAATGCCTTCCGAACCGGCAAGGGAGGAAACGGCAGCCTCAGAAACGCTCTGATCCGTCTCCAGCACCATGATTGCCTGCCCTGTCTTATGGTTGCGGTAAAGCTGCATGGAGGCAATATTGATCTGTTCCTCGGACAAAAGAGCCGCCACCTTGGCCACATATCCGGGTTTATCCTCATTATTGACGATCAGCGTCGGTTTTTCCAGGGAAAAGGAAATCTCGATTCCATCCAGCCTGCGGATCATGATACGGCCGCCGCCTACGGAAGCCGCCTGAATCTCCAGACAATGTCCGCTTTCGCCTCTGAGTGTCAGAAGCGCCGTATTGGGATGGGCATCTTTGAGCCGGATTTTCTCAAAGGAAAACACAAGCCCCTGCTGCTCTGCGATCTCAAAGCTGTCAGGAATCCTCGTATCGTCCGGCCTCATTCCCAGCAGTCCCGCTATCAGGGCCCGGTCTGTGCCATGTCCGGTTCCCGTGTCCGCAAAAGAACCATGCAGGCCAATCTTTACTTCCACCGGCTTATCCTGCAGCAGTTTCCGGGCCGTATAACCGATACGGACCGCGCCGGCCGTATGGGAGCTGCTGGGCCCCACCATCACCGGACCCAGGATATCAAAAATATTCATTTTGTTTCCTCCGTGTATTTCCTTATCACTTCTTTGCTTTTCCTGTGTTCTTGATCTGATCCGCCACCATTATCTGAGTTTGGCCAGCAATTCCGTAAAATATGCCGGCAGGGGTGCTATGGTTTCCCTATATTCTCCGCTTCTCGGATGGTGGAATCCCAGAATCATTGCATGTAATGTCTGGCCTTCCAGCGCAAAGCGGCTTTTTCGTCCCGGTCCGTAGACCGCGTCTCCCAAAAGCGGATGTCCGAGAGAGGCCATGTGCACGCGGATCTGATGCGTACGCCCTGTCTCCAGCCGGCATTCGATGTAAGTATACTCCTGAAAGCGGTCCAGTACCGTGAAATGGGTGACTGCTTCCCTGCCGCATTTTGCGTTGACGGCCATCTTTTTCCGGTCAGTGGGATGTCTGCCGATGGGGGCATTTACAGTGCCCGCGTCTTCCCCTATCACGCCATGGACAATGGCCCGGTATCTTCTGGTGATACTGTGTTCCTTTAACTGCCGCGCGATATCGGCATGGGAAAAATCATTTTTGCAGACGAGCAGGGAACCGGTGGTATCCCGGTCGATGCGGTGGACAATGCCGGGCCGCAGAACCCCGCCGATACCGGACAGGCTGTCCCGGCAATAATAAAGCAGCCCATTGACCAGTGTGCCGCTATTGTGTCCGGGTGCAGGATGGACGACCATTCCCTTTGGCTTATTGACGATGAGCAGATCCGTATCTTCGTACAGGATATCCAGCGGAATCGGCTCCGGCAGTACATCGGCCGCTTCCGGCTCCGGCAGAGTGACAGAAAGCACATCGCCTTCCCTTACCCTGTAATTTGCCTTTACCCGGTGCTCTCCCACCAGCACATGACCATCACGGATCAGCTTTTGCAGATAACTGCGGGACAGAGAATCCGTCAGTTCCATCAGGCATTTGTCAATTCGGGTATCCGACCATTCGCCGGTAATATAGTAAGTCTCCATCCTCGTACCTCAGTGCCAGATACCCAGAAAATGCAGATCCTCCTCCTTGTAATAAAACAGAAGCAGGACGGCAACCAGAAATGTGGCAGTGGTCACATAGATATCGGCCACATTGAAAATCGGAAAATGAATCAGGACAAACGAAATAAAATCTACGACATAGTCCAGCCGCAGCCGGTCAATCATATTGCCGATGGCGCCGGATGCAATCATCACCAGCAGAATATGGGGCAGAACATACTTTCTCTGATCCGGCATGATAAAAAGAATCCACGCTATGACTGCTGCGATTACGACAGCCACAAAAACAAAAAAAACCTTCTGATCCTGCAGCATGCCAAAGGCCGCTCCTCTGTTCTCCAGATAATTCAGTTCCAGCACATCCCTGACAATGGGAATGGCCGGCTGCCCTTTCAAATGCAGAACAGCCAGATATTTTGTAAACTGATCTGCTGCGATCAGCAGAATACATAAGAGAAAATCCATAAAAAGCAGACCCTTTTTTTTATTACTCATTCTTTTTCCTTTCCGTCAAATACAATTTCCTGCAGGGCTGCCTGCATCTCCTCCTGGGTAACCGTATTGTCCGAAACCGCGTTTCCGATCTTTTGCAGCAGGATAAACCGGATCTTTCCCTGCTCCATCTTCTTATCCGAGCGGGTCAGCCGTAAAACTTCCGCGATATCAACATTATCTACTGTAATAGGAAGGCCAAACGGCACAAACATATCCCGTATTTCGTAATATTCTTCCATGGAAAGCATCTGCCGTTTCCAGGAGATAAAGGCGGCCGCCACACAGCCGAGCGCCACACATTCTCCGTGGAGCATGGTAAAATCCTTATATTTTTCCAGTGCATGTCCGATGGTATGTCCGAAATTCAGAAGTGCCCGCTCTCCCTGTTCCAGGGGGTCGCGTTCCACCACTGCTTTTTTGATCAGACAGCTCTCGTATACCATTTCTTCCATGACTTCCATATCCCGGTCATTGATTTCCGCAAAATGGGTAATCAGCCATTCATAATAGGAACCGTCTCTGATCAGGCCGTGTTTTAAAATTTCTGCCATACCGCAGGCATACTGGCGCGCGTCCAGACTTTTCAGCACGGACAGATTCATATATACCAGCCGGGGCATATGGAAAGCGCCCACCATGTTTTTGTATCTGTCAAAATCCACACCGGTCTTGCCGCCGATACTGCTGTCCACCTGCGCCAGCAGTGTGGTCGGAATCTGGATAAAATCTATGCCCCTAAGATAGGTAGCCGCCGTATAGCCGGTCAGATCCCCCACCACACCGCCTCCCAGGGCAATCAGCATATCTCTGCGGTCAAGGCCATGCCCGATCAGAAAACGGTAGGCATCCTGTACGGTATTAAGGTGTTTGGACTGTTCTCCTGCCGGAAAGGAAAAAACGGAAATCTCCCGACAGTGAGGAGTGAGGATTTCCACGATACTGTCTCCATACAGTTCCTTTACAACGGAGTCGGTGATCACACAGAGTTTGCGTCCGGAAAGAGAGAGAGGCTCCAGCGCATCCGGAAGACTGTGAAAACCGGTGCTGAGTATGATGTCATAGTCTTTCCCGGAAGGGGTTTTTACTGTAATTTTTTTTGCCATGCAGATTGCTCCTGTTTTTTATTTTGTTATTTTTTGTGTACCGTAAAAGAACTTCCCATGTGTCACAGGAAGCTCTGTTATCTCTATGTATCTAAAATGCGGGAACGTCAAAGCCGCTGTTGATGATTTCCTGAAAATCGCCGGAAATGTCCACACTGGCCGGGGTGACGATAAAGATATAATGGGATATCTTCTGCAGATTGCCGCTGATCGCGAAGGTCGAACCTGATGTAAAGTCGATGATCCGCTGGGCGATCTCCACATCCAGGCCTTCCAGGTTCAGGACTACGGTCCTGTTTGCAAGCAGTGTCTCCGTGATCTCGCGGGCATCCTCTACGGTGGTGGGCTTGATCACACATACTTCCATGCCGTTTCCCATGATCTTCCGGGGGCTCTGGCGCATCGGTGTTACTTTGGATGAGGATTTTCTCGGTTTTTCTTCCGGTTCTTCTCTGACAGGTTCTTTTACGGCAACCATTTTTTTCGGTTTTTCTTCCGGTTCATCATCGTAATAGTCGTCGTCATAATAATCGTCGTCATCTTCTGTCAGTTTCATGTAATTTAAAAACTTGTCCATAACTCCCATTGCAGTTATCTCCTTACTATTCTCCGGCGGAATTTGTGTAATCCCGTTCACCGAATATTCCAGTTCCTACCCGTACACAGCCGGCGCCTTCACTGACAGCCACTTCATAGTCGCCGGTCATGCCCATAGACAGAACATCCATACTCACATTATCAATGTTTTTCCGCATTATGTCAACAGATAATTGTTTGAGGGCCCGAAAATATTGCCGGTTCTCTTCAGGGTCTTCCACATAGGGTGCCACGGTCATCAGACCTCTGATTCTGATAGCCGGGAGTGCTGCAATCTGCGCGGCCAGCTCTGTCACTGCCCCGTTGCAGGGCAGTCCGAACTTGGACTCTTCTCCCGCAGCGTTGACTTCTAACAGGATATCGGTCGTCACCTGTTTTTTGACCGATTCCCTGCTGATTTCTTCTGCCAGACGCAGGGAATCCACACTATGGATCAGATATACCCGGCCTACGATATATTTTACCTTATTTCTCTGCAGATGGCCGATCATATGCCAGCGGATATCCCGGGGAAGAGCCTCATATTTCTCCACCAGCTCCTGTACTTTGTTTTCACCGAAATCGCGGCAGCCGTATTCGTAGGCCTCCTGCAGCATGGAAAGCGGTTTTGTCTTGCTGACGGCGATCAGCGTCACTTCGGATGCTCTGCGCCCGGCCAGTTCACATGCCTGTCTGATGTTTTCTTCCGTACGTGCGATGTTTTCTCTAATCATATCTTTCTCCCCACTCTCCTATCTTATCACCGTCCGGAGAGGCCGGCCCGTCAGCCCTTCCTACTCATTGGTAAGATCATGCTCTTCCACACTGGAAGCATCCAGTGCGATATAATCATAGACACTGAGTCCATAGGTAGTTCCCGATTTTACCACGGAATACTCTTCATTATCATACAGGACCTGAATTTTTTTGAAATCAGCGTATCCCTTATTGATATTATAAACGCCGGTCAGCTTGCCCCGTTTGCTTATGGGGTACTTTTCGTCAGAATCCGGTTTTATGATATAATCGCCGATCCGCAACACGGAATCGTCCAGATAATATTCCCCGTCTTCCTCATCATAGATCGTCGTCTCGATAAATTCCGTCGTGACCCCTTCTTCCGTATAGTTTTCCCGCAGGACACCGTCGGCCCCGCTGTTTCCGCCCTTGGTTACATACTCCGTAGGCACAAGGAAAAATTCACGCTCCACGATGGCTGAATTGGGAATCTTCAGGCCCGTTTCCTCTTCGGTAATCAGTTCGATATCAATATATCTGTCGGTACAGAAGGTAATCATGGAATTATTGAACTTTAATTCCGCATAGGTGCCGTCCTCATTTTCATGAATGGCCACTTCCCCCCAGGAAGTATTCTGATTTTTGAGAAATCTGACTTTGATATATTCGGCTTCCACCAGTTCGGCAGCCCGTTCAGGAGTAACAGGTATGACGACTGACCAGTTCTCGCTCAGGGAAATTTTATAGGCGGGGTCTCCTTTGCTGACCAGATCATTGCTGATCAGCGGCCTTTTCTCATAATCGGTCGTATCGAAATCCGTTTCCTTTACCTGGTCAGGGGTCAGCTGTTCATAGCCGTCCGTGGAATATATGATAATCCCCGTCTTGGCTGCGCGGCAAAACTCCACAAGTCCGGCATCCGTGGAAGCATTCAGGGCATCTATATTTTCCAGTATCGTGTAATTGGCCAGTTTTGTCACGGTCCCCTGAACATCATATTTAAAATCATAGACTTCTCTGAAATTTTCCGGGGTGAAGGTACTGGTAAAAGCCAGAATCTCTGTTTTCAGTTCGCTCAGATCCTCATTGGAGAGAGAATTTTCATCCGGATCGCCGCCTGTCATTTCAGAGATTTTTCCTGTCTCATCGACGGTATACACCAGGTCTCCCACAGCCACTCTGCCGCCTTCCCGGGCATAGTAATTGATATACCCCGAACCCGTACTGGTCACAATCTCTTCCTGCCGGATCGCAATCCCCTTGTATACATTATTCACGGAAAGGGACCCTGTCTTTACTTCATAGCCGATAATATGACTGGAAGTAAAATACAGTACGACACAGATTGCAATGTAGACGGAAATACATCCGAATATGACCATACCGAGATTGATATTCAGCGGTTTTCTGTATTGTCTGATTTTTCCGGAACGTTTTTTTGCCATATACCACCTTTCAGATTTCTGACTACGTCTGGATTCCCGTCACAAGGCATCTGCCGGGGCGGTGTTCACACTGTGAAAAGCCCCTGCCTTATGGCAGAGGCCCTTTATCTTATCGTCATCATACAGTGCCGGTCAGAGTGATACGACGATCTTATCCTTCAGGCTTTCAGGAAGTTCATGCTCATCCAGGGATATATTGATAAAGAAATCAACATGGAATAAACCGCTGATCTGTTCCAGTTTCTGAATCGCAGACTCCACACCCTGCTCATCCAGATGGGCGTTTACCAGGAAGCTGTCCAGATACATCTGCTCCAGATCATGATCCTGTGAAATAATGCCGCAGATAAAACCGATAAACTCATCGCAGTCGGTAAGCGGGTAATCCGATACGTTGATCAGACGAATCCTGTTATTCAGTTCATACATATTTTTGGAGTT
Source organism: uncultured Lachnospiraceae bacterium (assembly GCA_910587155.1). Lineage (GTDB taxonomy): Bacteria > Bacillota > Clostridia > Lachnospirales > Lachnospiraceae > VSOB01. The sequence goes on from CAJULA010000044.1 coordinate 13,289, forward strand.
CTTGTCCAGATACACAATGTTTCCGGATGCAGTTTTCACTGCGCTATTCACTTTATCCAATAAATGTTTTGTCTTGCCTTTTCCTTTTTTGCCAACGATTAACTGAACCATCGCAATCCCTCCTAAAAGTAAACTTGTTATACCCATTATAAAATATTAAGAAATAAAAAACAACCCTTAATACACATATATCTATGGAGAACCCCGAAGCCGGTGTTCTGTTATCAAGACCTGTCAGTCCGCCTCACCGGCACCTTTTATCTCCGACAGAAGCGCCGTCATTTTTTCATACAGTACGGATCTTTCGCTGGCATGAAGGATCACGGAGATATACGGATTTCCGGAAGAATCTTCCGCCAGCAGGATCAGGCAGCTTTTGGCCGCGCTGGTTGTCCCTGTCTTTCCCCCGATCACGGTTATGTTTTCCGGCGCCTGGCAGGCACCCTGGAGATACTGGTTCGTTGATTTGAAATCCAGTGTCTTGGGCTGGCCGTTCCTGTCCATATAGGTAGTCTCATAGACATCCTTATGGATGATCTCCCGAAAGAGCTCATACTGCATCGCTTCATTAAAGATCAGATACATATCATAGGCTGTCACATAATGATTCTCATCGTGAAGCCCATGAGGATTGACAAAATTGCTGTTGGTAGCCCCCAGCGCCTTTGCCTCTTCATTCATCATCTGTGCAAAGCCTTCCGCACTGCCGCCGATATGTTCCGCAATGGCCAGCCCGGCGTCATTGGCGGAATAGATCAGCAGGGCATTGAGTGCCTGTTCCAGTGTCAGGGTATCGCCTGCCTTGAGACCGCACAGAGTGGCTCCGCTCTCTGTGATACCGGCGCTGACGCTGCTGACGGTAATGATATCTTCCGGATTTCCATACTTCAGTGCCAGAAGTGCTGTCATGACTTTGGTCAGGCTGGCCGGATACCGCTTTTCGTGGATATCTTTTGCATAGATGACTTTACATCCGTTTAAGTCAAACAGTCCGCCGCATGATTCCTCTTCCAGAGACACAGATGTGCCTTCCGTTACATCGGAAGCGGCGACACAAAGATCCTCCGCAAACAGATCCGCCTGCCCTGCCACGGCATTTTCTGTCATACGGAAGCTGCTGACAGGATTGCCGGAATCATAAGCAAACGTATATTCTTTTGTCGTGCAGCCGGTCAGTATACAGCTAAGACTCAGCAGTATGGCTGCGGATACTGCCGCTTTTTTCTTATTTGTAGATGTCACGCCACTCCATATCCCCTCTGTCCAAGGATTTGAGCAATAGCTCAGCGGAAGCAAGGTTGGTTGCGATGGGAATATTGTGCATATCGCACAGCCTGGAAAGATCCCCGATATTAGGTTCATGGGATTTGGGCGTTAAAGGGTCGCGCAGGAAAATAACGAGATCAATCTCATTATTTTCTATCTGAGCCCCTAACTGCTGCGCTCCTCCCAGATGTCCGGCCAGATGTTTATGAATACTCAGATTTGTGACCTCTTCCACAAGCCTGCCTGTCGTTCCCGTGGCAAAAAGATCATTTTTGGTAAGTATTCCTCTGTATGCAATACAAAAATTCTGCATCAGTTTCTTTTTTGCATCATGCGCAATCAGTGCTATTTTCATTGTAAGTCCCTCACTTTATACTAGTACTGCATCCGGTTAGAAATAATAGTTTACGTTTATAGATATTTCTGTTA
>CAJULA010000045.1 GCA_910587155.1 uncultured Lachnospiraceae bacterium
AATTCTATGACAGGCAATCAGAGCAATTTTAAGTCAAAAAAAATGGGCAGCAACATCAGTGCCATATTCCTCCAGCTCTTCCAGTGCTTCCTCCACGGCTTTTTGTGCTTCTTCCAGCGCTTTTTGCAGATCATACAGAGAGTCTTCATACTCCAGCGACGCACCTTCTCCATATATCTGATTCTGTTCATATACCTGCGCCGCTTCTGTCACCGCCTTCTCTCTTAACAGAGATTTCTGGTCAAGCTGCAGCTTCGCCTCCTCCTCATCGGCTTCCAGCTCTTCGCGGATCTCCTCCACACTTTCCTTTGTCAGCCCAAAAAGCGGATCGCCTTTCTTTATTTCCTGCCCCTGCATAACATAGACTTCCTCGACTTCCAGCAAGCGACTGCTGCCCGTATCACCGTCGTTTCCCGCCATGGCGGCGCCCGGAGAGGCCACAGCCAGGCCCGCAAAAGAAAAACCCGCATCCTCTGCGATATATCCACTGATATCCAGATCAAATGCCTGTTCCACACATTCCACCGATACCGTGCCGTCCTTTGTGATTCCCATTTGCAGAAGGCCATATTCTGCCATGGCTTCCCGGTAACATATTTCTTCATCGCCTGTCACTGCATGCAGAAATATCCCCGCCCCCACGGCTATGGCAGACATCGCCAGAAAAATGGCGGCAGCCATGATCACCCTCTTATGATTATTGCTCCCTGTTTTCATCCCGCTTCTGCCCTCCTGTTATCAGGGTATCTTCCGCTTTATCCGCTCCCCTGACTTTCGTCTCGATATAAACGGTATCCCCGGCAGACAGTCCATCCAGAATCTGGATTTGCGTACCGTTGGAAAAACCGGTCTCCACTTCCCGGCGCGTGATTTCCCCGTCCTCTCCCCGGATTCTCACCCAGGTTTTCCCCTCTTCTTCTGTCACTGCCCTGCGCGACACATAGATTGCCTGCGTGACCTGATCCGTAATAAATGTCACATCACCTGTCATGCCGCCATATAGCTTAGAGGTATCTCCTTCCATTTTTACGGTGACACAATAACTGACTGCTGCCGTATTACGGGAAGGAGTCGTACTTTCAATCTCCCATACGCACCCTTCATAAGTATCTTCCGGCCAGGCGGTAAATACCACGATGACGTCATCTCCCGTCTCTATGGCAGAGATATCCTCTTCCGACACATCCACGGAAAGTAAGCAGTCTCCTTCTTCCACCCAGCTCAGTAAAGTGGCGCCCTCTCTCAGGATATCCCCTTCTTCACAGGAAACCTGTGTGACCAGTCCGCTGCCCTTCTCCCGCCGCTGTCTGGCTTCCATCTCCTCCGCTCCGTCCCCGGCAGACAGCCGTGCAATCTCCTCCCGGATATCCTGAATTTCTTCCTGTTTGTCCAAAATCTCCCCTCGTTTGTCCTCCCGCTTCTTCGTTTCCTCCTCATAGCGCTGCTTTTGCTCCAGATATTCGCTTCTCAGAGGGACGTATGTATAGAGATTGTCCGGATCCCATTCCTCATACCGGCGCTTATATTTCTCATATTCCTCCTTCAGATCCGCATATTCCTCATAGCCGTCCTCCAGTTCTGTCTCTATCTGCCTGATTTCCTGTTCCAGCACGGCAAGGGAATCGGCTGTCAGCACATCCTCCGTCTCCGCCTTGGCCATTTCCACGGCATATAAGGTCTCTGCCCATGCCTGATCGCTCAGGCTCTTTTGCAGCACCCCTTCTGCTTTTACTGCTTTTACCGCTTCCGCCTCATACTCGCTTTGCTTCTCCTCCAGCAGGACACCCGCATCTGCCGCCTTCGCTTCCAGATAGCGCCGGATGGAACGCATACTGCGCTCTGTCACTTTGTATACCGGATCTCCTGCCCGGATCCTCTGTCCCTGACATACATAAACCTCCTCTATTTTCAAATAGCGGCTCTCCTCCTCATCGTCCGTTTCTTCTGCCGTATCGTCAATGACCACATCAAATTTCTGATCACTGGTCAGAAAGGTAAGATTGCCCCGTTCCGTGATTCCCTGCAGCAGATCGCCGCAGGATACGATTTCTTCTTTATATATAGTCGTCTCTTTGGAATCCTCTCTGCCATTGGAAGCCGCGTATATGGCAGCCAGACCCGATGCCGCCAGAAAGGCAACGATTGTCACTCTATATTTTATGCCTTTTTTCATTCTTCTCTCTGCCCACCTTCCCCGTTCTCCCTGCCATAGGGTGCTCTGTCTCCCTCTTTTGTCCATTCCTGCATCAACTGCTCATACTCCGTACCCGTGATCCCAAAATAAACAGTCGCCGTGAGATTGGCCGGCAGTTCTGCTGTATCTGTCAGTTCCAGAATCACACGATAACTGACGCTTGCCCGGCCGGAAGAGTCGGCAATCGGATTGATCTCACGCACCGTGCCGGTACAGACATCATAATCCTCCGCCACAATGGCAGCCTCCTCTCCGATGACAATGGACGCTATCTCAGACTGATCCACCGAGGCAGTGATCCTCATCTGACTGGTGTCACTGTATGCCATCAGGACTCCGTCCACTGCCAGGTTCCCATGCTCCGCCGCCTGCACCATCAGTATGGTGCCTTCCCTTTCCGTATAGATACAACCATCCCCGATCGTTTCCATAAACCGGTCATATTGTTCCTGTGCTTCTTCTTTCGCGTCTTCCAGTCTGTTTTGTGCCTCCTGCAGATTTCTGCATTCGGTTTCATAAACAGACTGGGCCTCCTCTCCCGTTATGACAGATATGTCATATTCTGACTGTGCCTGCGTCTTTGTCTTTTCCAGGGCGATCAGCGCCTCCTGCAGGGCAAGCTGCTTTAGCTGCAGGGTATCCGCGGCTTCATCCATTCCCGCCCTGGCTTTTTCCGTAGCAGCTTCGCTGTCTTTTACTGCCTGGTCATATTCTTCCTTATTTTCCTGATACTCACTTTTCAGCAGCTCGAGCACTGTTGCTTCCCCGTCCGTATCCTGCCCGGCCCTGCCGTCTGCCTTCACGATACGAAATGTATTGGGATCCTCATCCTCATCGTCGTCCAGCTCATATCCATAATCGTCCAGTTTTTCAAAAAAGAGCGCCATGTTTTTCTCATAAGCGGCTTTTTTCTCCTCCACCCCGTATTCGACCGCATAATAGTCACTTTCCAGAGCCGCCGTATATTCATCTGCCAGCTCCTGCGCTTCCTGCAGCTCCTGTTGTGCTTTCTGCACCTGTAGTTCCGCCTTGGCAATGGTATCTTCATACACAGTCTGCGCACTCTCCGCAGCAATCAGGCTTTTCCTGCGTGTATTCTCCGCCTCAAGCAGGCCGGTTTCATAATCCGTCACGCCCTGTCTGCAGGCAAGCGAAGCATCCATCAGCGCTCTTTCCAGCTCCCTGACAGCTTCCCGCAGAGAGCTGTCGGTAATACGCAGCACCGCTGTGCCGGCCTCTACCACATCCCCTGCGCTTACATACACCTCATCTACAACAAGATCTGTTTCCAGGAAATCCAGCTCCAGTTCCCTTTCACTCATGCCGGCACCGGTCACACCATACGCCGCGATAATTTCCGCCCCGGTCTCCGGCAGAGCATGCAGTCTGCCCCCGGGCTGTTCTTTCTCTGATTCATGATGCATGGAAAAACGACGCAGATAGAAATATAGAAACACTGCTGTGATGACCGCTGCCAGAATCAGTAGAAAAAGTATCACATCTCTTTTTTTCATGAAAACCTCCGCCCTGATAATTTTTTATATTTTAATAAGAATTTGTTTCCATTTTTTGTTCAAATTGTGAAACTTATGTGTTTTCCGCAGCCGATGCCTGCGTGAATGCGATTGAAATTAACTGTCAGAAATGATACACTTGACTGTAGCATCGGCCGCTCAGGCAGGCTAAACAGGGCACGGCAGGCATAGCGCCATAAAAACAGAGGAATTCCATGAAAAATATACAAAGTATCTCTTTTCATACCGGCAGCAAAGAAGAGCTGCTTCCGGATTTTGCGAAAGACTTTCCTTATATCGCCTCCAAAGTGGAACTGGATAAGTTTATGGGACGGTCCGCGCCGTGGCACTGGCACAGAGCCATTGAACTTTTTCATGTGGAAAGCGGTGCGATCGAATATAATACCCCCGAAGGCAATCTATTATTTCCTGCCGGCAGCGGCGGTATGGTAAATGCAAATGTACTCCATATGACAAAAGCACTGGCTCGGGCAGAAAAAAACATTGTATTGATTCACTTGTTTGATTCCTCTCTGATCGCCGGTGAAACCGGAAGCAAAATAGAACAGAAATATATCACTCCCCTCGTGACCGCAAAGCAGATAGAAATCCTTTCATTTTTCCCGGAAAATACCGCCGGGCAAAGGATACTGCCGCTGATCCGCAGTGCTTTTCATATCTCCGAAAAGGAAAGAGGATATGAAATCAAACTGCGGGAAACCCTTTCCAACATATGGCTGCTTCTCTTTGACCTGGCACAGCCCCTGCTGACCGACAAAAAATCTCCGTCATCGGCGAAAAACAGCAATAAAATCAAACAGATGCTGATTTATATACATGAACATTTTTCTGAAAAGCTCTCCGTAACGGAGCTTGCAGGCGCCGCCTTTATCAGTGAGAGGGAATGTTTTCGCGTGTTCCATGACTGCCTGCATATGACTCCCGCAGAATATATCAAAAGCTATCGTATGCAGATGGCATGCCAGATGCTGGTCAAAACTACGGATTCCATCACTTCCATCAGTCATGCCTGTGGTCTTGGAGGCAGCAGCTATTTCGGAAAAGTTTTTCGTGAATCGCTGCACTGCACTCCGCTGGAATACCGGAGAAAATGGCAGGATTGTGACAGATAACGGCAGAAACAGAATATTTTTTCCGCACAGACTATACCTGTAAAAGACAATGACACAGTTACAGGAGGAAAAGTTATGATAAAACTGAATATTCTGAATATGGAAAATTTTCTGGACACAGTCAATGCCTGTCGCGATGCCGTTCACATGATCTGTCCGGACGGCAGCATCGTGGATATCAACGGAAAGGAACGGGTTCAAAACAGCCTGTGGCAGCAGTATCGCCAAAATAAAAACTGCCTGCCTCTTGTCCTAACCATTTCCAATCCCGGAGATTATATGAGAATTGTATCTTATTATGCAGGAGACTGCTGATCTGACACGCGGCGCTCTGCACTGCCGCAAAGAAAGGACACAGACAAACCATGAAGACCATCGGCATCATCGCTGAATACAATCCATTCCACAATGGCCATGCCTATCTTCTGCGCAAGGCACGGCAGATCGCCGGCGCCGATTATTGTATCATCGTAATGAGCGGAAATTTCACACAGCGCGGAGAGCCTGCCCTAATGGATAAATACGAACGGACGCTGATGGCACTGGAAGGCGGGGCGGACCTGGTACTGGAACTGCCTGTCTGTTTCGCCTGCGCCAGTGCGCCGCGGTTTGCAGACGGAGCCGTTTCTCTTTTCAATGCCCTGGGAGTCGTGGATGCTCTCGTTTTCGGCAGTGAGTGCGGCGATATCGGCCTGTTGGAAGAAGCCGCCTCCCTCCTTTTCCCGGAGCGTCCGCTCTATGCCGGACTGCTGCGGGAGCGGCTGCGTCTGGGATACTCGTATCCCCTGGCCCAGGCAGACGCACTGTATACCTATCTGCGCGCCGACACACAGAGCCGGCTCCATGCACTTGATGATGCCGCGCTTTCCCTGCTGCTCTCCTCTCCCAATAACATCCTGGGAATCGAATACTGTAAAAGCCTGCATATGCGCCGCAGTTCCATCCGTCCTCTGACCGTTGCACGCAAGGGCAGTTATCTGGACTCTTCTCTGCCCGCCGATGACGATCCTCATACTTACGCCTCGGCCACGGCCGTACGCACCGCACTGCAGGCAGGGCAGACTCTGCGCGGGCATATCCCAGACTATGTATCCGGGCTGATGCAAAAGTCCCATGGCAGGACCTTCCCCATCTTCCCGGACATGCTTTCCCAGATGCTCCATTACCGATTGCTTGCCGATGCGGAAAAAGGGTTCTCCCAGTATCTGGACATCTCTGACGATCTGTCTGACAGAATCCGAAAGCTGCTGCCCCACTACCGGAATTTCACCTCTTTTTGCATGCTGTTAAAGACAAAGGAAATCACCTATTCCAGAATCAGCCGCTGCCTCCTGCACATCCTGCTGCAGATCAGGCCATCTGATGTGGCATATGCAGACATCCAGGGCATTCCCTATGCCAGGATGCTGGGCTTTCGCAAATCTGCCGCCCCGCTGCTGACTGCCATCAAGGTATCCGCATCCATTCCTCTGATCTCCAAGCTGGCCGACGCGGGAAAATACCTTCCTGATGAGGCGGCCAGGCTGCTACAAAAAGATATCGCTGCCTCTCACCTGTACAATGCGCTCATACTGCATGCCTATGGAACCATACTGCCGCAAGAGACAAGACGGCAAATTGTACGGATCTAACGCGCTGCGCCGTTCGTATTGGGGTAAACTGCGCAGCGTATTTGTGGGTAAGGTTCTTCCCGACCAGAGAGTTCTATTCTTCTCGTTTAACACGTACCAAATACCCATAATATCTACAAACAATAAATTCCAATGCTGCAAATGAATATTCATCAAAACTAAATGTTTCTTTCTCATACTGTTTCATAAGAAACATCACTTTTTCTTTCAACTTATCAAACGTCTTTTCCAATTGCAATGCGATCCCTTCCCCTGCCTGATTCATTGCACAGACATCATAAAATTCGGATTCTTCTTCTGCCCTTAGAAACCATACACATTTCGTCACATTTTTTAAATCATCTTTCAAAAAGCTCTGTAAAAATTGATACAGTTCACTCTGATCCATGCATGCCATCCACTCCAACATAGTCCCCCAAAATGCGGAAGTCTGATAATCTTCTGCCAAAATTCCCATATCAATGGCAATGGCATCTTCAATGGAATCTGCAGGCGTTGGATATTTATGATACATAAGATAATAATACGCTAAACGTGTACACTGATATCTCATCAGTTTACAAATATCTTCTGTCCGTTCTAAACGATCCAACAGGCGATATAACATACTGACAATTCCAATATGCCTGTCATATGGCGCGTATGCAAATTGTGGATAATTATTTATGAAATGCATTATGCTTGTATGAATCTCATAACATCTTTCAGCCGCTACTCTGTCATATTCTCTTCGGAATGACAGAGTATAAGCATAGGAAATCAGATATCCTAATACCTCGTACACCAACAGTCTCTGCTCTGTTGGATGATAACATGGAATCCGATCTTCTCCCTCACAGCAATACCGGACTGCCTCATAATATTTTTGATTCCATTTCTCATACATAACAAGAAATTTATGTAACCAGTCTACATCTGATAATTTGCCAAGTTTACTGTTTTCCAACATATATTTCCAGTATTTGATAATTAAATATTCTGATACCATAATACCAATTTTAAAAATACCTGCTTCAGCTGCATATTGAGCAATCATCTGACATGCCAGATAGAGACCTGAAAGTTTCTTTTTTCGTTCTTTCCGTGTATCCGTGCTTTTTAATCGCAAAAGATAATCATTAATGATACATTCAAAATACTCATTACGATAATCACTTTCATCAATAAAATACAAAGCTTTTCTTAAAAGACTCTGCATCTCTGCTCCAAAAATATGTTCATCGAACAGATATTTTTGAACATCATCCACTAATTTATCTACATTCCAAAATTCAATTTGTACCTTTCTTCCACTCCATGCAGTATTATGGTTTACATATCCCTCCCAGCTTGGTCGGACTGCTTCCTCTATCATACCATTCGTGGCTACAATAACATGTAACTCTTTTTTACGGTCTTTTCCCTTGATAAAATCCATATAGGTATCCTGAATATCATTTAAACTCTGCCTGACAGCATTCTGATCAGAATCCCAATTTCTTCGGTTTAAATTTCCCTGTTTGACTATGGTAAGAAGTATTTCATTATCATTGTACGCACGAATATCCACACCATATTGTCTGTTTCCGGTTTCCGGCTTATTATCTGTAATGTAACCCATTTGAAACAACAAATCACATAATAATAAATCCAGTTCATCCTTTTCTTTCAGTTGAAGCAGGTAATCCTTTATTACTAACCGCACTATGTTCCACCTCCTCCAAGTATTTCCTTCTGCGCAATTCAAACTCCACGGGGTCCTTTGTATAAACCGCCGGTATTTCGATACTATATTCAAATTCTGCAAACGGGCTTACCTCAAAACTTTTTTCATCCTGTCTCCCTGTAATAAGTAATCCGGTTCGCTTGCCATATTTCAATACTTGTGCAGGAAACATCTTTGCAAAAAAGGATTCATTATGTGCCCTCTTACTCATTTGCCGGTACTGATCCATTTGCGCTCTTTGATAAATGTTCTGATGTATTCTGGAAGGCTGCAAATCTTTCATTTTGTAACATAATTCTCTTTCCTTTACAATTCGCTTATGCTCTTTTATAACTCTATTTGCTAACTCTACTTGCTTTGACTCTTTTGCATCCTTATAGACTTCTGCAATTTCAAAAAATGTTGCCGGATAATTTCCATATACTTCCTCCATACAAAATTCTATATAATTACTATTATTCTCGTCAGAAAAGCCAAGCAGCTGGAAGGCCATATGACAAATCTTTTTCGTCTCGACCGCAAAGTAAAGAGTTCCCTTCAGCAAGCGTATCATCTGCCAATGAGTAAACATTATTTTTACTTCAGACATCTGATTTTCACTATATAATTTAGAAAGATTGCCGGCTTCCAATAACAGCCCTAATCCAAAGAAAAAAATATCTACATCCGCCGAAAGCATATCTTTCAAAGCTTCCCTTGTTACTTCCTCCGGATAGTTTGAAAATTCATGAATCACTGTTGACATTCCGTCAAAAAATTGTTCATAATTGACACCATACTTATTGGCAATAAAAATCTGCCGCACATCCTGCAATATCACTCTCCATCCATCATTCTCCAATTGTATATATAAATAATCTTCCAGTATATGTAATACATTTTGATCCTTACCAAACGATTTTGATATGAGGGTTTGAAAAATTGACGCTATCTCTTTCGGAATTTTCTTATTCAATTGTAAAGCCGCAATAAAACAGCTTTTTTCCTGTAATGTCCCTTCCGGAATCTTGTTCAGATATTCAATAACTTTACGGTATAACTGTTCTGCTTCAACACTGTCATCGGGAGTAACTTTAGCGGCATAATTCACAAAAACTCTGATTATCATCTGCCAAAGTTCCGCATTCTCTGACGCCATATTTTCCAGCTGCACAAAATATCTTCCAAATATCGCCTTATCATAACAGAATCCACTTTCTACAAAATCAATGGCAGCTTTTTTACTCCACAAACTCCCCCTTTGAATCATCCTCCCGACAACGTTCGCCGCTTCTGACACATCTTTCTGAACCCATTCCCACCGTAAAACAGACATAAAATCATATTGTGCCTGTCCTGCCAGGTTTCCTAAGCTTTCTTCTGCCAGCCTTTGTGCACCCATATTTATCATGTGCTTTGCATAATTTACTAAAAAAGACCGGTAAAGATTATGATCCATATGGTTTCCAATCATATTTACAATTCTGCCAATATATTGTTCACTTAGTTCCGTTTGAAATACAATATTTTCATTGACATATAATATAATTTTATCAAACTTCCCACATTGATCCGCTTCCAATAGTAGTTCTTCTAAATTTATGTGATATTTTACCAAAAGAAGATACCCTGCATACTTATAAGTCAGAATCCCACTATCTATCTCCGACAACTGTATAACCAAATTTTTCACATCAAAGCATTCCAATGATTTTACCACCAGCCACGCCGTCACTCCCCATCTGTTGTGCCGCATCTGTCTTGTTCCATCATCCAATTTAACTAACACATCATCCAGACTCATAGTATATAATTCCGGATGATCTAATAGGATTTTCTCTCCAATCTGAAGCACACTCTCAATTGCTTCCCTGTCGGTTATCATTATCACACCTCTTTTTATCTCACATCCCTGCTATCTTGTTACTTCGTTGAAGCTTTTTCTATTGATTGTAACGATATATTATAAATGAGGCAAACTTCGCCTTATGCGTTAATGCGACTGTTGCTAACCTCACCTTCACCTTTCAGACTTGGTTCGCTAAGCGACTTTTCAACCGTATCCCCCAAATTTTATTTTGGGGTCCATCTTATTCTTTATTTATATCGAGTTATAAAGCTTTCCTTAATCTATCTCTCCTCCCTATCATTCCTTTTCTTCTTTAAAGCTTTTTGAATAATCTCATCCACATTACTTTCCTTTACTTTTTCTCCTTCATATTTTTGAGCCTGAAACACTGCCTGTTTTGATAATACCTCTTCACGTTCCTGTTCCATAAATAATTCTTTTAGATTTTCTGAATCTAAAGCTGCTTTCATAACCTGTATTGCATATTCAGAAATATTATTCCATCCGCCATACAAATTTCTTACTGCGCAATCAATCTGCTGGTAACTTAAAGGCTCTCCCATTCTTTCTTGTTCACTCAAGATACCAATAATATCAGACAAATCCTTCTTGTAGCGTCTCCCGGACATTAATTTCATGGCAACAAGATATTCCGCGCTAACTGTTCTGATATTCAATACATTCGAATAGGTACGGTAATGTTTAGAATATTGCGACAATTTAGGACTATAAGAACTCGTATTCTTAAAGTCCGCATTCAGCCAGCCATTTGGCAAACCGAGACGATCCCCTACTGCATTAACTGCCTCCTTCATAGCTGATGATGCTATTATGAGCGCATCGATATCATAGGTCATTTCACGGAACCCATAATTGGCAAGAATTGCCGCACCTCCTACTAACACAATCTCAGCAGGCGTATTTTTTCCATTTCTCTTCCTAAACTCTTTTGCCAATTCTTTCAAATAATAGTCCAGATTTTCTTTGGTAAAACCTTTCTCAACAGACATTCCTTATCTCGCTTTCTATAATGTTAAACCTCAAAAATTCCGGAATCGCTTCCTTTAAACATTGTTCTTTCATGTCAAGGGAATCGTTTAATTTTGCAGCAAGAACGACATCCCTTGGATATACTGGCTCCGATAGCGTACTATTCCTTATATCATCATAATCATTGCACAATGGAAGACCATTTTCCCTGCTTAAGTAATCTATCATAGCCAGAAGATAAAAGCTTTCCCGATACCATTTCCGTTCCCAATATGCCCTTATTTGATTTTCCTTTAAAATATCAATAATAAAGTCAATATCCCCTTTATCTTTCACTAAATGACAGATATTACTTTTGTATATTTCAAAATCCCTTAAATTAGGAGCATTTTCATCTTCTTTAAAACATTCTGTCAAAAGCTCTTCCATTGTCACATGGAGCGTCCTCGCTAATTTATATATTGTTTCTGCCGTACATTTTTCGATCCTGGTTTTTCCTTTCACAATATCTGACAATGTAGTATATGGCACACGGCTTTCCTTCGCACACTGATAAACAGAAAGTTGCCTTTCCTTTAACAAACCCATCAATTTCATTTCTCTATTCTCCATTTCATGGATTCTTTTTCCATTGATTATAACGGTATATCGTGATAGTGTCAAGAAATATAAATCCAACGTATACTATTAAAAACCCCTGCAAATAGCGCATCCACGCCACTTACAAGGGTTCTCATCCTTATCTCTATTCGCCTATTTTCGACAAATTTCTACTGATTCATGCGACTGTTGCTAACCTCACCTTCGCCTTTCAGGATCGGTTCGCTAAGCAACGCTGCATAGCTTCCAAACATATGGCTCATCTGTGTCCTACGGACTTGATTCACCTAGTTCCCAGATATCTGTTTTGCAACTTTCCTGTTTTGTGTCCCGGCCGCATATCCCCGGAACTATGTATTTTACTGGCTTTGCAGTGATTTTTGACTGCCCTGAATCAATGCCCCTTCAACTGTATCCCCCCCCCAAATTTTATTTTGGAAGAAAATTCATTTTGCTTTCTAAAATTTCTGATTTTTGAAATTTGGGGGATGGCCATCCTCCATTTTTTTGAGGCCGCTGAAAAACATTCTATTTTTTGATATTAAATTTTTGAGGCACGTA
>CAJULA010000046.1 GCA_910587155.1 uncultured Lachnospiraceae bacterium
ATAATGATATTATATCAGATACAGGCGGTGGTATCTACTTTTTCAGCGGCCTCCTGAAAAGAGGGGTGAGGTGCAGATTACTGCGGATTTGCATGATTCCGTAGAAGGTATTTTGAATAGCAAATATGGATTAAGCGTTGCAAGAGAATTTACAATGGGTAGGGCAATTAAAAAATTAGGTGAAACGGATTTATACATATACAAAGAGTCAGATGGAATAATTACAGATTACGCAATACTTGAAAATAAATATATTGAGAACTTTGCGGAACAATACAATCAGCTAATGGGATATTTGAATCCTTATTTTAAATTTGGAATTACCCTTTCTTTAAATAGAAAGATATCTCTGAGTCAAGGATTTGACGAAATAGAAAAAGAATTAAAAACAATTGATGGAGATTTTGCTCCAATAAATATAAGAAGGATTGGTGAAAGTGAAACGTTAATGATTGTTAGTGAACATATTGTACCGGAAACTGGCAGTATTATCACGGAAACCCGATGGGAGTTTTCGTGATAGTATAAGGGTTTCCGTGATAATATACAGAGTTTCCGTGTTTGTATATGAGTAAAACGGTAAAAACTTGATGGATAAATGACAATGCGACAAAAGGGCCGTTCAATGGCTCTTTTTTTATTTTCTGGCAACTTATAAAATTCTTTATTTCTAAAATATAATATTCAAACAAAATCCCCCAATATACATAAAACCGTTTCTTTTTATCAGATAATCCCCGCAGGAAATAAAACCGATAAATCTGAAAAATGAAGATATTTTACAAGACGCAGGAAAAAATAAGAGGTAAAATGGCTTTTGACAAGGAGGTAATCCACATGAAGAAAGAAATAAGGACAGTGGTATATGATGATGAATTGAGGATGGAGGCATACCGATTTGAGGGAATCGTGCAGCCTTTTCCAAGCCATTTCCATGAGCATTATGTCATAGGTTTTGTGGAGAAAGGGGAGCGGGTGCTTTCCTGCCGTGACAGGGAATATGCCATAGAGGAAGGGAGCATCGTGCTTTTCAATCCGGGTGACAGCCATGCCTGCGTACAGAGTGATGAAGGGACGTTTGATTACCGGGGATTTAACATTTCAAAGGAGGTCATGCTTGATCTGGCAGAGGAAGTTACCGGGAAACGGGAGCTTCCGGGATTTTCAAGGAATGTTATCTGTGATGAGGAGATAGCCTGCCACCTGCGCCCGCTGCATGAGATGGTCATGAAAGGGACAGGGGAGTTTGGGAAGGAGGAAACCCTGCTGTTCCTGCTCTCGTACCTCATCCAGAATTATGGGAAGCCCTCCCACCGCTGCATCCCGGAGTGCAGGCAGGAGATTGAAAAAGCCTGTGAATACATGACGGCGCATTTTACGGAGCGCATTTATTTAGACCAGATATGCCGCCACGCCGGGCTTAGCAAATCAACGCTGTTGCGGGCCTTTACGAAGGAAAAAGGAGTCACGCCGTACCGATACCTTGAAACAGTCCGCGTCAATGAGGCAAAAAAGCTGTTATCGGAAGGAGTGCCGCCCGTGGAGGCAGCCATCAGGACAGGGTTTTCAGACCAGAGCCATTTTACAAATTATTTCAATCAGTTCATAGGGCTTGCGCCGGGTACTTACCGTGAAATATTCTCGGAAAAAGACGGGGAAGGTGGGCAGCATGGGGAATAGGAGATCGGCCGGGCACAGCGCGCCCCGCTTTATCGGGTGTCTGGCGGCGCTGTTCACCATCATCATATGGGGGACGACATTCATATCCACCAAAGTCCTGCTTACGGATTTTAAGCCGGTGGAAATCCTGTTCTTCCGCTTTGTCATGGGTTTTGCGGCATTATTTTTGGTTTGCCCGCACCGTATGAAAGGCGTGGGGCGCAGGCAGGAGCTGGCTTTCGTGCTGGCGGGCTTGTGCGGGATATGCTTATATTACCTGCTGGAGAATATCGCGCTTACATATACGATGGCGTCCAACGTGGGAGTCATCATTTCGGTTGCACCATTTTTCACGGCAATCCTGTCGCACCTGTTCCTGAAATCGGAAGGGGAATTAAGAGCGAATTTTTTCATAGGATTTGTGGTGGCGATGGCGGGTGTTGTGCTGATCAGCTTTAACGGCTCCCGGATGGAACTGAACCCGATGGGGGATTTGCTGGCAGTCCTTGCGGCTTTTGTGTGGGCGTGTTATTCCATACTGACAAGGAAGATCAGCAGCTTCGGTTACCCGGTCATACTTACCACGCGGAGGACATTCTTTTACGGCATCCTGTTCATGGTTCCGGCATTGTTCCTTTTCGATTTTGAAATAGGTCTGGAACGGTTTGCGGATGTGACTCATCTGTTGAATATCCTGTATCTTGGGCTGGGAGCGTCCGCACTCTGCTTCGTCACATGGAACTTTGCGGTAAAAGTGCTTGGTGCGGTCAAGACCAGCGTCTATATTTACATGGTTCCTGTCATAACGGTGGTGACTTCCGTGCTGGTGCTGAAGGAGCCGGTGACGTGGGTTTCCATTATGGGGACGGTTCTGGCGGTTGCGGGGCTTTTCCTTTCTGAATATAACGGGAAGGGGAGTGGGAACAGTGAATGAGCCTGCGATAAGGACGGAGGAGCAGATCATCAGCCTGTTCCCAGACAGGGAAACTTTAATTTGCCGGGGATGGGTACTGAAAAGAATGGAAGGACGGATTGTGGTCTATCCGCTGTATTATAAATTTTCGGACAATGAGTACGGGCCGGAAAAATGCGGCGTGGTCGGTGAATGCGATTTAACGGGGGATGCCGGAAAACTGTGCGTGAAAGGGAAAATGCCGGACGGGCTGCTCCTAAAAAATGGGAATGGCGGGATGGAATATGTCATGGCGGGAGAGACGGTCATCGGGATAAAGCGTCAGGGGCTTTTATTCCTGCCGGACAGGAATCTGCCAGATACAGGCATGGAGGATATTCTGCGGTTTGCAGCGGCAATTGGAATTGTAAGGATACTGGCAGACATTCCGGGATGGGAAGGGGAAGGACTGCCGGAGCAATATGGGCGGTTGGGCTTTCGCAAGGCTTATCTCTACCGCTGTTATCAAAAAAATCAGGAGGAGAAATCCTCCGGAAAAGAGGAATAGAAAATGGATTTACAGAATGAAAAATGTGTCATGGTGATTGATGAGAACCTGCCGCTTGGCATCATAGCGAACACGGCGGCAATCATGGGCATCACGCTGGGGAAGCAGATGCCGGAGGTCGTAGGTGCGGATGTGTATGACAGGACGGGAAACGGGCATTTGGGGATTATAGAGTTTCCGGTGCCAATCTTAAAGGGAAATGTGGAGGTGATCAAGTCTATCCGTGAAAAGCTGTATGAGCCGGAGTTTTCGGACTTGACGGTGGTGGATTTTTCAGACCTTGCGCAGGGGTGCAAGACCTATGATGAGTTTATTGAAAAGATAAAGGATGTTTCAGAAACGGAACTAAATTATTTTGGTATCGCCATTTGTGGTGCGAAAAAGAAGGTTAATAAATTGACAGGAAGTATGGCGCTGCTGAGATAAAGGATATACAAAAGCTAACCGCCGCTATGGTTCATTTCCATATGCGGCGGTTTGCGTTTGTGCCGTCTTGCGGGGAATAATAAGGGCAGTTTAGACTAAAATCTGCGATTCACGTAGCCAGATTAACCATTCATGAAGTAGACGTTAGAAATCGCTTTGATTTTTCCGATAAGTTAGTTGAAGACTGGAGGTGGCAGAAACGATAAAAGTTGCGGTGTGTGATGATGAAAAAAATATAAGGTCTTACCTTGTTTCGCTCATCAAAAAGCAGGGAGGGGAGTGCAGCATCACGGAATATGCCTCTGCCGATGCGTACCTCTCGGACGGTAAGGAGCATGACATTATTTTTCTGGACATAGAGATGGGCGGCTCCGGCGCAGGTCTGGACGGCATGGGGCTGGCAAGGCATATCCGGGGCATGGAGGCGCAGAAACAGCCCATCATCATTTTTGTAACAGGGTATGAAAAATATGTGTATGACGCATTTGACGTAGGGGCGTTCCAGTATCTGGTAAAGCCCGTGGACGAACAGAAATTTGCAGAGATGTTTGGACGGGCAGCGGGGCAGATCGTGTCGGAGGCGGAGCAGTTTTACCGCATCCACCGGGGATATCTTATCAACCTTTTCCATGTGGAGAGGTATGACAGGACGGAGGTAAGGATGGCAAATGGGGATAGGCGGCGGCTTTCAGGGAGAAAAAAACAAAAAGGGATGGTATTGCGGCAGCGCTGTTTATCCTTGCAAATATAGGGATTGGGTTCTTGCCGTGTGTCGCTTGGGTAAGGTATGGCGTTTCCGCTTTTGCAATAATGGGTTATGGCGGGATATGTTATAAAAAGCAGATTGGAAAAGCAGTATTTGTGATGCTCGCTTTTTATAACCTCCATTGCCTGAGTTATTTGATTGCGAACAGTATTTACATGAAAATAACGAGCGTGATGATGAAAAACCTCGATGTGATACAGGAAAGCTATATGCAACGGGTGTACCAATGCCTGTCAGTTGGTATGGCAGTCTCCGTTTTCTTTTATACGGCGCTATTTGTTGCAATGACAGTTATTTTTCACAGGCTTATTAAAGGGGAAGCTGTGATGGTCTGGCATTATGTATTTTTGCGGGAGAGGTCGCCTTGATCTATTTTTGGCAAAGATACCGCATCCTGCTTGCCGAGAGGCAGAAACATTTTGTGGAGGAACAGCAGGTCAAGGCCATGAGGAAACGCTTGGAGGAAGCGGAGAATTTCTATGGAAGCATCCGAAAGGTGCGCCACGAGATGAAGAACCATATGGCGAATATTAAAGGACTGGCAGGAGCCGGGGAGTATGGGGAAATAGAGGATTATATACGGCGGATGGATGAGACCATGCAGGAACTGGAATATAAGTATGTGACAGGGAATGCAGTAACGGATGTCATCATCAATGACAAATACCGCAGGGCAGAAAAAGCAGGAATCCGGTTTGATGCAGATTTTCGCTATAGCGGGGAAATTTCCGTGTTTGTTATGGAAAGGCGGCACACTCCCGGCTACAACGAAACAGAGAG
Source organism: uncultured Lachnospiraceae bacterium (assembly GCA_910587155.1). GTDB lineage: Bacteria > Bacillota > Clostridia > Lachnospirales > Lachnospiraceae > VSOB01. Next base: position 5,092 of record CAJULA010000046.1, read on the forward strand.
GGGTTGTGTTCCATGTGACGGTAATGCTGCGAGGGGGAGGTGGGGAAGGTAAGTAAATGACCGTGCATGAAATGAAACTCAAAAACAAATTAAAATGGAGGATTAAAAATGGCTATCAGTGGAGTAGGGCAGAATTATTATCAGAACAATGTGGAAACAAAGAGAAACACGAAAAATGTGAATGGTACGGAAAAATTCGCACTGGAAAAAACAGGCAGTACACAGGAATTATCGGAAGCGGAAGAAATGGAGCTGTTTAAGAAAGAATTTTATGAAGACCTTTCTAAGGTCACAAACCACAGGACGGTGAGTAATGCGGCTGTCAATATCTCGGAGGCGGCATTCAAAGCGATGAAGGATGACCCGCAATACAGGGAGAAGGTTCTTTCACTGATCCGGAGGGATTGGGGGGATTCCTATGCGCCGAGAAACTGCTCCGTGCTGATAACTGTCGGTGCGACTCTGAATGAGTACAGGGCGGATTCATGGCCCGTTGGGTATGATTCGGAATTTGATGTGCGTTCACAGAACAGTTTCTGTAAAAGGACGAGCGAAAAGAAAGACAGGCAGAAGGAACTGCTGGAAGAATATCTGGAGAAGCGGGCGCAGGCAAAGAGACAACAGCAGGAGAGGCTAGGCGGTATGTCTGTATGGAGGTAATGAACCGCTCGGACTTATTACGAGGGAGCGGATGCGGCTCTGACCGACTGAGGGGCTGCTATTAAAATAATTGATGACAATGGAAGATTTGAAAAATGAGCGTAGATGGAATAGGTCAGAATTATTATCAGAACAATGTATCAGCGAATAAGTACAACAGGAGCAGGATTGGACAGTTCTGCCCGCAGAAACAGGCAGAGGAATTTGCCCCCACAGATACAAGGAAGAATGCCAATGTGCAGGATATATATGCAGCACTTAAATCAACAAATCCATTAATGGAGCGGGAGGATAGTGACACATCAGATGAGGAATTGGAGCAGGTAGATAAACAAGAATCTGAATCAAAGACAGATATTATTGTTAAGCCAGATGGTTCAAGGGTGCTTGTAATGACAATGAGTATTGGCGGAATGGAAACAACCATGAGCTTAGAAATTTCTAAGCCGACAGAAGCACCAACTGAAAATGCAAAGCAGGATACCAATAATACGCCTACGGCTGAAAATGATACTGTATCAGATGAAATGTCGAATATTTCAAGTGAAGCATAGTGAATGTACATAATTTTAAGAGTATTGGTACGTCTGCATGATGAAATAAACTGCCCGGACTTATCATAAAGGGGGCATAGGCGGTTCTGAATAACAGAAGAAAAAATATTGATAACGATGGAGAATTTGAAAAATGCGTGTTAGCGGAATTGGAACAGCAGGCTACTCGGTGGCGGGGTACGGGGCAAGAAGAATACAGCAGGAAAGAACTTTACGGCGCAAGTAAACAATGTGGCAGGTACGCTAAAAGTCTATAATATTTTTACAGATGAAGAAATGATGTGGACTGGTGGAAACGGCACAAGGCTGTCTTATTATCTCAAGTATGCGGAAGATTCAACAGAGGATGATCCGACAATCATTGCAAAGGGTGTTGATGAGAATGGGGATGAATTTGAAAAGACCACACATATCAACGAGGTAAATCCCGAGTCAGCGACTGTTGTGGAAATGCGTGCTTTGGAAGCGCATATGGGTGTAAAAAAGCCGGGAGGCTTTATGTTCCTTTCGATGGAGGCCGGGGCTATGGGATTAAATGACAGGACGGATTTCATGGATATGTTCCAGAAGCAGATCGGGGAATCGGGATAAGCCGTTAAATGGTAAAAACCTATCTGAGCAAAACATATGCGGATGTGATTTTGATTATTGATGGGGAGGTTATGTAAGGAAAAAGGGCAAGGCATCCCCGGTTTCCGGCAGATCAGTGAGAGGAGGTGAAGGCCGGCAGTAATAATTCTTAAAGGTTTATGGCAATTAAACGGTGTCATTGTCGCACAGCCGATTGTAGAAACTGTCTTAGCGATTATCTGTATCTTGATGTACACAAAAGATTCAAGTGTCCAGAGGGATGGTCAAGATGAATGCCCTGCGCAACTTATTAGTGATATTTCTGCCTGAGTGTGCTCAAAACAGATTGTCCCGTGTAATATTATTCAGCCACTTGCCGCTGCGGTAATGCCGGATGACCCAGGGCCATTTCACAAATTCGTCGGTACACAAGAGGAAATAGACCCACATAACGGGCAGTTTCAGTACGAAGGCGGCAAAAAATCCCAGCGGCACAGCATAGCACCACATGTCAATCGTATCGCATACAAAACCGAAGCGGCTGTCTCCGCCTGCGCGGAAAACGCCGGCGATCAGTGTGGTATTAACCGCCGTGCCCATCACGTACCAGCTATTGATGAGCAGCATATATTTCAGATAGTGCATGGCCTGGGCGGACAGGGAAGCGTATTTCATGACAAACGGCATGGAGGCCAGAACGACCAGGCCGCCGATGACGCCGGCGGCCACGGTCAGCTTCATCAGATCTCGCGCCGTGCTTCTGGCCTTTTCCGGTTTGTTTTCCCCGATGATATTGCCCGGCAGGATACCGCCTGCATTGGCGATGCCAAAGCAGAGCACGGTGGCGAAATTGCGCACTACGACCACAAAGGAATTGGCGGCTACCGCATTGGTTTCCAGATGGCCGATAATGACGCTGTACATGGAAAAGGCCAGTCCCCAGCTTACGTCATTTCCCACCGCAGGCAGAGAGACGCGGAGAAAATCGGAAAAGAGGACTTTGTTTCTGACAAAGAGATATCGCAGATCCAGCCGTATCTTTTTGCTGACGGAGGATACGAGGAAACAGCCGATGAGCTGGGTCAGCCGGGAGAAGGAGGTGGCGATGGCCACACCGGCGGCTCCCATTTTCGGCGCGCCAAACAGGCCGAAAATAAAGACGGCGTTTACCAGAATGTTCAGGGAAAAGGCGAGGACATTCAGTACCGTGCTGACTACCACACGGCCCGCGCTTCTGAGGATGGCCAGGTACACTTCCGAAACGCCCCAGCATAAATATCCCACGCTCATAAACCGCAGATACGATGTGCCGATGGCGATCAGCTCCGAATCATTGGTGAAAACAAGCATCATCTGCTCCGGAATCAGCAGGGCGGCGCCGGAAAAGAGGAGAGCGGCCAGCAGGGAGAATCGCAGGGCGATGCCTTCCACCACATGGATTGCCTGCAGATCGCCTTTTCCATAATACTGGGCGCAGAGAATTGCGGCTCCGGTTCCCAGACCGTAATAGAGCATAAAAAGAACACTGGCATACTGAGAAGCCAGAGACACGGCGGATATGGAGGACTGGCCCACATAATTGAGCATGACCACATCGGCGGAGCTGACTGCGGCGCTCAAAAGGTTCTGGATCACGATGGGCAGTACCAGGCTGAAAATATGTCTGTAGGCGGACGGGGCTTTTGCGGGTGTCATCGGCAGTACTTCCTGGCGGGTGAGATTTTGTGGCAGTTCCCGGGGAATGACGGGGCGGCTATATCTTTCTTACCGCATTGTCATAAAAACGGAAATAGTCCGGGCGGTGCCGGGACTGCGTATATTCAAACATAATGCCGTCACTGTTGTAGGTCTGACTGCTGACAACGGCCATACAATTATAATCCCCGGCATTCAAATTCAAATATTTCTCATCAATCTCTGTCATCTTTTCCACCGTCATAATCCGTTTGCTGTTTACAATCGTCATATGCAGGGTATTTTCCAGATATTGATAGATGGAATTTTCCGCAATTTCCGGTGTAAGGCCGTGTACCGCCTCCCTGAGGAAGTAATTGTGGTTCAGAATCAGCGGCATATTATCTAAATAATGCAGGCGCTGGATATAATAAATATCCGTCCCGGCAGGGAAGCCGGTGTACAGCGCCTGTTTTTCATTCACCGCGAATTCAGTAAATAAAAGAACTTTTGTAAGGGGCTTATGCCCGTTGCGCATGGCGGATTCCCGGAATGTTTCGATTTCCCCGATGGTGAATGATGTCTGCTGTGCGGGCTGGTAGATGTTGCGCACGCCCTTTCCCTGCATTGTCTGTACATAGCCGTCAGTGACAAGACGGCCGACTGCCCGGCGCAGGGTGTTGCGGGAACAGTGATAGATCTGAATGAGCGCATTTTCCGAAGGCAGCAGTTCCTGATAGGCGAATGTATTGTTTTCTATTTTCTGTTTTAAGTCTCTGTAGATCGTCTCATAGATTGATTTCGGCATGTTGTATTAACCTCTGCTATGATGGTAAGACTTTTGCGTCAAAATGTCAATTACCTGTTTGAACAAATTAAAATAAAATGATTTTTATGGCAGTGTATGGTATACTGTACCAAACACGGACAATGTAGATGATATTTGCGGAGAAGAGGTGGGGTATGTCTGAAAAAGCAAAGCTCCCGATGGGAATTGAGGATTTTGAGCGGATTCGGAAAGACGGATTTTATTATGTGGATAAGACAGGGATGATCAGAGATCTGTTGGAAAACATCGCATATGTTAACCTGTTTACACGTCCGAGACGGTTTGGTAAAACCCTGAATATGAGTATGCTGCAATATTTCTTTGAAACAGGCAGTGACAGCAGGCTTTTTGACGGGCTGGAAATATCCATGGAAAGAGAACTCTGCGATGAATATATGGGGAAATTTCCGGTCGTTTCCATCAGCCTGAAAGGTGTTGGCGGCAGTACCTTTGAGGAAGCCAGAGGGCGGCTGCGCAGTGTTATAGGGAAAGAGGCGCTGCGTTTTTCTTTTCTTACGGAAAGCGGCAGCTTATCGGAAACAGAACGTAAACAGTACAAGGCTCTGATCCATGCTGACGATCAGGGAATTTTCACAATGGCAGACAGTCTGCTGGCAGATAGTCTGATGATGTTGTCACACTTTCTGCAAAAATATTATGGGCAGAAAACTATCATACTGATTGACGAATATGACGTTCCGCTTGATCAGGCGTATCAGTCCGGATATTATGACGCTATGGCGGAATTGATCAGAACCTGGTTTGGTCAGGCGCTTAAAACAAATAACAGTCTGTTTTTTGCGGTTCTTACCGGATGTCTGAGAGTTTCCAAGGAAAGTATTTTTACAGGTCTTAATAATTTTAATGTATATACGGTAAAAGATGTCCAGTACAATGAATATTTTGGATTTTCAGACAGAGAGGTCAGAAAACTGCTTGCCTACTATGGATTTTCGGGAAATTATGATGCTGTCAGGGAATGGTACGATGGCTATCGGTTTGGCGGACTGGAAATTTATTGCCCATGGGATGTGGTGAGCTATTGCCATGCATTGAAAATGAATCCGTCAGTAAAACCTCAGAACTATTGGGTTAATACGAGCAGCAATCATATTGTCAGAAGGTTTATTGACAGAGCGGACGGAACTGCCAGGGATGAGATTGAACATCTGATCAGTGGCGGATGTATGAAAAAGAAAATCCGGCAGGAGCTGACTTACAGAGATTTGGATTCCAGAGTGGATAATATATGGAGTATCCTTTTTACGACAGGTTATCTGACGCAGTGTGGAGATGACGAGAGTGGAATAACCGGACTGGTTATCCCGAACAGAGAGATACAATGGATCTTTGAGGAACAGATACAGGAATGGTTTGAGACCGAGTCAAGAAAAGATATGCGGAGCCTGGAAAGATTCTGCAGAGCATTTGAGGAAAATGATGCCTCTGCCATAGAGAAAGGTTTTACCTCCTATCTCAGGAAGACGATCAGTATCCGGGATAATAACATCAGAAAGGAAAAAAAGGAAAACTTTTACCATGGTATTTTGCTGGGCTTGTTTGCGGGTATGAATGGATGGACAGTCAAGTCCAGCGCCGAGTCAGGCGAAGGATACAGCGATATCAGCGTGGAGGTGGAGGATAAGGAAATCGGTATCATCATTGAAGTGAAGTACGCCGAAAAGGCGGCATTTGATGATAGCTGCAGGAAGGCACTCAGGCAGATCAGTGACAGAAATTATGCGGAAGCATTGCTTGATAATGGCATGACAACCATCCGCAAATATGGGATTGCCTGCTACAAAAAGCGCTGCCGGGTAATCTCCGGATGAGGAGAGAAGTCGAGAACAGCCTTCAGAACCATTTTACTATGAAACACAACCTTCCGGGTAGCCAAAAAAGCGCAGACTGCCCCTGT
>CAJULA010000047.1 GCA_910587155.1 uncultured Lachnospiraceae bacterium
TGCCCTCCATCGGCGGCAAGGACAGTATGTCGGGCACATTCAATGATATTGACGTGCCGCCGACGCTGGTATCTTTTGCCGTGGATGTGGCAGACGGACATGATATCATAACGCCGGAACTGAAACGGCCGGGGAGTCTGCTGCTTGTATTTCCGATGGAAAGAGATGAGTTTGATCTGCCGGTCTATGAAAGTGTGATGGAACTCTACGGTTATGTGACAAAGCTGATCCGGCAGGGGAAGATCCTGTCCGCCTATGCGCTGGATTCCTACGGAATCGCCGCCGCAGCCTGCAAGATGGCGTTTGGCAACCATTTGGGTGTTGTCTTTGATGCGGGACTGGATGAAAAAGAGCTGTTTGCAAATGAGATGGGCGGTATTCTGGCGGAGGTATCGTCGGATATCCGGATGGAACTGGAAGACGCGGGGATTGATTTCACAGTGGCAGGCCGGGTGAGCGGTGAGCCGGTATTTTGCCATAAGGAGATGCGGCTGACGCTGGAAGAGGCGCTGCAGGCGTGGACAGGGACACTGGAACCGGTATTCCCTTCCGTGGCGGAAAGGGGGCCGCAGGAAAAACAGGACAAAGAGTACGACTGCTATCAGGCGCCTTCGTTCCATATCTGTAAGCATAAGATGGCAAGGCCGACGGTATTTATCCCGGTATTTTCGGGGACCAACTGTGAATATGACAGTGCCAGAGCCTTTGAGCAGGCAGGGGCAGGTGTGATCACAAAGGTGTTCCGGGATCTGACGGCAGAGGATATCAGGGATTCCGTGGCAGTCTTTGAGGAGGCGATTTCCCGCTCCCAGATCATTATGTTTCCCGGCGGATTTTCCGCAGGAGATGAGCCGGACGGCAGTGCAAAATTTTTTGCCACCGCCTTTCGCAACGCCCACCTGCAGGAAGCGGTAACAAAACTGCTCGGGGAGCGCGACGGTCTGGCCCTGGGTATCTGCAACGGTTTCCAGGCCATGATTAAACTGGGACTGGTGCCTTACGGAGAAGTGTGCGGGCAGCAGGAGGATTCCCCTACACTGACGTTTAATACGATAGGCCGTCACATTTCCAGAATGGTCTATACAAAAGTTGTTTCCAACAAGTCGCCGTGGCTGATGGAAGCGGAGCTGGGAAAAACGTATGTCAACCCGGCCAGCCACGGGGAAGGCAGATTCGTGGCAACCCCTGCATGGATGGAAAGACTGTTTGCAAACGGCCAGGTGGCTACCTGTTATGCCGATCCGGACGGCAATGTCTCTCTGGATCCGCAGTGGAATGTGAACGGCTCCTATGCGGCCATAGAAGGGATCACCTCTTTGGACGGACGTTGTCTGGGAAAGATGGCCCACTGTGAGCGCAAGGGAGATATGGTGGCACGAAATATTTTTGGCGAGCAGGATATGAAGATTTTTGAGTCCGGGGTGCGATATTTTAAATAGGGGAGTTTATGTTAAACAGAGAAGATATGCTGGAGCTGACGCGGCGCATGAGCGTTTCCCGTACGTCGATAACGCGGATTGCCGGCTGTTATATGGATGCGGAGGGAGAGATTGACGGGACATTTAATACAAATTTCCTGAATCTCTCTCCGGGGGAGAAACAGAAGAATCTGGCCATTGCCAAGGCGATCCCTTTTTCGCGCACCAATGAGCAGCTGCGGGAATATTTTTTCCCGCCGGAGCGCCGGGGTGCGGGCAGTATGTGGCAGCTTCTGACGGCCATAAAAAACTGCGGGCTGAAAAATGATGCGCTGATGGAGACATTTTACGAACTGGCGGCAGAAAAATATGGAAAAAAAGAAGCCTATGCGATTTATGTCTTTCATGACAGGTATGACATACCGGTGAAAGCGGCGGACCGGTGTCGTCTGGGCGAGTCGGAGGAAGTATATGAGTATCTGATCTGTGCGCTCTGTCCTCTGATCGGGGAGTATGAGCCGGGCAGGCCGGAGAGCGGTTTCCTGTTCCCGTCTTTTTCGGGAAGAAGCGCCGATCCGGACAGAGTGGCTGTATTTTATGCCGACCCCGGCAGGCACCGGGGCTAGTTAAATGGAGAGATTGCTATGCTTAAACAGCAGGTTAAAATAAGAACGGAAAGATAATCTCTATGTTCCGGGATGCGTGGAGCATTATCTGGTTCATAGGATGCAGGAACATGAGGACTTTATCCCGGCGCTGGATTTACCGGGGCAGGAAGAATTTTATATTATGAGCCATGCTTTTCTTGCGGATGAGGGATGAAACAAAAAAATAAAATATTGTGGCATTCTTGAATTTCAGAAAAGATGATATGATAAAAACAAAAACGCGAAGGAAATAGGATATGGCAAATATATATGATGGTGCATTCCGGACAATACTGAATGACTGTCGAAAGCTGATTATCCCTGTAATCAATGAAATTTTTGGGAAACATATACAGGGGAGGAAGAAATCCGTTTTTTTCCCAACGAACATTTTTTAGATCAGCAGGACGAGGCAGACAGGGAACGGATTACGGACACGAATTTTATGGTTTTCGGGAAGATACCAAAAAAATACCATGTTGAGTGCGAAAGCAGCCTGCCGGATGGAAAAATAGCGATAAGACTTTTTGAATATGATGCTCAGATAGCGCTTGACGAGGGCGTGGTTACAGAGGAAACATTGACTGTGACATTTCCCAATACGGCGGTTTTGTACCTCCGCACTTTTAAAAAGACACCAGACAAAATGAAATACGTGATTATCACACCGGGTGGGACAGTTCAGTATGATGTGCCGATTGGTGTGGGTGATATTATGGGCGGAGCTTTGATTGAAACGGAAGCACGAAAAATTTTAAACAAAGGTATCAGTGAAACAAAAAAAGAAACTGCACTTAGGATGCTGAAAAGAGGAAAAATGACGGTTGAGGAAATTGCAGAAGATTCAGGTCTTAGTGTTGCGGAAGTGGAGCAGCTTGCAGGTCTTTTTGTCAGTGTAACATGATCGTTCTTTCACCTCGAGGCTTATATCTTCAGCAATTTCTTTAACTGTCTGTTTCCCTTTAGTTTTGGCAATGGCATGAATAAACCTGAAAAGAAGAAATGATACGACTTTGTAGTTGAAGCCTTATTTTCCGTATGATATAATAAAACGATTATGGACAATGGCAGCCCGGCCAGGGGCTGCCCAACCTATGACTGGAGGTATCTATGAAGGCGTTCTTGATTTTGGAAGACGGCACGGTATGGGAAGGCATACAGATCGGAGCCGGGCGGGATATGATCAGTGAAATCGTTTTTAATACATCAATGGCGGGTTATCCGGAAGTGCTGACCGACCCCTCTTATGCCGGACAGGCTGTCTGTATGACCTATCCGCTGATTGGCAATTATGGTGTCTGCACGGAGGATATGGAATCCGTAAAGCCATGGGTGGACGGCTTTATCGTCCGGGAGCTTTCGAGGACTCCTTCGAACTTTCGCAGTGACAAAAGCATACAGCAGTTTTTGGAGGAAAACGGTGTGCCCGGCATTGCAGGGATCGACACAAGAGCTCTGACCAGGCTTCTGCGGGAAAAGGGGACGATGAACGGTATGATTACCACCAATGCCTCTTATTCCATAGAAGAAGTCCTGCCGAGGCTGCGGGCCTATACGACCGGAAAGGTTGTGGAAAAGGTGACCTGCCGGGAAAAATATGAGGTAACAGGGACAAAGGATATGGCGGAAAACGGCCCCATTTCCGGCAGCGCGGTTTATACCGGTGAAAGGGAGCAGCGTCCCACACTTGTGCATAGTTTAAACGGCGCCGGTAAGCGGGTGGCCCTTCTGGATCTGGGGATGAAGCGAGGGATTGCGCACTCCCTGGCGCAGCGGGGTATAGATGTGACGGTTTATCCGGCCCATACCCCCGCGGAAGAGATATTGGGGGATCGGCCGGACGGGATCATGCTTTCCAATGGCCCGGGAGATCCGAAAGAATGTGAGGGTATCATCGGTGAGGTCAGGAAACTGTATGAATCCGGCGTGCCGATTTTTGCCATCTGCCTGGGGCATCAGCTGATGGCACTGGCCACGGGCGCGGATACTTATAAATTAAAATATGGTCATCGGGGCGGGAATCATCCGGTGAAGGATCTGCAGACGGGGCGGGTCTATATCTCTTCGCAGAACCATGGATATGTGGTCGATATGGACAGGCTGGATAGGCGAATTGCCAGACCGGCCTTTGTCAATGCCAATGATGGCACCTGCGAGGGACTGACCTATATGCAAAGGCCGGTTTTTACTGTGCAGTACCATCCGGAAGCATGTCCCGGCCCGCAGGACTCAGGATATTTGTTTGACCGGTTTATCGAGATGATGGAGGTGGGAAAGAATGCCTAAGAACCCGAATGTAAAAAAAGTACTGGTGATCGGCTCCGGCCCCATCGTGATCGGTCAGGCGGCGGAGTTCGATTATGCCGGCACACAGGCCTGCCGTTCCCTGAAAGAAGAAGGGGTGGAGGTAGTGCTGGTCAACTCCAATCCCGCCACCATTATGACGGATAAAGACATTGCGGATCATGTGTATATCGAGCCGCTGACGGTGAAGGTGCTGGAGCAGATCATAGAGAAGGAAAAGCCGGACAGTATCCTGCCCACGCTGGGCGGCCAGGCGGGGCTGAATCTGGGGATGGAGCTGGAGGAGTCCGGCTTTCTGGCTTCCCATCATGTGACACTGCTGGGGACAACGGCGGCGACGATCAGAAAGGCGGAGGACCGGCAGGAATTTAAGGATACCATGGAAAAGATCGGAGAGCCCTGTGCAGCCTCCAAAGTGGTGGAGAGCATAGAGGACGGTGTGGAGTTTGTAAAAAACATCGGATATCCGGTCGTGCTGCGTCCTGCCTATACGCTGGGCGGCAGTGGCGGGGGGATCGCTCATAATCAGATGGAGCTGGAAGAGATACTGGCAAACGGTCTGCGTCTGTCCAGGGTGGGACAGGTGCTGGTGGAACGGTGTATCGCAGGCTGGAAAGAGATTGAATATGAGGTCATGCGGGATGGTGCCGGCAACTGTATCACGGTCTGCAATATGGAAAATATCGACCCGGTGGGCGTGCATACCGGTGACAGTATTGTCGTCGCTCCGTCTCAGACGCTTGGGGATAAGGAATATCAGATGCTGCGGAGCGCGGCGCTGAATATTATCAGTGAACTGGCGATTACCGGCGGCTGCAATGTGCAGTTTGCCCTGCATCCCACCAGCTTTGAATATTGTGTCATCGAGGTGAATCCCCGTGTCAGCCGTTCTTCCGCGCTGGCCAGCAAGGCCACGGGATATCCCATCGCCAAGGTGGCGGCCAAGATCGCGCTGGGCTATACGCTGGATGAGATTACCAATTCCATTACCGGAAAGACATGCGCCTGCTTTGAGCCGACGCTGGATTACTGTGTAGTCAAACTGCCCAGGCTGCCTTTTGACAAGTTTCTGACTGCCAAGCGGACCCTGACCACGCAGATGAAAGCCACCGGTGAAGTGATGAGCATCTGTCAGAATTTTGAGGGTGCGCTGATGAAGGCCATCCGTTCTCTGGAACAGCATGTGGACTGTCTGCGCAGCTATGATTTCAGTGATCTGTCAGGGGAAGAGCTGAAGGAAAGACTGCGGATCGTAGACGATCAGCGGATCTATGTGATCGCGGAGGCACTCCGCAAAGGCATTTCCCAGGAGACGATTCATGAGATTACCATGATAGATATCTGGTTTATCGACAAGCTGGCGATCCTGACAGAGATGGAGGAGAGGCTGGAAAAGGAGCCGCTTACGGAAGAGCTGCTAAAAGAGGCCAAGCGGCTGGAATTTCCGGACAGCGTGATAGCAAGGCTGACAGGAATGGCAGAAGATGAGATCAGACAGAGGCGCTATGCGCACGGCATCACGGCGGCCTTTCAGATGGTGGATACCTGTGCGGCGGAATTTAAGGCGGCCACCCCTTATTATTATTCCTGCTTTGGCAGTGAAAACGAGGCGGCAGCGTCGGACAGAAAGAAGGTGCTGGTACTGGGATCCGGGCCGATCCGCATCGGTCAGGGGATAGAATTTGACTATTGTTCCGTCCATGCCACCTGGGCTTTTGCGAAGGCGGGATATGAGACGATCATTATCAACAATAACCCGGAGACGGTGAGCACGGATTTTGATATCGCGGATAAACTCTATTTTGAGCCGTTGACGCCGGAAGATGTGGAAAATATCGTGCGTCTGGAAAAGCCGGACGGCGCGATCGTACAGTTTGGCGGGCAGACGGCCATTAAATTAACGGAAAGCCTGATGAAGATGGGGGTTCCGATTCTGGGCACCAGGGCGGAGGATGTGGATGCGGCAGAGGATCGGGAGCTGTTTGACCGTATCCTGGAGCAGACGCAGATACCAAGAGCGGCAGGCGGAACCGTGTATACGGCGCAGGAGGCAAAAGAAGTGGCAAACCGGCTGGGCTATCCGGTGCTGGTGCGGCCTTCCTATGTGCTGGGCGGTCAGGGGATGCAGATCGCCATCAATGATCAGGAGATCGAAGAGTTTATGGAAATCATCAACCGCATCGCGCAGGATCATCCCATCCTGGTCGACAAGTATCTGCAGGGCAAGGAAATCGAGGTGGATGCGGTCTGCGACGGGACGGATATTCTGATTCCGGGTATTATGGAGCATATCGAGCGTACCGGCGTCCATTCCGGCGACAGCATTTCGGTCTATCCGGCTCATACGATTGATGAGAAAGTAAAGGAAAAGATAGCGGAATATACGAGACGGCTGGCAAAGGCGCTGCATGTGAAGGGGCTGATCAACATCCAGTTTATCGCCATCGGGGAGGAAGTCTATGTGATCGAAGTCAATCCCCGTTCCTCGAGAACCGTCCCTTATATCAGCAAGGTGACGGGAATTCCCATCGTGGATCTGGCTTCGGAGGTTATCATCGGCAAGACGATCCGGGAGCTGGGCTATGAGCCGGGGCTGCAGAAGGAAGCGGATTATGTGGCGATCAAGATGCCTGTCTTTTCCTTTGAAAAGATAAGAGGAGCAGAGATCAGTCTGGGGCCGGAGATGAAATCCACCGGGGAATGTCTGGGCATCGCGCCTACCTTCCAGGAAGCACTGTACAAGGCATTTCTGGGTTCCGGTGTGGATCTGCCGCGGTTTAAGCAGATGATTATCACGGTCAAGGACGCGGATAAGGGAGAGGCGATTGAGATCGGCCGCCGTTTTGAACGGCTGGGCTATACCATTTACGCCACCAGGAGTACTGCGGCGGCGCTGCGGGAAGCCGGGATCAGAGCGCGTAAGGTCAATAAGATTCAGCAGGAATCCCCTACGGTTATGGATTTGATATTGGGACACAAGATTGATCTGGTCATTGATACACCCACCCAGGGGCGGGATAAATCCAGAGACGGCTTCCTCATCCGCCGGACAGCCATCGAGACCGGTGTAAACTGTCTGACCAGTCTCGATACGGCCAGAGCCCTGGTGACGAGTCTGGAAACGGCCCGGGAGGGGGCGCTGACATTGGTGGATGTGGCAGGGTTGTGAGATGAATCATAATTATCAGAAAGAACTGGAATCTATACTGCAGCAGGAAAAGACCCGGGGGCAGCGGCTGCTTCTCCACAGTTGCTGCGCGCCCTGCAGCAGCTATGTGTTGTCGTATCTGCAACATGATTTCCGCATCACTGTGTTTTATTTTAATCCCAATATTACTCAGGCAGAGGAATATGAAAGACGGGCCGCGGAGCAGGCACGGCTGATTGGGATTATGAATGAGGAGAGAAAAGAGGAGCAGACACGCGGCAAAGGACGTGAGACGTTTCCGATCGGGATATGGCAGGGGGAATACCGGCCGGAGGCATTTTTTGAGGCCGTGCGGGGACTGGAGCAGTGCCCTGAGGGCGGAGAGCGGTGTCGGCATTGTTTTTCCCTGCGACTGGAAGAGACGGCAAGGCTGGCAAGGGAACAGGGATTTGACTATTTTACGACCACGCTGACCATCAGCCCCCTGAAAAACGCGCCACTGCTCAATGAGATTGGTCAGGCGATGGGAGAGCGGTATGGGATTGCTTTCCTGCCGTCGGATTTTAAGAAAAAAGACGGTTTTAAAAAGTCGATCGAATTATCCCGCAGGTACGATCTGTACAGACAGGACTACTGCGGCTGTGTCTTTTCCAGGACAGAACGGGAAAAGGTAATGTGAGACAGAGAAAGGAGAAAGAGGCTGCGGTATGGAAAAGTTTCTGGATTTGATTTCAAAGGAAGTGCAGGCGGCGTTTGGCGCCGCGGGCTATGAAAAAGAACTGGGCAGGGTGACGGTTTCCGATCGCCCGGACCGGTGTGAATATCAGTGCAACGGCGCGCTGGCAGGGGCCAGGAAATATAAAAAAGCGCCGATGATCATTGCTGAGGAAGTGGCGGCGAATCTTGCGGGCAATGAAATATTTTCACAGGTGGAGACGGCGGCTCCCGGATTTTTGAATCTGAAGATAACGGAAGCCTTTCTGAGCGGTTATCTGAAAGAAATGAGCAGGCATGAGAAATTCGGTCTGGAGATGCCGAAGGCGCCGGAAACGATTATGATCGACTACGGCGGGCCGAATGTGGCAAAGCCGCTGCATGTCGGGCATCTGCGTTCCGCCATCATCGGTGAGAGTGTGAAACGGATTGCCCGTTATATGGGTCATCGGGTGATCGGGGATATTCATCTGGGAGACTGGGGCCTGCAGATGGGGCTGATTATGACAGAGCTGCGGGAGCGTCAGCCATCCCTCATATACTTTGATGAGTCGTATGAAGGGGAATATCCGCAGGAAGCGCCTTTTACGATTACCGAGCTGGAGGAGATCTATCCTGCGGCCAGTGCGAAATCAAAAGAAGACGCGGCGTACAAGGAGAAGGCCATGGAAGCCACCTTTAAGCTGCAGAGTGGTGTGCGGGGATACCGGGCGCTGTGGGAGCATATCATACGGGTATCCGTGTCAGATTTGAAAAAGAATTATGCCAGGCTTGATGTGGAGTTTGATTTATGGAAGGGAGAATCCGATGTACATGACCGTATTCCTGGCATGGTTTCTTATATGAAGGAAAACGGCTATGCGCATGAGAGCGACGGTGCACTGGTGGTGGATGTCAAAGAGGAGACAGACACCAGAGAGATACCGCCCTGCATGATTCTGAAATCCGACGGGGCATCCCTTTACAATACGACAGACCTGGCCACCATTATGGAGCGGATGGAGCAGATCGCCCCTGATCAGATGATCTATGTCGTGGATAAGAGACAGGAGCTTTACTTTGAACAGGTGTTCCGCTGCGCGCGCAAGACAGCGCTTGTAAAGCCGGAGACAAAGCTGAAATTCCTCGGGTTCGGCACCATGAACGGCAAGGATGGCAAAGCCTTCAAAACCCGGGAGGGCGGCGTGATGCGTCTGGAGACACTGTTGAACGATATCAATGAAGGCATGTACCAAAGGATTGCGGATAGTGCGCAGCAGGAGATGCCGCCGGAGGAAGCGCGCAGGACAGCGGAGCAGGTGGCACTGGCGGCCGTGAAATACGGCGATCTGTCCAATCAGGCCTCCAAAGATTATATCTTTGATATGGAAAAATTCAGCTCTTCCGAGGGAGACACCGGCCCTTATATCCTGTATACGATCGCCCGCATCAAGTCCATTCTGCGCAAATATCAGCAGCAGGGCGGCGATCTGGCCGTTGCGGCTCTTCGTGAGGCTCACAGCACGGCGGAAAAGGATCTGATGATGAAACTGGCCGGTTTCCAGGCCATGATAGAGGGAGCGTTTGCGGAGACGGCGCCTCATAAGATCTGCGGTTATATTTACGATCTGGCGAACGCCTTTAACCGCTTTTATCATGAGACGAAGATTCTCACCGAGGAAGAGGAAGAAAAAAAGGCCAGCTGGATTGCACTTCTTGTGCTGGCAAAAGAAATCCTGGAGACTTGTATCGACCTGCTGGGATTTTCGGCGCCGGAGCGGATGTAGGAGGCGGTATCTTATCATTGCCTGACGGGAAAGTGGTGTTATACCTCATGGGTTCTCAGAGAGGCTGGTGTTTTTTTCTCATACAGGAAATTTCTCTGAATTTCCTGTATGAGAAAAAACAAATATCACACTGCGGCGGAATGGAAAAGCCTGGATAATATATCTTCAAACCCTTTGTGTCGAGATCAAAAGCTATCTGTTTTCTTGTTTCGGCCATTTCAGTATACTGGTGTTGCCAGAACCTTGAGAATGTCACAGTTCTCGCCAGGGTCATCATCATCAATCCAGTGCCATAAAGCGATTTGATTGAGGACATTATTTTCCCGTTTCAGCTCCAACATTCCCAGTTCAAGACAACCAAACTTATCTTCACCACCCCTGAATACAAGTTTATATGGGTTGTTGCTGGAATTTTCAACACTGCCGGCACGATTCATAAAAGCACCCTCTGCAATTTTGCGTAAACCTGCCAAAGACTCACGAGGTACGGTCTTTTTTATTTCAATGATTGAACTATACATGTCATATACTCCTTTGAAAAGTTTTGCGTTGACTATCTGGTTTTAATATATAAGATTTTATGTCTGAGTTCAAGCTGATATTATTTTCCCATTTTCCATTTTTCATCAAAAAATTATTGACAAGTTGTGGAAGAGGTAGTATACTGATTAAGTGAGTTGCAGAAAGCAATTCAGAAAGTGGGATCTTAGCTCAGCTGGGAGAGCATCTGCCTTACAAGCAGAGGGTCATAGGT
>CAJULA010000048.1 GCA_910587155.1 uncultured Lachnospiraceae bacterium
TAAGCTTCACCTCTCCTCCTCTAAAAATTGCTTTTGCTTATATAAATAGCAATATAAACACCAAACTTCCCAGTAATGTAAAGCTTATAGTAGAAGGGAGCGGCAGCAATGTGAAATATTATGCCCAGTTGGGTGCTGATACAGCATCAAAAAAATCGTTGGGTGGTAAAATCCGCAAAGCATCTCTTGGCAGAAATCTATGTGCACGTGGTGCCAGTGACGGTTACAGAGCCAACATGACTTTTAACGCCAGATCCATTCCCGGATATCAAAAGTTAACAGTGGATAATTTTTCGGCCTATGTAACGTGTGATGTCAATGCGGAAAGCTCAGCGTCTATCAGGGCTGCCGTAACCAATGTAACCTATGACTCAAATGCAGGCACATTAACTGTACAGTATAAAGCATCAGCTTTTTACGGACAGGGGAACTCCATAACAATTTCATACTGGCAAGTATATGTTTCATGTGATGTTTTTTATATTGGTTAATCCAACTGCAATATCGACAGGCCTACGTTACCATATAATCCATCACCATTATCTGTGGTGCTATATGTCTTATAGAAGTATAATTGCCCCGAAGTCGCAACAACATAGAGGATAAGCGTACTGACATACATACCATTGGAATTTCTGTCATTTCGCCTATTCACTTCGGATACCGCAGAAGCGCCTGTTAATGTATAGCCTCCATTGCTCCACCCGCGCTCAGCAACTTTGGGTGCTGCAGAGTACACAATAAGATAATGCTTGCCGTTAGTGACATTAATGGTTGCGGATATTACCCTGTAAGCATGCCCGTACCAGATCAATGCGGGCGCTTTCGTTGTGACAATATTTCTGATATTGCCTGCCATTACCGAATATGCAGCATCCGCCGCCGTAGACACGCCCTTGCTGGTTATTGCTGACGCAATCAGGGCCTTTCCGTCAGCTACAGATTTTTTTAAGTTTGCAATATTGCTATTTATCTCAGCAACATCCTCTTTCACCTCTGAAATCTGGTTCTGCAGGGCTGTCCCCTGTCTCCCATCCAGAACCGTCCCTGCCTCTGTCGTTGTACAGTTATTGGAAACAGAACACCATGCTGCCGCTGCCAGATCACGAAACCATTTTTTGATTTTGCCGAGAATAACGGAAAATTTCTCTCCGCTTTCTATGTCTGCCCGTTGCGATGCTTCCGAAAATGCCGGTACCATATCCCCAGGCGCAGCGTTCGGCACTTTTCCAAGGCCGATCTGTTCGGCCGTTACTCCGTGCGGGTTGTCCATCCTGTTCACATGGGCGTTCAGCTCCCTTTTCGTCACAAGGCTTCCGGCCCCGGCTTCCACTATGATGCTGGATGTTCCTGACGCTTTCATCAGGATAATGAATTCGTATTCCGCCTCTCCGTCCGCATACGGGTGTATCATCTCCCCCGCATACTGCTGACCGACGATTACCAGCGTATCCGTCTCATCCCCCGCAAGCCTTGCATATATGCCAAGTTGTCTCATGACATATCCCTCTTCCAGCTGACGATTGGTCAGGAAACACGTGATCCTGACATCCGAACCTTCATGAGATACCTCCATGTCAGCGTTCTGCTGTCTGTCCGCTATACCACCCAGTCCGGCCGGGAAGGAAGAATATCCCTTTCCGGTCTCGGCCCGCGTAAATATCAGTTCTTTTCCTGCGACCGCCTTCGTCATAAGCGCCGCCCCTTCATTGGTCAGAATATAATCCATCCGTATCCACCCGTCCTTCCATTCTTTTTCTCACACATCCAAGTGCACCGACATATAACCCACATCTGTATTTATCCAGATCCAGCCCCTGTGTATCCACCTGTTTCAGGAATGTTGTCCTGCTGCATCCGATCACACCCACGAACATACCGCATCTGTATTTCCTGACCAGGGTATTGATGAATCTGTACGCCAGATGGGCAGGCCTGGCCGCATCTACCGCAGCATCCGCTATGCCCATGTTTTCCTCAAACCGCTGTGTCTCAACATATATCACAATGCGGTATTCCTGCGGATATTCCATGATGTGCACACTGTCCGCATTAAGCACCTGCCTGACCAGGTTTTCCAGCATCAGCTTTGTTGCGGGTATGTTGCTGTTGATCTTTGACAACACCTGTGCTTTCCTCTGCTCCGCTGTCAGGGAGGTATTAAGCGGTATCCCGTATTCCCGCTCCCACAGCAGGAGGCCTTCCGTATCTGATGTTTTCACATACAGTCTCCTGGACATCTTCTCCAGCATCAGCATGAGAAGGTCCATCTCCCCCTGTTCTGCTTCCAGCAGTTCTTTCATCTGCGTCATTTCCGCTTCCAGAAATGACAGGGAATCTTTCAGCATACTTATACACCTGCTTCTTTCAGCGTGATCGTTCCCATTGTCGGAAACTGTATCTCTTCAAGGGTAATACTCCCGCTCTGGCCATTGAGTGAAAGCTCTGTTACATCCACCACCCCTTCCGTCCGTATCAGCAGATCGGCTATTTTCATATAAGAAAGGATTGCCGTCTTTTTATATATAAAGGGAAAGGATTCCATATATTCTCCAAGCCGCATCAAAAAACCTTCCCTGACGTCCGTAAGAGATACCCCTTCAGCCAGTACAACTGTTGCCTCCACATCTGCCTGCAGCGGACTGGCAGGCAGCACCTCCACATGCGCCCCGCAGGGCCGTACGGTCTCTATATACCCGTATACCGTCTCCAGCAGTTCCGACTGTGCCGGTGTGGCGTCCGCCGCAATGATATAGATTCCCACTGTACCTGGCCCGGCGAACAGGTCTATCACCTTTGCACGACCCACCCCGGGTACTGACAATGCCCACTGCCTGTAATCCTCCCGGCTTCCTCCTGTGACAGGGTTCCTCTTCTTTGCCAGTATTCTTGCCCGGTAATCCTGATCTGCTTCCCCATCGTAGCCGCCCATGGCCGCCGTCGTATTGATAATGGATGCCAAGGTAACTCCGCTAGTCCTGATCGCACGGATAGCTCCTGCGGGGACATTGCCAGCCTGTCCGGGAGTCTGGCATACGGCCCGCACTACCGCCATGCCGGAAGCATCAATCGTGAAATCATCCAGCCAAAACAGCAGGTTATCCGCCGCCGCCAGGATACCCGTATAACTGCCGGGTTCCCCAAAGACCGTTACCATGGCCTCCGCGCAGGTAGCAGGTTTTCTGACAACTCCGATATCTTCCCCTATACTGTCCAGGTCGCTTCCCTGCGCTGAATCAGCGAAAGCCCTAGGAAGCAGCGTGTCAATATCCTGGCTGTACATTCTTGCCAGTTCATCTGCCACGGTAAGCAGGTTATTCCCCGTGAACGTCCCTTCTATCGCTAATGCACCGTCCGGGAGCCGCTCCTTCATCCGGGAAAATATGCCCATAAAAGTCTCACTCATTATATACCTCGCTCTCATGCGTGAAGCGTCCGTACAATGTTGTTACCTCAAATGTCACTTTCATGGCCGACGCACCATGTTCGAACCGGAAACCGCCAAGTTCCTGAATATACGGATTCACCATGACAGCCTCCGTAATATACCGCCTTGTCTCACTCTCCGTTACTTCCCGTCCCCCGGCACACCCGGTCAGGCTTTCCAGTTCATTGCCATACTCGTGTGAATGTGCCGGGAAAATATACCGAGGGACTCTGAGTGCATGGTATATCCAGATCTTCAATGCCTCGTCTTTTTCCACAAGATATGGCCTCCCGGCCCGCAGCTTCAGGCAATTGCCTTCAAAATCATATGCATATTCCCGGAATACCGGCAGCTTCTTTTTGCCCGGCAGGGTTTTCTTTGCATGAGCAGTGAAAGGGAAAACGGACGGCATATTACCCCACCTTTCCTACAAGATAGAACTGTTTTCCGACCCGCTGTACAATAACGCTGTCCCCGGGTTTCAGTTTGAGTGTGTTTAACATACCTTTTAAACACGTTTTAAGTCCTTCTGAAATATGTTCCTCCTGCGCGATCATCTCATCCAGATCGTCTGCCGATTGCAGGCAGCCTCCCATGACAATACCGGAAGAGATCGTGACATTGTTATAAGAGATGCTGACCGGATCCACTGACAGTACCGTTGCAGTCTCCATGTCAAAACCGTTATGCACTTTCCCCTGCCTCTGCATACATTTCAGGAAGCGGGAATACACATCATTATTCTTCTTCATCCTTAACCCCTTTAAAATCAAGCCCCAGTGTCACTTTATGTTCGCCATTTGAAATTGTATGGTTATCTGATACGACAGAAAACAGACCAAGAATACTGCTTCCCGCCTTTATGACCATTACCTTTCTGCCGGTTATACATTCAAAATCCCGTGCCGTAATGGTGATGCTGCCTGTATTTTCCACTCCCCGTATCAGCTTCAGTGCCTCTTCATCCGCGTCCTTCTTTCCGCCGCTTTTTTTATATATTTTTTGCACCATGCCATAAACCGTAATGTTTTCTTCATCCTGCAGCTTTCGTATGAATTTTCCCTTATTGCTCAGGATCAGCACCTGATCGACCAGGTTTTCGATGGAACTCTTATATGCTGCACTGATGACCTGGTCATCACCAGTAAGCACCGCTGCCGTCCGTGCGCCGTATTCCTCCGCGCAGAGGATCAGTCCGTCCATATGGATATGGACATCCATCCCGGCCTCTTCGTAGGCCGATGTGATGATCTGATAGATGGATTTCTCCCCGGTGCTGACCACTTCCACTGTCTTTCCGTTGTCTGCAAGCATCCCTGTAGCAATACCAAATTCTGCGCAGACGGCCCCTGTAATCTCCGCCGGTGTCCCTTTGTAAGTATTATATACTTCGCTTTTTAAATAGAAAGCCATGTCCTGACAGGAAAGTTTTATCTTCACGTCAGACTCTTCCTTCTCTAGGCTCAGCACTACCCCGTCGAATTTTAACGCTCCCAGGTCATCATACATCATGATCCGGGTCCCTAACGGGATGTCCGGCCCTTTTATATTATAATCCTGGTCCGTATGGATATAATCAAATGCAAGTTTTCTTGCCATCTGGTCCCTGTCCCCGGACCATGTAACGTTCCCGACCAGATTGCTGATATCATATTCCCCTGCAATCATGATCATGGTATCACCAGCTGCGTTCCGATCTGCAGCTTCCTTTCATCTTTCACGCCATTTTCCTCTGCGATTTCCTTCCATCTCGTCCCGTCGCCATAATATTTTTTTGCCAGCCCCCACAATGTCATCCCTTTTTTAACCGTTACCGCCTTTGGTATTTCCTGATCAGATGCCCGCTGGCCAAGCCCTGTATCGGTACTTTCTGACAGGGATGCAACACCAGTTACGGTTGTCTCCCTGTACTCCACGAAACTCCAGCCGATGTAGACATCCCCCTGCCCTTCTTTGTACGTATGATCCAGCTTTTCGATCAGGAACTGCCTGTTGATGTCCGTACCGGATATGATGATCCTCACGGGCAGCCTGCCGTCTTTCGCCTTCCGCATCATGGTCAGAATACTTTCCGGATCCTGACCGGTGTAGAAGTGACTGCCCGCAGATGGCAGGAATGTATTGCTAATAGAGAGACGCAGCAGCTTACGATTGCCCGCAATCCCCACCTCCCCCGTATTAAGCAGTTCCACCGTTTTGACCGTGCCGCCCTCTGTTATCGTACATTCCTTTGGGTTGACCGGGAGCGCAAAATTGCTCCCGGCTGCCTGAAAGGAAAATATTCTTGTGTTTGCCATGTCTTCCCCTACATATTGGCTTCCGCCTCTTCAATCTTTCTGATGATTGCAGCCGCCACTTTGTCCACATCCGCCTCCTCCCGGACTTCCATCTTCTGGATCGTGATGTGCACATCCCCTTTTTGGATGGCCTGAGCCGGCTGCGTTGTGCCGCCTACGGCCGACATGTTTGACGCGTCCAGATTTGATCTGATTTTCGTCCCGGCCGGGAGCTGCATCATCTCCGGACCATGTTCCCCGACCTGCGTCCAGCCGCCGGAAAAGTAGGTTGTACCCGTCGCGTTATGCTTTGCCCCGCCCGTCTGTCCGGAGCCTTTGGATCCGCCTCCCAGGACGGAAGCCGCCGCATCCACTGCGCCCGCCACTGCACTGACCCCTTTTCCGATCCAGTCAAATATAGGGCCGACCACATCCCAGACACTCTCGACCACGCTCTGGATAACCGGGAAGCTCCTTTTAAACGCCGCCGCTGCCAGCTTAACACCTGCTATGATCAGATCCAGCACCGGGCCTGCCACCGTCCATATGGCAGTGATCACACCCGAAATCGCCGGTCCGACCACGTCAAATATACTCCTGAGGGTGCCCGTACTTCCTGATATGCCGGAAAACGCGCCCTGCAGTTTTCCCGCCACGCCGGTAACAACCTGAGAAATTGCCGGGAACACGGCCGCAACCACACTGCCAAGACCTGCAAACAACTCCGCCGCCACCGGTATGGCCGATGCGACCATGCCGGATATGGCCTGCACCGCGGGCTGTATGTACGGAGCCATGCCTGATACGCTCTGGATCAGACTTTCCACTGCAGGCCGTGCCCGGGAAAATGCCTCCATGAAACTGCTGCCCATCTGAGACAACACGGGCTGCCAGGATGCATATGTATCACTAAGCGCACTGCCCACCATATCCATGACAGGCCCGATATAAGCCGCCGCTTTATCAAATGCCGCTTCCATCTCCGGAAGCTTTGCACTTAACGTTTCCAGACCGGAAGTGATGTATGGCAGCACCTTCTCGCCAAGACTTGTGAGCATAACCTGTCCGGCATTTTTAAGACGTCCCGCCATCTCTTTTACGGAACTGGTCTGTGTCTGAAATGCCCGGTCGGCGGCCCCGGCCGCTTCCTCCATCTGCTCTGTCTTGCTGGCAAAGTTTTCAGCCTGCGCCCCGGTGAGGGCAAGCACCGCATTTTTAGCCTCTACACTGGAAAAGAGGTTCGCGAAGGCCACCTGGTCGCCGTTCACCGATTCCTTCAGCTTGTCCAGGATACCGCCAAGCCCTTCCTGTTCCAGCGCGGCCGCCCCGGATGCATACCCCATCTTCCTCAGGGCCTTTTCCATTTCCCCTGATGGAGAGAGGAAACCCTGCATGGTCGCTTTCAGCTGGGTAGTGACTTCCGCGGTACCGCCTGTCACACCGGTCAGTGTCGCCATGGCGCCGAACAGCTCTTCCTGGGTAACTGCCAGGGTTGATGCCAGCGGTACCACCTGTCCCATGCTTGATGCCAGCTCCGGGAACGTGGTCTGCCCCAGCTTGACCGTCTGGAAGGCAAGGTCTGATGCCTTCTGCATTGCCGCTGCGGAAGTATCCCCGTATCCTTTGGTGACCGCGGAAAGGAGCGCCACGGAATCAGACGTGGTCGCGTTCCCGGCTTTGGCCGCTTTGGATGCGATCTCCAGCTGTTTTACCGATTCGGCAGATTCCCCAAACGCCGAGACCACATCGTACAGGCCCGCCGTCAGGTCACTTGTGGCCGCCCCGGTCCGCAGGGACACTTGCTTGAGGTCATCACCCATGGCCTGCAGTTTAGCGTTGACATCCCCGTCAAGCAATGTCCCCACGTTGCGCATCTGTGCCTGGAAATTGACGGCAGAGACCACGGCCCCTGCCCCTGCAGCCGTCACCGCCGTCAGCGCCACGGCCGTCCCTGCAATCGCAGCCTTCCCTACTGCCTTTGCGGCCTTTTCTGCACCTTTTACCGCAAAGTTTATGACTTTGTTGTCCTTGATTTCCGCAAGCTTCCTGGCAACCTTTTTGATTCGCTGCACGGCAAGTTCTTCCCTTGCCTTAAGCTCCACGACCTTTTTGGTAATCGGCTCCAGTTTCTTCCTGACACTTTCTATTGCCTTATAGGCCGCCGTATTTTTTATGCGCAGTGTCTTTTCCTGAAGCTTTTGCTGCTCCAGACGCTTTAATTCCTGTTTCGCCTTTTCCACTGCCCCGCGAAAACCCTTGCTGGAATTGCTGGCCGCCTGCAGCACACCGGATACATTGTCCCGTATGGACAGGGTTGCGCCAAATATTTCCCCTGCCATCATTCTCCCTCCCCGTGCAGTTCATTCCAGAACATGATAAGGGCATTATGCACGGCTGCGGTAAGAACCTGCATCCCCTGCTGCTGGTTGAGTTCCATCATGGCCTGATATATGAGCCTGTCCTGACGCGTCATGCCGAATACAGTCGCCGGATCCATCCCGCGTTCCAGCACATACCCGGCCAACCGCATCAGCTCAGACTCCCTGATCAGTTTTTTATCTCATCCACCTCTCTTACGGCCGGGATGGCCTCTACGCTGCAGTCTGCCCCAATCCCGGACAGTTTCAATACTTCCGATGCAAGATATGACCGGTCGGAAAAACTGAACATTTCCGTTATCTTATACCGTTCACTTTCCTTCAGGCTCCCTTCAGCGGCCATGATCCCTGATGCCTCCTGCAGTTCCCGGCAGGCAAGATAGATGATGTATTTATCCTTTTCCAGCCCCTTCCCCTCAAACATCTCATCACCGTCAGAGATTTCCTCCTCCGTCAATCCGTGCAGCGTCAGTGTGACATCCGCATCTTTTACATAATATTCTTTTGTATTGAAACGTTTACGTTCTTCAATCCGCCGCTTCGCCTTTGCCGCAAAATCCTGAAATATCCTTGTCTTGTCTGTATTCATGGCTGTTCCCTCCTCTGTTTCAGCTTACTTTATCCAGGCAGATCATATCCGTCGGCGTAAATGTGAACGGGATCTCCTGCTTGATCACCGCGCCTTTCTCCCATTCAAATCCAAACTCCGATAACGCCACATTGCCGATCTGCCAGCGCTCCGTCTGCCCGCCTTCCGCATCCGGATCACACAGCTTTGCAATCACCACGCCTCTGGGGTCTTTTCCCTTTATGATCTCCAAACGCACATCCTCGAACCGGGTGTATGTTTTAATAAGACTGATCGTACCTTCGCCTTTGATCCCCACAATTTTCGAATCCACAGAGAGCCCCGTCTGGACCTCCTCACGGTTTGCCGTCACTTTTACCGATATCTTGTTCATCTCTGCAATCAGTACACCGTTATACCATATCTGGCCGAACGTCCCGGAAAGATGTCTGTTTCCCTTGATTTCTCCCATCTGCGCCTCCTACATCTCCAACACCATGTGCAGGTCCTCCAGGGCATCCAGGAACCTGACCTTCCCCGTAATGTATATCCCGGATCCCGTGTTGGCCTCCCTGACCTTCTGTTCTGTCAGTTCATCCACGTCCGTCCCGTTGTCCTGCAGGTATTTACGTATCCTCTCCGTATCAAGCTCTGCATAGTTTCCTGCCTCCCCGTCCAGTATCTGTCCTTCCAGATCCGCAAAGTACCGGTTTACTGCGCCGATAAAGGCCTGCTTATTGTCATATGTGTTGTTAAGTTTTCCCACATAGTCATCGTGAAAGGTCGTATGGATGTCATGTCTGACAATGTCCGCCCCCTCCCGGACCTTGATCTTCTTAAAGTCCTCCGGTTCCGTC
Source organism: uncultured Lachnospiraceae bacterium (assembly GCA_910587155.1). GTDB lineage: Bacteria > Bacillota > Clostridia > Lachnospirales > Lachnospiraceae > VSOB01. The sequence continues at coordinate 9,507 of CAJULA010000048.1, forward strand.
TCCGTCACCGTCTGCAGGCTGTTCACACCCCTGGCAATCTTAAATTTCTCCCCGTCAAAGATGATCACCAGTTCTCCCGCATCAATACATGCATCCGCGTCCACTACCTGGTCCGTGTTAAGGATCTCATCCAGTACATAATAAGTAACGGAGCGTGTCAGGGGGATGCCCGCGCATATGCCCGCGATCCGGCAGCAATATTCCGCCGTATCCGGCTCCCGCACTTCCTTTTCATCATCCCATTTCATGCTGATACCCGCGGTCGTAAAATTGATGATGGCGGAAGAATCCGCCCTGAATCCCGGCAGCACCGCTTTGCCTTTTTTCCCCGCCCTTCTAATCTCTTCCAGGAACGTTTTTACAGCCTCCCCGTACTGCGTCTTATACTGCGGGATGCACAGGTAGTCAAAGTTCAGGCCACGGATCATCTCCAGCGCCTGACTGATCTGCGCTTCTCCTTCGCTTTCCTGCATTCTCACCGCAATCACGCCGCCCGGCCCGCCCTTAAATATCATTTTCAGATATCCCCTTGCTGTAACGCGGCGAAATAAAGTACCCATCTACTGCAGCTTTCCTGCAGATTAA
>CAJULA010000049.1 GCA_910587155.1 uncultured Lachnospiraceae bacterium
GTATCCCGTGACCGCAAGTATGGGACTGGTTGGATACCGCAGCTATGACGAGGCTGTACACTGGAATCCGTTCATCTGTATGTTCAGTCTATTGGCTGCTCTGCTGGTTTCCGCTGTTTTTGTGGTGACTGCTAAGAAGAACGTGGTCCCAAAGACAGCGAAGAAGCCTAAACAGGTTATCACAAAAAAAGGTTGGTAAGGAGTGTAAAACATCATGAAGAAACAAATAAAAATTGCAATAGGTGCCGCCGCTGTCCTGCTCATTGGCCTGATCGGATTTTGCACATGGTTCCTCTCTGGCTCCGGCAGCACCGAGTATTATTCTCAAATTGACAACAGCAGGGTAGAGCAGGTGGATGCGAAGGGGGGTGTCATTAGCTTCAAAGGCAACCTGCCCTATTCCTACACGCTGACGGCCTATGATGAAAAGGGTAGCGAGAAGAAGATCACCTTCGGAACCTCCCGAGAATTGAAGGAAGGGGCCTTTATCCGTCTGACCGTCATGCCGGTTCGTGGCGTCCTGGACTGGAGCGAGGTACAGTATGACGAGCTTCCTGCCGCAGTGCAGGCGCACTATACAACTCCGGCAAGCGATTGAATCAATCATAACAGTGCAGCCCAGCAGCAAAACGCCGTCGGGCTGCACTTGCATAACTCTATTCCAACACTGACTTGATTTCTTCCCATGCGGCAAGATAACCTCCGCTTTCCTCTGCATTGGCAATCGCCTCCCGCATAGCGGTATCCAATTCGAACAGAGAATGATTTTCCGCCCACTGACCCAATTCTTCAACGATCTCCTGCCGGTAGACCGCAAGAGAACCATATACCGTGTCGTCAACACCCTCATGGACAGGGAGCTGAACGCTGTTGCCCTGATACCGTTCCAGCAAAAGCAATAGCTTTCTGGGCATCAGCAGTTCTGTTTGTGCCAGTGACCGGGAGAACATTTCTTCCAGATAAGGCGTGTCATCAATCACCCCAGTTCCTGAAGTGGCCCGGTGGCTTCCTGTAGCCTGGGGCGGCCCGTCATCAAAGATGTTCAGATTGAAGGGCTTTTCATGATCATAGTACAGCGTACAATCCGCATCCGGGTCTGTGATGGGAATATGCTCTATGTGGGTCAATTCCGATGGAAGTTCGTCCGCCAGGGAGTGACCCTTGTAGTCAATTCCACCTTCTCTCCCTGGTCAAATTAAGGAATGATATCCCAATGCCATGTGTATCAGCAACTGGCCAGAACCCATTTCTCATAGCCCCTGACTCCTTCCGCCAGACGTTTCATCCCATCTTCCACCCGGCTTCTGGGACAGGCTATATTCATTCTGATAAACGAACTTCCGCTTTCCCCATACTGTCGTCCTTCCGACAGATACAACCCTGTATGCTCTCTCAGATATTGTGTAAACTCCTTGGCACATCCCTGCATTTTCTGACAGTCCAGCCACAAAAGATAAGTTGCCTGTGAAGGCACCGACCTGATCTGCGGAACCTCTTTCTTCAGGAAATTCTCCACATAATTTTTATTTTCCTGAATATACGCTCTCAAAGCGTCCAGCCAAGCCTCCCCTTTCGTAAAGGCTGCCACCGCCGCCTCCACCGCAAAGTAATTTGGTTCTGCCACTTCGTCCGTATTCAGTCCCCGCCAGACCTTATGCCGCAGAATCGGATTGGGAACGGCCACTGCCGCTGTCTGCAGTCCTGCCAGGTTAAAGGCTTTTGTAGGTGCCATGCAAGTGATGCTGTAATTCCTGCAGCTTTCTGAAACCGAAGCAAAGGGAATATATTCCTTGCCCGGACTGGTCAGGTCACAATGAATTTCATCTGAAATTACAGTGACATGATATTTTCCGCACAGCTCACCCACCTGTTCCAATTCTTCCCTGCTCCAGATTCTTCCCACCGGATTGTGGGGATTGCACAGAATCATCAGCGTAGTCCGGGGATCGGAAAGTTTCCGTTCCAAATCTTCAAAATCCATCTGATAGTCATTTCCGTCATACCTTGACGGACGAAGTCCGCCCGTCCCGGAGGGACATGCATTCACGTGTGCCCTCGGGGTATAACGCAACGGATTTTCCACAATATTCCTTCCGTTATTCACAATGGAATTAAAGAAAATATTGTAAACCGGCGTCTGAATCAGGACATTTTCTCCTGCTGTTGTCAATTTGCGCACCATACTGGAAATGGCCGGAACTACTCCTGTACAGAACACAAGCCACTCCTTTTCCATAGAAAAACCATGCCTGCGCTCCCACCAGTCCATATAAGCCTGATACCATTCTTCCGGCACAATGGAATAACCAAATACACCATGAGCAGCCCTTTCCTGAATCGCCGCCGGATTTGTAATCCCTATGGCAAAAGAAGAAAGAAACATCCGCACCCTTCCCGACACCGCCGGGATTTCCGCCGCCTCTCCTTTTCGGAAAAGCAGGTGGATTCCCATAAACAGGACAATGGTTCCCCCTGCCAGATGGATGGCAGTCTGGTATTTCAAAAGGAAATCCGATACCACAGTCAGGCCGAAAGCCCCGATTGCAGCATAGATACAGTCCGCTATGGACGAGCCCATTCCCGTGAGAAGTCCTGCCTTTACCCCATGCTCCCAGGTCCTTTGTACCGTCATGGCTCCCACAGCACCCACCGGCACCCCAAAGAGCAGCCCGATCAGAATCCCTTTCAAAAGCAGGCTCATACTGCCTCCTGGCTCAGTTTTCCCATAGATGCAAGAACCTCTGAACCACGCGTAATCTTTTTCCGATAATTCATAATCTTAATAAACTCTTCTGTTGTCATAGATTCCTCCTGTGCAAAGATTCTCTTGCTGCTTTTTCTTGACACCTAATAAAAAAGCATAATACAAATAGCAACTACTTATATCCGTTTCTTCCTGTTTTCCTTTTACGGCTGTGAAATCCGGATAATCTTATTGCCCCATCCTTCCAGCACCGGGTTTTCTTCCACTGCCGTTATAAATTCTTCCGTTGCATCAAATGTACCGATCTTTGTATATTCTGCAGAAATCTCCGCATCATGGTAAAACAATATGATACGGTTAGGATCGGAATAAAATACGTCCCCCACCTTTGCCTCTGTCACGGTCTCCGAATGGTCAGGAATCTCATACCTGCTGGGAATATCATAATACTGCAGCACACTGTAATCCGCATCCGGATCACGTTCATAGATGGGAAGTCTCCAGTCCGAAGTTCCCACATACCTTGCAATGGCTTCCGCAGTTTCATTGTCCAGAAGCGTCATCCTAAAAGCCTCTCCGTAATCTCCGAACCGGACTTCCAGCTGTGCGCTGCCGCTTTCAGCCGTCTGATCCCCGCCAGACTGATTCTCCATACCGGCAGCGTTCTCTGTATCGGTACGGTTTTCCGAAAGATTCTCTGCTCCGGTATTTCCAATATCAGTGTCATCTCCGACAACATTTCTACTCTCAGCAGCCGTATCTCCTGCCCTTTCGGTATCCCGGCCGTTCTGTCCGCATCCCACCAGAAGCATGGCCGAAAGTACCGCTGCCGCCATCATTCCCATTCCCTTTTTTACCATAATTGTCCTGTCGTTGTTATTCTTCATTTTTGTTTCCATCCTTTCATCTTTATTGCCCGTATTCCACGGGCATCATGGTATACCCTTGCGGTATTTCTTATTTTAGTTCCGCTACTCCCCTTCCAAGCCCCCTGGATCCGGGAGAATTTCCTGCCGCAGACGCGTCAGTAAATCCTCCCGGGGCTTGTTCGGCCCGTTGCTGTTTTTCAATTTTTCTTTCCATATGTTTTAAGATTCCGCCTTCAGCACATTCGTGCCCTCCTTTCCTCTATTCCGGCTGTATGCCATACAGATATCCTTCAGGGTTTCTGATCCTGCCTGATAACAGCCAGGCGAACCCAAAGAATAGCAAGATTACCATTCCACCCGGAAGGAGAACACTTCCAAGTGTATTCCCCGATGCGAAATTGCTGATCCCGGCCAGGCGCATGACAGTGGACACAACAGGATCCGTGAACCCCATGGCCGCCAGTGTCCCGATCACTGCTCCGGCCGCTGCCACCAGTCCAAAGCGGAAGGCAAAGGAGAGCCGGAGCATCCGGACAGAGCATCCGAGGGATTTATAGATTCCCATGTCCTTCCGCTCCGCATCCAGAATCTTTGTCCCCGCCATTCCCGTGACAATACAGATAAATACTGCGCTCATTCCATACAGGAAAAGAATCATCATATGCATGGCAGATATGATTCCAAAAAGCCCAGGCCAGGAATTTTCATGGACATGGACATCCCCTCCATAGGCTTGTTCCAAAGCCTTGGTAATGGCCTGTTTCCGGGAAGTGTCTTCCAGGAAATAATGGTAGCACCACAAGCGGCTGTCATCCTCTCCGATAGAGAGATAGCCTTCCCTGCTCATTCCCAGATTTGCCCCCATATCGTTGGCACAGTGGTAGATTCCTGAAACCGTAAACTCCCTGCTGCCTCTATTTCCACGGATGGTAACGGAATCTCCTACATCTGCTCCCAGCGTCTCTGTCAGCACTACCTGATCGGCCTCCCTGCTAGTCTGCCCCCTGCTGATGTGGAAACGCTCCGGCTCTGTGATCACATTCGCCGTATAATTTGTTCCGTTCACGGAAACGCTGGGCATGGCTAACAGATAGCTGTCTGTGATATCCGTATAGGAAAGCAACGCTGCTTCCATTTCTTCTGCAGGAAGCTTCCCCAGAATCTGCACGCCCAGGTCAAGGTCTGCCGGGTTAAAGGCATCCATCATCCCCTTCCCGTCCGTCCCCAGCCAGCCATTCATCCTGCCTGCCAGGGATGCGAAGAACACCAGAAGCGCCGCTACCAGGCAGGCACTCACATAACGCCTCCTGCCCGTCAAAACCTGCCGCAGCGCCAGATGGAACGTGAGCCCTCTTGCCCGAAGCCCATTGCGGAAAGAAGTGGTTCCGGACACGGATACCCTATCGGATTCTCCCCGGATGGCTGCCATCGGCATAATCCTTTGAATCTTACGAAGGCGCAGGATACAAAAGCCGGCCGGAACCAACAGGAGAATGGCAAGTATCCCCACACAGGACAGAAGCGGAAAGCGGACCGGAAGCAGGACTCCCGTAGTGGTAACGGTCATCCGGCTCACCATTCCCGCCGCCGGAACCGCTAAAAGCATTCCCAGAATGATGCCGATTCCCATTGCTCCCCCATACTGTACCAGCAGCTGGCCCGAAAGTTTCCTGCCTGTAAAGCCAAGAGTTTTCAAAATCCCCAAATTTTTCCACTCCTGCTCCACCAGGCCGGAAATGCTGTGTCCCATCACTGCCATGGCAACTACCAGCAAAACCACCGCAAAAGCCGCCATGATTGCACAAAATGCATTCTGGAGGATTGCCATGAAACCGGCAATCGTATCCGCACTGTGGATAAATTCCGTATACAGGGAAAGAGGCGTGTTCTCGATCAGTTCCCTGTTCATTTCGGAAGCGGTCATGCCGCTTTCTGTTTCAATATGGATCATGCCCCCGTCCCTGGCCAGCGCATCCATCCCGGTTTCCTCTATGACAGAGCAGATTTGCTCATAGGTCTTTTCTGCGATCAGAAACCCTTTCATCCCGATCATGGAGCTTCCCATAAAAGGATCTTCATAATAACCCGCCACCGTCAGACTTAACTTGCGCCCGCCTCTGGCAATGGGAAAGGTAATTGTATCGCCAGGCTCCAGATCCATCATGGATTTCATGGAAGGGGAGACGTACACTTCATCTTCCCTGATTTCTTCCGGAGCATTTGCATAACCGGAAAGATTATTGTGGAAGAAATGATACCTGCCGTTCCCACGGTAAACTTCGTTCCCCGCAGGCATCCATGGAATCAGCTGTCCCTCGCTGTCAGATTCCAAACCGTTTGCCTCATATTCAGAGAAAATCAATCTCTGAACCTCCGCTCCCTCTACCCCTTCCTGTTCCCGGATACTTTCCAGCAGAAATTCCATATCCGGCACATCCGATGCCCATGCGGTAAGATCTCCAAAACCTGCCCTCTCCATTTCTTCCCGGATGTAGCTGTTTCCCACAAGCGCAATCATCAGTACCGTTGTCAGGGAAAGCGCTGTCAAAAGCAGAAGGATTCCAATTCCGATAAAACTTCCCTTATGCCGTTTCATTCCCGCCCGTATCATAATCTGAGTTTCCAACATGACTCATGCACCTCCCTACCACCTGAGCCTGGAAAGCCACTGGCTTACCTCTCTTTCCCGCTGCTTTTCTTCCATCTCGTTATAAGGCTCCAAAGCCAGTTCATCGCAAACCTTTCCGTCCTCCAGATAAAGAATCCGGTTCCCTCTGACTGCTGCCCGCAGGTCATGAGTCACCATCAGGATGCTCTGCCCCTTTCTGTTCAAATCCGTTAAAAGCCCCAGAATTTCACGGGTATTTGCCTGGTTCAATGCGCCTGTAGGCTCATCGGCAAACAAAAGTCCCGGCTTTCCAATCATAGCCCTGGCAATGGCCGCCCTTTGCGCCTCACCTCCGGACACCTGGGAAGGCAGTCTGTCCTTCGCCTCCTCCACATCCATCTGCCGCAGGAGGTTTGCCGCCCTTTCTTTTACCTTTTCTGCGCTGTCCTTTTTGCTCACATATCCCGCCACCAGCACATTCTCCAAAAGCGTCAGATTGCTGACCAGATGAGTCTGCTGGAATACAAATCCAAATTCCTCCGCCCGAAGCCTGGCCATCCGGTTTTCCGAAAGGCCGTTTAACTCCTGATTCCGGTAGAGCACACGGCCCCCACTTATTTGATCCATGCCGCTTAAGCTATATAAAAGCGTAGACTTCCCGGCTCCTGAAGGCCCCATAATAACGGTAAAATCTTTTTCAAATATTTTGATATCAATTCCATCAAGGACTTTTGTTTCCGCCTTCCCCTGCTGAAAAACCCTGGTGATTTTTTCTCCCTGTAATATCATATCTGCCATTTGTTACGCCACCTTCCTTTTATACCGGCAGCTCTTCCGGCTGCCGGCTTTCGCGGCATTCGCCAAATGCTCGTGCCAGCGCGGCACTTGGCTCAGTACTCGCGGATATCAAAGGTTTCTTTCCTGTTCGGATGTCCGGTAGAATTTCATTTACAAAATTTACATAGAACTGCACGAAATCCAGTTTTTTCTCCGACAGGATTTCCCTCATCTGCTGCAGCATCTCCTGTCTGATTTTTTCTTTTGATGCCCCATGCTCTGTTTCCGCAAACATCTCAAAGGTGTCCTTTGTAGTCTGCCGGAACTGATAATCTTTCAGTCCTTCGATGCAGAACCCTTCAATCGCCAGCGGATGAAGAAATTCCCTGTTTCCCCTTCCGTCCTCAAACCAAAGGACATCCTCGTTCCGTCCCAGAAGCCCCACCGCTCTGGTGAAGGGAAGTTCCCCTCCCTCTGGCGCTTTCAGCGTCAGCCGGTCAGAAAGGCGATACCGGATCAGCGGCTGCACGTAATTGTAAAGGCAGGTAAGATACATCACTCCGTTTTCCACCTCAATGACATTCATATCGTCAAACAGAAGCATCCCGTCCTTTGGGTTGGTTTCCACTCCAAGAACCAGGGACTCACTGGAACCATAGAAATTGACCACCTGAGTTTGGAATATCTTTTCCAGATAGGTACGTAAACTTATTCCCAACGGTTCCCCACAAGAGATTACCCTTTCCGCTTCCAGGCTGACTTCCCCATTCTCCATCAGCTGTGCCAGAATTTTGATGGCAGACGGATAGCCGATAACAATACCCGGTTTAAACGCTTTCAGCTGGCTGATCCATTCTGTGACCGGCGTTTTGATATCCAGACAAAGCTGGCTGGCACCTACGCCACGGGTTCCGTCTCCCACCGCCATAGCGCCTCCATATCTCCCGTCTGTGGCCGCTATGTAGACGATCCTGGGACGTTTCATCAAAAGCCTCAAAATCTGCGGCATGGACATACCCCAAAGAGCCGCCCGGATGATACCCGGAAGCATCTGACTTCAGGCATCCTCATCATATACAAAGTATCCGGGTTTTCCGGTACTGCCGGAAGAATGAACCACATGGTACTTTCCCTGATAAGGCTTCCGATCTGCCGCTTCCCCGGCATCAAATTCCCGCAGGTTTTCCTGTTTTAAATCCGGCACTGTGACCAGTTCATCAAAATGCTCCAGGAGCGCCTGTTTGTCAATGGTGGGGAAGCAGGAAAGGGGCAGTGTATCCAACTGTTCTTCTGTAATTCCTGTATGTTCAAAAGCCGTCCGGTAATAAGCGGAATGATCCCATGCGTATCTGAGAAGTTTCCGCAGTTTTCCATCCTGCAGGGAACGCATCTTATCAGCGCTTACTTTCACATTCTTTTTCAGTCTGTATAAATCTGTTAACATCTTTAAGCAGTTCATTTTCCCTCCTGTTAAAATCGCTGCGCGATGGCACTAAAGGGTGGTGCACCTTCGTGACTTTACCTATTCAACCGAAATGACACAACAGGCGTCTCGGTGACAATCATTTCATGATCCACATATTCTACTGCCACGCTCCGGCCGTCCGCATCTGCCAGGGCCAGATGCACCATCATTCCCATGGAGCTGTGAAAGTCATATTGCCGCAGCAGCTCCAGCGCTTCTTCCACATTGGCCGCTTTGTCAAGCAATAACCGGATTGCCGTGGTAGTGGTAAGGTCAGGCTTTTCCGTATCTTGGTTGATACTTGCGGAGTCCTGAATCATATTCACAGACACAGCCAATCCTTTTTCATTCATTCCATCCAACGGCACATGCAGGGAAACAATCACCTGCATCTGATCCGGTAATTGCGAAAGATCAAGGCCTCCGGCTCTGATGAAATCCATATTGACGGTGGAAACGGAGGCGTATCCGTTTTCCGGTCTGACGCTGACAATCAACCCTTTGCACGCATTCCAGTCAAAATTTCTCCCGAACAGATATCCGCCGTTCCGGTTTTTCACTGACAGGGTACTGCATCCAAAAGGAGTTCCTTCCATATGGATTTCCTGTGCCAGCTGTGATGTGATATATGCCGCAACATCCGTGTCTGAACCGGCGCCTCCCTGTTCTAAAAATGTATCAAAGCCGTAATCCCCTTCATATCGGACGATTGACAACCCTGTTTCCGGTTCTGTGATTTCAGAAGTTGGAGTGATCCGGACTGTATTTTCATCTCTGCTCCCTCTTTCCTTCCCTTCTTCCATTGTTGTTTCTTCCTCTGTCCTGCTCTCCTGCCTTTCTTCGCTATGCCTGTTTCCCTCAGTCGGCTCACCGGAATCTCTTCCGCATCCTGACAGCAGACCCGATATCCCTAAAACTAAAAGCAGACCTATACAAAATCTTTTTTTCACTGTTTTTATCCCTTCCTCTCTGTACCTGGGACTATACTATAGCCACCCCAGATAACACAGGTTACTCTTGTTTTGTGTTTCTGGCTTTATCTTAGCAAGATGATATATAAATAGCAAATATTTATACCTTATATATTTGGCTAGGAATTTTCTATAATCATTAGCATGCAACCCAACTCTCGACACAATCTCACTGATGTGTTGTAAGCAAGCAACAAAACTGGCATTTTTTTGCAACAAAACTGACATTTCCTCAT
>CAJULA010000050.1 GCA_910587155.1 uncultured Lachnospiraceae bacterium
ATTCTTTCTTTAGAATCTTCAGGGTCGCATTGCTGTTTATTTGTCAAGGTGCTGTTTTTATCATTTGCTGTCGAAGTGTGTTCCTCAACAACAAAACGAAGTATATCACTTATCCAAAAAGAAGTCAACCACTTTTTTCTAATTTTTTTTATTTTTTTCTACAATATAAAAAATTTCTGTTTTTGCCGGTCTCAAGCGTAAAAAACGGCCGACAGAACAGCCGTTTTTTACGCACCGGGACACTACTCCAGCAAAGTTGTGGCACTGCCGGAATCCTTTCGAAGAGACAGTGAAACAGTGGTAATACCTGCTGCTTCCGATTCCGGTATTTCTCTGATCAATACAAGCGGTATACTGTTCCCCGCCGGGATGATACCTTTATAGGAAGAAAGATCATCCAAAAGCAGGTTAGGCAGGACACCATCCATCCGCCCCTCATTGACTGATACCTGAAATCTCACATTTTGATCCAGCATATTGAGTTCCCGATCTTCCGCGGTTATGTTTTCTGCCATAAACTGAAGAACCAACAATTGATTCCCCGGCGCCGCGTCCATGGCAAAGACCAGTTCCTCACTGTCTTCCGGGGGATAGGAATCACAAAGGGTATGCCCCATATAACTGATCTGAAAGCCTTCCTGTCCGCAAAAAGCGGCAATCCCTTCAAAGGGCGCCTCTGCCTGCCCTGACTCTGCATCACCGGAAGCACTATCATCGTGCCCGTCTTCCTCATCACCGGAACTATCCTCCGATTCCTCCTGCAGAAGTGCCTTCAGCTCTTCCACATTTGCCAGCCGGGTGGCTTCTCTTTCATCCCAGGCCGCTATCTGTGCGTCACTGGCCAGTCTTCCGCCATATTTATCGTGCCTGATCAGAATCCCTGCCGCATATTCCGCGATCAGTCTGCTTTCTTCTTCTGTCAGATCCGGCATATAGTCAAAGGAATTGCCGCATCCTGTCAGCAATAACCCAAGACCAATCATGAAACCGCTTAAAACACCCGATTTTTTCATACTATGCTCCCCTTATCCGCACGTATTTGGAATAAACAATCCTACTTATCTGATTTATTTTAGCACCATTCTTCTCACGAAACAAGTCAATTCGCAGCAAGTTCGAACCAAAATTCCACACCATTTTCATAATTGATGACTCCATAGCGCTCATTCATGGCTTCCATGATCGCCTTTACAATAGACAGGCCCACGCCGCTGCCGCCATATTCTCTTGTCCTTGCTTTGTCTTCTTTATAAAATTTTTCCCAGATGTGAGGAAGCGCCTCCCCGGAAATGGGTCTGCCTGTATTGAACACACTCACCCGAATCTTATCCTCTCTTTTGGACAGTCTGATATGAATGATTTTTTCACCGCTGCAATGATGTACGGCATTGCTGAAATAGTTGCGGATCACTTCTTCTGTTTTATACTCGTCTGCCCACACATAACATGGCTTTTCCCCATCCAGCCTGACCGTTATCCCATTTTGTTTGGTCAGGATATCCGCAGACTGAAGAAATGTTGCCAGCATTTCCTGCAGATCAAAACGCTCCATGGCCGCCACATCATTACCAAATTCCAGTTGATTGAGTGTCAGCAGCTTCTGCACGATCTGATTCATCCGCCCTGCCTCATCTCTGATCACTTCACAGTAAAATGCCCTGCTTTCCGCATCGTCACTGATTCCCTCCTGCAGCCCTTCCGCATATCCCTGGATGAGAGCGATAGGTGTCTTGAGTTCATGGGATACATTGGAGAGAAATTCTTTGCGCATCTCATCAATCTCTTCCCGTTTTTCCACATCTTTCTGCAGCTCATTATTTGCCGTCTTCAGTTCGGAAATCGTCTGCTGCAACGCGGCAGAAAGTCTGTTGATATTTTCGCCAAGAATGCCGATCTCATTTCTTACTCTGCCCTCATATCTGGTTTCAAAATCCAGCTCTGCCATTTTTTCCGAAATAGCAGCCAGTTCCAGGATCGGTTCCGTGACCTTCCTTGACACCAGCCAGATCACAATGCCGCCGATTGCCACCGCTGCCAGACCGGTATAGGCAAGAAAACGATTGGAAATGCTGACACTCTCCAGAATCCCTTCTTTGGGAGTCCTGATAATAAACAGATTGCCGTTCTCCAGAAATCCCCACATTTCAATAAACTCTGTCCTGGTTCTGGGATCCTGCATACTGCGCAGCACATACTGATCTGTCTGTTTCAGAATCTTTTCAAAGTCAGGGTGCGCATTGGAAAAAAATATATTGTTTAACAGCTGCTTTTTTAAAATCTCTGATTCATGCATCGTTGCAATCAGCATCTGCGAATTCTCGTCCAGCACAAGCATACTAACATTATATTTCCCGCAGAGTCTCTGCAATTGAATCTCAAAAGCCTCCGTCTCCACACTTCCATCCGCAAAAGAAAAATTGAGCTGCTCATAGACGTCCATCAGCGCTTTTTCCTTATTATTCATATAGTAGGATTCCAGAAATGTGCTGTTCATGAACCAGCAGCATAGGATGGCAGCTGCCATAAGGCCGATAAATATCAGTGCAAACTGTTTTTTCAGAGAATATTTCATACTTTTTCTTCTCCTCTGCTCCTGCCTGTATTTTATTTTTCCTTTGTAAATCCGTGCGCATCCGCCGGAGGCTCTCAGGAAGCGCTGATTTCATCCGCACTTCCTTAGGTTTTGCTGTCAGTCAAAGCTTTCGCGGCATTCGTCAGATGTTCATGGCCGGAACTGTCTGTATTGTAACATATTATAAGGTAAGAATGCGATATAAAATATATCGATTTGATCTTATGCTCAATATATAACCACAAAAGCCTCCCACTACCGGCAGACAAACAGAAATGCCAGGGCACATCCTGTATCCATGTGTCCTGGCATCATGCAGATCTGTTTACTGCATACCGTTGACCTGTTTATATTTGTACAGCATCTCCGCATGGTTCTGCTCTTCGATCTGGATATCGGCGAGAAGCTTGCGCACCTGAGAATCGCTGCAGGTAAATACGTTGGTGTTATATTCGGAGGATACGAGTTTCTCTGTTCCGATACAATCCGTCGCCAGGAAGCAGTCATCCTTTTTTTCCTGAGAATTGGTCATCTGATCATAGGTTCTTTTCGGGCTGTAGTCTTTTCCCCGGGAGTCATTGCAGTTGCAGGAAGGAACACTTCCTTTGAGCACCTGGCTCAAGGAGTTGTAATGCTCCTGCTCATTTGATTTCAGCGTCTGAAACAGGTTCCTCAGTTCCGTATCGTGAGCCTGCTGCCCATACTTTTCATACTTTTTGATACAGGTTTCTTCCTGTGTCTGCAAATCTTTGATCGTAGTGGCTTCTTTTTCTGTCAATACCATACACGTGCACCTCTCTTACATAAATTTTAACAGTGTTAACAGTTCAGACAGGCCAAACTGTTGCTTACAGTCTCATTATGCCCCCGACAGTGCAAACTATGTATGAATCTTTTACGTATACTCTCCGGTTAATAACTTCGGATTCTGTCCGCAGAATCGTCTGCTGTATTTTCAATTTTGCGGATGACAACCGGGTAACTGTATGTATCGTTCACCTTCACTTCCACCCGCTCACCGGCCCTGTGTCCCAGCAGCGCCTTGCCCAGAGGCGACTCTATGCTGATCAGATTGTGCAGGGAATCCCCTCTGACCGTAGTCACGATCCTGTACACTTCTGTGGTATCGTCCTCTTCAAAATATACCGTAACCGTATTATTCATCCCCACTTCATCTTCTTTGGAAGCATCGTCGATTACCTGCGCCGTGCGAAGCATCCGTTCCAGATAACGAATACGGCTCTCATTCTTATTTTTTTCCTTTTTGGCCGCATGATATTCAAAATTTTCACTCAGATCGCCGTGGGCTCTCGTCTCCTTGACCTCTTCCAGCAGCCTGGGACGAAGTTCCAGCTTCCGGTAGTCAATCTCTTCCTGCATTTTTTTCATGTCTGATTTTGTCAGTTTGTCGTACATCTTTTCATGGCTCCTATTCCAGTACCCAGTGTACCTTCCGGTAGCCTGCTGTTTTCCCCTCCCGGTACACCGCTGCATTCTATGTTGTCTGTTTTTGAAGAATCTGCGTCATTCCGCCCAGGAGGATTCCGGTATTTCGTCTGTAAATTTCCGGAAACTGCTCTATGGGAAGCGGATTTTCGCCATATCCCGCTTCGATTGTATAGCCCGGTCTGTCATACTCCAGAATAAACCAGTCTTTGTATCCTGCATTGCCGGAGGCATAAGGTGTCTCCTCCACCGCATAGCCGCTGACCCTGCCAAAGTATTCCGCAATCTCCCGGGAATGGGCCGGCTCCAGATCTTTGTATTTCCAATAGATCACTTCACCCTGGGTATGGTATGCCAGTATCAGGGCAAAGTCATGCGCTGTCGTAAACTGATAGACGGCACGGCTCTCCGGCGCAGACAGAGGGGCCGGACCCACATAGTCCCTTGGCGCCGGGCCCCGATAGCCTTGTGCATATTTAATCTCTCTGGCCTGTTCCCAGCCGGCAGGAAACTGCAGGTTCAGATCCACACCGTCTATATTGGCCTTCCATCCGTCCGGAAAGGGTATCGCAGGATATGCCGCGCTGATCGACACTGCCTGTTCATAATAGCTGCCCTCCCGCAAATCACCCGTAACAAGATCTACACCGTCCGGATTGACAAGTGGTATCACATACAATGTCACCTGCCGGTACAGTCTTCTGGCATCGGTTCCATACAATGCCTCCCCGGTGGCTACCGCCTCCGCATATTCCTCCAGAAATTTCATAAGGACAGGAACCGTAATCCATTCATTGGCATGAAAAGCCGCACTGTAGCAGACCTCCACCGGGCCTGCGCCGATCCGTATCGCAGCCAGCTCCCGGCCCATGACACTGGTGCCGATTGCTGTCTTTTCCAGAAAGGGATAAAATAAGAGCAGCCTGTTTATCTCCTGCATCGTAACGCCGTATGTGTATGTCAGTTCCATGCAAATACCTGCTATCTGTATGATCTCCCTCTTATGTATATGCAATGTCTGCCTGTTTCAGACCATCTTGTTACATCGGATCCATGACCTGCACACTCCGCACATGTGTCTGCGCCGGCCGGCGTGACTTGGTATTTGCAGATAAAATGTAATAACGGGATGCTTACGCATCCCGCCGCCGTCACACTCTGTTTTTCCGGTCAGTCTTCCTTCTTATCTTCTCCGGCTGTCTCCTTACTGTCTTCTTCCTCATCCTCGGAATCGTCTTCATCGTCAAAGAACTCATCATCGAAATCGTCCTCGAAATCATCCTCAAAATCATCCAGATAATCCGGCGTAAAGTAACGATATACCGCATAAGCGATCGCCCCGATCACCGCTACCACCAGCGCAGCCGCTATGATCCAGCAGACCGGTGAGATTTCCTTCTTTTCCTCTTTCTTGCCCATCAGTTCCTGAAGTTTTTTCATGGCAATGAGATCCTCCAGTTTATTCATAGTAAACCACCTTTCTTATATTTTCAGAACACAAAACGGCTTTTTGTGCTCCGGATTATCGGGTTTCCATTCACTTTTATTATTATATCACAATTTCCTGAATTTTACTATAAAAAATTTACTCCGTTTTTTTCAGCTTGGCAAAGGCCGCATACATAACTTTAGTACCCGCCCGGTCGAATTCCACTGTCACCTGATAATCTCTGGCCCCTTCCTCGATCTTCCGCACAATGCCTTCCCCATATTTCACATGTCTGACTCTGTCGCTGACCTCATAATCAGGACGTCCTCCGGCAGGCGCACCTTTGGAGAGGCCGTTCAGTGTGCCGGCTCCTTTCGTAAAAAACGGCCTGTTTTCTTCCTCTGTCCTCTGCGGCTTTAAGACTGCCTTCGGACGAAGCCGGGGATCGTATGCCGGTCTGGTAGCGCCGATCCCTCCTGACAGACTGCCGGCTGTATACATACGGTTCCCGCCATCCATGCCTCTCTGGGCGCTGTCCCTGTTTCTGCCGTTGACGGTCGTCATGCTTCCGGCGCCGAAGCTGCCAAAGGGCTTCTCCCGGAAACGGCTGCGTGATTCGGCTTCCTGCGGATCCTCCTCCCACGTTCTGCGTTTCACCATGGGCGGCCGGTGATCCATCAATTCTTCCGGTATCTCTCCCACGAAACGGCTGACCATATTGTACTGTGTCTCGCCTCGTATCATCCTTGAACGGGCGCAGGTCAGGGTCAGATCATCTTTGGCTCTGGTAATGCCCACATAGGCAAGTCTGCGCTCTTCCTCCATGTCTTCCGCATCATCTGACGTAATCGTCATATAACCGGGAAATACGCCGTCCTCCATACCTGCCAGATAAACCCGTGAATATTCCAGTCCTTTGGCACTGTGCAGTGTCATCAGCAACACTCTGTTATTGTCTGCGGCCACACCGTCGATATCCGCCACCAGTGCCACTTCTTCCAGAAATTCGCTCAACGACGCCTCCTCATGATTCTCCTCATAGGCAATCACCTTATTCATGAATTCGTCTATATTCTCGATTCTGCTCTCGGCGTCCTCCTCTTCCGATTCCTTCAGCGCCTTCACATAACCGGTAGTATCAATGATATCCTGCAACAGTTCCTGCAGGCCATAGTATTCCAGCTTCCCCCGGAAGCTCTGGATCAGCATCACAAACGGCTTTAATTTGGACGCGCTTCTGCCGATGGATGCGATTTTGTCCGCCTCCCGCAGCGCATCATAAAAACTGATCTCATGTGCATCCGCATACTCCTGCACTCTGGCAATGGTCGCCGCACCGATCCCTCTTTTCGGTATGTTGATGATACGCTTTACCGCCACATCATCCTTGCCGTTGTCCACTGTTTTCAGATAAGCCAGCAGATCCTTGATCTCCCGTCTGGCATAGAAATTGACGCCACCCACTACCTGATAGGGAATCCCGGCCAGTACAAACTGCTCTTCCAGCAGTCGTGACTGGGCATTGGTGCGGTACAACACAGCGCACTGTCCATAATCCGCCGCACCTTCCGCCCGTTTTTTGCCGATATCCGCGGCAATAAACTGTGCTTCTTCATAAGCGGTGTCAAACTGTCTGAAATGCAGAAGGTTTCCTGCCCCTTTGTCCGTCCAGAGCGTCTTTTCCTTTCTTCTCTTATTGTTGCGGATCACATGATTGGCAGCATCCAATACGTTCTGCGTGGAACGATAGTTCTGCTCCAGTCTGATCACTTTGGCATCCGGATATACCAGTTCAAAATCCAGAATGTTTCTGATATTTGCCCCGCGGAATTTGTAAATAGACTGATCGTCGTCTCCCACCACACACAGATTCCGGTACTTTCCCGCCAGCAGACGGATCAGTTCAAACTGTACCGTATTGGTGTCCTGATACTCATCCACCATCAGATAACGCAGCCTCTCCTGATAGGATTCCAGCACATCCGGACAATTCTGAAAAAGTTCCACTGTCTTCACCAGCAGGTCGTCAAAGTCCAGTGCATTATTTCTGTGCATGACATTCTGATACTCTGTATAGACAGCGGCTATCTTGGTCTGCACGAGATCCCCCATGGCACTGGTCGCAAATTCCAGCGGCGAAATATATTCATTTTTTGCGGAAGAGATGGCGCCAAGTATCGTCCGCTCCTTCAACATCTTTGTGTCGATCTGCAGACGCTTGCATATTTCTTTCATCACTGTTTTCTGATCATCGCTGTCATATATTGTAAAGTGATTATCAAATCCCAGTCTGTCTATGTAACGGCGCAGTATCCTCACGCAGCTTGCATGAAACGTGGAAACCCACACGCTCTCCGAGCCGTGTCCCACGATCCTGTCCACACGTTCCCGCATTTCTCCCGCCGCTTTGTTGGTAAAAGTAATCGCCATAATGTTCCAGGGACTGACACCGCACCGGTCGATCAGATAGGCGATTCTGTGAGTCAGTACCCGGGTCTTGCCGGAACCTGCCCCCGCAAGAACCAGAACCGGTCCCTGCGTCCGATAGACGGCTTCTTTCTGCTGTTCGTTCAGTGTATCATATATACTCATAGTAATCTCCATTCCGCCGCCTCTCACTGGCGGCCCAGACAGTGCTGATTCGTATGATAGCTTTTGCTTTTTCCTGCTGTCGGATGCGCACGGATTTGCAAAGGAAAATGCTGCTTCGCGGCGCAAATCCGGCGCGAAAAACGCTTTCATCAGCGTTTTCCTAAGTTTAGCACACTTCCTGCCCTTTTGTATACAATAGAGTATCATTTTTTATTTTGGAGGAATTGGTTTATGAAACGGAAATTGATGAGTCTCCTGCTCTCGTTTGTACTGGTAATGGTACTGGTAACGGGTTGCGGAGCGGCCGCAGCCGGAGATAAAACAGCTGTAGCCGGAGAAAAGGTGGTACTGAATGAAGTCGCACATTCCATCTTTTATGCACCGATGTATGTTGCCATCGAAGAAGGGTATTTCGCAGAGGAAGGAATCGAACTGGAACTGGTGACCGGCTTTGGTGCGGATAAGACCATGACCGCTGTTCTTTCCGGCGAAGCGGATATCGGATTCATGGGCTCTGAGGCTTCTATCTACACATATCTGGGCGGCACATCCGATCCTGTGGTGAACTTTGCCCAGCTGACCCAGCGTGCCGGCAATTTCCTTGTATCCAGAGAACCTGTGGATGATTTCTCCTGGGATATGCTGAAAGGAAAAAATGTGCTCGGCGGCCGTGCAGGCGGTATGCCCAGCCACGATGTAACATGGGAACACATCAGAGGAATTTATGAGTGGACAAGCCGGAAAGCCCCGGATTTAAAGGGGGTTTAAATATGAGGAAAAGGTTGTTTCCGTCTCATAGCACAACTACATTTACTTACTTTGCCAGAAGGAGGACAGGCCAGACCTGTCCTTTTTCCTATATATAGACCGGAAGGAGGCGAAAAATATTATATCAGTTCCCATTGACCAAGCCTGACCGTAAAGGTTGGGCTTTTTTCATGCCACGAAAAGGAGGTAATCTGTATTGGCTGATGAAAAAGCAAAAGTACCGCCCTCACCGGAAACCGATACCGCAAAAGAATCCGGAAAGCAAAGTCTGGCGGATATGGTAAAAGCGGTAAAGGCCGCGCAGGAAAAGCAGACGGATATTCCTGTGCAGGAATCACTGACACCGGCTAAGGCGGAGGAAATACAGAAACAACCGGAAAAATCTGCTCCTTCTGATTCTCCCGTAAAGGAAACGGAGAAACAGAAAACGGAAGACGAAGAAATGAAGGCAATGGTCTCCAGTGTAAAAACATTCTCCCCAGCGAGCGGGCCAAAGCCTTGAAATGTTGTGGTTGGGCACCGGCACATAGGCCATAAGAGCCTCCTTTGCCCCAGCCTCCAACTGACTCCTGATGGAAGGCCGTTCCTGCGCCGGAATCTTTGTTTCCTGTTCTGCCATGTCTGTTTCCTCCTTTCCGG
>CAJULA010000051.1 GCA_910587155.1 uncultured Lachnospiraceae bacterium
CGGAATACTGAAAGAACTGGAAGAACTGGGGATTCGGGAAGGCGATACGGTTCGGATGTATGGACTTTCTTTTGATTATTTCAAATAAAACAATAATATCCGACAAAAGACGGGAGACAGATGATAATGACATTGACAAGTAAACAGAGAGCGTATCTGAAGGGGCTGGCGAGTACATTGACACCGGTTTTTCAGATTGGTAAAGCCAGTCTGACACCGGAAGTAACCAAGGCAGTGGAAGAGGGGTTCCATACAAGGGAACTGGTCAAGATCACTGTACTGAAAAACTGTCTGGAAGATCCGCGGGAGATTGCATCTGCACTGGCGGAACGGACACATGCAACCGTGGTACAGGTGATCGGAAAGAAAATTGTTCTTTATAAAAAAGATAAGGACAATCCTAAGATTATTCTGCCTTTATAAAACTTTATAAGTGAGAAGCATATGGAAAAAGAGAAGCAGAAAACAGGAATTCTGGGAGGAACATTCAATCCCATTCATTGTGGGCATATCCATCTGGCACAAAAAGCCATGAGCGCCGCAGGGCTGGACAGGGTACTTTTTATACCGAGCGGCGTTTCCTATATGAAAGATCAAAGCGAAATCCTGCCGACGAAAGAACGGATTAAGATGGTAAAGCTGGCGCTGCAGGAGTATCCATACTTTGATATCTCCACAATCGAGACTGACAGGCAGGGCAACTCCTATTCCCATGAAACAATCCACGCGCTGCAGCGGCAGTGTCCGGATACGGAATTTTTCTTTCTCACTGGAGCCGATACTATATTTGCCATGGAAGAATGGAAAGATCCTGTCAGCATTTTCCGGTCTGTAGTCATTCTGGCGGCATGCAGGCCGGGGATATCTCAGGAAAGATTACAGGAACAAATCTCTTATCTGAAGAGTAAATATGAGGCTGATATCCGCCTCATTGTTCAGGATTATGTTGATATTTCATCATCGGATATCCGGAGGGCTCTCAGAAACAGGGGATCCATACATGGACTGGTGCCACAGTCAGTGGAAAATTATATTCGGATCAATCATTTTTATATGGATTAATTTCCATATGCTATTACTTTACGGATCAGACAAACAGGAGCGGTGACAAAATGAAATTGAAGCAGGCAGATATTGTAAAAATCCGCAGGGCAATGGAAAAAACACTGGACCCCAAACGCTATGAGCATACATTGGGAGTGGCTTATACGGCAAGCTGTCTTGCCATGTGCCATGAGGAGAATGTAAAAAATGCAGAACTCGCCGGTCTTTTGCATGACTGTGCCAAGTGTCTGGATAATGCCAAAAAGCTTAAGATATGTAAAAAACACAATATCCGTGTCAACAGAATCGAAGACAAAAATCCTTTTCTTTTGCATGCTAAAGTCGGGAGCTTTCTCGCTATGGAATGCTACGGGGTCAGAGATAAGGACATTATCAATGCGATCCTGAATCATACGACCGGCAGGCCGGGTATGACAAAGCTGGAAAAAATTATCTATATAGCAGACTATATTGAACCTAACCGAAAGCATGCCCCAAATCTGTCTGAGATCCGCCGACTGGCGTTTGTGGATCTGGATCAGGCTCTGATACGTATTCTGGAAGATACACTCTCATATCTGGAGACGTTAAAGAGTGATATTGATCCCATGACCAGAAAAACGTATGAATATTATAAAGAGGAGAAACATCAATGACAAAAACAGCGAAAGAACTGGCCAGGGTTGCCATCACGGCTCTGGAAGAAAAGAAAGCGGAGGACATTCATGTAATTGATATCAGCGAGATATCAACTCTGGCAGACTATTTCATCATTGCAAACGGAACTAACAGAAGTCAGATACAGACGCTGGCAGACCATGTGGAGGAAGCGCTGGGCAAGGCGGGACTTCCCCTGAAGCAAGTAGAGGGATACGATACCGCTAATTGGATACTGATGGATTACAGAGATATCGTGATCCATATTTTTGATAAAGAAAACCGACTTTTCTATGATCTGGACCGTATCTGGAGAGATGGGAAGCTGATCAGTCCCAAGGAACTCTGAGCCTCCCATCAGGCCCACGCGCAAGAGGCAGATACTCCTGCAGGCAATTTCATTACCCGCAGGGACAAACAACTGTCAGGAAAACAGACGAAAAACGCCGTAGACCTTTCCAAGAATCTGGCAGTCGTCTACGATAATGGGCTCCATTGTGTCATTCTCCGGCTGCAGGCGGATATGGCCTTCCTCTTTATAAAAGGTTTTAACCGTAGCGGAATCATCTATCAGTGCGACGACGGTATCACCGTTGTATGCCGTACTGCAGGTTTGTACAAAAATCTGATCGCCGTCAAAAATGCCGACATTGACCATGGAGTCCCCCTTTACTTTGAGAACAAAAGAGGGTTCTCCTTTCGGAACCATTTCCGCAGGCACCGGGAAATATTGTGTAATATTTTCCTCGGCAAGTATCGGGATTCCCGCGGCTACGGTACCTATCACAGGCAGGCTTACTGTTTCGGTGCGTACCATCTGAAAAGAATCGTCACAGATCTCGATTGCACGGGGTTTCGTGGGATCTCTGCGGATATAACCGTTCTTTTCCAGTGTTTCCAGGTGAGAGTGGACAGAAGATGTGGATTTCAGATGAACCGCCTCACATATCTCGCGTACTGCAGGCGGATATCCTTTCTGCAGAATCTCACTTTTGATATATTCTAAAATCTCAGACTGCTTTGCAGTAATCTTACCATATCCCATAATGAATACCTCCAATTTTAATGTCCCCGTCAGTCCATTGGCGGGAATTTTATTTATTGTAACACAAAACTGTTCAGAAAGCAAACATATATTCCAAATATTTGTTCGGAAATTTTTGCAAAAAGTATTGACATGCGAAAATATGTTCTGTATAATGCACGTAACAAAACAAATGTTCGCAACATGTGTTTGGAAATTATGTTTCTGCAGGGATTTTTTATAAAAGCAGAGACAGATCGGAGGATGCAGAAGATGCGCAGACAGGACAGGATCAGCGAAAGAAGAATACAGAGCAACCGTCTGAGACGGTGTTATGAACGAAGGAGAAATGTACTTTTGTTTTTGACAACAGTATGTCTTGCTTTGTCGCTTACCTTTACGTTCTCCGGGTTTATGTCCAATGCCAAAGAACTGGAAACGCCCGGAGAACATAAGTATTATACAAGTATTCTGATCCGGGAAGGAGATACACTCTGGTCCATAGCCCGTACTTATATGGATCTCCATTATTCCAGTGAGGAAGACTACATCCGTGAGCTATGCAGAATCAATCGTCTGTCAGACGAAGAGCTCAGAGCAGGCATGTATCTTATCATTCCCTATTTCAGTCAGCAGGGTTTTCTGCCTGCAGCGGGATACCTATAATTCCTCTCTCAGGCGGATTGTTTTGGCAGCTTTTCTTTTATTTTCATCCTGCATGGCAGCATAGTGTTTTCGGGTGGTGTTGACATCCTTATGCCCGAGTACATCCGCTACCAGATAGATATCTCCGGTTTCCTGATACAGGGTTGTACCATAAGTACTTCTCAGTTTATGTGGCGTAATTTTTTTGAGCCCGGTTACAAGAGAAGCATATTTTTTTACCAGATTTTCCACAGCCCGCACCGTGATCCGTCTGTTCTGGAGAGAGAGAAATAATGCATTCTCATGTCCGGAAGCAGTTATCACATGTTTCCTTTCCTGCAGATAAGAAAGGAGTGCTTCTTCCACTTCTTCTCCAAAATAAACAACATCTTCATAACCGCCTTTACGGCGGACTTTAATCCGCAGATTGTCAAAATCCACATCTTCCATATTAAGCCCCACGCACTCCGAAACGCGGATTCCCGTACCGAGAAGAAGCGTAAGAAGCGCAAGATCCCTGACTTTTGTTTTTTCATGAAAGCGTTGTTGGTTTTTGGTCAATTTGGAACCGTCTTCAACCTGATCCAGCAAAACCGCAACTTCATTAGGATCTAATCTTATGATTTCCTTTTCATGCAGTTTGGGCATGGGAACAAGAGACGGTGGATTATTTTTAATCAGTTCACTGCAGAAGTAATAGTTGTAAAAGCTTCTGAGCGAAGCAAGCTTCCTGGCTTTTCCTCGTTCATTGTTCGTGATTTCCTGGCCATCACGAATATACAAAGAGAGATATTCCATATATTCTTCAATGTCTTCTCTGCCGATTTCATCTAACATGGACATGGGAAAATCCACGATATCCATTTTTTTATAAACCCCGTTGGTTTCATGAAGAAACTCAAAAAACAGCCGGATATCATAGGCATAGGCGAGCCTTGTCCTGGGAGATGTCTGATTTTCGATGCCGCGGAAGAAACGTTTGCAGAAAGGCGGCAAAGTAGACAATACTTCACGCATTCTGAGTATATTTTTTTTGCTTTCTTCTTCGTGATAATTTTGTTCCATACCCTTGATTCTCCGAATATAAAATGACAGATCCATGATCGGTTTGGTTTCATCTGTTATATATGATAGCCTATTTGTGGGAAAACGTCAAATTCCTGCATGAGTAAATTTGTGGAGATTTTCTGTTATTTTTCACGCTCGTATTATTGCAAGCCTTAAAACCTGTATTTTTATATATTGATGAGTGGTTTTTCCGTTTTCTTCTAAAGAAACGGTTATCCGTATGATTTTAGATAGAACAGCAGAAAAGTATTCTGATAAAAATATCATGCACTTTCAAACAGCAAAATTGCTCGTTGAAATGGGATACCAATCTGAAATATACGAGTTGATAAAAGATACAAAGAATACCAATCCAAATGCCACTCTGCTAATTGAATTAGCAGAACAAATCCAAAATGGTAATTCACAGTACTAAAGACAGGACAGCAGGTGCCTTGTCCTCTTTCTTTTTATGACGCAAGACACCATCAAATCTGATTGCATGGGCGTTTAGTTATGATGACAAATTGAATGCCTAGATGAAAAGAGAGAGTGACCTGTAACTATTCGCAAAAGAACACTTTAACGAATAGTTGAGTTCAATGGTGACATATGTACGTTTCTTTTGCAGGCTTACCGTCTACCGGCTTATGCCGCATGTACTGCCGTGATTCAGGCAGATATGTTTTCAATCTCCATCCTTTCTTGCCCACAGGTGGTTACTTTTCACATCTAATTGTAACAACATGAGGAAGACAGAAAAACCAGCCGGTTTTTCGGCTGGTTCTCTTATAATCTTATAATCAGGTCATAGTAGTGAAACGCTCTGCTGCTTTTGTGAAATAGCCTTCATGAATCACAATGATACATAGGTTCGCTCAGTCATAATCGAACATAATATGGATCTGGGCATATTTTCCCGCCACCTGTGCCTGTGTCGGCCCGAAACGCATGTTACTCAGCGTACCGTTTCCACGAAGTGTATTCAGATAATCAATATGCGAATCAAATACATAAACCGTGCCGTCAGGACCGTCCATCTGACACCAGGCATGCGGCGTGTAACCGCCCCCGCTTTTTGTTGTGACACCGCCTACGACATACATCGGCAGACCCAGCTTCCATGCCATTACGGCAAACGTCCCGCTGAAATCATCGCATACGCCCTCTTTTGTAAGGAGCGTCACATAGGCGGTATTATAGATGTGCATCGCTTCAGGCCCCATCTCGATTTCATACTCAAAGTATGCCCCTGGTATTTCTTCATATCTTCCGTCTTTGATATTGCAGATCAGATAATCATAGCAGGCTTTCAGCTTGTCATGCGTATCCATATCCGGTGTTATGATCTGCGCGAAAATGTCGTCCAGCAGAGCATCCAGCTTCGGCCTGCCCGTCGATGCATCCGGATAAAGAGGCAGGGAATCCAGCGTCTGACGCAGTCCCTGATAGCGAAGGTCTTTCTGCGTACTGGGCAGACTGAACACAGGCTGTTGTCCCGGCTGTCCCGTGGCGCTGCGTACCCGTGCGTCCGCATATATAGTCCCGTCCGGACCGACTAATATCGGACAGGGCTGTTTCTGATATGCCGCAATATCAGTGCCGTCAGCACCAAAGTAGAACCATAACTCCGAGAAATCGTCGTGTACCCATCTGTTGGTGACAAGCGTACCGTCTTCCTGCTTGCAGCAAAGCCCTCCCACTCTGGCATCCCAGACAACCGTCTCCGCCGAAGCCGTCATGGACGTTCCCGCAAGAATACAGAGTGACGCAGACAGCGCGAGTAGCCTTTTTTTCATTTTTTTCACTGCACTTCCTCCTGTTCATATAATAAGTAGTTAAGTTTTATGGATGCATCCCCTGCAGTTCGTCTGAATCAAGCAGGATGGTAAACGGTCCGTCATTGACAAGCGATACCTGCATATCCGCACCGAATATCCCATGTTCTGTCTTACATTCCTGACCACACAGGGAAATCATATATTGATAAAGTTTCTCGGCATGCGCAGGGCTGCCGGCGCCGGTAAAGCCGGGACGGTTTCCGTGGCGGCAGTCTGCATACAGGGTAAACTGGGAAATAAGCAGGAGTTCTCCCTGCACATCTTTTAAGGCCAGATTTGTTTTTCCCGCGGAATCCTCAAAGATACGAAGATGTAACATCTTCCGCGTCATTTTTTCCACGGTACTTTCCCTGTCGGCATCACTGATACCCACGAGGACAACATACCCTTTTGCTATGGAACCGACAGTTTTTCCCTCTACACTGACACTGCCGTTTAACACCCTCTGAATCACAAGGAGGCCGCTGAAAAAGTAGATACCACCGCCTGTATCTGATATAATATCATTAT
>CAJULA010000052.1 GCA_910587155.1 uncultured Lachnospiraceae bacterium
AAAAACTGCATCATGGAAATGTGCATAACTGACTATTCCGTCATGGATAACTCTATTCACAGGACATGGAAAAGCAAAGTGCAGCTTTCCCACATCCTGCAAACAGAGTTACCCACAACTCCATAAGATAGCCAGTTATACGACATTTCCACAATCCCGATTACGGCGAAATCCCACTCATTCATTCCATTTTTTCATAAAACACAAATAAGAAAAGCTCTGCATCTCACAGAGCCTTTCTAACCTTTGATTATTCGCCAACTACCGTTCCATTTTCCTCACAAAAACAACATTATAGATATATCTCTGCCGCTTTTGCAAAAGTAGCTTTCCTCATGATAAGTTCCGACTGTTTTTCTTCCGGCAAACCCTCAAACACACCTTTATAGCCCTTCTCCAGCAACGGTGTGCCTTTTGCCAGTAAATACAGTTTTGTATTCAGCCATTCTTCCCACAAATCTTCAAATAGTTCCACACTGTCTGTAAAAGTTATGGCATCTTCAAAACCATGTGGCAGATTATAATATTTTAGCATTACAAAGCCATACCTGCCTACATCAAGCACTACGATATTCTCCATCTCATACAGCTCTGCAAACGCATCTGCCACCTTTTGACACTTTGTCCGTTCTTCCTCTGTGATATAAATTTTCTTTTCCATATAGCCTTACCTCGTTTCTTATAAAATTTTACCATATTCATTTTATAAGAACCACCTGCACACCAGCTTTTCTTCCACTTGTTTTTGGCAAAACCCACTTTACTAACAATTCACTTCCCCGAACATAGTTGACAGGTTCCCGTTAATGGCTCCTATGAGGATTTCCTTTATCCATTCCGTGATCGCGTCAAGTATGCTCTGCATAGGCTCTTACCCGCGCTTTTTAACCGAACAGCCCGGAAAGCAGGGGTACAAGGGTCATGCCGATCAGGGCAACGCCGCCGCCCGCCATAAGCTGTGTCATACCTAAATAGTTGAAAAATAATCGAATTGATTGTGAAACTTCAAGATTTGATTGTGTTTTGTAGATATTTCTCCGCCACAGGGGATAAACCTTATTCCCCTGTATGCGGTTTTTGAAAGCATCAGCCTAACTTTTCACCGTTAGCTGGCTTCCCTGATTCATAAAATTAAAGTGTATCTCCACTGTTGTGTTGCGTTTTCCCTCTGCCATATCCTCATGGACAACAATCTCTTTAATGAGCAGGTGCAGCATTTCCCTGTCAAGTTCCTTGATGTCAGCATACTGCCTTATCAGCGAAAGCCACTTTGAATTGTCCTCCTGTTCCCTTGCCGCTCCGTCAAGACGCTCACGCATCATATCCGCCTTTTTCTGCAAGGCTTCCTGTTCGCCCTGTGCTTTTTCCATCATGCGGGTAAAATTCGTTTCGTTAATCCTGCCCGCTACCCAGTCCTCATAGAGTTTGGAAACAAGTGCATCCAGCTCGGAAAGCCTGCGTACACTCTCAGAAAGTTTTGCCTTCATGCGCCTGCTTTCTTCCTCACTGTCACACTGATTGCTTTTCCGAAGTTCCTCCATGACTTTTGTTTCATCTGCAAGGGCGAGTGCCGCACAGGAGCGTATCTGCTCCAAAACAATCTGATACAGCGTGTCAAGTTCCAATCGGTGCTGGCTGCAATGCGCTACTCCGTAACGGTTATACTTTGCGCACGTCAGTATCCTCGTTTTTGCTTTCGCATTTGCCACACGCTGGTTCATGGTGCTACCGCATTCCCCGCATTTGACAAGTCCGGCAAATATCCCGTAGTTGCCCCATGCGTCCGGTCTTTTGCGCATCTTCACTTTTTCCTGAACAAGATTGTAGGTGTCCATATCCACAAGCGGCTCATGCACGTTCTCCACCTGAATCCATTCCTCCGGCTTTTTGTCCCCAATCCAGCCGACCTTGAAACGGTAGTCTGCTTTCTGTGACGCTATCGTGCCGATATAGACAGGATTGGCGAGTATCTGCTTGATTGTGGAAAAATCCCACATATAGATACCCTTTTCTCCGTATTCCTTTTCCCATTTTGTCACATGGTTGCGCAAGCCTTTCTTCCTGTTCCACCAGCAGGGTGCTGGGATTTTCTCGTCCTCCAGCCTGCGTCTGATCCAGTTTGTGCCATGCCCTTCAGCCGCCCACCCGAATATCTTCTGCACAATCCAGGCAGTGTCTTTGTCCGGTATCAGGAAATTTTTGTCCTCTGGTGACTTCATATAGCCAAACGGTGCGAAACATCCCGTAAACTTGCCCTTTTTCGCCTTGATGACATAAGAGGAATGTACCTTTTTTCCAATATCCTTTGAGTAAATCTCATTGAAAACACTGCGGAATGCAATAAGGTCATCATCTTTCCCCGTATCAACGCCGTCCGTCACGCCTATGTAGCGGATATGGTGCTTTGGGAAAAATTCGTCCCTTAACTGCCCCGAATGTGTGCTGTTACGGGTAAGCCTTGACATATCCTTTGTCACTACCACGTCAATTTTACCCTGCTTGCAGTCAGATAGCATTCTCTGAAAATCAGGTCTGTCCATGTATAAGCCGGAATACCCGTCATCAGCGTACACACCGACCACCGTAAGCCTGCGTTCCTGACACCACGTTTCTAGCATATCCCGCTGGTTCTGTATGCTTGCGCTCTCCCCGTCAAGGTTATCGTCCTTTGAAAGCCTGCAATATATGGCAACCCGTAAGCTGCTGTTGTGAAGCTGTTGTAATGCTGCGAAATTAGAATCCATCATGCTGTCCTCCATTTTCCGCAAAACCAACAGTTGTACCGCCAACGTCTGCTCCACTGTTCTTAGTATAATCTATATGTTGCGTTTTGTCAATACTATATGCTGTTTTATCAACATCATTATTTGGCACATCTGATCCGCTGGCATGATATTTTCTCCGTATCAGTTTCATAAACGCCTGCTGTCCGCTTTGGTTTCCGTCAAAAACCGCTTTTACTGTAATATTTGCTTTTGTACTGGTGCAATTACCTGTCACATTATCCATAATCTTAACCCTTTCTATTTTTCTGTAATTGCCCTGACGCTGTACAAGGATACGGACTTATTGACGCTGCCATATCCACAAGTTACTGTCACAATGACACAAAAAAACAGAGAAACAAATCTGAATCATCAGTTATTTCCCTGCTTCATAGTCACAATATAAAATTTTCTGCTCTGCTGTTTTACACTGTCTGAAGCCCTGCGAGCTGCTCTACTTCTGTAATACTTAGCCCTGTATCTTCTGCTATTTCCTCAACCGTCTGTTTTCCTCTTTTCAACAGTTTCAATGCTGTCTGCTTTTTTGTCTCATTTTCTGCTTCGTTTTTTAATCTTCTTGCACTTGTTTCAATCAATGCTCCGCCCATAATATCACCTACACCTTTCTGCACATTCACATATTTCTGTGCAATCTCTTTAATCACATCGTTGGAAAGCTCTATGATTGTCCGCTTATCAAACGCACCAATCACTCCCTGCTGCTCCAGTTCATCAAGCCTTTCTAAAATTTCCTGATATTCTGCCTTTAATTCCGCCAGTTTCTGCTCATTACTATTATACTCCGGAAAACTGTTCTCATGTGAAAAAATGTAAAACGGTATCAGCATCAGCAGACGTTTTTCAAAAATATCATCAAGCGAATACTTCTGCACTTTCATAATCGGCACATCATACTGCACCGTCCCGCCCGGCGTGATGATAACATATTTCATTTTATCCGGTGTCTTTTTATATGTCCGAAGATACAGAACCGCCGTATTCGGGAATGTCACTGTCAGAGTTTCCTCTGTAACTTCGCCCTCGTCAAGAGCTATCTGCGCATCGTACTCAAAAAGCCTTATTGTAATTCTCCCATCCGGTAAGCTACTTTCACATTCGATATGATATTTCTTTGGTATCTTTCCAAAAACTGTAAAATTTGTATCCGTAATGCGTTCTTTATCTGCTTCGTCCTGCTGGTCTATAAAATGCTCATTGGGAAAAAACTGTATTTCTTCTTCCCCTGTATATGTTTCCCCGAAAATCTCATTGATTACGGGGATAATCAGTTTCCGGCAGTCATTTAAGATTGTGCGGAACGCCCCGTCATATATATTTGCCATACATTAACCCTTTCTTTTTTGTGGTTTTATCATACCATTTTTTCATTGCAAATTCAAGAAGCGTACAGCATTTCATAGTGTTTCATGCTTTTAAAATGCCTGAAGCATTCTCCATATTTGTCCTGCCCTTGCCTGTCCGGTAATTCTTTCCTGAAAAGACAACCGGAACACATCTCTCCATGATCCGGTCATAAATGCGCCCATGTTCCAAATCTGCCGGATTCTGCAATTCCTCCAATGACAGGTTGGTTGTGATAATGAACGGTTTACCGCTTTTATAACGCTCATCAATGACAAGGTAGACCGTTTCCAGCACATAAGGAGTGTCACGTTCCACGCCTAAATCGTCAATAATTAAAAGCTGGTAGCGGTTCAGGCTTTTCAGGTACTCATTCTTTTCACCGCTGTATATCCCGCTAAGCGCATTTAACAGCTTCGGAAAACTTGTCATCAGCACAGGGACATTCTTCTCCATAAGTGCATTAGCGATACAGCCTGCTAGAAATGTTTTTCCGGTTCCTACATTTCCCCAAAGCAGTAATCCCTGCCCGTTTTTCTGAAATTCCCCAAAATGCTCCACATAACGGTGTGCATATCCGGCGCAGTGGTGCGTTTCGTCACAGTTTGCAAAAGTATACCCGAAAAAGGTATTGTCCTGCAGCCCTGCGCTTTTCAGCCTTGAAATGCCCTCTATCAGCTCCCTTTCCTCCCGTTCCTGTTTCTCTTTCTCCAATTCCTCCGCCCTGCATCTGCATAAACATGACGGTTTCATCGTGCGCCCCATCAGCTTGACAAGCGTCTGCTTTTTTGTGTGGCACTTCCCACACATTAGGAGTTCAGTGTCACTATCAAGATAATCTCCCTTGTCGGCAATGCCCTCATTCATCAATTCCGCAAGCATATCATCAACTGCTGTCTGTATATCCGTTTCACTCATAAACTCTCACCCTCCTACTACAATGTATTTATGGTTAATATCCCTTACAGCCAGTAAGGAATTATCCATCTTGTTGCTTAAGCTGTTAGAATGAGTGAGGCAATAGGTCTGGCCGAAACCTCCTGGAACTTTACGTCCGTTTTTAAGTCAGCCAACCAGCCCTCATTCGCAGCATTCGTTTTACGCAGGTTGAACCATCAGGCGTTCGTGTGATACACCCAGTAGATTGAATAGGCAATGAGTAAAACTGGCAAAAGACCATTGCTAATACTTTCCATAGGAGTATCTGTTATGAACGCTGTTGGTATTGATGTTTCCAAAGGCAAGAGCACTGTCACAATCCGCAGGCCGGGCGATATT
Organism: uncultured Lachnospiraceae bacterium; assembly: GCA_910587155.1. GTDB lineage: Bacteria > Bacillota > Clostridia > Lachnospirales > Lachnospiraceae > VSOB01. The sequence continues at coordinate 5,406 of CAJULA010000052.1, forward strand.
GTCATTATGCCGCCCCGCGACATCCCTCACACACAATCTGCAATCAATTCCCTTATTGAACAGATCAGAGCCCTTGACGGGGAAACGAAAGTCTGCATGGAACACACCGGCAGGTACTATGAGCCGGTTGCCACATGGCTTTCTGATGCCGGTATCTTTGTCAGCGCCGTAAATCCCATCCTCATCAAAGATTTTGGGGATGATTCCCTGCGCACTCCCAAGACCGACAAGGCCGATTCCAAAAAAATCGCCCGTTACACACTTGACCGCTGGGCAAAACTCAAGCAATATGGAAGCATGGACAAAACACGAAACCAATTAAAAACCATGAACCGTCAGTTCGGCTTCTTTATGGCACAGAAGACCGCCATGAAGAACAACCTCATTGCCCTGCTGGATCAGACCTACCCAGGCGCAAACAACTTCTTTGACAGTCCTGCCCGCAACGACGGCAGCCAGAAATGGGTGGACTTCGTCCATACCTACTGGCATGTGGACTGTGTACGCTCCAAGACGCTGAATACCTTTACGGAGCACTACCGGAACTGGTGTAAACGCAAGGGCTATAATTTCAGCGTGGCCAAAGCAGAGAAGATTTATCAATCCTCCTCTGACCTGATCGCCGTATTCCCAAAAGATGACAGCACGAAACTACTGATACGGCAAGCTGTGGCAATGTTGAATACCGCCTCTGAGACCGTGGAATCCCTCCGCCTGAAAATGGATGAGACTGCTTCTTCTCTGCCGGAATACACTGTCGTCATGGCAATGAACGGTGTCGGTCCTACCCTTGGTCCTCAACTTATGGCTGAGATCGGGGATGTGACACGGTTCACACACCGTGGCGCGCTGACTGCCTTTGCAGGCGTTGACCCTGGAAAAAATGATTCCGGACAGCACATCCAGAAAAGCGTACATACGACAAAGAAAGGTTCGCCAAGTCTGCGGAGGACCCTCTTCCAGATCATGGACGGGCTTATCAAGCGTTCACCCATTGATGACCCTGTTTACGCCTTCATGGACAAGAAACGAGCGCAGGGCAAGCCTTATTACGTCTACATGACTGCAGGTGCCAACAAGTTTCTCCGCATTTATTACGGGCGGGTAAAAGAATATCTTTCCACGCTTACGGAAAGCGAAAAACTTAAATAAATGCCATTGCTTTTTCATCAGGCCAGCGTTCTGCGGTGGTCTTTTTGTAATACCTATTTTTCAACCTGTATAAAATTT
>CAJULA010000053.1 GCA_910587155.1 uncultured Lachnospiraceae bacterium
AAAACAAGGTTTTCAGCTTAATATGCAATGCGATGCTGATTAAGAGAAAAGGGCTTGCGGCGGTAAATTCAATTGAGATATGCGGATGCGGCGAAGAAGAAAATTAATCGTAAAACGGAGGCAAGCACATGATTAAAGCAACAATTCAAAATAATCCGTATTGTACGGAGATTGATTTTCCGTGTACGGAAACGGAGCTTTCGGAAAAGCTTGGCGAGATTGGCATTGATAAGGATTACTTGTCTCCGACAGGTATGGTAATAGATATCGAGCCTGCGGAGTTGTTGGTGCTGACGGACTGTGAGGTTAGCCTCGATGCGCTGAACTATCTCGGAAAGCGCATGGACGGCATGGATCGGTTGGAGCAAAAGCAGTTTTTGGCGGTGCTGTCCTGTGATGATTTGAATATCAATTGGGGCTTGAAAAATATTATTAATCTCACATACAACCTTGCAAGATTCACGTTGATTGAGGATACCGATGCGCCCGAAAAAATCGGTCTTACACATATGCTCAATATTTGCGGCGCACTTTCGGAAGCTGAGTATAACGATTATGATTGGCTTGCCGACGAGGGCATGAAGCTGTTGAAATCCGGCAAAGGGATTGATACCGAGTACGGAAAGCTGTATGTTAATGAGGAAATCCCCTTTGACAAGGTGTTCGATGGAAAAGCTTTCCCTCCCTATTATTGCTCGCCAAATGCGGTGGCTGCCGTTGAAATAAGCTATGACGGGAATATAGAATCGGTCGAATTGCCCTGTGAAGAGATTGCGATAAAAAAGGTACTTTTTAGGCTCGGTGCGGATAATATTTCGGATTGCGGAATAGAGGTTGATTCGTATGATCTTGACGGAAATTTGCTTGATAAGACTAAGAGCTTTGAGCAAAGCAAGGAGGTTTTCGGACTTAATAATCTGCTGAAGTCCGAGGATTTCAGTATTAAGCATGAGTCGCCCAAAAGTATATTCTATTGGGAAATGTCAAAGTGGCTGAGGGAAAATAATTTTGGTTTTTCCGAAAAAAACGGTTGTATGATAGTTGCCGTTGACGACAGTGCGGAGGCAAAAATCTATGACAACGGTACAATTTCGGCACTTACCGAAAATGTTGGAGATGAGTATCACGATATATTGCAGGCTGCAAGAAATATTTACGAATATTGTCTGGTGTACGAAAAAGCCGCTCCGCTTAAAGCCGAGCAGTTATCGGAAAATTATCGCTGCCTTGCCGAATTTAACGGTACGGTTTTGGCGGCAAAATATTCCGACCGGAATGAGTTTGAATTTGTGACTTGGGATCGGACTTATGACGGTATGGGGGTATGTCAGGGTAATTATCACAGTGATTATTTTGCGGCAAAGGAGAATTTCGCCGTAAGGTCGGGATTGGTGGAAAAGGAACGGCTGTTCAGTGATGACGAGCTTTTGAAGCTGAACTGCTGTGTTGATTTTACTTTGGAAAACGGTGAATATCTTGATTATGATGAAGAACAGGCGTTGACGAGGTTAAAAGAAAAAATCGAGGAAATTGCGCCCTTCCCGTCTGATAATCAGGAGCAGACGATGCAAAATTTGAGTATGTAAAAAAATAAAAGGAGTTTTCTATGATCAGATTTATAATTGAGAAGGACAATGTGAGCGTAGCATTTGACGCACCTACAAACTTATTGTATGACCGACTCGCATTTGTAAGAGTCGGAGATATTCCGATAAGCGGCACGGATAACGTTTCTATCAAACTTATTCCGTGGTCGGATGTAAAGCTTGCAGAGACGATTGCAAAGCGTTTTTCCGGCAATGATAAAATATCCGAGGTTAATGCGCTGTGTGAAAAGGTTAAGCACCTGCGACCCTCGGATGAAAAAGCGTTCATAGAATGGCTTGAAAACGATGATGTACACGGTGCGGCGCAGATGATTGACGTTGTTGAAGAAATGGATTTAGAAGCGGCGTCTGAAATTAATCGTTATGATTATGATGAGGAAGATGAGGAGCCGATAATGGAACAGCGTATGTAACGGCTTTGACTGTAACATAAAAATTTTATAATGGAGGACAAGTTTGATGACTGAACAAAAAATTAAAATGCTCAAGGAACGGTATCCTGCGGGGACTCGTGTGGAGCTTGATCGCATGGGGGACGATCCGAATCCTATTCCTTCAAGCAGCAAAGGTACGGTTTCGTTTGTGGATGACATCGGCACTGTTATGGTGAATTTTGACAATGGAAGATGTCTTGGAATCTGTCCCGAGGTGGATTCGTTTCACAAAATTACCAAACAGGACGAAATCTTTGAACCCACAATGTCAATGTAGGTTTAAAGACAAAAAGGAAAGGAAGTGGTTATCGCAATTAAATTTATTGATTGTTTTTCCGGAATCGGAGGATTCCGAAGTGGTTTAGAGAAAGCCGGAGGCTTTGAATGTATCGGGTACTGTGAAATCGACAGGTACGCTGCGGCAGCCTACAGGGCTATGTATGATACAGAAGGAGAGGTGTATTACGATGACGTTTCAAAAATTGATACAGCAGAAATGCCCGACTTTGACCTGCTCACAGGAGGGTTCCCTTGTCAGAGTTTTGCAGGATGCGGGCTTAGAAAAGGCTTTGACGATCCCCGCGGAGCTTTATTCTTTGAACTTGCCCGAATTATCAGAGACAAGCGACCTGCGGCTTTTCTCCTTGAAAACGTCAGAGGTCTTCTTGTCCATAATCAAGGGGAAACCTTCAAAAAAATACTCATTACGCTTTCTGAGCTGGGGTATATTGTTGAGTGGCGTTTGCTTTATATATAATGTTTAGCTCAACATTATCCCGTTAATGTAAAGTGAAAAATAATGTAAAGTCACCTCCCTGAATGCCGCAAAACCAGCAAATTTTACTCTGCTGGCTTTGCATAATTCTGTAGATTATTAATGGACATCACGGAAGCTTTCGAGCCATCCCATCAGGCTTTTATCTTCCGTCCATGATGGATATTCAGCGGCAGGACGTTCTGGCGGCAGGGCGCTTTCCAGGACTTTGCGCTTCATTTCCGTATTGATCTGTGCGTATACCTCAGTGGTCGTAAGGTCTGCATGCCCAAGCAGGTCCTTGATGTATTGAAGGTCTATCCCGGCTTCGAGCCAGTGCATGGCACGGCTGTGGCGGAATATATGCGGGTATACCTTCTCAGGGAACAGCTCCGGATCAGCGTCTTTTGCTGCATCGGCATATTTGTGGAAAATGTAGGAAATACCCGCACGCGTCAGTTTTTCCTTATGGCGGTTGCAGAATAACGGCTCATCCTTCAGGCAGGGCCGGTACCGTTTTTCATCCTGCAGGTACAGCCGCAGCGCTGCTGAAATGTCTGCGATAAGAGGCACAGACCGTGCTTTATTGCCCTTTCCATGCAGATGCACAATGGCTCCTTTTTTGTCAAGGCACAGGTCGCCGACTCGCAGGTCCGCAATCTCTGAGATCCTTGCCCCTGCCTCGTACATCAGGCACAGCAGGGAAAAGTCCCGCCTGCCGCTGTGGCACTGCTGGTCGGGCTGCCTGAGTACTGCCTTTATGGCTTCAACAGGGAGATGCCGGATTGTCTGTTTTTCCTGTTTTTTCTTCGGGATGGAGCAGACCGTCTGGCAGAGGAGGACATGCTCCGGGTTTTCATACTGGAGGTATTTGAAAAAAGTATTCAGGGCGATCCGCCGCTGGTTCCTTGTTGCGGCTGAATTGCCCTTTTCCTGTTCCAGCCAGGCAAGGAAATCCTCCACCAGCTGCCTGTCAAGGTCCCTGATCTGCATCTTTTCCCGTTTCAGATGGCGCTCGCTTTCGCAGTAGGACAGGAACACTGACATGGAATCCCTGTAAGAGTGGATCGTGTTTTCACTCAGCCCTTTCTGTACTGGCAGGTATTCAAAAAAGTAGCCGGACAGGGCGCGTGCGAAATCAGTCGGCTTTATCATCAGTACCATCCACCTCCTCCGGCAGGAATTTTAAGATATCGGCATACATCCCGCCAAGCTCCGCCTCGCAGACCTGCCTGATATGCGGGTATGCTTCCGCAGTCAGCCTCAGATACCACTGTGTGGCGCTGATGGAAGTATGCCCAAGGTATTTTGAAAGCACCGGCAGCCTGTTGGAGATGGGTGTCCCGGATTCCACCCATCCCTGGATGTTATGGCAGACAAAGGTATGCCTGACATCATGCACGCGCGGCCCAAGGCTGGTTCCCCGGTACGGTATACCGACATCCCAGAGGAAACCGCGGAACGCTTTTTCTATGGAAGACTTTGCGTAGCGCCTTTTCTCTTTTGTATAGAAGAAAGGCATATCTTCCGGGGTATCCTGGTGGACATCCCGGATGTACCTGAGGCACCGGCCGATGAGCGAGTCGGACATCGGCACGATGCGCTCCCTGTCATTCTTGCCATGCAGGATATGAAGGACGCCGCTGTCTGTGTCAACATCCTGCAGGCGCAGCGACAGTGCTTCGGAAATGCGCAGCCCGCAGCCATACAGCATCCGGAACAGCAGTGGATACACGAGGTGCCGGTGCGGGGAGACATTGGCCGGCTCAAGTTTATCGAGACGGTTAAAGATGGATGCCATTTCCTCCCTGGTAAAAATATACGGCACATGTTTCTCCCCGGATTTCGGGATGGCAGGCAGCAGGTATGACGGATGCCCCTGCCTGCAGAGGAACACCGCAAAGCGCTGCATTTCCGCAACCCTGTTGTGCCGTGTTACCTCTTTTTCATTTGGACGCTTTGCGCACCACGCGGTGGCGATCTCTTTTGTGATCGTATAATCATGGACCTCATACCCTCTGCAGAAGTTGTCGAACATCTTAAGGAGCATCGCCTGCTGTTCGTATACAAGGCCGGAGGCCCTTTTCTGGGCGACAAAAGTTTCGCACATCGGGGCAAAGGGGCCTGTGAAATAGGATGTTTTCATAGATCCACCTCCAATGCGCACTGGCGGAGCAGCTCCGTATCCGTACTGATATATGTCTGGGTGCTTTCCGGCGTTGTGTGGCCCAGCGTCTGGGCAATCTCAGTCAGTTTCGCGCCATTGGAGAGCATGGCCGTGGCTATGCTGTGCCGGAAGGAATGCATCCCTACCGGTTTATCCGCAGGGATTTTTACCCCGGCTTTCTGGATAGCTTTCACCACTGTTTCGCGGAAGTTATCTTTCAGGGCATCGAATGGGGCCGTGTGCCGCACGAAAATGTACCCGCAGTCTGTTTCCGGGCGTCCATGCTTAAGGTAGTCGATGATGGCCCATCCTGCATCGTCGGGGAGCGGGAGCTCCAGCGGCACGCCTGTCTTTTTCTGGGTAATGGATATCCGCCTGTTCTGCCAGTCGATGGAATCAAAGCGGAGGAGGCGGACATCGCTGATGCGCAGGCCCAGACGGGCAACGAGCAGGAATACCGCGTAGTTGCGCTTCCCCAGGGCATTGTCGCGGTCAACGGATGCCAGTATCCGATCCACTTCCTCCGGGGTAAACACTGTCGGCAGCCTGTAGCTGTGTGTGCGGCGCACATCCGGCAGGGAGCCGGAAAAGCTCCTGGTGTGCCAGCCGTTTGCGAGGGCATAATCTGACAGCCTTCCAAGGAGCTTGATCGTCCCGCCGACTGTCCCGGAAGAAAAACCGGCCAGCGTTTCGATATAGGCGTTCAGGTGGTGCAGTTCGATCTGGCTGAACCGGCCTATCCCGATGTTTGCCAGGAAATACTCGAAGCGGAACAGCCGGCTGCGCCATGTCCTGACAGAGCCCTCTGCAAAGCCGTCTTTGCGCAGTTTTTCAAGGAAGCCTTCAAACAGCGGGCTGAATGCATCTGAAAAAGACTTCAGGGTCATGTGGGACTGCTTGAAGATCATGCCGAACTGCTGGAAGTCCAGGAGTATGTGGACGGCCCTGTTGACGTTCTGTGATGCGTCCTTTTCGCCCAGGGCAGCACCGTACAGGTCCCAGACAAAGCCCCGTGCCGATTCCGCTGTCAGCAGACCATCATTGTGTTCCTCGCAGTAGGATGCCAGATTCTTCCACACCGCGTCCATGCGGTCAATGGTGTACTGGCTGTAGCCAAGCCCGGACATCTGCGCCTTAACTGCTGTGACCAGCTCGCGGATACCCGCGGTTGTCGTACTTTTTGTTTCTTTCATCGCGTAAAAACCTCCATATTTTATTGTGATGGGATGATCCATCCAATAAAAGTGTAAAGAATTATGTTGAGTTTAGCGATGAATATTTCAGCATTTCTGGCATTTGAAGGAGGTGACTTTACATTATTTTTCACTTTACATTA
>CAJULA010000054.1 GCA_910587155.1 uncultured Lachnospiraceae bacterium
CTTTTCCCTTGATTTGTAGACATTAAACTGGTTCTTGCACTTCTGGCTGCAAAATGCATTTCCTTTCCGGCTTGCGACAAAGGCTTTTTTACAGTGTTTGCACATGCGCATATCGCTGTCCTTATCCGTGAGCATGAATGAGAAGCACATCTGCACCATGACGAGCAGGGAATGGAAATCCCATACGATGACGGGCGAATCCTTTTCAAGCGCGATCCGGTAAGTTGGAGATATGCCGCCGAAGGCGGAAATGCCCTGACGGTACAGGCTGCGTGTCTGTTCATCAACCGTATCATAATCCATGTAATAAAGGAAACTTGTCATAAAGGTAAACGCCCAGTCGGTAAATTCCTTTACAAGCCAGTCGTACCTTTCCGCATACTCTTTCTGTAATCCCATTGCCACAGCCTGCGGCGTATTTCCCATAGCCAGCGTGACCGCAATGCCTTCACGGTCAGTTACAGACCAGCCCGATTCTACGCCGTTCTTTCTGAAATCCGGTTTGTCAAAAGGATAGAAATAGGCGAGATAGTCCTCTGTAGGGAGGGATTCTTCTTTTATAAAGTGGTTTTTGGGAAGATACACCGATTCATAGGTTATAAAGTCCGCAGTTGTCGGCAAGGCGGTCATGAAGCCGAGGAAACCATATTTTTTGATAAAGTCAAGTACAGCTTCCTTCAATTCTTCTTCCGGTACTTTGTGCATGGCAGCAAGCCCGACATTTATGGCATCAATGACAAGCTGCTCCGCCTCCTGCATGGGACGGTACATTTCAGGTTTTGCATCTTTGGAAACCGTTATGTAGAGAATATCGTCACTGCCTGTCTTATATTCATAACTGCTGTACCGAATCCAAGGTGCGCTGGTATGTTCAAATAAATTCTTCATAAAAAATCTGCTCCAATCCATCAATCCTGTCACATCATCTGATGTAATATCTTCTATATTATAAATGGTTACTTATTATCGGTCAAGCTGTTTGTGGTTTTCTGTCGGGATACAGTTATCTTCCCTTTTTCTTCCGTACTCCGTTTTCCAGGAAATATTTTTCATCAATCGTCATAGACAGGCTGTTTTCTTTTCGGTATGTAAGTACGTCAGTGTAAAATTTCCGTATCTTTTTCAGAGCAGTTTCCCGAACACCTCTGATATTCCGGTCAGACTGTCCGATACTTTCCGCATACTCCATTGCGGAATAATCACGCAAAAACAGATAATAGAGCATATTTTTGAGATGCGGCTTTAGTTCCTTCAATATTTTTGATAAGTCCGCATCCGTGACAAGCTCATGTATTGTTTCAGGGTGGTCAAATATAATATCGAGGAAATCGCCCGTAAGCAGAAGCCTTCTTAAAATCATGTCATAAGATGGTTTATCGGAAAGATACAATTCATCTGCGCCCCATTCCAGAGGGACAGTGGAGCGTCCTGTCTCATGGTCTCTTTCTTTCCGTTCCCTGTTTGTGTCCAGTTTATCCCACCAGTACAGTACATTTTCAAAGTCGGCTTCCGTCCTTGCGCTTTCCTCAATACGCCGGATCGCAAGGGCGCGGGCTTCACGGTGGAGCATATCCCCGTCCGCTTCCGTTATGAAATTCTGCTCCCTGAATGCCGGGAGTTCAGCGTATTTTGGCATTTATGGTCAGTCCTTTGCAAAAAAATAAAATTTTGTAGCTGTTTTTTCAAAAACACTTCCGCTTTTATAGCCGTATTTCTCCTATTAATGAAAGAGTAATTCTTTTTAACTAAAAATCAGTTACACGAAAGGAGGGCGGGCTATGGGGTGCGGATAAAATAGAAATCTGGTTACTAGGTGCGGAAGTCAGGGGACTTAACGCTTCCCCGAACAATTATAAGGTATATGCGTGTGAAGTGCAAGAAAAGACTGCACGCAAGAAAGGATTGCTAATGGAGGCAGTAAAATTGAATAATGATATGGAAAAGTCCAGCCCTTCTGCGGCTGGCTTATTTTATCGCAGGATTGGCGGGACGCTTTTTAAGGTCAGGGTGTATACGGGTTCAGGATATGCCGACACGCTGGATGAAAAAATTCCACGGTTAATTTTGAATGAAATGGTGACAGGCGCAGAAAATTATGTTAAGATGGATTCACCACAGATGAGCCAGCCGCCGGAAAGGAGTTCGGAATGAACAACAGGACGGCTGGTGACAACAGAATAACAGCTCTTTATGAGCGGCTCTCAAGGGACGATGATCTTGCGGGGGACAGCAACAGCATAGTCAACCAGAAGAAAATGCTGGAGGACTACGCAAAAAATAACGGGTACACGAACACGGTGCATTTTACGGATGACGGATTTTCCGGCGGCAGTTTTGAAAGACCGGGATGGAAGCAGATGTTAAGCCGGATTGAAAACGGCGACATCGGCACAGTCATAGTAAAGGACATGAGCCGTGTCGGGAGGGATTACCTTCAGGTAGGATTCTACACCGAGGTATTCTTCCGGGAAAAAGGTGTCCGTTTTATTGCTGTTTCCAATGGTGTTGACAGTGACAACAACACCAGCAGTGAATTCGCCCCTTTTTTGAATATCATGAATGAATGGTATCTGCGTGACTGCAGCAGGAAGATTACCGCAGTTTTGCGGGCAAAAGGGAAAGAAGGAAAACCAATCACAAGCAATCCGCCATACGGATATGTGAAAAGCCCTGATGATAAAAACCTTTGGCTTGTCGATGAAGAAGCGGCAGAAGTTGTGAAAAAGATTTTCCGTCTGACCGTGGAGGGCATGGGACCGTACCAGATTGCAAAGCGGCTTATGGCAGAAAAGGTGGAGAAACCGTCATATTATCAGGCGACAAGGCAGAGGGGCAATTTCAAAACCATGTGCGATTTTGAAACTCCCTACAACTGGACGGGCGGATCGGTGGTGCGGATACTGGAAAGACCGGAATATATGGGCGATACAGTGAACTTCCGCAGCCATAAGGAATCCTACAAAGATAAGAAAGCGGTTAAAAACAGCAGTGAGGATATCCTTATTTTTCAGGATACCCATGAACCAATTATAGACCGCAGGACTTGGTATCTGGTGCAGGAATTAAGAAAGACGGTGCGGAGAGTGGATGCCAGCGGGGAAGGAAGTATGCTGACCGGAAAGCTCTACTGTGCGGACTGCGACGGCAAAATGCACTACCGCAGAGGTACGACAAGGGCAGGCAGGGACTGGCGTGGGATTCCGAACGGGGAAGTCCAGCATACATCCGCAGGTTTTAATTGCAGCACCTATAACAGCAGCAGAAAGAAGTATAAACAGGTTTGCTGTTCTCATTCCATAAAAGAGGACACGGTAAAGCAGCTTATCCTTGAAACGATACGGTATGCCTTAAAAAGTGTCCGCATGGACGAGGCGGCGTTTATAAAAAATATGCGGAGCGCATCAGAGGTCAGGGACAAAGGCGAAGTGAAAAAGCTGAAAACAGACCTTGCGAAAAAAGAGAAGCGCTTTGCAGACCTTGACTTACTGATTAAAAAGGTGTATGAGGACAATGCAATGGGGAAGCTGCCGGACAGACGGTATGAGATGCTTTCTTCCGATTACGAGAAGGAACAGCAGGAGATTGAAATCGTTATGGAGGAAATCAGAGAAAAACTCACACAGTTTGAAGATGATACGGACAGGACGGAAGAATTTCTCTCCCTTGTCCATAAGTACACCGACATTCAGGAGCTTACGCCTGCCATCGTCAATGAATTTGTGGACAAGATCATGGTTCATAAAATAGAGAAAACGGACGGCGATCGTATGCAGGAGATTGAGATTTTCTTAAATTATATCGGCAGGGTGGAGCTTCCGGCGCAGGAACTTTCGGAGGAAGAAATGGCGGAGGAAGAAAAGAAGCGGAAACGCCGCCAGTACAGGAGGGAATACCAGAAAGCCTACCGAAAAAAGCACAGACCGGAAATCCGGCGGCTGATTGAGGATGCAAATGCGACAGATAAACAGAGACAGATAGCGGAAGCCGAACAGTCAGCAGATGAACTTCTGCATACGGATGGTACGGAACAGGTTGCGGCTATGGTGGCAGGGGAAAACAAGATTATCGTAGAGGGCAGCCTTCCGACCAAAGAGGAAGTGAAGCGTAAGTATGGCAGATAATTTTATTAAAAATAACAACTATGAAAGTGAGGACTTTTTTATGACAAAAATCAGAGATTACAATATGAACGGAACTATTATATTGGGTGTGGATGCAGGTTATGGGAATTATAAAACGGCGAGATGCTGTTTTCCGACTTCCGTGAGCAGGAGCATCCAGCCGCCCGTTTTTGTGAGGGACTATCTGGAATATAATGGCGGCTATTACACCATAGGCGAGGGGCATAAGGACTTTGTAGCGGAAAAAAACAGGGATGATGATAATTATATCCTTACCCTTGCCGCCATCGCAAAGGAACTGAGAGCGAGGGGATTGTCAGCCGCAAAGATACACCTTGCAGTGGGGCTTCCGTTGAAATGGGTGCAGGCGCAGCGGGATTCGTTTCGTGAGTATATGATGCAAAACAGCCATGTTGATTATAAGTATGCTGGCAAGCGTTATGAGGTTGACATCGTGGATTGTACGGTCATGCCACAGTGTTATGCGGCGATAGCGGAAAATCTGCCCGATTTTAAGGGTATGCACATGGTAGCGGATATCGGCAACGGAACAATGAATGTGATGATACTCAATAATGGAAAGGCGAGCGAAAGCAAGTCGTGGACGGTAAAGCTGGGGGCAAATGAATGTTATATGGCGATACGCAATCTTATACTGGACAGGAAAGCGGAGGAACTTCCAGCAGAGATTATTGAGAATTATCTGCGCTACGGAGACACAAAGGTAGGTGGGGAATATCAGCAGCTCATGGAGGAAGCTGCGAAGTCCTATGTAGGTAAGATATTTGCAGAATTGAAAGCGCATGGTTACAATCCGAACCTTATGAATCTTTATATTATGGGCGGCGGTGCAAAGGTTGTGGAGCTTGTGGGGGATTATGACAGCGGTAATGTCACTTTCAACCACGATATACGGGCAAATGCCAAAGGTTATGAATACTTCTGCTATATGAAGCTGCGCAGGCAGAAATCAATGGCTTCCGCTGGATAAGGGGGCGCATCCGAATGAAAAATAAAAACCACAATATCCGTTTCAACATGGAGAAAGGGGACGAGTGCAGGGCGTGGGAACTCCTGCACTCCCCACAGATACGGCAGATGTTCAAGTCACAGAACAGATTCGTGATAGAAGCAGTCAATGATTATTATGACCGCTGTTTGGCGGTAAAGCGTGATCCGTATCTGGAAACGAGGGAGAAAGAGGACGCTTTTGCAGAGCGTATCGTGGAAGTGGTGGAAAAGAAAGTGATGTTCAACCTTCCGGCGCTTTTCGGGATGTATATGGCGCAGATACAGCCTTTTCCTTTATCCGTTCCTATAGGGGCTTATTCGATGGCACAGGGCGGCATGGTGTACGGACAGGGACTTCTAAATGGCAAAGGGAACGAAAACACCGTAATGAACGGCGCACCCCTGCCTGTTTCTTCCGATCCAGCAGGCACAGCGGATGAAGAAACCATAGCAGGGCGCTCCACAGAGCCGCCAGACAATGATCTGCTTGATTTTGACGCATTTTAATATGTTTATGGGACAGGGCTACGGTAAGAGAATTTATCGTAGCCTTATTTTTATGGAAATAGCCATGATTAAAGGCAAATGCAGCTATATTTTTAGAAAGCAGGAGCAAAGTGTAGCCGAAAGGCTGCAAAATAAGGACGAAGGGCAGCCATAAAAGGCTGCATGATAAAGGGCGGGCATTTAAGCCCGCAAAACAAGGGCAAAAAGCAGCCGGAAGGCTGCAAATGAGGGCGTAATTGTAGCCGTCTGTTTTGAGACTGGTATATCAGATTTCAGGCAGGCGGCTTTTTTATGTCCTGAAAAGACCTGTCTTAGAGACAGCTTCGGAGGAGTCCGGGGAGTGTCGGCGGGTAATTTCCGGGGAGGGCGAAAGCCCTTCCCTAAGCCCTCGGCGTTTGAGAGCGAAATACACCCTCCGCACAAAA
>CAJULA010000055.1 GCA_910587155.1 uncultured Lachnospiraceae bacterium
GCCGCCCGCCAGAAAGCTGTATTGTTCCTACTAATTGGGGATAACACAGCTTATGAGTGGAGGAGGCATTATCATTGTGGCTCAGACGGTGATTCCACAGCTTGCAACACTGTTCTCATAAGAGATAACCCTTTATGGGCGGAATCATTGACAAAATCACTGATTTCATAAAGGGAATGCTTCAGGGGTGGGTGCTTGACAACCTCGGCACGATGTTTACAGACGTCAATGACAAGGTAGGCACGATTGCTGGGGAAGTCAGCAGGACACCCAGTACATGGAACTCCGGCATATTCAATATGATAAAAACATTGTCGGAAAACGTGGTGATCCCCATAGCGGGGCTGATTATCAGTTTCGTGCTGATTTATGAGCTTATCACAATGGTAATAGACAAAAACAATATGCATGACTTCGACACAAGCCTGTTCTTCCGTTTTTTATTCAAGGCTTGTATCGCTGTCATGCTGCTTTCCAAGACTTTTGATATTGTCATGGCGGTATTTGACGTTGGAAGCCATGTGGTGACGCAGGCGGCATCTTCCATATCAGGCTCGACAAGCCTTGATGTGGAAGCAACGCTTACTTCCATGTTCAACAGCCAGATTGACACAATGGGCATCGGGGAGCTGATCGGTTTAGGTCTGGAAACTATGGTAATCAGCCTTTGTATGAAAATCATGTCCGTCCTCATCACCGTCATTTTATACGGGCGCATGATTGAGATATACCTTTATGTATCGGTAGCGCCAATCCCGGCAGCGACAGTCACCAACCGGGAATGGGGTACAATCGGGACAAACTATCTAAAGGGGCTTGTCGCACTGGCGTTTCAGGGATTTTTCATTATGGTGTGCGTGGCGATTTATGCTGTGCTGGTGGCGGGTGTCGCAGTAGCGGGCAATCTGCACAGCGCATTATGGTCGGTAGCGGCATACACCGTAATCCTCTGTTTCAGCCTGTTCAAGACAGGCTCGCTCAGCAAATCAATTTTCAATGCCCACTAAGCCGGAAAATCCGTGCTTGGCGGGCATTGCCCACGAAAGGAGCAGCATTTATGGCAATATCCGTATCAGTGCCGAAAGACCTGAGTGGAATCAAGACAAAAGTAGCATTGAACCTTACGAAAAGGCAGATTATCTGTTTTTCGGGAGCTGCCCTTGTGGGTGTTCCTTTATATTTCCTCACAAAAGGGGTATTGGGAACACAAGCGGCGGCGCTTATCATGGTGGGCGCAATGCTGCCATTCTTCTTTTTGGCGATGTATGAAAAAGACGGTTTCCCGGCAGAGAAGATTTTATACTTCATGCTCCGGCAGAAGGTACTCACGCCGGGAATCAGACCGTATAAATCGGAAAACCTCTACAGGCAGTTGGAGGAACGGGAAAAAATCAGGAAGGAGGTATGTTTCCTTGAAGAAAAAGCAAAAGGCGGCAGTGGGAAAGCCAAAGCCGCAGAAAAATAGGCAGACACCGGAAAAGGCGGGACTGACTTTTTCGGAAAAGAAACGTCTGGCGGAGCTTAGGCGTGTCCTTGCCGGGAACAGCAAGGAACAGGCGAAGCCGGACACCGCACAGAAAACCATTACATTCAAAAAAATGTACCGGGACGGCATCTGTCAGGTGGCGGACACTTATTATACAAAAATGGTGGAATTTTTTGATATTAACTATGACTTGCTGGAGGTGGAGGATCAGGCGGATATTCTGGAGGAATACAGCAAGCTGATTAACTATTTCGATCCGTCCATAAAGTTCCAGTTATTCTTGTTCAACAGGCAGGTCAGCGAGCAGGCGCTTGCGGAGCAGTTCGACACTCCCCCGCAGGACGATGATTTTAATGATATTCGTGAGGAATACACGCAGATGTTAAAGCACCAGTCGGCAAAGGGCAACAACGGAATCATCAAGTCAAAGTACCTTATCTTCGGCGTGGAAAGCACAGGCATCAGGGAAGCAAGGAGCAAGTTAAATAACATTGAAAAAGATGTGGTACATAATTTAAACAACATCGGCACAAACGCCAGAGGTCTTGACGGGAAGGAAAGGCTCCGTATCTTGCATGAGTATTTCAATCAGGGGACGATGGAGCCTTTCCGCTTTTCCTTTAAGGAACTGTCAGAATCCGGGAAGTCGGTCAAAGATTATATTGCGCCGCCGGGGTTTGACTTCCGCTATCCGAGCCGCTTCAAGTCCGGCAGCATCTACGGGAGCGTGTCATACTTAGACATGATTGCGCCCAAGTTTACGGACGAGATGGTGAAAAAGCTGCTGGATATTGATGACAACCTTACCCTCACCATGCACATGCAGACCATTGATCCGGTGGAAGCAATCAAGATGATAAAACGTGCGCTCACCGACATTCAGAAAATGAAAATAGAGGAACAGAAGAAGGCTGTCCGAAGCGGCTATGATATGGATATTCTGCCTACGGACATCGTGACTTATGAGAAGGACACGCTGGAGCTTTTAGATGATCTGAACACAAGCAACCAGAAACTTATCAAGATGACCTTCCTGATTACCTGTTACGGGAGGACGAAGCGGGAGCTGGAGAACCTAACGCAGAGGGTGTCCGGCATTATCCAGCAGGCAAACTGCAACTTGCGGTGCTTGCAGTATTTACAGGAACAGGGGTTGATGGCGAGTGCGCCGATTGGCTGCAACAATGTGGGGATTGAAAGAAACCTTACCACAAAGAGCGCCGCTGTCCTTGTGCCTTTCTGCACACAGGAGCTTTTCATGCCCGCACCCGCCATTTATTACGGTCTGAACGCACTTTCCAACAACATGATTATGGCAGACCGGAAAAGGCTGCGCACACCCAACGGGGTAATCTTAGGCACACCCGGCAGCGGAAAATCATTCAGCGCAAAGCGTGAGATTTTATCCTGTTTCCTTATCACAAAGGACGATATTATTGTCTGTGATCCAGAGGGCGAGTATTTTCCGCTGGTGCAGGCGCTTCATGGGCAGGTGGTAAAACTTGCCACCAATTCAAAAGATTATCTGAATCCGATGGATATTCAGCTCTCCCATAAAGGGGATAAGGAAGCACTGAAATTAAAGAGCGACTTCCTCATTACCCTGTGTGACCTGATTGCCGGAGGGAAGGACGGTCTGGAAAATGACGAAAAGGGTATCATTGATACCTGTATCAAGCATATCTATGACGGGTATTTCAAGCACCCGAAGCCGGAGAACATGCCCATACTGGAAGATTTGTATAATGCGCTGTTAAAGTATGAGCCGAGGGATGTTGCGCCGGAGCTGCAGAGGGAAGCGAAGCAGAAGGCGGTGCGGATTGCCAACAGCCTTGTACTGTATGTGCATGGCTCGCAGAATTATTTTAACCATAGGACTAACGTGGACGCACACAACCGCATCATGTGTTTTGACATTCGTGACTTGGGAAACCAGTTAAAAGAGATTGGAATGTTGATTGTGCAGGATGCGGTCTGGAACAGGGTGTCGCAGAACCGGGAACGTAAAGTTGCCACAAGGTACTACTGTGATGAGTTCCATTTGCTTTTGAAGGAAAAACAGACCGCCATTTATTCGGTGGAGATTTGGAAACGGTTCAGGAAATGGGGAGGAATACCCACAGGCTTGACACAGAACGTGGGCGATTTTCTGAAATCGGAGGAAATTGAGGGCATCTTGGGGAACAGCGATTTTGTATATCTGCTGAACCAGAACGCCAAAGACCAGCATATCTTGGCGGATAAACTGGGACTGTCAGAGAAACAGCTCATGCACGTTACCAACTCAGAACCGGGAAGCGGTCTGATACTGTTTGATAACGTTGTAATCCCATTCGTGGATAAGTACCCGGCAAATACGAAAACTTTTGCGATCATGAACACAAAACCGGAGGAATCTGTAACGAAGGAGGATGAAGAAAGTTAGTGGAAAGGAATGAGATAAATCTGTCAGACCGGATTTACTGTATGGACTGCATGGATTTGTTTTCGCAAATACCGGACGGATATGTGTCAATGATACTCTCCGATCCCCCGTATGGAATTTCCTACCAGAATAATTTTACCAATGCCAAGCATCAGGTACTTGACGGGGATGGGGGAATAGATTATGAATTGTTTGCACATGAGAGCTACCGGATTTTGAAAGCGGATGCCCATGCGTATTTTTTTACCCGGTTTGACTGTTATCCATACCATTATGAATGTCTGAAACAGGCAGGGTTTACCATAAAAAACTGTATGGTTGTGGAGAAAGGAACGGTAGGAGGGATTGGCGATCTGCAGGGGAGCTATGCCAATAATGCGGAATGGGTTATTTTCTGCCAAAAAGGAAGGCGGCTGTTCAACCACACAACGCTTATGCAGAACAGAAAAAAAGAAGGCATGAAATTCCATGCAGGCAGAGAACTGAGTAAAAAATACAAGACAAGGTTCAATGCCTGTTGGTTTGGTGTGGAATATCCAAAGGCAACTTATAATTCTGTCTGGCAGAAACAGAACGGTATATATCACCCTACGATTAAAAACGTGGAATTTCTTTCATGGCTGATACAAATATCCAGCCAGCCGCAGGAACTGGTATTCGATGGCTTTATGGGAACAGGAAGCACCGCACTTGCGGCGATACTGACAAAAAGAAGGTATTTAGGTGCGGAAATCAATCAGGGATATTATGAAACAGCAGTAAGGAGGATTCGGGAAATACAGAAACAGGATTCATGTTGATTTTTTGGAGGATATAAAAGAATGGCAGAAAATAAGAAAAGAAATACCGCCTACCGTAAAGAGGAAAATGCTTTTACAGGCGGCAGTGCTGCCTACCAGCCGAGGGATGCCAATACCGGGAAGCCGGGGCATGGTTCAGTCGGGAAAAGTCAGGCAGAAAAAAGTATACGGGCGCATCAGGAAACTTTTAGACAAAAAGTCCAGAAGTCCGGGCATGGGCAGTCACAGGGAAACAACACTTTTTCGGAACATAAAAGCATGGATTCCAAAAAGGAAGATGCCGGACAGCATAAGTCAAACCATGCTTCCAAATCCCATGCGAAAAAGCAGATGTACCAGACTGCTTCTGGACAAAAAGTCCAAAAGTCCGGTGCAGAGCCGGGACAGGAAGAAAAACCGGATTTTATAAAGGAAAACAGCGGTTTTACCGGGCAGGACAGTTTTAACCATACGGAGGAAACAGAGAAAAGACAGGCGGACGCGGAAGATTACCACCGGAGGGACACTTACAGGCAGTCGCAGAAAAAAGGGAAATAC
>CAJULA010000056.1 GCA_910587155.1 uncultured Lachnospiraceae bacterium
CTATTGCAGATATGCTTACAAGAATCCGTAATGCAAATACTGCAAAACATGATACCGTGGATATTCCTTCTTCTAAAATGAAATTGGCCATTGCGCAGATTCTTTTAGACGAAGGCTATATAAGAAAATTTGATGTTGTGGATGACGGCAATTTCAAGACGATTCGCATCACCCTGAAATACGGTGCGGACAAGAATGAAAAGATCATCACAGGACTGAAAAGAATTTCCAAGCCCGGTTTGCGCGTATATGCTGACAAAGAAGATATGCCCAAAGTACTGGGTGGCCTGGGTGTGGCCATCGTATCCACAAACCAGGGCGTCATCACCGACAAAAAAGCAAGAGAACTCCAGATCGGCGGAGAAGTCCTCGCCTTCGTATGGTGATGCATTGAACACTTGACAAGGTATTTCCGAGTCTAGTGTGAAAGCAGTTCTTTGCGCTTAGTGAGGTTTTTTCGAACTTAGCAAAAAGAACATACCTGATACACTTGACGAGGTATTTCCGAGTCTAGTGTGAAAGCAGTTCTTTGCGCTTAGTGAGGTTTTTTCGAACTTAGCAAAAAGAACATCCACAAAAAGAATATCCAGACAACAACAGTATCATAAATTAACAAACATAAATTTACAGGAGGTACGGGCATGTCACGTATAGGAAGAATGCCAATCGCGATTCCTGCAGGTGTAACTGTAGAGATTGCAGAAAATAATAAAGTGACTGTAAAAGGTCCGAAAGGAACTCTGGAAAGAGTGCTGCCATCTGAGATGGAGATCAAAATGGACGGAGATGCGATCGTTGTTTCCAGACCGAATGATCTGAAGAAGATGAAATCCTTACACGGACTGACAAGAACCCTGATCAACAATATGGTTGTGGGGGTAACGGAAGGTTATCAGAAGAAACTGGAAGTAAACGGTGTAGGTTACAGAGCGGCGAAAGCCGGCAAGAAATTAACCTTATCTTTGGGATATTCCCATCCGGTGGAAATGGAAGACCCGGAAGGGATCGAGACTGTCCTGGAAGGTCAGAATGTGATCATTGTCAAGGGCATTGATAAAGAAAAAGTTGGCCAATTTGCGGCTGAAATCAGAGACAAGAGAAGACCGGAACCTTATAAGGGCAAGGGTATCAAGTATGCTGATGAAGTGATCAGACGTAAAGTCGGTAAGACTGGTAAGAAATAAGGGATAAGGAGAGTGTGAAAATGGTTAACAAGAAATCGAGAGCGGAAGTCCGCATGAAAAAGCATAAGAGAATACGTAACCGTTTCAGTGGTACTGCGCAGAGACCGCGTTTGGCAGTGTTCAGAAGCAATCATCACATGTATGCTCAAATTATTGACGATACGGCCGGTCATACCTTACTTGCCGCTTCCACCCTTGAAAAGGACGTGAAAGCGGAGCTGGAAAAAACAAACAATGTAGCGGCTGCAGCATATCTTGGTACAGTGATCGGAAAGAGAGCTGTTGAAAAAGGTATCACGGAAGTAGTCTTTGACAGAGGCGGCTTTATATATCACGGTAAAATCGCGGCATTAGCCGATGCAGCCAGAGAAGCCGGGCTGAAATTCTAGGAAAGGAAAAAGGAGAGCATGAAGAACACAATCATAGATGTAAGCCAGTTAGAGTTGAACGACAAAGTCGTTGCCATCAAGCGTGTTACCAAGACTGTAAAGGGCGGACGAAATATGCGTTTTACGGCGCTGGTTGTAGTGGGTGACGGCAACGGACATGTGGGTGCTGGACTTGGCAAGGCTGTAGAAATTCCTGAAGCGATCCGTAAGGGAAAAGAAGACGCGATGAAACACATCATTACCGTGGCACTGGATGAGAACAGTTCCATTACCCATGACTTTATCGGGAAATACGGTTCTGCGAGCGTTCTTTTAAAGAGAGCTGCAGCAGGTACCGGTATCATCGCAGGCGGTCCGGCGCGTAATGTGTGTGAGCTGGCAGGCATCAAAAATATCAGGACCAAATGTCTGGGTTCCAACAATAAACAGAATGTTGTACTTGCGACGATCGAAGGTCTGCGTCAGTTAAAGACTCCGGAAGAAGTGGCAAGAAGCCGCGGGAAGTCCGTCGAAGAGATTCTTGGTTAAGGAGGGGACTGAAATGGCAAATATGTTAAAAGTGACTCTGGTGAAATCGCCCATCGGCGCGATTCCCAAGCATAAAAAGACCATTGAGGCAATGGGCCTCCGGAAAATGCATAAGACGGTGGAACTGCCGGACAACGATGCGACCAGAGGTATGATAAAACAAGTGGAATATATGGTGAAAGTGGAAGAAGCATAAAGGAGGTGTCAGTATGGACTTATCCAATTTAAAACCTGCAGAGGGGTCAAAGCACAGCAATAACTTCAGGCGTGGCCGCGGACACGGTTCGGGTAACGGCAAGACAGCCGGCAAAGGCCATAAGGGTCAGAAGGCACGTTCCGGCGCACCCAGACCGGGCTTTGAAGGCGGCCAGATGCCTTTATACAGACGGATTCCCAAGAGAGGCTTTAAAAACAGAAATACGAAAGAGATCGTGGGTATCAATGTATCTGCACTGGAGCGCTTTGAAAACGGTGCAACCGTGGATGTGGAAGCGCTGATGGCGGCAGGCATTGTGAAAAATCCCAGAGACGGTGTGAAGATCCTCGGAAATGGAGAATTTACCAGGAAACTTAATGTAAAGGCAAATGCGTTCAGTGCATCTGCCAAAGAAAAGATTGAGGCGCTTGGTGGGACAGCAGAGGTGATTTAATGCTTAAAACACTGAAAAACGCGTTTAAAGTCAAAGAGATCAGGATAAAGATTTTATATACGCTGGCAATGCTGGTTGTGATCCGTATCGGATCACAGCTTCCCGTGCCGGGGGTGAACAGAGAGTATGTCAGAGAATGGTTTACGATGCATGTGGGTGAAGCGATGGGCTTTGCGGATGCCATTACGGGCGGTTCCTTTTTGAACATGTCCGTATTTGCGCTGAATATTACGCCCTATATCACTTCCTCTATCATCATCCAGCTTCTGACGATCGCCATCCCCAAACTGGAGGAAATGCAGAAGGACGGCGAGGACGGACGTAAGAAACTGGCGGCTATCACGCGTTATGTGACCATCGCCCTCGCGTTGATCGAATCCATTGCCATGGCAGTGGGATTCGGAAGGTCGGGCCTTCTGGAAGAATATAATGCATTGAATGTTATTTCGGTTGTTACCACACTGGTGGCAGGCAGTGCGCTCCTTATGTGGATCGGTGAGCGTATTACGGAGCATGGTGTCGGGAACGGTATTTCCATTGTTCTCGTAATTAATATCATATCCAGACTTCCGGAAGATTTCTACAGTCTGTACCAGCAGTTTGTCAAGGGCAGATCTATTGCCATTGGCGTGGTGTCTTCCGTGATCATCCTTGCCATTGTGATCGGGATGATCGTGCTTGTCATTCTTTTAAATGACGGTGTCCGCAAGATCCCGGTACAGTATGCAAAGAAAATTCAAGGCAGGAAAATGGTGGGCGGACAGAGTTCGAGTATTCCCCTCAAAATCAATACGGCAGGTGTGATTCCGATCATCTTTGCTTCTTCTCTGATGCAGTTTCCCATTATCATCTGTTCGTTTTTCGGCTATCAGGGAAGCGGTTTCTGGGGAGAGATCCTCAAAGGACTCAATTCAGGCAACTGGTGTAATCCGTCTCAGCTGGTCTATTCCATCGGACTTGTGCTGTATGTGGTTCTGGTGATCTTTTTTGCGTATTTTTACACATCCATCACATTTAATCCGCTGGAGATTGCTAATAACATGAAGAAACAAGGCGGTTTTATCCCGGGTATCAGGCCCGGAAAACCTACAAGCGATTATCTGACGAAGATTCTGAACTATATTATCTTTATCGGCGCCTGCGGGCTTACGATTGTGGCTGTCGTTCCGTTTTTCTTCAACGGTGTGTTCCGTGCCAGTGTTTCTTTTGGCGGGACAAGCCTTATCATTATTGTCAGTGTTGTACTGGAAACGATCAAGCAGATCGAATCTCAGATGCTTGTAAGAAATTACAGAGGCTTTTTGAACGACTGATAAAACATTTGTATGATGTGGGACAGAGCAGCGATGCACTGTCCCTGTACTTGCATTAACAGATTATTTTTATGGCAGCGGTTTGGGCCGTCGCCTGTGATCAGGGCACGGTCTTTTGCATAGCAGGAGGATAGCAGGAAATGAAGATTATTATGTTGGGGGCTCCCGGCGCAGGAAAAGGGACACAGGCCAAGATGATCGCCGAAAAATATAGTGTGCCTCATATATCGACAGGTGATA
>CAJULA010000057.1 GCA_910587155.1 uncultured Lachnospiraceae bacterium
CCAATAGGCAAATACTACCGTCAGCACCCAGGACAGCGCCGTCGCCGCCATATAGTGCATATGCAGTGTAGACGCAAACACAAAATACAATACATAATTCAACACAAACGCCAGAAAACCGAAGATCAGATAGTTGATCCCCTCCTCATGCTTCCTGTACAGATCCCATGCCCAATCCCATAATTTCTTCATCGTACCTAAACCTCTTCTATTATACTTTTCGTTTCCAGCCTTCTTGTTTCTAGCCTTCTTGTTTCTAGCCTTTTTGTTTCTAGCTTTTTCGCTTCTATGTCCTGCGCTTATTTTTCCGCAAATTCCTTCTCTACGACCGCCTTGCCGTCCACGACCCGGTACACCATGTCACACTTCTCGATCGTCTGCAGTCTGTGGGCAATGATGATCAGCGTCTTGCGCCCGTGCAGTCTGTTGATGGAATCCATGATCGCCGCCTCCGTCTCATTGTCAAGTGCAGAAGTCGCCTCATCCAGCACCAGCACCTCCGGGTCTTCAAAAAGCGCCCTGGCAATGCCGATACGCTGCCTCTGCCCGCCGGAGATCCGGATGCCCCGCTCGCCGATGCCCGTATCAAGCCCTTCAGGCAGTCCCCGGACGAACTCATCCAGCTGCGCTTCCCGCAGCGCCTCCCAGACCTTATCGTCGTCAATCTCCTCGTCCGGACAGCCGAACGCCACATTCCTGCGGATCGTGGAATCGATCATAAAGATGCTCTGCGGGATATAGCCGATATTTTTGAGCCAGGAAGCATAATGCTCTCTCACCTCCACGCCGTCCGCCAGAATCCGGCCCGACTCCAGCTGCAAAAGCCCCAGCAGAATATCCACGATGGTAGTCTTGCCCGCACCGGAAGTTCCCACAATACCCACAGATTTGCCGATCGGAATCTTCATTACCGCATGGTCGAAGATCAGCGTCTCCGAATTGGGATACTTATAGGTGATATCCTGCAGCACGATCTCTTTCCTGACAGGCAGCTTCTCCACCTCTTCCTTCCGCAGATAGGTCTCCGCGCTGTAATCCACATTTTCATCCCGTATCTCTTCCTGCAGATTATCGCTGACACCCATAAAGAACGGCTCGAAATAGGAAATCGACGTCAGATGGTTGTTGATCCTGTTGGCACAGGGGATCAGCCGCATGGCCGCCACAGCCAGAAGCCCCAGCTGCGGGACGATATCCGCTGCCGCTGTTCCCTGCAAAAGCTGTATCATCAGATACAGGATCATACCCGCGATGGCAAGTGTCTCGATCAACAGCCGCGGCGTGGCATTATACAGGTTATAGCGCTGCACCGCACTCACATAACCGGCGCCGCACTTGGAATATTCGTTGATAAAATAGCGTTCCCTGCGGGCAATCTTGATCTCCTTGATCCCCATCACCGACTGGTCGATCCACTTATAAAGCCCGCTGTAGAAATCCTGATTCTCCTCGCCGGCCCTGCGCATGATCGGTTTTAAGATACACTTGATCACCAGAAGGGCGATCACCAGAAGAGCCGTCACCGTCAGGCTCATCCACACATCCGCCACCAGGCTGACCGCCGCCAGACAGACGAACACGATCCCCTCGCTGATCAGCTGCAAAAGCGCCAGAATCAGGCCGTACATGTTATTCACATCGGAGGTGATATTGCGCTGGATCACCGCCGTGTCCGCATTGAGATAATACTCGTAGGGACGCTGCATGAAATTGATCATCATTCTTCTGGATGTGGCAAACTGGTTCGTATAAACAAACTTAAGCTGCACCTTCTGCTGGAAAAACAGGAAAATGTTTTTGACAATAAAGACAAGGACCAGCCCTATCATGACAAGTATCGTCAGATCATTACTGTTGTCTATATGAAAAATCCGGCAAATCAACTGCAAATACTCATGCTGCGCTATGGCATCCTCTTCCAGCACCACATTCATCACCGGCAGGATCATGGACACCCCCAGCGTCTCCAGCACCGCGCCGATCAGCATCAAAAAGACAAGCAGCACCATCTTCCGCTTCTGCTGCCTGTCAAGCAGGACCATTAACTTTTCAAATATCTTGACCATAGGGGTATCTGCCCTCTCCGCCGCTATCCGGCACCTTTGTTCCCTGAACACTTGTAAAATCGTAACGGTCCGGCCTCTGTCCTGACTGTTACATAAAATCTTACCTATTTTACCATACTCTGCCTTATAATTGCAAATATACGTTACCAGGCCGGCGCAAATAGAGTAACAGTTCAGCCTTCGCTTTAAAATGAACGACTCTTGCACCGGCTAAAAAATAGCCGGTGTTCCCATGAACAGCTTTTTTATGTTTTCCAATAGTACCATATTCCTCCGCTTCAGTGTCTCGATAATGGTCAGGATGTTACAATACATCTCGTGCCCGCTTTCTTTTCTGAACCCTCCTGCTATTTTTTGCCGGTTCTTCGCTTTCCTTAAGTCCCTTTCACTCATGTTATCATCAAAAGGAACCTCAAAGTCATGCAGGAACAGCAGATGGTTTTCCATATATTTCTCCATCCGGTTCAACAGTTTTTTCTCATCATCGCGGGCATACCTGTGCTTTGTTTTTTTGTTCTCCTCCCGTCCTCTGGCTATCAGCTCG
The DNA here is from genome assembly GCA_910587155.1 of uncultured Lachnospiraceae bacterium. Lineage (GTDB taxonomy): Bacteria > Bacillota > Clostridia > Lachnospirales > Lachnospiraceae > VSOB01. Next base: position 2,611 of record CAJULA010000057.1, read on the forward strand.
CGGTACTTTTCTTCGTATTCCAGGATCACTTCCTCCGGAAATGCGCCCATCCCTCCGGCTATGGAATGTTTCCTTGCGCGGTTCATCCCGCACAACAGGGTTATCATTTCCCCGGACCACTCATTCCCGCTGTCTTCACTATTCTTTTTGAGATATCGTATGATGTGGACATTGCACTCACCATGCCCTGTTCCGAAATGATACAGGGATGTCTCATGGTCATGCACAAGGATGCCTGTAAATTTCGAAAGAAACCGCAGTTTTTTCATGCCATCAAGTGTCTTATCCTTCACCGCCCGATAGACTACTGCTTTTTCCATGCTGAAGTTCCGGATATAACACGGTTCCCCGTTCAGCGTCATCACTGTCGCATCCGTCATCACTACCCTGTGGTTTAACAGCTCTTCCTCCAGATGCGCAATACTTTCCTGTGACTTTTGGGAAAAAGTTCGGCAGAAATGATACACACTCCCCTCTGACAGCCCCAGGACACTGCCGCCGGCAGCATTCAGAAAAGAGGCAATCCTGTCATTTGACATGACACCTTCACTGTATAATGCGACCGCCATGGACTTCACATTAGGGCCATAGACCACATCGCTGCGGTATCCGTCCGGTATGTGGAACCGTCCTTTTTCATCCGCATAAATCCGTATCTCGGTGATCAGGGGCGCCACATCAAGGTCGATCTCATATTTTGTCACATACATGCATCCGGACGGGTCACCGATCTCACGGATCTGGTGGCGGCATTTCCCTGAACGGAGTTTTTCTTCCACATCCGCTTTGGTAAGGGTGGCGCCCCTGCGCCCTTTCTGCCCGCCTGCGCGGCGGCCGGTCTTTTCCCTGCTGTTATAAGTATTGGCCGGTCTGCCTGCTTTCTGGTCAGTAGAAGGCGGATTTGAAGTGTTTGAGCTGTTATTGTCAATGATGCTTTTAAGACGCGCATTATCATCCCGTAAAAGCTGGTTTTCTGCCGTCAGGTCACTGATCCTGGCGTTAAGGCGTTCCACATCACTTTTATGCTCCGCCTTTTCATGGCACAGATCTTTTTCCACTGCGTCAAGGCGTCCCATCACTTCCATGAGCTGGTTATAAATGCTTTTTTCATAATTGCCGCCCAAGCCGGGACACCTCCTCCGCTGTTTTCTATACTTTTATTGTAGCAGTAACGGCAGAAAAAAGCGAATTGCGGGCTTGTAAGTGTCCGTCAGGTTTACGATGGTCCTGCGGTGGTTTGGAACAGGAAAAAACTGATAAGAAGGATAGGAAACAGCTTTCAGGGTATTTATTTGCATAAAGTTATCCACAATCGGACAGGAAAACAGGATATTTCCGGAAAAATAATCCGAAATAGTTCTGCTTTGTGGATAACTTTTATAGATAATCCAAAAAAATTTCGTCACTTTTTTGGGAAAACTTATGTGAAGGCTGAACTGTTAC
>CAJULA010000058.1 GCA_910587155.1 uncultured Lachnospiraceae bacterium
ATTTGCCTGGCTGTCTTATACCGAAAAAATGGTTATTCCGAGGTTTTTGATACCGATATGATTTCTTGAGGATTTATCTACAAAGTTTCGGCATAATAAGGTAATCTTTTCTAGATGAAAAATATCAGGAAGGAGATTTTATTATGTCAAATTGTACCAAGCCACTTGTCAGCGATCTGATTGATAAGGCATGGCAATGTATCGTTTCATTTGGGAGGGCTAAGAAAACAACCTACATGTATAAATGTTATGGCATCTCTCCGGTCACATCTTATTTCTCGACTCATTCAGTTTCGGTTTATTCTGAGGATGAGGGGAATAACTGTATCTGGTACTACTTCCGCCTTTATCAGGATGGCGTGATCAACAGCACAAAGTACCGGTACACCAGGAAAACAATTATAATTATGACCAGCATCATGAATACAGGAAATTATGTCTGGTCCTATGAGCCGTCCATACTTACATCGTCCATTCCAGAGGGCCTTAACCGGATTCTGGTGGATTATCTGAATCACAGGCTTGCACAAGGCTGCCGAACTACTACACTGAGGGGAATCAAGCCCAAGATCAAACATTTCCTTCGTTATGTCGCAAGTCTTGGATTTGATGATCTGAAAGGTCTGGAAATTTCAGATATAAACAGTTATCTGCCTGTCCTTGCTGACAGTTATGGAAATGTTGGGGATTCCCTTTCCCTGCTCAGGTCTTTTGGTGCCTATCTGTCTGAAAATTCACTCTGCAGCCTTAACCTTGAAACCATCTTTACAATTAAAGTGCCTAACCGTAAAAAAATACATTCCGGTTTTGATAAGGACGAAGTAACGGCCATCCTGAACGCTCCGGATAAAAGCACAGCATTAGGAAAAAGAGATTACGCAATTATAATGCTTGCGGCTTATACCGGCCTCCGGGGCGTGGATGTCCTCACACTGAGGTTTTCGGACATTGACTGGCGGTTAAGGGAGATACGCCTGATCCAGAGCAAAACTTCCAAACCAGTCATGCTTCCTGTCCCTGTCGCAGTCCTCAACGCCGTTGCCGAATACATTCTGGAAGCCAGGCCGGAAAACACCGCAACGGATATCATTTTCCTCCGCAGCAGGCCTCCATATGACCCCCTGAAAACATGGTCTGCCCATTCAATTATCAAACACAATGCAGCAAAAGCAGGCATCGCATGGCAGGCGGACGAGCGGAAGGGCTTCCATACCATGAGAAGGACACTGGCAAGCCGGATGCTGGCATCGGATGTCTCCATTGATACCATCAAAGAAGTTCTCGGACACAGCAGCCCCGATTCCACAAAGCCATATATCAGCGTTGAATTGTCCGGCTTGAAAGAATGTCCCCTGACGTTGGAGTCCATTCCGCTGGGAAGGGAGGAACTGAGATGAATCCAACCTTTCACTGTGCTTTTGGCCAATATATTTCCGATTTCATCCAGGAAAAACATACACTTGGTTTTCCTTATATAGAAAGCGGACGAATCCTCCGCTGCTTTGATAAATTCTGTACGGATAACTTCCCTGCCGAACCTACTTTGTCCGCAGAAATTGGGAACGCATGGGCTGTCATAAAACCGACAGAAAAATCCGTGAGCTTCCAGAACCGGCTTGGGCCGGTGCGTGAGCTTGCAAAATATATGAACCGCGTGGGTAAAACTGCTTATGTAATTCCGCCGGAATTATCACCGAAAACAGACCCGCCATACCAGCCGCATATTTTTACAGAAGAAGAACTGAAAGCTTTTTTCCATGAGGCAGACTCATATCCTGTAAACCCACGCTCCCGGATCAGGCATCTACAGATTCCCGTGTATTTCAGGCTTCTGTTCTGCTGCGGCCTCCGTCCCCAGGAAGCCAGACTGATAAAACTTGAAAACCTCAGCCTCCGGGCAAAAAACCTGATCATACCAGAATCCAAAGGGCACAGGGACAGGATGGTCGTCATTCCGGAAGAACTGGTCGGGATTTTGGAAAAATACTACCCTTTTTTGAAAAACGAATTCCCCCAAAGCGAGTACCTGTTCCCCTGCCAGCGGTTTGGCGGCGCTGCCTACACGGCAAGCTGGGTACGGAAATCGTTCCACGAATGCTGGGGAAACTGCCATTTCGAGCTTGTGGCCGGCAACAGCCCAAGGCCTTATGACTTCCGGCACACATTTGCCACATACCGTATATACAAATGGATGAAGCAGGGCGCAGACCTAAGGAGCATGCTCCCGTACCTGAGCGCATACATGGGGCATTCCTGTATTTCGCACACGGCATACTATATCCACCTTGTACCTGAATTCTTTTCTGAAATGTCAGGCATGGATATGAACCTGTATGCATCACTTATCCCGGAGGTGCCTCATGAATAAGGAAAACGTTGAATTGACAAAAAGGCTCCGTGATTTCTTTCAGATATACCTGCCGAAGCAAAAATGTTACAGTGAGAACACGGTTACATCCTATAAATATGCTTTCAATCTATTTTTTGATTTCCTAAACAGCAGAAAAGGTATAGGCATGACAAAAATAACAATGGACTGTTTCAGTGGTGAATCTGTTTCTGAATTCATGGAATGGCTGTCCAGGGAGCGGAACAACAGCGCATCCACCTGCAACCAGAGGCTGATGGCTTTACGGTCGTTCGCCAAATATAATGGGACAAAAGATTTTTCCCAGTTCTCACTTTATGCGGAAATGAAATCAATCCCCGCAAAGAAAGGCAGGCCTAAAACAGTTGAGTTTTTGAGCGAATCCGCACTTGAAATACTATTAAAGCAGCCTAATGCCAAAAAAATCTCTGAAATGCGCAACCAGTTTTTTATGATCCTGATGTACGATACCGCAGCCAGATGTCAGGAAATGCTTGACATACGCATAAAGGATATCTGTTTTAATGAGAAAACACCCTATTTATATCTGACCGGCAAAGGCAGTAAAACCAGGTCAGTGCCTATGATGGATGCTACTTACCGGCACCTTTTGAAATACCTGGAGAAGTTTCACCCTGACTACAAAAAGAATACTGATGAATTTTTATTTTATATCACCACGCACGGCATACGCCACCAGATGTCGCAGGACACGGTAGAGGTGTTTATGAAAAGATACGGGAAAACGGCAAAGCTTATCTGCCCGGATCTGCCGGATAAAGTACACCCGCACCAGCTCCGGCACACACGCGCGATCCATCTGTATCGGAGCGGAATGCCATTGAGCATACTGAGCGAATTTTTGGGGCACTGCTCAGAGGAAACTACACGCATTTATGCATATGCCGACACCGAAATGAAACGGGAAGCAATCAATAAGGCAACTGCAGATATAGCCGTGCCTGAAGAAAAACCAATCTGGGACGAAACAGACGAGGAAACATTTCGTAAGCTGGCCGGCTTGAGATAACCTAAACATTTAGTTATTCCGATGTTTTTCATAAAATCACTGTATTTTCTATGAAAGCTTAGAAACTTCGGAATAACTATTTTTTCGGTATAATTTCTAAGGAAAGAACCGAAGGTGGGTTAAATAAGAGGACAATCTTTATGTCC
>CAJULA010000059.1 GCA_910587155.1 uncultured Lachnospiraceae bacterium
GATCACATTCTCTACACTGTTGTATCCGGTATAGCCATCGCATTCCAGCAGTCCGGAGAACCCTTCCAGAAAATTTTTCGCATAATTCCCTGCCCTCCCAGGCTGATAATCATAAAGGATGATAGACGGGAGGCCATCATTTCCTGTGAGATAGATCCACATATTATGTGACTACCCACATAATATGTGTTATGTGCTGAGTTTTTGAGAAAGGCCGGAATCCAAAAGAATGCTGTATTTCAGCCATTTATTCCAAAAACTCATAACATAATTATTTATCTTGCATTCTGAATGAAATCAGGTATATCCTGATTTTTTGAATGCGATTGCTCAAGTGTATTCGGTATATTTGTTTCCGCTTTTCTTTCTTTCAATATCTTTGAAACAGAGCCTTGATGGATACGCAGATAGATCTCTGTGGTCTGAACAGATTCATGTCCCAAAAAGTTTCTTATGTATATGAGCGGCACCCCCGCTTCAAGCATGTGAACCGCTTTGCTGTGACGGAAACTGTGCGGGGAATAACCTTCTTCCTTAAAGTAATCCGGATGATTACTTTTTGCCAAAGTTACATATTTGCAGACAAGGTTTCGGATACATGCAGTTGTTATCCGGTCAGACCTCTGGCTTGGGAAGAGGTGTTCATCCCTGTTATCTTTCAAAGTTTTCCCTCTTTCAGCCAGATATCTTTTTATCAGTTTCACAACATCTGAAGACATAGGAAGTTCGCGTGTTTTGTTTCCTTTCCCATGGATCCTGATAGTGGAAGTCTTAGCGAACGTTATATCGCCAATCAGTATGTCGCATACCTCCTGTGCCCTTGCACCGGAATCATAGAGCAATGCCAGTAATGTAACATCCCGGCTGTCAGATTTACCTTCCTTTTCAGGAATGCTCAATAAAATACGGATCTCTTCCGCAGAAAAATACGGGAAAACCGTCCTGGGAACTTTCGGGGTCTGTGTCTGGGAAACTGCATTGTAGGCACCGAGGGAGACCATCTCCCTGCCGGAAGCATATTTCAAAAATGAAGATAATGCCGATATGCGTTGTTTTTGGGAAGCCGCGCTATAATTCTTTTCGTTTTGGAGCCACAGCAGATATTCATCCATGGTCTTTGTGGTGAGATCCGAATAGTTGATCCTGTAATGCGGAATGCCTTTTATCTCCTTAAAAAACTGGAATAATGCCACAAATCCATCCGCATATGATGAGATGGTATTTTTAGAACACTTTTTGTTTATCGGTAAATATATGTTGAAATATTCCGCAAGCTGCTTTGTAAATAAAGTTTGTTTCATTCCAGCACCTCCGGGAAAAGCCCTTTATTGAATTCCTCCACTTTACCCAGGATATCCCGGCTGTTTTCTGTTGTCATATGGAGATAATGTTCGGTTCCGTAAAGATTTTCATGCCCCATATATGTAGAGAGTACCGGTATCTCATCGTACATATCCAGGCCGTTATTATCTAACCGGCGGAAAGCTGCCACCGCAAAACTATGGCGAAGGCAGTGCAGACAGATATTTCTGGAATGTTTCGGGAGGTTTGGTTTCTCTATACCGATATACCGGATACATTTCACAAACGCATCCCTTATCCATGAACATGAAATAGGGGTTCCTGTTCCAGAAGGAAAAAACAGGTTTTCTTTTTGAGGGATTCCACTTTCTGAATATATCTTTACGCACTCCGCCAGTGTTTCATGCATGGGTACAATCCTGTCACGGCTTCCCTTTGCATTCCGCACATGGATGATACCGTATTCCAGGTCAACATCTTTCGCCTTCAGCAGCCGTATTTCGTTTAACCGGAATCCACAACCGATATACATTCTTAGCATGACGCTAAAGCAGGCGGCATTGTGACGGTGTTTTTCAGAAGCAGAAAACACCATGGCATCTGCAGCCTGTATCAATGCTGCCAGATCACCTTCATGAAATATATATGGAGAATAATTCTTGCTGCCGATTGCTTTCTCCGGTATAAAAGCATCATACCCAAGTGACTGCAGATATCTTGCAAACTGCATATAAGTCGAAATATAAATATTCACTGTATTTACGCTGAGTTTTTCCGGAAGGGATGCAATCCAGCCATCAATGACAGCTGGAGGCAGGCTACGGCCGCTAAGTCCGGCTTTCAGCAGATACTGGTCAAGTGAAATAAAGATATGGCGTATTTTCAAAACCTGGCAGCCTTGGCTTTCCCTTAGTTCCATATAAGAATTTAACTTTTCCTTCAGGCAGCTTTCAAACTGGATGGTATTTTTCATCTGTCACTTCACCGCCTTTCCTGGAAATAAGCAATCAGCTCATTGGGAAAAACGGGTACTTCTATGGCACATTCCCTCAGCCGTTCCGCTTCAACACGAATATAATGCCTGGCGGCGTCAGGAGAAGCATGGCCTAATACCTGCTGGATCTCCGGATAGGTTTTTCCATCTGCAAGAAGATGCGATGCCAGACTCGATCTCAGGGCATGAGCACCATGTCTTCTGGAAGACATATCTATGCCGGCCCGTGCAATGGCTCCGGACACAACGGCATAGATCCCCTGTGTGCTTAAGGCAGAGGCGGCTGGTCTGGGCTGCGTCAGGAATACATGAGGAAGATCGGAACCAGGCCTTGCATTGTCAAGATAATCCTTCAGGGCTTCCGCTATTTCGTCCAGTATCGGATATTCAACGGGAATATCCGTCTTTTGCTGCATGATTCGGATAAAGCCTTCCCTGTGCCGGATGTCTTCAAGCTTTAGTCCGGCTATATCACAGGAACGGATTCCCAGTCTTGCAGCTATCAGAATCATGCAGTAGTTTCTTTTACCAAGACTCGTAGTCCGGTCTATGGAATCGAGTATTCTTTCTATCTCATCTTTTGTATAGACAGAGGGAATCGGCCTATGGCGTGGGACTGTCGGGATCCAACGGCTGTTATCGTTTTCGACCAATCCGTATTTGCAGGCATATCGAAAAAACATCTTCACTGCCTTGCGGAAACCTGCTTTATCGTTTGCAGCCGCAAACCTTTCATGGATATGCTCTGCTTTAACCATAGGGAGACTGGTGATTCCAGCTGATTCCATATGCGACAGGAAGTCAGCAATTAAATGGATATGGCGCCTGGTGTTGGTAATGGTTTTTCCAGTCTGGATAAGATAAGCCTCGTATCTGGCAACAACCGCATCATAGCAGGAAGCAGCATATGGCTTTAACTTTGACTTTGCAGGCCTCCAATGAAAATCTCCGTCCAGCGCATGATTTAACCGTTCGATTGAATTTCGGTTCAAATCTGTCTGCTCCTTTGACTGGTTTTTCCTTTGGATCATCCGTATGAAGGCTTCACCCGCATCAACAGAATACATTCCCTCAAAATGCTCTTCACAATACCTTGCCAGCCTGTTGTAGATGGGCCTGACATGATGGTCCACACTTTTGGGGGAATAGCCATCCGAATACATTTCATTGAGTACTTTTTCAGATAATCCGG
>CAJULA010000060.1 GCA_910587155.1 uncultured Lachnospiraceae bacterium
AGGAGGATGTAATATGTTGAAGGAACAAATTTTTGATAAGATGAATGGATTTTTGACAGAAGGATTACTTTCGCTGCTGGAACCGTGTGCCATTGAGGATGAATTTGCCGAGGGAAAAGAGTGCTGCCTTCTGTATGAAGGCATCTATCGGGCAGAACGGAATCTTTGCGAGCGTTTTGGGGAAGATGAGAATGAAGATGTGGAAACTATTTTAAACAGCATGGAAAAGATCGCCAGAATACTCGCCATGAAGATGTATGAATATGGAAAAAATGAGTGTATGGTCAAGGCTGCTAACCAGTAATAGAAAGTAAGCGATGAATAAGATATCGTTTTTACATTCCTTTAAATTTGTGTGATAATCTTTTTCAATCGGAGAAATATTTCTATTCGATTCACGAAACCTTGCATTCAAGGCCTGCTTACTCTCAAAGCATTCCTCCGGCCCAGGCATCATTTCTCCAAATTAACAGGAAGGAGTGGGTTCTAAATGACTCAGCACCATATCAAGCGCACAGATCGGGAATGGCTGGACCTGATACATGACTGCTACGGCAGCGGGTTGACGATCAGAACCTGGTGCGCCCAGCATGACATAACCGTTAAATCCTTTTATTATCATACACGACAGCTCCGGCAAAAAGGATATGCGTTCCCTCAAAGAGCTTCTCTCATTACGCAGAAAAAACAGGAGGTTGTCTGCATTGGTATTTCTGATGATACAGTTTCCGGCATATCAATGCATAATCATTCCAGTACCGGAGCCTCCGATACCCCGGCCGCTTGTGTCGATTTTTGTGGCATCCATATTGAAATATCCAATCATGCGGCGCAGGATGCGGTCATAAATATTTTCCGCGCCCTGCAGCAGCTGTGTTAGGCGATCTTTCCGGAATATCAAAAATCTATTTGATCTGCGGCCGTACGGATATGCGGCTTTCGATCGATGGACTTATGGCGATAATCCGGGATACCTATCTGATGGACCCTTACGCAAATGCCCTCTATCTTTTCTGTGGCAGAAAACCGGACCGTATTAAAGCGCTACATCATGACAAAACGGGCTTCGTTCTGTTTTATATGCGGCTGGATACCGGTCGGTTCCAATGGCCTCGCAGCTCATCGGAAGCCCGGACGCTCACCCGGCAGGAATACCGGTGGCTTATGGAGGGGCTGTCTATTGACCAGCCAAAAGCGCTCCGGCCCGTGCAGAGAAAAGACTTCTGATGCTTTTGTGAAAAACAGAGAATTTAAATATCCTTTTCCGGCCTGGAAAACAACGTTTCACACAGTTATCCCGGACCGCCGGTCTGCTATCCACAATCCGTGTCTGTAGCGGAACCGGCATATGTGGATAACCGTTCTTAAGGAGCATGAAAACCTTCTACTGCCAGGAGTTATCCACAATCCGCTGCCTCCGTCAAAATGCCCATATACTCATTCCGGGGGCATTTGCGAACCGCACTGTTTTCCTTTATAATTAGGACAGATCAGGAGGGTTGTGATACCATGGATGAGCATATGGAACTGTTGGTTGAACTCATGCGTAAAACAATTGAACAAAAGGACGAACAGATCCAAAAGCTCAATGAAACCATTGAAGAACTGCGGGTTACCGTGGCCAGCCTCAATGAAACCATTGAAGAGTTCCGCCGGAAATTTTTTGGTTCTTCCAGTGAACGGAACCGTCGCAAAGATCCACAGGCACAGGAAGAAGTCGGTCCGGAAGAGATAACGGTTAAAAGCTATAAGCGGCAGCGGAAACCGAAATCCACGCGTAATGAGCTTTATAAAAACCTGCCGGTCAGGGAAGTGAGATGCGCCATGCCGGAGGATGAGCGGCTCTGCCCGGACTGTGACACGCCGATGGCGACGATCGCCTGGCAGTATGTACGGGAGGAGCTTTCCATTACCCCGGCAAAAGTAGAGCGGATTCGTTACCTGCGGGAGGTCCTTGCCTGTCCGGTATGCCGGGAAGAAGACACGGGGACAATCATCAAAGCACCTACCCCGACAGCCCTTCTGGCCCACAGCCCTGCGTCCCCTTCGATGGTTGCGTTTGTGATGTATCAGAAGTTTATGAACGCAGTACCGTTTTATCGACAGGAGATGGACTGGCTTCAGATGGGCGCACCGCTTGCGAGGGAAACCACGGCGGGTTGGTGCATCAAATGCGCGCTGGCCTATTTCCAGCCGGTTTATGACCTGCTTCATAAATATCTTTGTAAACGGGAGATTCTCCATGCGGATGAAACGGTCTGCCAGGTTCTGCATGAAAAAGGGAAGACTGCGGAATCAAGGTCCTACATGTGGATTTATCTTTCCGGAAATGACGGGCTTGCACCGATCATTTTATACGAATACCAGCCCGGCAGACAGGGGGGATATGCCAGAGATTTTCTGGAAGGCTTCCACGGCCTGCTTTCATGCGACGGCTATACTGGTTATAACAGTGTGGAGAATGTGACGCTGGTCTGCTGCCTTGCCCACTGCCGCCGATATTTCTTTGAAGCCGTCCCAGCTGCCCGCCGCAAGAAAATAAAGCTTCTGGATATCAACTCCGAGGAAGAAATACCGGAAGAAGCTGCCGATCCGGAGAGGGCTATAGAGAAGAATAAGATTCCCGCCGAGATTGGACTTAGTTACTGCAACCGGCTTTTCCGTACGGAGCGCAGGCTAAAGGAAATGGATGCGGAAGAAAGGAAGGAGGAGCGTCTTAAGCAGGAGGTTCCGATATGGGAAAAGTTCTTTGCATGGCTTGAGACGATAGAACCGCTTAAAGGAAGCCGGCTGGAAAAAGCAGTGAACTATGCCGTAAACCATCGGGATCTGCTTTGCAATTACCTGCTTGACGGCCGTTGTGAGATATCAAATAACCGAGCGGAGCGGAGGGCAAAGTCCTACGGGACAGGAAGAAAAAACTTTTTGTTTCATGACACCGTAAAAGGAGCAAAATCGAGCGCAGTCATATATAGCCTGGTAGAGACAGCGAAAGCAAACAAACTGAATGTGTTCCAATATCTCTACACGCTGTTGCTGTACATGCCGGACTACAAAGACAAGCCCGCAGGTGTGGAAGCAATGATGCCGTGGAGCAATTTTATAAAGGAACGATGTTCAGGAGTCATGGATGTCAGTACGGAAACACCGGAAAATCGGGGGCAGATACCATTGGAGTAACTGCCTCTTATTTGATTATGAATTTTTATTGCGATGGATGACGGCTGGTTATTCATCGCTTACGTTATACCAGCCCTCTATATATTCAAAGATTGCCCTGCGGGCCTCTTTGGAATCT
>CAJULA010000061.1 GCA_910587155.1 uncultured Lachnospiraceae bacterium
TTTCTTGCCGTGTATCCTGTCAGCGGATATCCCGCTGTTCCTATTCCGTTAATGCTCATTTCAGTCCTCCATTTCTTTTTTATTGCAGCCCCTCTGTCGTTCAGAACCGCATCCGCTCCCTTGCAATAAGTCCGAGCGGTTCATTACCTCATAATTACATTTTGCCTATGTTCCCCGGTCAAATTCCATACTGACCTTCATCTCCTCTCCTTGCTCCCCGGTTTCCCAATCTGCCAAAAAACCTACCCTTGCTTCTTATAAAAATATGGAACCTTAGAATTATCTCCACCTCAATCTACTTGAAAAGTTTTTGCGTATTCGCCACAAAACTTGTATGCTCATTCAGTATATCCGCAAATATGCCTATCGCTGTTCCTTTTTTGTAACCAAAACTCTTGAATGCCGCCAAAAACTTTTCTCTTGTCTGCTCCATTATTGATACTGCCGAATCCCGATATTCTGTGTCGAAAAGCGGAATCCTGTCTTGTATTTTTCCTTCATTTTGGGGATCGCTTCTATTGAAAAACCATGAACTGTCCGGATTCTCAAAGGCTTTGTTTGTCTGTTGACAGGTAATATATCCTTCCAGATTTGCCAGACGCATCTTAAAAGCCTCATCCAGTCCCGCCAAATCTTCTTCAAGCGTAAGAGACCTCTTCCCCGTAAGTTCATAAGAAACTTCACGTTCTCCATTTTCATGTTCTTTCACGATTTCATGATACCGGGACTCATATGTATCCATGATTGATTTCATTACATCTTCCACATTATAGTTTCCGTCTTTTAATGTCTGGCTGCTGATTCCCCTCATTGCCGTATAATGTTCCCATGCTACCTCATTTGTATTTTGTATTGTCATCTCCCTTGCATTGACATAATCCGAATCAGGCTCAAATTTATTTACCATTTCCCGCAGCATATTTCGTCCCTCATCAGAAATGGAGAGATTAACTGGCTGCTGCGTCACTTTTCTGCCTGCATTTGTTTCAGATACCTTTTCCTGCACATGATTTGCAACAGCCCCCATATAACAATAATTACTTCCAATTCCATTCACACTCATTTTTAAATATCCTCCATCTTTGATACAGCGGCCCATCTGTCGGTCAGAGCCGCATCCGCTCCCTTATAAAGTCCGAGCAGTTACTCTCGACAAAGGCGCGTGGTTTTTGCGCCCCTGCCGGAAAAAATAATATTTACGCCTTTAAATCGAAACCTGTTACTGTCGGTGCTGTAGACATGGCACTGTTACCCATACCGATTTTACTTATCAAATTCTCTGTAACTTTTCCCATATCTGTTCCCATTACAGTAATATCATACTGCCTGCCGTCTTTCTTTTCTCCCAGCTTTTCCTGCTCGGCCTTCTTTTCCTTATTCTTTTCAAGCAGCTTTTCCCATTCCTCTTTACGCTCTTTGTTTCTAGCCCTCGCCTCCTCAACCATTTTCTTGGATTCCTCTGTGCCGGGGTCAGCCTCAAAAACACCTACGCACTTTGTCGTAATACAGTCCTCGCTGTCTATGCTGATTTCCAGACTGACCAGCCTCGCCCCATTTTTAGCAGAATTTTCACATATCTTATTGATACAGTCCGGCATTTGGGAAAGTGTATTTTCCAGCCATTCAGCCGTTTTGGGATTGGATGCCGCCTTTGAAAGCAGGCTGGAATTGATTGACACGGAACTGTCCTTTGTCGGTGTCAGGCAGGCATACTTATTATTCAGATATTCTGAATATTCCCTCCTGCTCCCATATGTGCTTTTCTTCTCCGTTTCCTTTCTTGATGCCTTTGCCTGCATTTCTTTTTCTGCATTAGCCTGTTCCACATTGCTATAATTGTTTGTGATTTCCATTGCCATAATATCGTCCTCCTTAAAAAGCCTTACCTGCTCCTCCCCCTGTCAATCATAGCCACCATACCCATAATGTTTATTCACCGGGCATTGCTTTTTTTAATCCGCACTCCCTTTATGCGGTTCCGCCGAAATGATCTCCCTCTGCACGTTGGATTCATCCGAATCCCCGTCCAGTCCATCTTCGTCAAGCTGCGGCTCCACCGCTATCGGGTCATCATCATAGACCGCCGGACCGCCATCCTCAATCTGATGCACGGCATCCGGGGCGGGGCTTCCCTGTGTGGTGCATCCGCTGATCGCGGGAATCATCATTGCCGTAATAAGTAATGCCGGTATTCTGCTGACACGCATTTTTCATACCCTCCGATTTCCTTTTATGTAACAGCCATATCTGAGCCGTCTGCTGCGGAATATCCCTTACGCCTTTAAATCAAAACTTGCCCCTGTGGATGATGATGTGCCTGAAACCACCTCAACAATATTCTGTGTAACGCTTTTCATATCCGTGCCAATGGCAGATACCTTGTACGTCCCTTCCATCAGTTTTTCCATATGCTCTTTTCTTTCTGCCCGACGTTCCGCTGCTTTTTCTTCCTCCGCCTTTTTCTCTGCTTGCTTTTCAGCAATTTTTTCCTTTTCTTCACGTTTCTTTCTGGCTTTTAACAGGCGTTCTTCCTCTTCCTTATACTTCTTCTGTATTTTATCAGTATTGTTATTTCCATTCCCTGTATTTGCTGTCCTCATGCCGCCACAGGATGACTGCCTGTTGCCATTGGCATCATATGTAACAGTCCTTCCGCCAAGTACGACACCATCTCTCTGCGCCCACCCATAAACCATTGAGTTTGCAGCAACTTCTCCCGACAGATTCCATTCGATTTCTTTTGCGAATTCAGGATCATTTGCCATTTTCTTCAAACAGTCATACGAAAGATTTACCGTGACTCTGCTGCTATTGCTCGGTAATACGCCGCCATTTGTGTTGAAATTTATCTGTGGAAATTTTTTGCATAGCTGTTCATAATACGCCTGCACCTTGTCTTTGCTGTTTGTTGATTTGCTTATCTTTACCTCTGTTGCCGCCCTGCCATCCGGCTTTTTCACGGCATCAGTATAATTTGCCGCATAGTTACTGTAATTGTTTGTGATCTCCATTGACATAATTTTCATCCTCCTTCAAAAAATCTTACCTACAGCCCCTCTGTCATTCGGAGCCGCCCATGCCCCCTTGCGGTAAGTCCGGGCATGATGCCCTTCATTAACCAAGCAGCGAATCACCGCCTGCCGCTGTCTCCGTCATGACATTTGCATCATAAGCATTGGATGCCGCCGCCATCCGCTGCTTACTGCTCCACGCCTTTGCCAGCCTGCTTCTCTCCTGCTCCGCCTTTGC
>CAJULA010000062.1 GCA_910587155.1 uncultured Lachnospiraceae bacterium
AAAAAGTTCTTTTAACCCTTCCTCCAGTTTGTCCGTGATCTCCTTTACTTTCTGTTTTTCTGTTATTGCGTCTGCCATATTTTCAATCCTTTCTTTACATGAAAAAAAGACAATCTGATGTAACTGTCTTTCTCCCTGAAAACAAAAAAGCAGCGAACTGTTTTTTACAAAACTCAGTTCACTGCTTTACTGTATCTGTTATTAAGTTACTTTGATTATGCCAGCACAGGCTCCCGTTTTTTGATGACGGCCTCTACTTCCTCTATGGTCTTTTCAACAATCCTTGCTATCTGCTCTGATGAATAGCCGTCTCTATGCATATTCATAATCACGCCAGTTATGGCGTTATCTGTTGCGTTTTCTCTGATTCCCTGTGAAAGATTACACATAGCACTCATATCCTTTCTCAATTTTTCATCTACCGGAATACTGTACTCAGTTTTAATGATCCCTAACTTTTCATCAACGGTCAGTTCCGCCGAAAGCAGCGTACTCAGCAGGCGGTGAAGCTCATATTTATCATCATGCTCCGGAAGTTCATTTGCTATACCGATCAGGACAATATTCAGCAGGTCGAGACCGCCTTTCCACGGATAAGAGCCTAAGGAACTGTCGCAAAATAAAATGTACTATTTAAACCCACGTATTACATAGTTCCATGATTCATTTGGCCCGACTGCTTCAATATCAATTCTGCTCATCATTTCATCATTTGCTTTTAAACCAGTCTGGTATGTATTTCTGTCAACAACACATTTCACTTCCAGACCTTTGGCCGTAGTAGTTGATGAGATCAGGTTGACAATGGTATTGATATCGATCAGCGGTTTCCCTGCCCAGTTTTTTGTTATATAACAAAACAGGCGGTGCTCAACCTTGTTCCATTTTGACGTGCCTGGCGGATAATGGGAAACATGGATTTCCAATCCGCTTTCCTGGGCAAACAGTGCCAGTTCGTATTTCCACAGACGCGTTCGCCATCCGTTGCTGCCGCCACCGTCACAGTTTATATACAGTTTTTGGGCATCCGGGTATGTCGGCTTCCCCACGATGTTCCACCAGCGCCGGATGCTTTCAACAGCAAATGCGCTCGTATCATGGTCCGTCCCCAGGTTTACAAACCCAGCATTGCCGTTGACAAGGTATACGCCATACGGGGCAACCTTACCCAGCCCGGGCAGGGGGAAGTCATGGTCCAATACTTTCCTTGCTTCCCCTGCCGGCCTGTATTCAGCACCATTATTTTTAAAGTTGCCCACAAGTTCCTTCTTTTTTGTATCTGTTGATATTACAGGCTCATTGGCATCAATGAATTCCTGGGCTTTCGTGTTGATGTATTGGAACTGGGCATCCCGGTCAATGTGCTGGCTTCCAACCTGGAGCATTTTTTGGTTTGCCTGCTTACTGTAGCCAAGCTCCTCCAACGCACGCGACACAATGTCTTTCCCGGCATCAATCCCGAAACGTTCCTTCAGGATTGACGAAATATCCCGGAGGCTGAGGTCAGTCCATGAAATAACCTTCTGGGGATCACCGTAAGTATTGTTTTCAACAACAGCCCTGATGTCATCCAGAAGATCGGGCTGCAGTTGTTTTACAGGTTTTCTGCCAGCACCGCTTTTTCTGACCTTTTCCGGTCCGGAAGGGAAAGGCATGCCGTCCTTGATCTCATGGATGCCAGAACGTATTGTGCGGATATCCATGCCACTGGCTTCGCTGACAAGTTTGATGCCGCCATGGCCATAGCCCTTTGCAATGCTTGCGGCCAGCAGACGACGTTGGCGCTCATCCAATAGTTGGGGCATTGTCTTGAAAACCTGCTCAATGATGCTCAATGTTTTATCGTTATTATGTGCCATGAAAATGTCCTCCTGAATCACTAAACTCGTTCATGACATATATTAACATAGATTCCAAAAATATACAAATTATTTCACGACAGTTCCTAACAGCTTATCATCCGTCAGATGCACATAGTCCATGCTGTTCTCGTCCATGTTCATGCACACCCATATGGTTATCAAAAATCTTAGGTTATCTCAAAACAATATTTTCCTTAGTGGATTTATAGCATTCTTATCATTAAAATTTGAGATAACCTTTCTCTCTCTTATAATAAAAGGGTAACTGAAAAAAATCAACCTTAATTGTAAGAGAGGAGAACAAAAAATGAGCAACATCCAAGACATTATTTCAAAAGCCCTGGCACTGTGGAGCGAGAAACATGCTGAATCAACAGTACGATGCCAGGGCATCTATTTTTCTGCACTGTTTAAGGCTGCAGAAGAAGGCGGTTTTGATTCGCCCTGCCAGGAATTGTATGACATTTTCCTTAAAGGCGCAAAAACCCCGGCTGTATGTTTTAACAGATCCCAAGCTGTAAAAGCGGTGGATCTGATTGCCGGCACACACGCCATAAACAAAGACGGCAGCTTTTACAATGAACCACCCTTCCCAACATATGAGGAAACCTGCATCTTGCTGTCTTCTGTGGCGTATCCAATCTCCGGGCCAGTAGATATAAGTTTTTTGATTGTCTATGCTGCCAGCATGATCGAACGACAGGGGACATCCCATAGCGGCCAAGGGCAGTACTGGCATTCATGGCGCGACATCCGGACTTATTGTTTCCGTCATGATTCATCCATGAATTATAATCCGGAAACACTGAAACGGTACTTAGGGGAACTGGATGAAAAATTTGGCAGTGGTTCCTTGTCGGAAACAAAATATTACATGCACAGGAAAGCGGCACTTATCCTGGAAGAGATAGCTGAAACCGGGCAGTTTCAATGGAAACGCTCACCGAGGAAACCGATTCAGCCATTAGAAGGCCCAGAACTCGAAGACATCCGCCAGCAGTACCTCGCCTGTTCC
>CAJULA010000063.1 GCA_910587155.1 uncultured Lachnospiraceae bacterium
GTAAACGTCAAACCCTGCGCCCCATAATAAAGCAACGCCGCTTTTCAGCGGCGTGGTTTCCTGCACTCAGCCGGAAGCGCCTCTGACCAGGGAAGCAGATCATCCAGCTTTGCAGGTTCTATCTTTCCTTTTTCGTCACAAAGATTTGGTAGTTCTGTGAGCAGGTGTTTGAAATAATAATAAGGTCTCAGATTGTTAAGCTTTGCGGTTTCCGAAAGACTGTAGATCACAGCGCTTGCCTGAGCACCCCTGATCGAATCATGGAGCATCCAGTTCTTCTTCCCGATACAGAAAGTCCGGATGGCACGCTCGCTTGCTGAATTGTCTATCGGAACATTTCCGTCATCGAGGAATACCCGGAGATATTTTTCCTGGTTCACGCTGTAGCGCAGGCCATCTGCTGTCTTGCTTTTCGGCGGGACTGTCCCATCTTCCAACTGCTTTTTCACCCACGCAAAATATTCCTCGACAAGCGGCTTTATGCTGTCCTGCCGCTCCCTGAGTCTTTCTTCCGGCGAAAGGTTTTTTAAGGCACCCTCCAGTTTATAAATCTGTGAGATCCGGCTTAATGCCTGGTATGCTGTAGAACGCCTCACGGCATCCGGCTCCGATTTATCCGCCGCCTTTACCGCATCCGCATAATCGCGCCTGGCGTGCGCCCAACAGTTCGCATTGACCAGCCCTTCCAGTTTTTTCTCTACCAGATGGTACTGCTGCAGGCCGTCGGTCACCAGCACACCCTTGTAATCCTGATAGAATGCAAGCGGCAGTTCATGTTCCCTCCCCTTCTGGTATTCATAGATGACCACCGGCCTGTCCCTGCAGAATTCACAGGAGCGGTGGACCCACATATAACTTTTGCTGCCGGGATGTCTGCCGTCATGGATCACCTGGGTCGGTGTTTCATCAGCCTGTGTCACCGGGAGTTTTAATAACTCCTGCCTCATGCGTTCCACCAGCGGGGCAAAATACCTGTCCGAACTGCCTATAATCCAGTTCGACATGGTCTGTCTGGAAATGTTGACCCCGCTGCGCATAAATTCCTGCTCAATCCGGTTAAGGGGAGCGGAATTCACATATTTCACATTCAGAATGGATGCCAGTAAAGACGGTGTGACAATGCTGTTACGGAAAATATCCTTCGGTCTGTCACCGCGCAGGAATTCATCCTGGTGGTCGCCGTCCGTCCCTACATATACTTCCACCGTATGCACTTCCACGGTCCATGACTCCGGTTCATGCCGCAGCCTCTTATAGGTTTCATCCGGCATGCGCCTCCAGCAGCCGGGCCCGTAAAAAGCATCCAGCGTTTCTTTGGAAACTGCATGGGCCGGGATGATGTCCTCCGGAAATTCCTTAAGGTCAATATCCCGCTGGCCCCTGGCCTTCTTCCGGCGGGGCTTTGGCGGGAGCACTTCATCTGCTCCCGGTTCCTCTGCCTCTTTATCATAAAGCGCATCGGCCTCGTCAAAGAATGACAGCTGTCCTTCGATCGACTGCATTGTCTCCGTTTTCCGCCCAAAACGATGCTGGCTGGCAATCCGCACCTGCTCTATGAGGCTTTCGATGTTCTCATTCAAAGCATCCAGCTGTCCCTGCATGGTCAGGATGACCGTGACCAGTTCTTCGTGGCTGAGCTCATTCAATTCTTCGAGGGTATGTTTTTTACTCATCTGGCAGCTCCTTCATAATTCTTATTATACTATGAACACGCCCCAAAAGCGAATTTCTCTCCCTGCCGCGTCCGGCATAATGCCCATGGCGCAGGCTGCACAGAGCGCTTATACACAGCACCAAAATATGAAGTTTTCAAAGTTCAGATCATTGTACGCGCTGCATTCCAGACGGCATACGGGCAGTTACAACGGTTCCTGCGGGTCTGGGGTGCGGCTGCTTCCCCGTTGGAAAAAAGGCACAAAATTTTCTCTGTTTTGCACAAAATCAGAATATTTTTGTGGGAGACACTTCCTTTACTTTTGGCTCCAGCGGATTCAGCCCCAGCATAAGATACCGGAATTGTTCTTCCGTAAGTTCTGCCGCCTGCACCGTGGTACGCGGCCAGGAAAAGGAACCGGCCTCAAGACGCATATACAGGAGACAGAATCCCGTACCCATCCAGAGTAATCCCTTGATACGGTCAGATCTGCGTCCACAGAAAAGAAAGAGTGTTCCTTTTTCAAACGGGTTCTGTTTATATCTGTCCCCGATGATCATGGCAAGACCGTCGATCCCTTTGCGCAGGTCTACGGTTCCGCATGCCAGAACAATACGATGGACAGCCACATGGCCTTCAAACATGGGACACCTCCCGCAGGATGGCCGAAAGCAGCCTGTCGGAAATACTGTCTGTCAGTTCGATCGTAAATGTAGCGGTTCTGATTACGGCAGGGGCAGCCTCCCTGTCGGTGGGAACCAATACACTCGGAACCTTTTGGATGGGAACTTCCACAAATGAAACATCCGTATCCGGTGATGCTGTGGCAGGGAACTGTCCGGCCTTGGTCATTTCTGCGTAGGTTTCCTGCCGGATAGTGCGCTGCCAGCGGTAATAGGTCTGTTCGCAGATGCCATTTTCATCCATCCACTGCTTTGCGGTCTGTCCTTGGGGGCGCAGCTGGCACTGGCTGATGATATTTTTCCAGTGTTGTAGTCGTACTTCGTGGGTGCACTGATCCATAAGTCATTAGTCCTCCTTTAAAAACTCCTGAGATTTTTGGGATTTTTTAAAGTATGGCATAAAACTTTCAGTTAGTTAAGGCGCAGGGTTTGACGTTTAC
>CAJULA010000064.1 GCA_910587155.1 uncultured Lachnospiraceae bacterium
ATCTTCATAAAGCCTTTGGATGATCTTGTCCAAATCCTCCATGCGCTTCTGCGCCCCGGAGAGGGCTTTCCGCTTCTGTGCCAGTTCCGCCTTCCGGCTGGCTTCGTCCTGCGCCAGCATTTCCTGGGTGAAATCATCCCGGAACAAGCGCACATAGGTCAGCGTCCCCTGAATACATTCCAGAACCCGCCTATAAAGCGTGACTTCCCGGATGTAGTGGATTTTACAGGAACCTGTATTGCTCTTATAGTTGGAGCAGACAAAATGATCCTGTGAATCATCCTTGTAGGTGTTGCAGGTACAGTAATAGAGCTTCGCACCGCAGTCGGCACAGTAGACAAGTCCGGAGAAAATGCTGGTTTTCCCTGTCTTTGTCGGCCTGCGCTTGTTGGCTCTTAACACCTGTACCCGTTCCCACTGTCCACGTTCAATAATCGCCGGCTGCGTATCTTCAAATACCCTCTGGTTTTCTTTCGGGTTTTCCATCCGCTTCTTGAATTTGAGGGATTTGGTATAGGTCTTGAAGTTGACGGTACAGCCAGTATATTCCGGCCGCTCCAGTATTCCAGCGACAGACTTCGCACACCACTGGTACAGGTTATCCGGCATGGACCATCCTTTCTGTCTGGCGTTATACGCAGTAACCGTCAATACCCTGTCGGCAGTCAGGATTTTTGCGATCTGCATGGGGCCTTTGCCCGCAATGCATAGGTCAAAGATACGCCGCACCACCTTTGCGGCTTCCTCGTCTACAATCCATTTCTTTTTATTCTCCGGGTCTTTGATATATCCGTAGGGCGGATTGCTGGCGATATGTTCCCCGGCTTCTCCGCGCATTTTTACGACTGCCCGGATTTTTTTGCTTGTGTCCTTTGCGTAATAATCGTTAAATACGTTTTTGAACACGGCGAAGTCGTTTTCGCCCTTTGCGCTGTCCACATCATCGTTGATGGCGATAAACCGGACATCGTAGGCGGGGAAAATGAAATCCTGTAGCCGCCCCATATAGGAATATTCCCGGCCCAGACGGGACAGGTCTTTGACAATCAGGGTAGAAACCGAATAATCTTCCACATATTTCATCATTTCCTGAAATCCGGGCCTTTGAAAATTCGTTCCTGAGAATCCGTCGTCCACGAAAAACATGGGATTGCGGAATCCGTGTTCCGCCGCATATTTGGACAATAACGCCTTTTGGTTGGTGATGGAATTGCTCTCCCCATCAAGAGCATCGTCCTGACTTAGACGGCAATATAACGCTGTGATCTTATCTGGCTGCTGGTTCATAGTAGCTCCTTTCCTCCCGTATATCGGGATAACAGCCAGGTAAACGGTTGCCTATATTATAACGTGCCGTTCCTCTTTTTTCAGCAGCTTTCATTCGGTTTCCTCCAAATTTCCTGCCATGATACGGCGCAGCTTGTCCAGTACGCTTTCCGCCTCTCCCTCCGTATAATGGGGGATGACATGATAGACCGTATTCCCTTCAACGGCAATCATTTCTTCTGTGCTGAAATCAAACTCGAAAACGCCGTCTTTGAAATGCTCTGCCACACGCTCGGCAATTTCAGGTTTCAGATTTTTTGGAAGTTTGCTTAAATCCACAGGCTTACACAATCCCATCACGCTCCTTCCTTGCAGGCAAAATATTCAGCGTAATGACCGCCGGACGGCCAAGCCCCTGTTTTTTACGGATGATTAGACCGTTGCGTTCCAATTCCTGAAATGCCCTAGTCGCCACCTGCCTGCTCCTATGTAGTTTTCCTTTTGCTTCTTCCAGCGTAAAGTAGAGACGAATCCGCCCGTCCGGTTCTATGTATCCGTTTTCTCTGGAAATACCCGCCCGGTCTAAGAGCAGGGCATACAGTACCTTTGCATCGTTGGATAAGTCCATCGGCACCAGAAAACGAGGAAACGGCAGATAGGGCGGTACGCCGCTGTCCTCTTTGTAAGGCATCAAAAAATCATTTTGCATTATGTACTCCTTTCCATCAATCCCTCCCTGATTGATTGGATTGATATTGACTTTCTTGTTATTAACTTTTTCTCTTTAATTTCCGTCTAAATATGGGCCGTCAAGGCCGTCTGGAAATCCGCCGCCGGAAAGAGAGGAACAGGGCTGCCCGGAGCGTCAGGTTTTCCAGTCTCTGAAAATCCAGTATTGGAGAATCCCATATAGGTGGAAATGGCAAAAGCGGTAAATTGGCAAAGTAGAAACCAACACCTATCTGGGGAAATCCCGTTTAGGTTAAAATCGTCCTGCGGACAGTTAAAAGCAGGTTTTAGAGGGGAGCAGGGGATTTATCCCTCATACCCGTTGACCGCAGCCTGAAACGCCAATAATCTCAAGGCTTTTTTGCTTCTAATTGTCCGCATTGGAGCCGCCTTTTCCTGTCGCTGGCTGTTTTCTGTCTGCGGTGGACTTTCTTTGCACAGAGTTTACAGTATTTTGCCCGGTTGGAACCGGGAAGGAATGATTGGCCGCAGACCACGCAGCGTTTTAATTCCTCCCGGAACAGCAGCGCCGTTTCCAGCGGTCCGTCCAGCGGCAGGACAGCGCAGCGGAACCATTTGCAGAGAAGCGAATAGGAAATACTCTGGACGCAGACACATTCCTCC
>CAJULA010000065.1 GCA_910587155.1 uncultured Lachnospiraceae bacterium
AGCGGCAGACTTAACAAAAGCAAGGGTATATGAACTGGCAGAGTACGCAAAGTGAAGGTGAACAGCACATGGGAGATTGCGTGAAGCTTGACGGGGTTCATCACAGTGGGTGGTGGCCCTTTTTTTTGATATCTTTTATGTCGCTGACAGAGAGGCGATTGGATACTTTTCACACCAGCGCCATGCGCTTGCCACGTGGCGATCTGAGCGGAATTTAAGAAACTGCACAGAAAACATTGGTATTTTTCCCAAAGAGTTGTATAATGTTCATAAGCGGCAAAAATAAGTCAGCTTGTAGAAGCAAAGCATGGATGGCAGACGGCGCAGGAGGCTCCGGGAGTCCGGGAGAAAATAGTTTCCCGGCAGGTGTGTTCTGCCGGAATGGGAATGAGGGGAAAGGGATGAAAGATTTTCGGTTTCAGGTAAACTTGGGCGGTATGATCGAAATACTGTCGGATCATTTGTACAGCAGCCCGGATGTGTATATCAGGGAACTTTTGCAGAATGGTGTGGATGCCATAACCGGACGGATGATCCGGGAACGGGAAGAACAGGAGGCAGGGCACTCCTGTCCGGAGACTGCAGGAAAGATCGTTTTGGAGATTGAGGAGGGCAGCCGCCTGACCTTTTCCGACAACGGGCAGGGACTGACAGAAGATGAGATTCATCAGTTTTTGGCCATTATCGGGGAATCCTCCAAACGAAATCCGGCTGATGGGCGGATTCGGACAGATTATATCGGACGGTTCGGCATCGGGCTTCTGTCCTGTTTTATGGTATCGGACGAGATCAGGATGCTGACCAGATCCAGCAGCGGGGACTCTCCGGTTTTGGAGTGGCAGGGCAAGCCCGACGGAACCTATACGATCAGTAAGTCGGAGCAGGAGCTGACCGGCAGAGAGGACATGCCTTTCGGGACACAGGTCATCCTCTCGGCAAAGCCCGGGCGGGAAGCCTATTTTACGGAAAAGGTCATCCGCCGGCTGATTACTTACTATGGGATGCTTTTGCCTTTTCCCATCCTTGTCCGTATCCACGGAAAAGAAGAACAGATCAATCCCATCTATCTGCCATGGGACGGGCGTGAGACGAATAAGCAGGAGTTGATGCTGTTCGGACAGATGATGTTTGAAGAACAGTTTATGGACTGTGTACCGCTGCGGAGCGAGTCCGGCAATGTATCCGGCGTCGCTTATATCGTCCAGTATCCGGTTCTGCCATCGGCCAAAGGAAGTCATCGGATCTATCTGAAGAATATGCTGCTCACGGAAAAAGGGGACAATCTGATCCCGGACTGGGCCGTATTTACCAAATGTATTATCAATGCCACGGATCTGCGGCCTACGGCTTCGCGGGAGGGATTTTATGTGGATGAAGTGCTGGAAGCAGCCAGCGAGACCATTGAGGATGCGCTGATAGATTACATTGCCGACATTGCGGAGAATGAACGGGAGATGTTTGATCACTTTTTCCATATTCATAAACTGACCCTGATGTCGCTTGCGCTGGCCACACCCAAGCTCTTTGGTATTTTAGTCGATTATTGTGAGTTTGAGACGACGCGGGGGCTGGTGACGGGGTATGATCTGCGGACTTGCGCGGAACCGCTTGTCTATGCCCCCACGGAAGCAAAGTATAAACAACTGTCCCAGCTTTTCTTTGCCCAGGATAAGCTGCTGATCAATGTCTCCTATGTACATTCTCTGGAACTGCTGATACGGCTTGGTCAGGTATATGGACTGGAGGTACATCCGGTGGATGACTGGAGCGTGGAAGATCTGATGAAAGATCTGACTCCGGATGATCAGGATGATTGTTTCGGCTTTCAGAAAGCGGCCAACCGTATTTTAAAAGCCTATGACTGCCGGGCGGAGCTGAAATATTTTTCCCCGTACAATCAGCCTACGTTTTATCTGATGGATGAAAAAATACTGCTTAAGCGCCAGATAGAGGCATCCCGTTCCCAGGCGGATTCCATGTTTTATCAGATGCTGGATGCTTTTACGGCAGAGATTCCCAGTGATACGGCAGCCGTTTTGTATTTTAATTATAACAATCCGCTTGTGAAGAAGCTGGCAGAGCGGGAGACGGAAGCAGATCTGAAAATACTGGTGGAGATTTTGTATGTACAGGCATTGCAGATCGGCGGTTTCACGCTGCATAACAATGAACTGGGGATGCTCAACCGCAATATCCTGACACTGATGGAAAGAGGACTTGCCGATGAATAAGAACAATAAGGAAGAAGGCTATCTCCCCGAAGAAATGAAACATGCTTATGAGCAGATGCAGCATGGCCGGGCCAGAATGGAGGCGATCCGCGCTGCCATGGAAGCTGCAGACAGCCATGAGGATACCCCTTTTCGCATCTATTTCCGCCTGGAACTGTGCCGTGAATCCTGCTTCTATGGAGACTGTATGGATATGATGGTCATCTTTCCCCAGGCACTGTCCATCGCGGACCGCTATCCGGATACCCCATCGACCTGTTTTGACAGTGGGTATCTGGATGCCATGGATCATATTCTTGTTGCTGCCCATTTTTTTTGACTTAAAATTGCTCTGATTGCCTGTCATAGAAT
>CAJULA010000066.1 GCA_910587155.1 uncultured Lachnospiraceae bacterium
AAGCGGGTGATGGGAATCGAACCCACATATCCAGCTTGGAAGGCTGGTGTTCTGCCACTGAACTACACCCGCAGTCACGAGCGGAGTGCGCTCTTCTCAGAAGCGCTCCACTATGGAAAAGTATAGCAGTTCCTGAAACAATTTGCAAGACTGAACAGTGAGATTTCCGGACAGGCCGATCCGTGATGAATTGCGCTCAGATGTGATATTACTAAACGTCCATACAATCAGATTTACACCACCATAAATATAAGCGGGCGTTTAGAAACCTTACGCACACATGCAGCAAGCTGCATGGCGCGTGTACGGACAGCGCAGCAAGTTCGCAGTCCTGAGTAAAGGTTGAGACTTTTATAGTATACCTGACATGGTCATGGAATCTGACAGTCTCTGAGAAAAACCGCTGGAACGCCACGCTCTGCCAGTTTTGCTTTCTGCATTTCATCCAGAGGAACGGCATAATTCTTTCTGCCGCAGGCATACCTGCCCTCCACAATCCTCTCATACAGCTCTCCCAGAAACATAAGCCAACGGGACGCATACAGCTTCGGCTCCGAGACACAAAAAAAGTCATATCCACCGGCGCAGTAAAACACGCGCAGGGCATCCGCCAGCTCACTTCTGTCAGAAAGCATAAGATCAGCCGGCAGTAAGAAGGATTCCTTATCCCACTCATAATACCGGCATCGTTTCCTTTCCTGCATACAATTCCCTCCCGCCAAATTTTCCATTGCCCATATAGCTCTGACTCTCTGCCTGTATCTGCACTGTATCATATATCTTAAATCATATCTCTTTTCAAGTAAAGTGAAGGTGGAAAGAAAATTTTTCACCTTGATTTGAGATTCCAACAAACATGCGGGCATGTTTGCTTGAATCATAGAGACAAAAATGGAATCACGAAGCGGTAATGATGGCATCAAATCCTGCGGCTATCAGTTGTTTCTGAAGTTTTTCCGCATTTTCTTTTACAGAAAACGCACCTTGCTGTTCTATGACCTGTACCCGGTAAATCTTATTGTTATTTCCAACCTGTGTTTCCGCTCCCGGCACCGCCGCCTCCACATCCAAGAACTGTTCAGGTTCTGAAACCACTGCCTTTCCGGTCAGTCCAAGTACAATGGCAGACGCCATCTTCTGACAGTGATAGAGTTGTACATCATCTCTGTCATCCACAAAACAGCATTCAATCAGCATTGCCGGTGCTTTTGTCTTTTTCAGCACATACAGACTCTTATTGTATTTTACTCCACGATTTCTGAAACCAAGTCCCGCAACAGCCCGGCATACATTTTCCGCATATCCCTTCGCCTTACTGGCAGAACTGTAAACAAAAACCTCTGTTCCGGTCGTTCTGCCATCTCCGGTGACATCCCCGATACCCGAATTAAAATGAATGGATACGTCCAGATCGACGGTATGTGCATTGCAGGCTGTCACAATCCTGCCCAAGACGTCCGCCTGACACGTACCCGATTCACAGGTACAGTCATATACTGTGTGGCCAAGCTGCCGCAGCTGGCTGATCACTTCATCCTTGACGCGCCGCGCCTCACTGGACTCCCTGAGAAATCCAACCGCCCCACATGCCGCTTTTCCATCAGGATTATGTCCTGCATGTATATTAATCCTCATATTTCATTCCCCCACACTTTCTGTCTCCTGCTTCAATACATCAATGGCACGCGTAATCACTGCCGGAACCGGTATCCCCATCAGGCCTGCATTTTCGATGATACTGATTGTCTCGTTTATAATAAAAGCAATCACCGCGGCATCCCTGATAAAATTGGAACCCATAATAAGATCGAGCCGACAGGCGACCAATACAACAAGCAGCATCCCTCCTTTTTTGCACAGCCCTTTCCAGCCTGTCCCGCTTTCCAGCGCACCATTTAATGTTTTCCTGCTGCAATGAAATACACCGGCCACAATCAGGCCGGTCACATAGTCAACGCCCATAAAAATAATCAGCGTAACAAGAGCGGCATCCCAGCCGCCAAACAGGGAAGCAATCCAACTTCCAATCACTCCCGCAAAAGTTAAAACTCTTAATTTCATATGTTTGTCTTTCTCCTTTCATAAAATATAAAGTATAGCTAATTGCGAAATCTTCTTTACGCAGGCAGTCACCTTGCTCGTTGCTCGCGGAAATAAAAACTCTTACACAACCTTGTACTTACTGTAATAATCTCAACCTCCACTCAGGACTGCGCACTCGCTGCGCTGTCCGTACACGTGCCATGCAGCTTGCTGCATATGTGCATATCCTTTCTAAACGCCCACTTTTATTTATGGTGGTGCAAATCTGATTGCATGGGCGTTTAGTTTGTATAAAAGTTTTTTGGATATTGTATCATCTTACAGCGAGGCTTTGGTCACTGATTCATAGGTATCACTCCCTTCACATCATATTGACTCTCTGCTCTTATTTGCTTCCTCCCTTCACATATTTTAATAATCGTGATGCAAAGTCAGTACCACCAGCCCTGCTGGTGGTTTGAGTTAGCCCCCCTGGGGCAGAA
>CAJULA010000067.1 GCA_910587155.1 uncultured Lachnospiraceae bacterium
TATCTGTATGATATTCTGGCAATAAAAAAAGAAACGAGCAGCCCGCTTGAGTGAAAACACTGTACGGTAAAAACCCATTTCTTATTGTCAATAATAAGCCATTTTTCAATTCCTGTCAATCCCCAATTTTGATTTTTTCAGAATACCGCCATTGGCATTTTTAATGCAATGGGGGAACTTTGTTCCCCCTTGACCACTCCATAGCATGAGGCGCAGATGATGTCAAGACCGCCGCAGGCGAGGCGGAGCCGGTGTCTTGACATCTTCTGCGCCTCATGCTACAAAACTTAAAGCCAGAACAAAACTAAAGGGAATATATCAAATCATGCAGCACTACTTCCTCCGCCCTGCTCCTGATGCTGTTCATCTTCTGAATCCAGCATAGCCAGTCATCGGATTTAAGCTGCTCCGTCACTCCCTCTTTCTTTGCCATCTGCCCCACAAGCCTGTCCATCATCTCATTACATTCTTCATCAATCTCCGCAAGATGTTTCCATAAGGTTTCCGACAAAATCATATACGAATAAATGCCCCTATGGTTTTCTTCTAAAAAACGCTTCCTCATCCGCCCATACTTCCCGATCTGATATTCCGTTGTATCCGAAAGTTTCAAGTCGGGAATTAGATAGTCGCCTTCCCAATGATATGTAATTTCCATATACAACCGCCTTTCTTTGTGCTAAACTGTTTACAGATACGAATAAAAGAATTATCACCTTCTCCCTTTACCACAACATCTGCAAGTTTCCATTCACCACAAATGAGCCAGCCGCATATGTTGTATTTTAGCAGATGTACATTTCCGCTAAAATATTACGTTTGCCGGAAATGTTTACATCTACAGTTCACAACATATCACATCGTCCATGTATTGGCACTTTGCAAACATATCCGAGGACTTCTGCGCTTCCGTCTGCGCAATCCCCGCCACGTTCCGCATTTTCGTGTATAAAAAGAGGTTCTTATAATTATGGCTCTCGTCTACAAATAATCTGTCCACGCCCAACTGCTCAAAGGTCACAACATTGTCTTTCCGGCTGGAATCGTTTAAGCGGCTCAACCTTGCGTTCAGCGATTTTTTTGTCTTTTCCATCTGCTTAATGGAATAACGCTCGCCATTCTCCGCTTTCAATGATTCGATTGCCATTTCAATTTCTTCGATCTGCCTTTCAATCATTGCCATCTGCCTTTCCGTGGAAAGCGGGATTTTTTCAAACTGGCTGTGACCGATAATCACAGCATCATAATCGCCAGTTGCAATTCTGGAACAGAACTTTTTCCGGTTGGCGGGTTCAAAATCCTTTTTTGTTGCCGCTAAAATATTCGCCCCCGGATACAGTCGCAGAAAATCGCTCGCCCACTGTTCTGTCAAATGGTTCGGCACGACAAATAAACTTTTCTGGCACAGCCCTAACCGCCTGCTCTCCATTGCCGCAGCGATCATTTCAAAGGTCTTTCCTGCCCCTACACAGTGGGCAAGCAGTGTGTTATCCCCGTATAGCTGATGCGCCACAGCGTTAAGCTGGTGCGGTCTGAGTATGATGTCCGGTGTCATTCCGGGGAATTTCAAGTGCGAACCGTCATATTCCCTCGGTCTGGTGGAATTAAAAAGCTCATTATACTTTGCACATAAATCCTGCCTGCGCTCCGGATCACGGAATATCCAGTCCTTAAAGGCTTCCCGGATTGCTTCCTGTTTCTGGCTTGCAAGCATGGTTTCCTTTTTATTGAGGACTCTTTTTTCCTTCCCGTCCTCCGTCACAACATCAAAAATACGGGTGTCACGAAGGTTTAAGGAATCCTCTAAAATCTTATAGGCGTTTGCCCGCCCCGTTCCAAAAGTCATGTTGACAAGGGCATTTCCCCTGTCCGCATTTTTCCCTTTCACGTTCCACTGCCCAGTCACGTTGGAATACTGTACGCCTATTGCCTTACGGTCAAACAGGTATTCCGGCGTTTCAAAGGTTTCACGCATGAAGTCCTCGATATATTTTGTGGAAATCCATGTTGCGCCGATACGCACCTCAATCTCCGATGCGT
>CAJULA010000068.1 GCA_910587155.1 uncultured Lachnospiraceae bacterium
CCCCGACCTTTTGGTCCGTAGCCAAACGCTCTATCCAGCTGAGCTAAGCGCACATGTGTCACTGCATTCAGCAGTGACAACGATATTATTTTATAAGATTATTCAATATTTGTCAATAGCTATGTTTATTTTTTGGAAAATTTTTGTAACAGGGAGCTTGTCCGAACTGATACAAATTTACATAGAATATCCCCTTCTGCGAAAAAAATTACACAAAAATACAACCCACATTATATACAAGACAGGAAATCTTGTCAATCATTTTTCCTGTTTAAAAGGCCTGGCAAATATTGCCGAAATAGAACCAATACTGGCAGAAATATGTTCTTTGTAACATTTATATCGGCAGGTTCTCCGGATTACTTAACAAAGCGGAGAATTTTTTTATCTTACGAAAGAGTATTGCATATTTCCGGGGATTCGCTCCGCTGCCCGGTGCTGTAATCACAGAGCGGCAGCCAGGCGCCGTCAAAATCACCTGCGGTGTTTCTTTACGCTTGCCGGGCGGCGCAGAAACGCTGCGGGCAGCCCGGGAAACAAGAAATACAATGCGGGAAAAGCGAGGCTGGAGGAAGCACTGCATGCTTATGTAAACGCTGAGATCAACCGTATGCTGGAGACGGAAAAGCCGGGGACAGTGTATATCCCCGGGCTGCCGGCGACATCAAAGGCCGGAAAAAACAAAAAGATAAACGCTTCGGTCAGTATGTGGCAGAAAAGCTATGTAAAGAGCAGACTTGCCCGCAAATGCAGGGAACGCTCCATTGAACTGACAGAGGTATTTGGTAAAGGGATCAGCAGTCAGTGCTGTCACTGCGGAGGGGTGGGCGTGAAGGAAGGAAAGATTTTCCGGTGCGGCTCATGCGGCCGCAGGGCGCCGGAGAGACAAAATACTGCGAGGAATGTCCTGAACAGAGGAATTGCGTTAAATAACAGGCAACAGGATTGCCGACAGGAAAAATGAGTATTTGTTCATAAAGAAAGAATCCATGGATGAAAGATCCGGGAATATTTTGCAGATGGAAGCAGATTCGGGGTACATATTTCCTATATAGAAGAAGAGACGCCGTTAGGTTCGGCCGGGGCGTTGTTTTACCTGAAAAATCAGGTAAAAGACCGGGATATCATACTGGTCTATGGGGACATTATGTTTGCCCTTGACTGGAAGCGGCTGATCCGTTTTCATGAAGGACATAGTGGGCTGATTACGGTATTGGTTCATCCAAGCTCCCTTAGTTAAAGATATTGTTGGGCAAAAAAGAAAGGTCAATCGATTTTGCCGATGAAGCGGTAGTAGATTTCTACTTCCTGCTCACGGCTTCCGTCCTCGCCCTTGACAGCTTCATGGACAGTTATTTTTTCAATTAGAGTGTTCAGAAGTTCGGCGGTCAGCTCCGCAGGGTTGACATACTGCTTCATCAGAGCAATCCACTTTTCAGCGTCCGCTGCGGTCTGTACGGCGGCTTCCATCGTTTCATGAAGCTGCCGGATTTTTGTTTCAAGCTCCTTTTGCTCGTTCTGGTACTTTTCGGACAGCATATTGAAGTTATACTCGATTATGCGCCCGGCAGACCAGTCCTCGTACATTTTAGCAAACAGCCCGTCAACCTCGGCTTTGCGCTTCTCTGCCTTTTTCAGTTCCGCAGCCTGCTTTTTCTTCGCAGAGTTTCTTTCTCTGTCGCTGACATTGAGCAGACGTTTCAGCAGCCTGTCCTCGTCTTTCTGTGCCAGCACAGACCAGTATTGCAGTCTTGCAAGCACATAGGCGTACAGCACATCATAGCGGATATAGTGCATGGAACACTGGCGTAATCACTGTCCGTTCTTGCTGCAATGGTAGTAACCGTATGGGTTTTTATTCTGTTTGTTTTCCCCATAGGCTAAAGACCATCCGCAGTCTGCACATTTTATCAATCCTG
>CAJULA010000069.1 GCA_910587155.1 uncultured Lachnospiraceae bacterium
TCTTATGACCAGATGATGGACGCTCTTTCTTTTCTTGGCGCCAACTATGAGAAATGCCCGTCCTGCCTTTGTACACAAAGAAGATACCATTAAAGGCAAGGCGATTCGGGATAGAAGCTTATAATGTGGAGCAGACGGAAAAGGCTAAAATACTGGACATTCTTCTGTCCGGTTTTAATGACGGCCGAAAAAAGACGCTCTTTTGTGCAGCCGTCAACCTTTTGGAACTGCAAGAGCTGCAAACAGTACTCAGTGAAATTGAGCGTCAATCTGATATGGAAACACTGACGCTCAAAGAAAAAAGTGCTTTTGTTGCTGGACTACTGCAGGATACAGCGGCAACGAAAAATATCGACTTAAAGCTCCGTAAGAAAAAGAGATAATTGCTTTTTCTTTGCAATCGGACAATAAATTAAAAAATCTATAAGAATGATGTATAAAACGGAAGCAAATAAGCGTATAGAAGCGGAATCAGCGCTCTGTCTGTTCTGTCATAATGACCCATCGAAAGCCGAATTTATCTATAAAACTGACACTGCAGGAACTGTATGTAGTGCTGTGTACCGGATAAATGATCTCGCTTCCGTCCTGCATAATCTCAAAGACCCGCATAACATCCTCTTTTGTTTCCAGTGTGATAGTCAGTGAAAGGGCAGTGCTTGGTTTAAAAGGGATATCCAGATTATCCGCCATCATGATCCGTTGATTTCCGATAAGGAGTTCCGCATGATAGATATATTCTTTCTGTTCTTCTGACAGTTCTCTATGAAAATCGTCCCATTTTGCATCGCTGTACCGAAGCAGGCAGTTGATTTCTGCGTCGAATGCTTTTTGGTAAAGATATATTGCTTCTTCACATTTCCCATCAAAATTGAAATTCGGTGTAATAATTGCCATATTCGTATTCCTCCAATATGATTTTGCTGACAGATTCTATTTACAGTTATTTTATCAAAGAGAAATTAGAAATGCCATGCAAAAACCGCCCCTCATTCTGCAAAAACGGGGCGGCTTGTTATGCTTTGTTCTATGATAAGATTTTTTGCCAATAGGATTCTAATATTTTATTATCGGAATTGAAGATTTCGTGTTTACTCCCTTTTACCCGGATAAGCTTTGCGTCTATATTTTTCCTCCTGCATAATTTCTTCACAAATCGTTCCTGTTCCCTTTTGGAAACATATGTTTCGTATTCTGCCTGGAAAATCCGGGTAGGACAGGAAATCTGGCGCCACGCTTTCTTTTGGAGAGCATGGTTTAACCGATACGTCTGCCAAAACCATCCATAGGAGGCGGCGTTCATCTGGAATAAGGGCTCTTTGCAGCGTTTATCCTGATAATATAGGAATCGACATTCGGAAGCAGAAGCACTGTCGGCATATTGTTCCATTCCGTCATAGGGATGGTTTCCCGGCAGATAGTGTTCTTCCCCGCCTGCTATGCAGAAAGTCTTTGCAACGAGATATGCCAGCGGCCAGGGAAGGGGGGCGCTGTTTGGGCGTATCATTGGGGAGGAGAGGATCAGCCTCGAATAGATCCGGGGCTCTTGTGCCGCTGCACAGGCCGCAATCCCGCCGCCCATAGAATGGCCATACAGGCATATGGGAAGCTCCGGGAATTCCTGTGCCGCAAGGCGGCTTACAAACAGCAAGTCATCTACATATCTTTGATAATCATCAATATGTACCAGAGAGAGATCCCCGGTATCACTGCACAGCCTGTAGCTGCGGCCGTGTCCGCAGTGTTCCGGCATGAAGACATGGTATCCCCCGCGAAGAAAATAATAGATATTTTCCAGATGCTTGTCGGCTGTTTCCGTATAACCGTGGGACAGGATGACAATGCCCTGAGGCTGGTCTGCAAGGCAGCGCAGATAGAAGATCTTTTTTCCTTGTTCCCGCTCACAGTAT
>CAJULA010000070.1 GCA_910587155.1 uncultured Lachnospiraceae bacterium
AATAGTTGCGTATCTGAAAAAGACATTTTCAAACTGGAAGATGTCTTTTTCTTTTACACAAATATCCTACAAACAGCCACAGCGCAGAAAGGAGGGAACGCATGGGGAACATCAACGAGCAGATTGCGAAAGCCGAGGAAGAAATACGGCAGTTGCAGAACAGGAAGAAAAAACTGCTCAACCAGAAAAAGAGCGAGGAACGCAAGATAAGGACGCACCGCCTTGTGGAGCGTGGGGCGATACTGGAAAGCCTGTTGGAACAGCCGGAACAGTACACAAACGAGCAGATAAAAGGCTTGCTTGAAACCGCTTTGCAGACACCACAGGCGCAGGAATTTTTACGCCGGACGCAAAAGCCAAAGGGGGAGAATTAAATCTCCCTTGTTTCAGACAAGGGCGCACTTATACACCGTTCCGGTGTGTGCGCTCTCCGAGGGCTCTTGCAGAGGGCATTGTCTGTCTTGCGACAGCCAACAGGGGAAACGACTATTCCCCTACGGGCGTACCGCCCTACCCCTTAGTGTACTTTGCGTACAGGCACACCCCAAAGTGCGGGGCGTGCCTGTCCACAAAGTTTAAAATGTGCCACCCGAAAGGAGGCTGAAAGCGTGGCGATTTACCATTGCACTATCAATATATTCAGCCGAGGGGCGGAAAGCCAACTGTCAGCGGTTGGTTCAGCCGCTTACCGAAGCGGGGAAAAAATCACAAACGAGTATGACGGGATTACCCATGACTATACGAGGAAAAAGGGCATTGTGCATAAAGAGATACTACTGCCGCCCCACGCCCCGCCCGAATTTGCAGACCGTTCCACCCTTTGGAACTCCGTTGAGAAAATCGAGAAAGCAAAGAACTCACAGCTTGCAAGGGAGATTGAAGCCGCACTCCCAAGAGAGCTTGACAGGGAACAGCAGATACGGCTTGTGCGTGAGTATGTGCAGGACAACTTTGTGTCTGCCGGAATGTGTGCGGATATAGCCATCCATGACAAGAACAACGGAAACCCGCACGCCCACATCATGCTAACCATGCGACCGCTGGAACAGTCCGGCGAATGGGGCGCGAAGTCAAAAAAGGAATACATCTTAGACAAAAACGGTCAGCGGATAAAACTAAAAAGCGGGAATTACAAAGTAAGAAAGATTGACCTTATGGACTGGAATGACAAAGGCAAAGCCGAAGTGTGGCGGCGGGCATGGGCAGACGTTACGAACAAGTACCTTGCGGAGCAGAATATCCCGCAGAGGATAGACCACCGTTCCTACGAGCGACAGGGCATAGAACAGATACCGACCGTACACATGGGCGTAGCCGCTACCCAAATGGAGCGCAAGGGCATTGTGACCGAGAAGGGCGAGAAAAACCGTCAGATAAGGGAACGGAACAGGCTGTTGAAAGAAGTCAAACGCCGGATTGCCGGACTGGAAAAATGGGTAAAGGAAAAGTCGGCAGAAAAAGACAGCCAATCCATCAATCCATTCCATTCCGTTCCTATCCATTCCCCACAGCCGCCCACACTCCTTGAACTGCTGAATACCGCCATGCAACAGGCAGGACAGCCAGACAGCCGTTACGGGAAAATACGGGATTTGAAAACCTTTGCAAAGGCGGTCAGCTTCTTACAGGTCAATAACATTTCCACCCTGTCCGAGTTGCAGGAAACGCTATCGAAGATGAAAAAAAGGTACTGGAATACCAACAGCGAGATAAAGCAGACGGAAAAGCTACTCCATGAGCGAAAAGAACTGATAGACCAAGCGGAAAA
>CAJULA010000071.1 GCA_910587155.1 uncultured Lachnospiraceae bacterium
CTACTTTGATAGCAACATTTTTTTGTGTAAGTTTTTTATTTGTTCTAAGATATTTAAGCTTTTCGTGTAATTGCATTTTTTTGTACCTTTCTATTGACACGACTAAAAAGACGTGATATATTAGGCCACTTATCAATGATTTTTGACGCAAAATGGCAAAATTTTTGCGTAAGAAAAATACCTATGCCAATGCTGGTATAAGCACAAGGTTTTTGATGGTAAGTCCTGCGGCAATGATTTCTTTGCCATAGGCTGTGGCCAAGTATTTGTAAGTGCCCTGCACCCTTTCGATGATTCCATGAAGACGGAGTCGTTTAAAAATCCTGGACATGGCTGACGGACTGATATTTTCAAGATGCTGGCGGATATCCTTTCCCTGCATCCCGAAAGTCATATACTCGCCCCGGCTGATAACTTCCAGCACCTGCAGGTCACGCTCCGCAAAAAAATTCAGCCCGCGGTAAGAGCGTCCCTTGTCCACAACGGAATCGGTAACCTTTGTAAGGTTTTCCTTCCCGCCGCTGTGGTCATCAAAGGATGAGATGAATTCCAGGTACCGGTAGTTTGCAGCTTTCATAATCGTGAACAGCTGGTAAAGGCTGTAAATGCTTTTTTTCAATGGAGCCTTTTGTTCCGATGAACTGCCGTCCCTGTGTTCCACTTTCCGTTTTACCCGGAAAGTCCCAATATCATTGCAGGTGCTTTCTATCCGTAAGACATGGCCAAACTTATCATACATTTTGATTGATACATCACCCATATGGTGTTTGATCCTCGTTCCGAGAATGCGCTGGTTATAGTTGGTGCCGATTTCTTTCTTACAGTTATAGGTAATACGCTGTCCCAGGAAGGTGGCGATGTTGTCCGGCTTTACCGTAAAGATTGCCGTCCGGATGATCTCGTCATAAAGGGGTTCCAGGTCACCCGGCTGTTTGAACATGACGTCTGTTGCACACTCAATCTGCTGGATCGTCCATGTGTAGCTGAGGCCGAGTGTTTCAGGAACCGGACAATAGCGTTTTGCAAAAGCATCCAGAACCTTATGGAGGTCTTCCGGATTGATCCTGTCTGAGAGTTTCTGGGCGGCTTCCACATCCGAGATTTCCAGGAAAGCATTATCATGCATGCGGGAAGTAATGCCCTTCTTGTGCAGTTTATGGGCGAGCAGGTTATGGCCGTTCATATAGAACTGCAGGCGGAAAGGCGCCCAGGTAGGGACACGCAGATAGCAGAGTCCAAGTTCCTTGTCAATGAAATAGAAATAATAATGAAGACATTTGCTCTGGTCAAACTTAAGGAATGTCTTCCCTGTGGTTTTATCATGCCAAGGCTTATAAGTATTGCACTGTTCCATGGCGGAAAAGATGTGGATCAGACCCTTGGTCTTTCCGGTTTCCTGAATGATTTGCTGAATCCGGTCATCCTTGCGGAAAGCCCGAAGCTTACGAATGAATTCGATTTCAATGCCGTTTTCATCTGCGATGCGCTGGGCGTTTGCGCGGATTTGTTCCGTAAGAGGCTGGGAGAAATTTGAAAAATCAAAAATACGGATGTTGTTGGCATTCAGATAGCCTGTCATGCCTTCAGCATGGCTCCATCCGGGGATATACCCCTGGATGATCATGCGGTCATAACAGGTGATTGTACCATAAATTTTGTCAGCGTATTTATCTGTAAGTAACATGAACACATCCTCCAACGTTTTTCTTTATTGTACTTGAAATGTGGAGGAATTGCAAAATCTTTTCCGGTTTATCCGGGTTAGGG
>CAJULA010000072.1 GCA_910587155.1 uncultured Lachnospiraceae bacterium
GAGTAATTGAAAATTCATTGAATTTATGGGACTTTCCGAGATTTCTCGGAGAGTCCTTTTTCGATGTTTGATGGAATTGATAAGCCGTGATAACAGAATGATAACAAAAATTCGCTAATTTTGAAGAAACGAGTGTAGCGCAATAGTTATCAGATTCTAGCAGATAACTATTTAGCGTAAGCGGCAAATAATCGGCGTCTTATAAGTTGCCTCCTGTTTTGGTAGTATTTGTTTGAAGTACTATCAGACAGGAGGCTTTCTATATGGATAAAAGAATAATGGAACTTCGGATAAAGCAATGGATAACTATCATTGAAGAACAGGGAAAAAGCGGTTTAAACAAAGCGGAGTGGTGCACCCTGCATGGCGTTGACCGCACCACTTTTTTCCGGTGGCAGAAGCGGGTCAGGGCATACCTCCTTAATCAATGGGAAGACCAGCCTCCACTCATCCCGTCATCCGCCCAGACAGATGAAACGGGTTTTGTTGAGATTTCTTCCGCACAAGTTTCCCTTATGGAAATGGCAGAACCGGCAGACCAGTGTGCCGGGAAACAAACAGCCTGTTCCTGTCCTCCTTCCATAAATATCCGCTACAGAGATTTTTCCATAGATTTAAGCAACGGTGTAGACGGAGAACAGCTTTCCAGAGTTTTGAGGGCCATAAAGCATGCTGACTGAAAATGGACTGACTTTTAAAAAAGTAATACTGGCCGTGGGAAAATCAGACCTCCGCAGGGGAATTGACGGCCTGGCTGCCATGGTAAGGCTGAAATACGGACTTGATCCGTTACAGGAGGATACCCTGTTCCTCTTCTGCGGCGTCAGGCGTGACCGGCTCAAAGGATTATTATGGACCGGAGACCGGTTCATTCTTCTGTATATCCGGCTGGCGGACGGGTGTTTCCAATGGCCGGGGACAGCGGAAGAAGCCAGAAGCATTACCCCGGAGGAATTTAAAAGACTGATGGATGGCTTTTCCGTTGATTCCTCTGTCGGACCCGGACGGGTTGCGTCTGTAAATGACCCGAAAGCAAAGCGGAAAAGATAAAGATGTCATAAGAACCGCCATTTTTTCGCGTCCTTAAATAGGTATATTTTAAAATATACCTATTTTTATTGACACAAGAATAGGTATGTGATATAATTATACCTATCAAGGAGGGGAAGCATATGTCATTAGTAAAGTTAAAAGACAAACGGACCGGCACTACCTATATATATGAGTCGGAGTCGTACTGGGACAAGGAAAAGAAGCAGCCCCGGTCACGTAGGAAACTCATCGGGAAGCTGGACGAGGAGACCGGGGAGATCGTCCCCACCGGAAAAAGCGGAAGGAAAAAATCTTCCAAAACGGAAACAGCTGAAAACAGTTCTACGGATCTGGCCGCGCAGCATATCCGGATCATCGCCGAAAAAGAAGAGCAGATCCGGGTCCTGAAAGCAGAAAACCAGGCGCTGCTCGGACAGAAACAGGATATTTTGAAAACACTTGAGGCACTGTGCCGGAAGCTTTCAGACTGAAGCACACCAGGAGGGGATACCATGCAGGCAGACAGGGATATTTTTATTGACCGGATCAGACGGACCGACAGGGATACCCTGCTCTCTCTTGCAGTTTCCCTTTATGATGAGCTTGCCGCGCTAAAACTGCTCCAGCGTGAAAACGAAAGGATCAGTACCGAGGCACACATCCAGTTTTCGGAACTGGACAGGAAATATGCTGCCGCAGTCCGTGAAAACAAGGAATTAAAGGAACTCCTGT
>CAJULA010000073.1 GCA_910587155.1 uncultured Lachnospiraceae bacterium
CCCTAACCCGGATAAACCGGAAAAGTTTTTTTGCATTTCCTCCAAATTTCAAGTACAATAAAGAAAAATATTGGAGGATGTGTTCATGTTACTTACGGATAAATATGCTGACAAAATGAATGGTATCATCACTTGCTATGACCGTATGATCATCCAGGGCTATATCCCCGGATGGAGTTATGCGGAAGGTATGACCAGCTATTTAAAAGCCAACAACATCCGTATTTTTGATTTTTCTAGTTTCTCCCAGCCTCTTACGGAACAGGTCCGTGCCAATGCCCAGCGCATTGCAGATGAAAACGGCATCCAGATTGAGTTCATCCGGAAACTCCGGGCGTTCCGAAAAGATGACCGCATCCAGGAGATCATTCAGAAAACCGGTAAGTCTGAGGGGCTGATTCATATCTTTTCTGCCATGGAACAATGCAATACTTATAAGCCATGGCATGATAAAACAACCGGAAAAACATTCCTTAAGTTTGACCAAAGCAAATGTCTCCATTATTATTTTTATTTTATAGATAAAGAACTCGGCTTGTGTTATCTCCGGGTCCCCACCTGGGCTCCCTTCCGACTGCAGTTCTACATGAACGGTCATAATCTTCTGGCCCATAAGCTGCAAAAGAAAGGGATCACTTACCGTATGCATGATAACGCCTTCCTTGAAATCTCAGATGTCGAAACTGCCCAGAAACTATCTGACAGAATCAACCCGGAAGGTCTCCATAAAATCCTGGATGTATTTGCAAAACGCTACTGTCCCATTGCGGAATCGCTCGGTCTCGGCTACACTTGGACAGTCCAACAGATTGAGTGCGCAACCGATATCATGTTCAAACAGGCCTGTGACCTGGAGCCCCTTTATGATGAGATCATCCGGACGGCAATCTTTACGGTAAAGCCGGATAACATCGCTGCATTCCTGGGACAGCGCATTACCTATAACTGTAAGAAAGAAGTCGGTACAAACTATAACCAGCGTATTCTCGGTACGAGAATCAAACACCATATGGGTGATGTATCAATTAAAATGTATGATAAATTTGGCTGTGTTTTACGGATAGAAAGTACTTGCAATGACATCGGGACTTTTCGTGTAAAACGGAAAGTGGAACACAGGGACGGCAGTTCCACAGAACAAAAAGCGCCTTTGAAAAAAAGTATTTATAGCCTGTATCAGTTATTCACAATCATGAAAGCCGCCAACTACCGGTATCTGGAATTCGTATCATCCTTTGATGACCACAGCGGCGGAAAGAAGAATCTTACAAAAGCAACAGAGGCTGTTAAGGAGAAAGGCCGTTCCTACCGTGGGCTGAACTTCTTTTCCCCAAAAGATCTGTTGGTACTGGAAGTGATCAGCCGGGGCGAATACATGACTTTTGGAATGCAGGGAAAGGATATCCGCCGCCATCTGGAGGATATCAGTCCGTCTGCCATGTCGAGAATTTTTAAGCGGCTCCGTCTCCATGGGATTATTGAACGGGTTCAAGGAACTTATAAGTATTTTACAACAGCTTACGGCAAAGAGGTCATTGCGGCAGGATTAACCGTTAGAAACCTTGTGCTTATACCAGCATTGGCATAAGTGTTTTTCTTATGCAGAAATTTTGCCATTTTGCGTCAAAAAATATTTATAAGTGGCCTAAGACCATAACCGAACATTGGGAAGAAATTCTTGAAAAAGCTGAAAACTTTG
>CAJULA010000074.1 GCA_910587155.1 uncultured Lachnospiraceae bacterium
GGGAGCCAAAGGCAATAGCCATTCCAAAAATAACGATAGAGACCAGGATAATAAACCGCATACAAACGGAAAATACCTTTTTTAACCGGCCATTGTCCTGTTTCCCATAATTATAGCTGATAACAGGCGCTACTCCCATCGAAAATCCTATGTAAAGCGCAGTCAGCAGGAACTGTGTATAAATGATGATCGTAATGGCTGCCACACCATCCTCACCGAGCAGATTCATCATGGTCCTGTTAAAAAGAAAGGTGGTCACTGCAGCGGCTCCCTGGCTTACCATTTCTGAAAAACCGTTTGCACAGCTCCCTGCCAGAACGGAAATATCCATAACAGGCCCCCTGAAATGCAGGCTGCCATTTCCCACCGTGAAAAACAGGATACCCGCCACTGTCGGTATCAGGTATCCGATTCCCGTTCCTAATGCCGCTCCTTTGATTCCCATCTGCAGGGGAACCATAAAAATATAATCAAACAAGATATTGGCCGCTCCCGCACTTATCCCAAGCGCCATTCCAAATCCGGGGCGTCCCGCCGTTACAATCAGGTTTTGAAAAAGGACCTGCAGCATACTTGCGGGCGTGAAAAGGAGCAGGATGGACAGATATTCCTTACAATACGGAAATAGAATCCCGCTTGCACCAAGCCCCCGAATCATATTGTCTATTAATGCAGTTCCCAAAACCGTAATGATCACTCCAAACAAAGCACCCGCACCGATGATCAGCGTGAAATCCTGTGATGCCCTCACAGTCTCCCCTGCCCCCATCTTCCTGGCGACAATGGCACTCCCCCCTGTGGCAAGCATGGTTCCAAGCCCTACAATCAGATTGATCACCGGACATACAATATTGAGCGCCGACAGCGCATTGGTGCCTACAAACCGTGCCACAAAAATTGTATCGACAATCGTATACAACCCCATGAGCAGCATCATTATAATTGTTGGAAGTGCGAATTTCAGCAACGACTTTATATCAAAGTCTTGCGAAAGTGGATTTCCTTCTTCCTGTACTTCATTCATGCCCCATTCCCTCCGTTTCTTCTTTCCGTAAAATGAACTTCTGTGTTGGGTACCCAAACTCGACCAGCAGTTCCGCTTCGGCAAAGCCAAGGCTTTTGATTGTTTTCCGGTGTCCGGTATCAGCCTTATCACCCTCCCTGAAAGTCGTGACGGTGATTGCTTCGGAGTATACCAGTTCGCGCAACGCTTTTTCACAGAATGCCCTGGCAATTCCCTTTTTCCGGTATTGCGGATGCACGCCCAAAAAGTCAATACTCCCTGTCATTTCATTAAATGCCATGATTCCTACTGCGGTATCGGTGTCTTTCAGGATCAATGCCCGCCTGTTCCTGATGTACTCTTTAAGCTGTTCAAGATACTGCCTCTCATCCAGATGCGGGAAACCATCAATCACAAGATGAACCAGTTTCATCCATTCCGGGATATCAGCGTCTGTTGCATAAGTAATTTTCTGCTGCCAGCAGCTTTCCCCTTCTAAGTTTGTAGGATTCTCATTCAAAACGTATCTTAGCTGCAACGGGTAAAATTCTTCTTCCTCTCTGTACTGATTAGGAGCCTTTTTATACATAGCCTTAAAGCTGTCAGTAAAAGACTGCTGACTCTCATATCCAGCAATGAGTGC
Source organism: uncultured Lachnospiraceae bacterium (assembly GCA_910587155.1). Taxonomy (GTDB): domain Bacteria; phylum Bacillota; class Clostridia; order Lachnospirales; family Lachnospiraceae; genus VSOB01. Next base: position 1,647 of record CAJULA010000074.1, read on the forward strand.
AATTTCGAGGATTGGTTTATCCGAAAAAACAAGCAGTTTTGCGGCTTCAGTCA
>CAJULA010000075.1 GCA_910587155.1 uncultured Lachnospiraceae bacterium
CGCCTGACTTTCGGTGCGGCCTTTGCCAATGTGCAGCGGCATGATGCGTGTGGTCGCCATGATGGAATCCTCCCTCTCTGAACTCGTTTCTTTTATTGCAATAAATCCTTTTGGCGGGTATAATAAAATAAAAATTTTTCTGCACCTCAAAGGAGTGCCTTTTATGATAGAAAAATGGATAGCAGAGGCAACGGAATGTGATTTCAAAGTTGCCGTTGAAATTAAAAAACCAAAAAGCTGGCTGAAAAGCGTCAGTGCCTTTTCTAACGGTATTGGAGGGACGCTGTTCTTTGGCATTGACGATAATCAGAATACGGTCGGCCTGCCCGACATTCAAGGTGATGCCGAGGCCATCAGCCGCTTTATTAAGGAGCGGATTACACCCATCCCTCAATTTGTGCTGACCCCGTTTCAGGAAGATGGAAAGGATATGCTTGCCTTAAAAATTCCAGCTGGGACCTCTACACCCTATTACTATAAGGCAGACGGTATTATGGAAGCCTACATCCGGGTTGGGAATGAAAGCGTGGCTGCGCCTGATTACATCGTCAACGAACTGATTTTGAAAGGAACACACCGGTCCTTTGACGCGCTGGTGACAGATGCCCCCAGGAAAGATTATAGCTTTACACTGTTGGAAGCAACCTACCTGGAGCGTACAGGACTGCGGATGGAACTGCCGGACTACTGTTCTTTTGGCCTTGCGGATAAAAATGGGATGCTCACAAATGCCGGAAGGCTGCTGACGGATCAGCGCACTGTTTTTAACTCCCGGATATTCTGCACCCGCTGGAATGGTTTGGAGAAAGGCTCTATCTTTGATGATGCGCTGGATGACAAGGAGTATGAGGGCAGTCTGATTTATCTCCTGCAAAGCGGCTGTGAATTTATCCGAAACAACTCCAAAGTCCGTTTCGCAAAAGAAGCGCAGTATCGTGTGGATAAACCTGATTACGCAGAGCGGGCAGTAACCGAGGCTGTGGTCAATGCCCTGATCCATCGGGATTATATCGTTTTGGGCAGCGAGATTCATATTGATATGTACGATGACCGGGTAGAGATTGTATCGCCAGGTGGAATGTTCGAGGGTGCGCCTGTTCAGGAATGTGACATCAATACCATTCGCTCTGTACGCCGGAATCCAGTCATTGCAGACTTGTTTCACCGTATGAAATATATGGAACGGCGGGGAAGCGGTCTGCGTAAGATCGTAAGTGAAACAGAAAAACTGCCAGGGTATGAAGAATATCTAAAACCGGAGTTTTTCTCAACACCATCGGATTTCAAGGTGATTTTGAAAAATGTGAACTACATCATGAGTGGTAGTTCCACACATGAAACCACACATGATACCATACATGACCTTGCTTTGACGCAAAAACAGGCTCTTTTATTGGACTTCTGCACCGAGGCCAGAAGCAGGGATGAGATGCAGTCATTTGTTGGGATTACAAACCGTTCTCATTTTAGTAAGGCTTATTTGAAACCGCTGTTGGCATCTGGGAAACTTAAAATGACCATTCCTGATAAGCCTAAGAGCCGGAGCCAAAAATATATTACAGCAAAAGAGCAATAGGCCAATCCGGGTTGTGGCTGGAATCAGCCGATATTCCGGCAAAAAGAAAAAGCGGAGGAAGGCGCGGCGAAGAACGCCGTTCCTCCCTCCG
>CAJULA010000076.1 GCA_910587155.1 uncultured Lachnospiraceae bacterium
AACATCAAATCGACGGGATTTTTAAATTCCTCGTCATCCTCCCTTGCTTCGCTTGCATTTATCATGTCAAGCAGGGTGGTAAAATTCTGTTCTTCCTCCACGCACTCATACCAGATGTACCCGATCAGTGCGGTATAATAGAGCTTTTCGGCTTTCACCCAGAAATCTTCGCCGGACTGCTGCCCCTCCCCTTTGGTGTTCAAGATGATTGTGTTTACGAGTTTCAGAATATCCTTCTCGCTCCGGATATAAACGAGAGGATTGTAGTGCATGGACTTCTTGAAGTTAATGGTATTCAGCACTTTTACCCTGTAATGGTTCTTTAAGAGCATTTTCCCGCACTCTACTAATACTGTGCCTTTATCGTCTGTGCCGTCAAGACAAAAAAAGAGTGAGTATGAAATTTAATAATTTCCACTCTGAATATCCCGTACAATCATGCGTTTTAGCTTATCCTGCAAGGTTTCTCTGCTTGTTTCGCTAAAGTGGCACGTCACAAGGTAGGTCGTTCTGCCTATGGTCTTTACAAAGTGCGGTCGGCGTTCCTGCGCCTGTTGGTTCTCATTATTTTTTGACATATACATAAATCTCCTTTACATGAAAAGAGGGCATACAGAGTAATCTCCATACGCCCGCTGTTGATAGTGGCTGTCTGTTCCCTTGTCCGTATGAAATTGACATTCCTGTTTATGGCATATATACTTGTTTCTTACTGCCAAATAAAAGAAAACAGGGCAGAATAAATGTTGCATAAACGCAACGGATAAGAGAGGTAATGAATATGGGTAAAATGATAGTGCTGACATTTGCCGACAGTGAGGAAACGGCTTTTCAGAGGGCGGTTTCCCTCTTGGGCGGTGAATTTGGGGTTGAAACGGTACAGCCTGTTTCCTCGGCTGTCCTGTCCTTTCATGGATTGGAAATACGGCAACATCAGCGTAGGGTGTTGCGGGACAGGAGAGATGTGCGCCTTACCCGCCTTGAGTATGGTACGCTTGTCCTGCTTGCGTCCAATCCCGAAATCGTATTCACGCAGTCACAAATCTTTGAAGCTGTTTGGAGCATGGATAGTGACAGTTGCCATTCAAGCGTTAAAAATGTGATATGCAACCTACGAAAAAAGATTGAGCCGGACAGTAAAAACCCGTTTTATCTGAAAACGGTGTTAGGCATTGGATATAAATTCAGTGTTGACCTTTTAGGGTAAAAAACAGCGGTAAAACTGTGCGGCTGACTTACCGCTGATGATGATACATAGCCGACTGGATTACAATGACACATCTTGCGCTTTTGACTTCTCCTTTCTCTGTTCTGTCGGCGGTATCGCCTGTTCTGCACAACGCTTAACGGCTTCGGCTTCAGCAACTTCCTCTTTCAGCTTTCGCACTTCCCGATACAGGCGGTCTTTCTGTGCTGTGAGGTCGGCAACCTCGGCTTTCCATGCTTTCGGTCTTAGCTTGGTGTCGCTCCCTAAATGCTCTTTCAGATACCGTTCCGCCCTGTCATACAGTGCAAGTTCGGTGCGGTAGCGTTCCGCATATTCTTCCTGCTTTTTCGGTTTGGTCTGTTTATAGGTCTTGTGGTAATCCCGGTATAGCAGATACTTTTCCGCTTGGTCTATCAGTTCTTTTCGCTCATGGAGTAGCTTTTCCGTCTGCT